>DASZKP010000020.1:0-1625 GCA_035553395.1 Solirubrobacteraceae bacterium | reverse complement strand
CGGCCGCGAGACGATGGCCCGCTTCGACCAGAGCGAGGAGGTCGACATGCTGATCGTCGGCTGCGGCGCCGGTGGCGCGACGCTGGCCCAACGGCTGGCGCGGCGCGGCTGGCGGATCGTCGTGCTCGAGGCGGGGCCGTTTTGGGACCCCGACGAGGACTGGGTCTCCGACGAGGCGGGCTCGCACGGGCTCTACTGGAACGAACCGCGGGTGATCGGCGGCTCCGATCCGGTCGAGCTCGGCAAGAACAACTCGGGCCGGGGGGTGGGCGGCTCGATGGTCCACTTCGCCGGTTACGTGCCGCGCTTCCATCCCTCCGACTTCGAGGTCCGCAGCCATGACGGCGTCGCCGCCGATTGGCCGATCTCCTACGCCGACCTGAAGCCGCACTACGAGCGGCTCGAGCGCGAGCTGCCGGCGGCCGGCGAGTTCTGGCCCTGGGGCGACCCGCACGGCTATCCGCACTCGCCGCACCCGATCGCCGGCGGCGCCGAACGAACGGTCGACGGGGCGCGCAAGGTCGGGATCGAGATGAAGGTCGGGCCGGTCGCGATCGCCAACGGCTCCTTCGGCAATCGCCCCCACTGCATCTACCGCGGTCTGTGTCTGCAGGGCTGCAAGGTGAACGCGAAGGGCTCGCCGCTCGTCACCCACGTCCCCGACGCGCTCGCCCACGGGGTCGAGATCCGCGCCGACGCGATGGCGACGCGGGTCGAGGTCGACGAGGCGGGCCGCTGCACCGGCGTCACCTACGTCCAGGCCGGGGTCGAGCATTTCCAGCCGGCCGCGACCGTGGCCGTCGCCGGCTACTCGATCGAGACCCCGCGCCTGCTGCTCCACTCGACCAGCGCCCGCTTCCCGAACGGGCTGGCCAATGGCAACGACCTGGTCGGCCGCGGGGTGATGGTGCAGGGGGCGCCGCAGGTCGCCGGGCGTTTCCCGGAAGAGATGCGGATGTACAAGGCGCCGCCGCCGGAGGTCAGCTCCGAGCAGTTCTACGAGACCGACGAGAGCCGCGGCTTCGCGCGTGGGTTCTCGGTGCAGACGGTGGGGCCGCTGCCGATCGCCTGGGCCGAGCACGTCCTCGCCGACGGCCACTGGGGCCAGGCGCTGCGCGAGTACATGCGCGACTACAACCATTGGTACACGCTCGGTGCCCTCAGTGAGCTGCTGCCGTTGCCCGAGAACCGGGTGACCCTGGCCGACGAGAAGGACGCGAACGGGGTGCCGGTGGCGCGGATGGACTACGGCCAGTGCGACAACGACCGCGCCAACATCGCCTTCGCCAAGCAGCGGCTGCACGACATCCTCGAGGCGGCGGGTGCGCAGGACGTGCTGGCGATCGACCGCTACGCCCACCTGGTCGGCGGCTGCGCGATGTCCGACTCGCGGGAGACCGGGGTGGTGGACGCCGACCACCGCGCCTGGGAGGTGCCGAACCTCTTCGTCGCCGACGGCAGCGTGATGCCGACCCAGGGCTCGGCCAACCCGGCGCTGACGATCATGGCCCTCGCCTCGCGCCTGGCCGAGCGGCTGGGCGACAAGCGCGTCGATGCCGACGGCGCGCGGCGGACGGTGGCGGCCTGATGCGGATCCTCCACGACAAGCTCTGGGACCTGAGCCA
>DASZKP010000019.1:0-3433 GCA_035553395.1 Solirubrobacteraceae bacterium | reverse complement strand
GAGATCGAGCATGACGGCCGGACGATCTACGCCGGCGTCTCCAGCCCGCTGAAGGTCGGCCGCTACCACTCGCTGATCGTCGACTCGGACGTCCCCGACTGCCTGGAGGTCTCGGCGACCGGCGCCGGCGTCGTGATGGGGATCCGTCACCGCGAGTTGCCGGCCGTGGGCGTCCAGTTCCACCCGGAGTCCGTGCTGACCGACGAGGGCATGGCCCTGCTCGAGAACTTCCTCGCCTGAGTGCCGCCGTCGGCGGCGGGCCGGCGTCATCGCACCAGGACGCTCTGCGGTGCCGGCTCAGGTTCTGGGCTGCGCCACGGTTCGTACGAGCGTCGATCGGAGCGGCTCGATCGATCTCGGCCGGCCGAGGAAGGAAGCAGCCATGACGCCGGCCTCTATGTTCCGTCTCGTACT
Organism: Solirubrobacteraceae bacterium; assembly: GCA_035553395.1. Classification (GTDB taxonomy): domain Bacteria; phylum Actinomycetota; class Thermoleophilia; order Solirubrobacterales; family Solirubrobacteraceae; genus Palsa-513. Next base: position 3,019 of record DASZKP010000019.1, on the reverse strand, counting down.
ATGTCGTTGAATGACTGAGGACCGTCTCACTTCGACGGGTCGGTGGACCGCGGAGGAGGTCGCGCGAGAGGAAGCGGCCTCTCGTGTGCGCTGCGCGAGCGACCGGGAGTCTGGCGCCGCCGAAAACGTGCGCGCGGCAGCCGCGCTCGCCCGGTTCGCAAACCGGGTCGCCGACGCGGCCGCCCAGGCTCGGCGAGATGGACGCGCTCGATCCTGAGCTGCTGCTGCGGTTCCTCCACGACCGGGACGTCGAGCACATTCTCATCGGTGGCGTTGTCGTGGCGGCCCACGGCTACCGGCGACCGTCGAAGGCTCTCGACATCGTGCCGGCCACGGACCCGCGGAATCTGGCCAGGCTCGCGGACGCCCTGTCGGCTCTCCACGCGCAGCCGGCTGAGACGGGCGAGTTCGACGCGGATGAGCTGCCGGTCGACCCGACCAGCGTCGAGGATCTCTCCTTGGGCGGCAATTTTCGTCTCGAGACGGACCTTCGCGCGCTCGACGTCATGCAGTGGGTTGCCGGCGTGGATGCCGACGATCTCTACGCCGCGCTCGACTCCGACGGGCTCACGTTCTGGCTGGACGACGTACCGGTGCGTTACTGCGGCCTTGGTCATCTGCGGGCGATGAAGACTGCGGCCGGAAGGCCGCGCGACGTCGACGACCTCGAGCACCTTCCCGACGCATAGGCCTTCCGGGCCGGTCGTGCTGGGCCCTGCCCGGGATCCGGCGACGTTTCGAGGTTCTGCGATTTCGGCCTTCTGATCGCGGCGAGCGCGGCATGCCTCGGCCACCAGGCCGTCGCTCAGGCGTTCGGCGGCCGGGTCATCCGGCACCTGCCGGTCCACGTGAAGACCGCGGAGATCGAGCACGACGGGCGAACGATCTATGCCGGGCTGACGAGGCCGGTGAAGGTCGGTCGCTACCACTCGCTGATCGTCGACTCAGACGTTCCCGATTGTCTCGAGGTGTCGGCGACCGGCGCCGGCGTCGTGACGGCGACGAAGCCGGCCGGATCGGCGGAGGCGAGGGATCGGACCGGTTCGTCGTCGAGCGTCAGGTAGTCGGCGGGAAGCCGGTCGGCGGCGAGCATGCGCGCCAGCGTGCTCCTGCCGGACTGGCCCGGGCCGAGCAGAGCTCCGACGCGCGAGACCCCCATGGCCTCGACCACGGTGTCGGCGATAGCGCGCGCTGGATCAACTCCACCGGCGGAGTCATAGTCTCCTGTCAATCTGGATAATCCCAGCTGCTAACTCGGAGAATTGTGCTCACAACTCGGAGAGCGGTGGCGGCCGACCGGTCGCCGGTCGAGCCACGACTCTGCGAGGCGGGCCGCGAAGCGAGAACTTGCCGCGGAGAGGTCGCCATCCGGATCGCGATTGCGGCCTCCCGATCGCGGCGTGCGCCCAGCAGCACGGTATCGACGTGATCCATGTGAACCGGCATTTCGAGACCCTGGCTGGGAACTCTCGCGTTCAAGCCGTGGCGCGCCGGCTGAGCAAGTCGGGAACGAGCTCGATCCGGTCGTCCTCGTCGAGCACGCCGGCCGCGACCATCGCGTAGACGTCCTCGATCGACAGGCGATGCACCCCAGGTCGACGCTGCCGCGTGGACGCCTGCGAAACCACGATCGGACTCTACCGCCAGCTCGGTCGACGCCCGGGCGGCCGCACTGTCGTTCTCGAATCGGCCGAGCGGGCCAAGCCCGGACGTCGGGCCGACCGGATAGCGTCCAGCCGGTGACGGAGATTCCCGATCCGACAGTCACTCGCGCGCTCGATCGCGTCGCGTCCGGACGCGACCTCAGCGCCGACGACGCGGCGGCCGTACTCGGCCGGATCATGGCCGGTGAGGTCTCCCAGACGCAGATCGCCGGGTTCCTGATCGGGCTGCGGACGAAGGGCGAGACCGCGTCGGAGATCATCGGCTTCGCCCGGACGATGCGCTCGCTCGCCACGCCGGTCGAGAACGCTGATCCCGCCGGCCTGCTGGACACCGCGGGGACCGGGGGAGGGCGGAGCTCGTTCAACGTGTCGACGACGGCCGCGCTGATCGCGGCGGGCGCAGGGTGCCGGGTCGCCAAGCACGGCAACCGGTCGGCGACGAGCCTGTCCGGGTCGGCCGATCTCCTCGAGGCGCTCGGCGCGCGGATCGACTTGCCGGCGGCGGCGGTCGCCCGGTGCATCGACGAGGCCGGCTTCGGCTTCATGTTCGCGCCGTCCCACCACCAGGCGACCCGCTTCGTCGTCCCCGTCCGCAAGCAGCTCGGCGTCCGGACGATCTTCAACTTCCTCGGCCCCCTGACCAACCCTGCCGGCGCGGGTCGTCAGTTGATCGGCGTGTCGGATCCCGGCTTCACTGAGGTGATCGCCGGCGCGCTCGACGGGTTGGGCGCCGCCCGGGCGCTGATCGTGACCTCGGAGGACGGCATGGACGAGCTCAGCGCGGCGGCCCCGACCCGGGTGATCGAGGTCGGCGGGGGAGAGACCCGACGGTACACCGTCACACCCCGGGAGCTCGGCATCCGGCCGGTCGACGGCGAGGGCATCCCGGGTGGGACGCCGGCCGAGAATGCCCAGGTCACGCGCGCGATCCTGGCCGGGCGGGACGGGCCCGCTCGGGAAATGGCACTCGTCAACAGTGGTGCGGCGATCTACGCTGCCGGCCGGGCCGAGACGATCGCCCACGGGGTCGAGCTGGCGCGCGCGGCGATCGACGACGGTTGCGCTGCGGCCGTCCTCGAGCGGTTCGTCGCCCTGACCAACGAGCTCGCGGCCGCGCTCGCATGAGCGCCGTCCTCGACGGGATCCCGCGAGCACGCGGGAGGACGTCGAGCGCCGGCGGGCCGACCGGCCGCTGACCGCGCGACCGAGCAGCCGGCCGGCTCACGCGTTTCGCGATGCGCTCGCCGCACCCGCCCTGACGATCATCGCCGAGCACAAGCGCCGGTCGCCGTCGGCCGGCCGGATCGGCCACGGCTTGGGAGTCGGGGGATCACCCGCAAGGACTTCGTCGTCGA
>DASZKP010000018.1:0-60139 GCA_035553395.1 Solirubrobacteraceae bacterium | reverse complement strand
CGGCACGCTGCTCGCGCTGCTCGGCGTCTGGCTGCTCGCCGTGCGGATCAGGCGCAAGCGACTGCCCGACTCGCCGTGGTTCTACCGCGCCGTCGCGATCGCCGGCCCTGCTTCGCTCGTCGCGCTGATCGCCGGCTGGGTAACGACCGAGGTCGGCCGCCAGCCGTGGGTCGTCTACGGCGTGATGCTGACCTCGCAGGCGGTGACCGGCGCCCGGGGGATCCCGGTCGCCTACGGGACGCTCGCGCTGGTCTACGCGGGCGTCGCGGTCGGCGTCGCCTGGGTTCTGCGCCGGCTCGCCAGGTCCCCGCTCGAGATCCCCGACCCGCCAGACCCCGTCGCCGTCGCGGCCGGCGACTGACGATGCACTTCTACGACCTCCCGCTCGTCTTCGCCGGGATCGGGCTCGTCCTCTACACCGTCCTCGCCGGCGCCGATTTCGGCGCCGGCTTCTGGCAGCTCCTTCCCGGCCGGGGCGAGTCCGGCCGGCGGATCCGCGATCACGCCCATCACGCGATGGCCCCGGTCTGGGAGGCCAACCACGTCTGGCTGATCTTCGTGATCACCGTGATCTGGACGGCCTACCCGATCGTCTTCGCCTCGGTCGCGTCGACTCTCACGATCCCCTTCCTGATCGCCGCGCTCGGCATCGTCCTCCGGGGGACGGCGTACGCCACCCGCTCGGGGAGCGCGAGCCTGCGAGAGACGGCGGCGATCGACACGGTCCTCGCCGCCTCGTCGGTGCTCGCGCCGTTCGCGCTCGGAACGATGGTCGGGGCGATCGCCTCGCGTCGCGTGCCGGTCGGAAATGCCGCCGGGGCGCTGTGGGGGAGTTGGCTGAACCCGACGTCGCTGCTGATCGGCGTCCTCGCCGTCGCGACGTCGGCCTACCTCGCGGCCGTCTACCTCGCGGCCGACGCGCGCCGCCTCGGGCATCGCGACCTGGCGGCCGCCTTCCGCACCCGCGCGCTCGTCTCCGGGATCTCGGCCGGCGCGGTCGCGCTCGTGGGGATCGCCGTCATCCACGGCGACGCCCACAACCTCTACGAGCGGCTCCTCCACACCGACGCCGTCGCCGGGCTGGTCGTCTCGGTGCTCGCCGGCGCCGCCACGCTCGTCCTGGTCCGCGGGTCGCGCTTCGACGCCGCCCGCGTGACCGCGGCACTCGCCGTCAGCGCGATGATCGCCGGCTGGGCCGTCGCCCAGAACCCGATCCTCCTGCCGGGGTTGACGATCGCGCAGGCGGCGGCGCCGCACGACGCGATCGTCTGCCTGGTCGTCGCGATCGTCGCCGGCGGGGTGATCCTCTTCCCATCGCTCGGCCTGCTCTTCCGCCTCGTCCTCGCCGGCCAGCTCGACCACCCGAGCCCGCCGCCGCCGCCGCGCACCGCCCGGGAACTGCTTTCGGCCTCGCGCGCCGGCCTGCTCGGCCGCTTGTGCGGCGGGTCGTTCCTGGTCGGCTTCGCCTGCCTGACGTTGGCCGACGCCCGCTGGGCGCACGCGGTCGGAGTGATCGCCCTGCTCGGGTTCGCCGTCAGTGGCTTCCTCGCGCTCGTCGCCGACGAGCTCTCGCCGAGCGGGCCGCCGGCCTGATCCGCGCACCCGGCGCGAACGCCGCTCTCGAAGGCGCGCGTCGATCCGCGCCGCCGTCTAGGAGACGTTCTCGGAGATGAACTCGACCGACCGCCGCCAGGCGCGCGCGGCGGCGTCCGGGTCGTAGGTGCCCAGGCGGTTGGTGTCGTTGAAGAAGGCGTGCCCGGCGCCCTCGTAGAAGACGAACTCGGCCTCCACGCCGGCGCTCCGCAGCTCGCCGAGCAGACCTTCGGCCGTCTCGACCGGGATGAAGTCGTCGGCCGTGCCGAAGTGGCCCAGCACGGGTGCTCCGATCTTCGTGAAGTCGGGCTTTCCGTGGGGCATCACGTAGTAGAAGCTGACGACCGCCCGGATCTTCGCGTTGACGCTCGCCGCCCAGACGGCGAGCCCGCCACCGAGGCAGAAGCCGATCGCCCCGACGCCGTCGCCGGTCGTGGCCTCGAGGGCGGCGAGATGGTCGACCGCGCCGCTCATCTCCAGCTCGGCCCGGTCCATCGACATCGCCATCATCTTCTGCTGCGCCTCGTCCGGCGCTTCGGCCGTCTCGCCGTGGTAGAGGTCCGGCGCGAGCGCGACGAAGCCGTCAGCCGCGAGGCGGTCGCATACGCTGCGGATGTGATCGTCGACGCCCCACCACTCCTGGAGCACGACGACGCCGGGACCGCTGCCGGACTCGGGCAGCGCGAGGTAGCCGGCGGCGGTCGATCCGTTTGCCTTGAACTCAACCTGCGGCATGGAGTCTCCAGTTCTCGAGCGGTGGTCGGGACGGGTCCCGCGGGGAGCGTGGGCGTGCCCAGGCCGAAAGCTACCGGCCGCCGGCGTCGGCCGGGCGGGCCCGCGGCCGGCCGCGTACCCCGATGAACCCCGCCGTAGTCGGACACATCGAATGGGTCGAGTTCGCCCGGGTGCCGCACGTCCCGCGGGCCGGCGAGGTCGTCAACGCGAGCGAGACGTGGGACGAGGCGGCCGGCGGCGGCGCGGTGACGGCGGTCGCGCTGGCCCGCCTGGCCGGCCGGGCGACGCTCTATACGGCGCTCGGTGACGACGAGCTCGGCCGGCGGGCCCAGGCGCGGCTCGAGCGGCTCGGCGTGGTCGTCCATGCGGCGATCCGCGACGAGCCGACGCGGCGGGCCCTGACCTTCGTCGACGACGCCGGCGAGCGGACGATCACGACGATCGGCGATCGGCTCGCCCCGCGTGGAGCGGACCCGCTGCCGTGGGAGCTGCTCGCAGACGATGACTGCGTGTACTTCACCGCCGGCGACCCCGCGGCGCTCGAAGCCGCGCGGCAGGCTCGCGTCCTGGTGATGACGCCCCGCGCCCGGGTCGTCCCGCCGGCCGGCGTGCGCGTCGACGCCCTGGTCTTCAGCGCCGGCGACCCCAGCGAGACCCGGTCGGCGGTCGACCTCGTCGACCGGGCCGACGTCGTCGTCGCGACCGAGGGCGCCCTCGGCGGCGGCTGGAGCGCGGCCAGCGGATCGGGCCGCTGGGAGGCCTGCGCGGTCCCCGGGCCGATCGTCGACTCCTACGGCTGCGGCGACTCGTTCGCCGCCGGGCTGACCTACGGCCTGGGCGCCGACCTGCGCCTGCCCGACGCGCTCGGTCTCGCCGCCCGCTGCGGGGCGGCCTGCCTGAGCGGGCGCGGACCGTACGCCGGGCAGCTGATCGGCCCGGGATGACGAGCGGCCCCCGGCGTCATGCCGGGGGCCGTCTCCGTCGCTGCGCTACGCCGGGCGCCGCCGCTTGCGGCACGGCGGCTAGGCGAGCAGCGGCGTGACCGCCTTCAGGACGGCGGCCTTGCTGAGCGGCGTGTCGAACGCGCCGCCTCCCTTCGCGGGCGTCGGGCTGAGGCCGATCATGTAGTTGATCGCCGCCGCATGCCGGGCCTCGACCTGGACGATCTGGCCGGCCGTCGCGAGGATCGCCTTGCTCATCAGCAACGGACCCTGACCGTTGTACGCACTGACACCTGTGTTCTCGAGCACCGAGGCCAGGGCCAGGAAGCCCTTCTGCGTCTTCGTCGACGCCGGGAACTTGAACTTCGGTGACGTCACGGGCGTCCCGCCGGCTCCCTTGATCGCCGCGGTCAGTCCGGCGACGTGGGCGGCCTCGTGGCCGGCGATCAACGCGGCGAGCGACTTCGCCTCACCCGAGAGACCGGCCGTCTTTGCGACGGTGTTGTAGAAGTACGACTCGAGGTACTCGAGTGTCAACGCGAAGTTGAGGATCCCGAGATCACCGGTCGCCGATGGTGTCGACGCTCCGAACGCCTGGTTGACGAACGGACCGGCCGCGCCGACGCCGGCGACGGCGACGGCGGCCAGTGCGCCGCGGACGAGGAACGCCTCGCGGGTGGTGCCGTGAACTTCGACTGCGGCCAGATCAGGGACCGCAAACGTGGAATCTGCCATGACTTGATCCTCTCTGTGCTTGCGGACTGTTAGGGGAGGAACGGCTTGACGGCGGCGAGCACCGTGGCCATGTCCGCGGGCTTGGCGAACGCGCCGTCCGGCGTGATCGACAGCTTGTTGAGGGTGTTGAGGATCGCCGCGTGACGAGCCTCGACCGTGTGGATCGCCAGCGCGGACGCGAGGATCTCGGGGTTGACGATGTTCGCGGCCTGGCCGAGGTAGGCCGACGCGCCGAGGTTCTCGACGACCGCCGCCAGCTTGGCGACCTGTGCGGCGCTGGTCACCGGGAACTTGCCGACCACCTTCGCGGCAGGCGTCCCGCCGAGCGTGACGGCCGCATGCTTGAGCGCGTCGACATGCTGCTGCTCCTGGGCGGCGATCGTCTGCAGCAGCGACTGCGTCGGGCCGCTGAAGAGACCCGACTTGACGACCTTCTTGTAGAACTCGGTCTCGAGGTACTCGAGTGTCAGGGCGTAGTTGACGATCGTGATGTCGCCGGCGTTCGCCCCACCGCTGGGGGTGCTGGTCGCCGGGGTGCTGGTGGTGGTGGCCGTCGAGCTCTTCTTGCTCGAGCCGCACGCCGCGAGGAAGACGGCGAACGAGCTGGCGGCGGCGGCGCCGCCGACGTTGCGTCCGACCATCTTCAGGAACTTCTTGCGCTCGCTCGGGTCGCGGGCGAGGACCTCCATGGCAGCGACCGGGCGCGGGCCGGCCTCCTCGTTCAAGGCGTTCGGCATCAGTACCTCCAATTGGACAGTTCGGGCCGTGCGCCGACTTGGATGGCACACGTTCCCCGGCTGATTCCCGGCGGGCCAGATGCCCGCGCCGGGTTTCGTGTTGTGCTCCTGATACCGCAGCCCCCCGCCGCGCGGATCACTCTCGACAACCACGCGCCGGCCGGCCTACGCCGCGGCGCGAGCGCAGCGTGGCTGGTCGGGCTACCCGGCGAGCGACCGGGCGAGCAGCTCGATCGGGTGAAGAATCGGGAGCGGGCGGTCGAGGTACCGTGCGATCTGGATCGCACACCCCGGGTTGGCGGCGGCGATCGCCTGCGCGCCGCAGGCCGCGAGGTTGGCCGCCTTGCGCCGTCCGAGATCGCCGGCGGCGTCGGGCTCGAGCAGGTTGTGGACGCCGGCCGACCCGCAGCAGATCTCCCACTCGGCGGGCTCGACGAGCTCGAGCCCCGGGATCGCGCGGAGCAGGTCGCGCGGCTGCGACCGGATCCCCTGCGCGTGGGCGAGGTGGCACGCGTCGTGATAGGCGACGCGGAGCGCGACCGGGCCCCGGCGGGCGCGGGGCTCGATCCCGGCGAGGAACTCGTGGATGTCGCGCACCCGCCCGGCGAACTCCTCGGCGTCGTCGCCGCCGAGCAGGTGGCCGTACTCCTTCATGCCCGAGCCGCAGCCGGCGGCGTTGACGACCACGGTGTCATAGCCGGCGAACGCGGCGATCGTCTCGCGAGCGCAGACCTTGGCGTCCTCCTCGTAGCCGGTGTGCATCGCCAGCGAGCCGCAGCAGCGCGGCGCGCGGGGGGCGTGGACCTCGAAGCCCTCGGCCGCGAGGACCGCGACGGTGGCGCGGTTGACGGCCGCGAAGAAGACGCGCTGGACGCAGCCCTGGAGCATCACGACGGTGCCGCGCTTCTCGCCGAGCGCCGGCGTCACCGCCGGCAGCGTCTGCCAGGCGGCGTCGAGCGTCACGGGCGGCGTCATCGACGCCATCGCCCGCAGGCGGGGAAAGCGGCCGGGGATCAGCCGGTCCAGGCCATAGCGGCGGTTGACCACGAGGGCAGGAACGAGGGCCCGCAGCCGGCCGGGGTAGGGGAAGAGGGCGAAGATCAGCCGGCGGAAGGCACGGTCGGCCGCGCTGCGGTCGTAGTTTCGTTCGATCTGTGGACGGGTGGCCGCCAGCAGCAGGTCGTACTGGACACCGGACGGGCAGGCGGTCACGCAGGCCATGCAGCCGAGGCAGCTGTCGAAGTGACCGACCATCTCGGCCGACAGGTCGGGCTGCTCGTGCCCGAGCGCCATCAGCGTGATCCGCCCCCGCGGCGAGTCCATCTCCTCGCCCCAGAGGGCGTAGGTCGGGCAGGTCGGCAGGCAGAAGCCGCAGTGCACGCAGTCGTCGATCAGCGCGGGGGCGGGCGGACGTTCGTCGTCCCAGGCGGAGTCGGGCATCGGCTCGACCGGCGGGTCGGACGGCGTCACGTCCATCAGATGCCCCCGGCGTAGCGGCCGGCGTTGCAGACGCCGGCCGGATCGAAGCTCTGCTTGACGCGTCGCAGGAGGTCGAGCTCGGTCCCCGGCCCGACGCCCCAGACGTCGACCTCGGCGCGGAGCTGCTCGGGTGCGTCGAGCAGGACGCAGGCCGCCGGGTGCACGGCCCGCCGCAGTTCGGCGAGGGCACCCGGGTCGGGTTGCAGGCGGACCCAGACGAGTCCGAGGGCGGGGCGCCCGACGGCGCTCGGGGCGGCGCGCAGGATGCGCTCGAGATCGGCGGGGAGCCCCGACACGCGAACCACGGCCCCGCCGGGTGCGGCGCGCTGGCGGTCGCGCTGCTGCGCCCAGAGCTCGTCGTCGTCCTCGATCTGATCGCTCTCCAGGCCGGCCGCGGCGAGCACGTCGCGCAGCGACCGCACGCTGCGCTCGACGGTCCGCCCGACCGCCCTGGCGAGCAGCAGGCCGCCGTCCTCAGGTCCGTCCCAGCGCAGGTCGAGCGACTCGAGCTCGAGCGGATGGCGGGCGAGCCGGCGGGCAGCCGCGCACAGGCTGCCGGGGTCGTGCGCGTGGGCCTGCACGGTGATCGTCGCCTCGGCGACCGGATGGAGGCGGACGGTGGCCTCGCAGATCACGCCGAGCGTGCCGAGTCCTCCACACATCAGCTTGGCCAGGTCGTAGCCGGCGACGTTCTTGATCACGTCGGACCCGGCCCTGGCGACCGTCCCGTCGGGAAGCGCGATGCGCACGCCGAGGATCAGGTCGCGCGGTCCGCCGAAGCGGTGGCGCAGGGGGCCGGAATCACCGGTCGCGAGGATCCCGCCGATCGTCGCCGCGCCGCCGCCGTCGGGCGGGTCGAGCGTGAGGCGCTGTCCGTGGAGGGCGAACGCCGCCTGGGCTCGGGCGATCGGCACGCCGGCCTCGAGCACGGCGGTCAGGTCGCCGTCGTTGTGGGCGACGATCCGATCCAGTCCGGCGGTCGAGAGCTCGCGGTCGGGCGCGATGCCAGGGGCGCCCCAGGCGAGCTTCGTGCCGCCGCCGACCGGTCGGACGCGGCCGCCGCCGGCCAGCTGCTCCGCGACCTCGGCCGGGGTCGCCGGGCTGACGGTCGGGGGGGCGAGCGCGCCGCCCGAGCCTGAGGGCGTGGCCATCAGAATCGTTCGGCCAACCCGGCCGCCTCGAGTGGGTGGATTCGGTACGGGCCGGGGACCTCGCCGCAGAGTCGCGGCGTCGGGATCGCCTTGCCGGGGTTGGCGAGGCCGTCTGGATCGAAGGCCAGGCGGAGTCTGCGGAAGGCGGCGAGATCCTCGGGGGCGAACATCCTGCCCATGTAGGCGAGCTTGTCGACACCGACGCCGTGCTCGCCGGTGATCGACCCGCCGGCCTGGAGGCAGGCCTCGAGGATCAGGCCCGAGAGCTCCTCGGCGCGGGCGGCCTCGCCGGGGGTGTTGCCGTCGTAGCAGACGAGTGGATGGAGGTTGCCGTCGCCGGCGTGGAAGACGTTGGCCACGCGCAGGCCGAACTCGACGCCGAGCGCCTCGATCCGGCCGAGGACCTCCGGCAGGCGGGTGCGGGGGATCACGCCGTCCTGGACGAAGTAGTGCGGGGAGATCCGGCCGGCCGCCGGGAAGGCGGACTTGCGCATCTTCCAGAAGACCGCCCGCTCGGCCTCGGTCTGGGCGACGCGGACACCGGTCGCCTGGGCGGCCAGGCAGAGGCCCTCGAGCTCGCCGAAGCGCTCGTGGCACTCGGCCGCCGACCCGTCGAGCTCGACCAGCAGGGCCGCGCCGGCATCGGTCGGCCAGCCGGCGTGGGCCATCTGCTCGGACGCGTGGATCGCCAGGGCGTCCATCATCTCGATCGCCGCGGGCACGAGCCCCGCGGCGACGATCGCCGACACCGCGCGGCCGGCGTCCTGGACGTCCGCGAAGAAGGCCACGAGGGTCTTGACGGCCTCGGGTGCCGGGATCACGCGGAGCGTGATCCTCGTGGCGACGCCGAGCGTGCCCTCGGAGCCGACGAACGCCCCGAGCAGGTCGTAGCCGGGTGCATCGAGCGCCTTGCCGCCGAGCTCGACGACCCCGCCGTCGGGGAGGACGACCTCGAGGCCGGTCACGTAGTTGGTCGTGAAGCCGTACTTGAAGCAGTGGGCGCCGCCCGAGTTCTCGGCGACGTTACCGCCGATCGAGCAGACGATCTGGCTGGACGGGTCGGGCGGATAGACGAAATCGGGGGCGACGGCGTGGGCGACGGCGATGTTAGTGACGCCGGGCTCGACGACGACGCGCTGGTTGACGAGATCGACCTCCAGCACCCGGCGCATCCGGCTGAGCACGATCAGCACGCCGTCGGCGATCGGCAGCGCCCCGCCCGAGAGGCCGGAGCCGGATCCGCGGGCGACCCAGGGGATCCTCAACTCGTGGCAGGCCGCGACCACCCCGCGGACCTCCTCGGCGCAGCCGGGGAGAACGGCCACGGGAGGGACGACGTGGTAGTGGAGCAGGCCGTCGGACTGGTAGGTCCGCAGGTCGTGAGGATGGGTCAGAACGTGCTCGGGTCCGCAGATCGCGCGCAGGCGGGCAGCCAGCTCGTCGACCGGGAGTGTGTCCGGCGTCACGGCGACGGGTAGCTCGGCGTGTGTGATGTCGACCTGGCCCACGGGCGTTAAGTCTGGACTATCGGGCCACGCGGCGGCTGCCGATGCCTCTGGGCGCCCCGGTGCAGGAGCGCATGCGCGGGATATCGTCCGAGGAGTCCACTCGAGAGGAGCGAAACTGAAGGGATGACCGTCCTCGATCTGGTGATCATCCTGGCGACGCTCTACTTCGCCGTGGTCGGCTTCCGCCGGGGCTTCATCATCAGCGGGCTGGGCCTGCTCGGCTTCGCGCTCGGCGCGCTGCTCGCGACGTGGATCGCCGGTCTCGTGCTCCCGCCGAGCGACACGTCGCTCGCCACGCCGGCCTTCGGGCTGTTCGGCGCGATCATGATCGGTGGGTCGCTGGCGATCGGCATGAGCAGCTTGGGCGCCCGGCTGCGGGCGCGGATCGCTCCCTCGTTGGGCCGGGCCGACGGGCTGCTCGGCGCCGGCCTGGCGGCCTGCGTCGCGCTCGGGATCGCCTGGCTGCTGGGCGCCGTGGCGCTGGCCGTGCCGGATTCGACAAGCCTCCATCGTGAGGTCCAGGCGTCGGCGACGCTCCGCGGCCTCGACCGGCTGCTCCCGGCGACCGGCGGGCTGCTGCACGCCCTGCGGCCGTTCGATCCGGTCCCGGCGCTCGCCGGACCGCAGGCGCAGATCGCCGCGCCAACCGACCGCGTGCTGCGCTCGCACGCCGTCCAGCAGGCGGAGGCGTCCGTCGTCCGCGTCCTCGGCACGGCCTGCGGCGTCGGTCGCGAGGGCACCGGCTGGGTGGCGGCGCCCGGCGAGGTCGTGACGGCCGCGCATGTCGTCGAGGGCGAGCACGACACGGTCGTCGAGGTCGGCGGCAACCCGCCGCAGCTCCCGGCCGCGGTGATCGGCCTGGACACTCGCAACGACATCGCCGTGCTGCGGGTTCCGACGCTCGCGACTCCGGCGCTTCCCCTGGCGAGCAATCCCCCGGCCGACCGGGCGGCGGCGATCCTCGGCTATCCCGCGGACGGGCCGTTCGTGCTGCGGGCCGGCCGGATCGGCGCGACCGTGCAGCGCAACGCGCCCGACGCGAACGGCCGCGGGTCGGTCTCGCGGCTGCTGACCCCCCTGCGGGGTCTCGTGATCCCGGGCAACTCCGGCGGACCGATGGTCGACGTGCGGGGCCGGGTCGTGGCGACGATCGTCGCGGAGACGTTCGGCGGGGGGATCCTCGGCGGCTACGCGGTCGGCAACGCCGCAACCGCGCACGATCTGGCGGCGGCGACCGCGCCCGTCGCGAGCGGGACGTGTGCGCCATGACGGTCGACCGCCCGCCGTTGGACCGGCTGTCCTACCCGGTAGGCCGCCGGGTCCGTGGTGGCCCCGACCACTGGGCCGTACGCTCTACTTGGCTGTGAGTGAAGCCTGGATCTACGCGACAGATTCCGACGAGGCGAAGGAGAGCGCCGACCTTCTCGCCGAACTCGGATTCAGCTCACGTCGGGTCGGAACCGACGGATCGCTGCGGCCGAGCTCGCAGGACGGTGGCGCCAAGCGCCGCCCCACGTTGATGCTGGTCGTCGCCGGAGGGCAGGGTCCGCCGGTGGTCGAGCTGTGTGAGCGCCTCGAGCAGGATGTCGAGCTCTCCGAGGTGCCGCGGGTCGTCGCGCTCGACGCCGGCCACCTGAGCGCGGGGGCGGGCATCGTCGAGGGTCACGAGCTGATCGTCCGGCCGTTCTCCTGCGTCGAGCTGGGGATCCGGATCGCTCGGGCGCGCCAGCAGATCGAGGGGGTCGACGGGGATGTGCTCCGGGTCGGCGGTCTCGAGCTGAACCTCGCCAACTACCAGGTCTCGGTCGACGGCCGTCCGGTCAACTTCACGTTCATGGAGTACGAGCTGCTCAAGTTCCTCGCGACCCACCCCGGCCGGGTCTTCTCGCGTGAGGCGCTGCTCAGCCGGGTCTGGGGATACGACTACTACGGCGGCGAGCGGACCGTCGACGTCCACATCCGCCGGCTGCGGGCCAAGCTCGGGCCTGACAGCGCCGGACGGATCCAGACCGTACGCAGCGTGGGGTACCGGTTCGATGCCTGAGCTCTCGGCAGCCGAGCGGGCCCAGGGTCGGGTCGGGGCGCAGGGCAGGGCGGCCTACGCCGGCTTCCGCTCGACGATCAAGGCCGTCGGGACCGGCGTGCGTGGCAGCAGGGACCTGAGCTTCGCCGAGGCCCGGACCGCGCTCGGCCTGCTGCTCGCCGGAGAGGTCTCCCCGGCGCAGACCGGGGCGTTCCTCGTGGCGATGCGGATCAAGGGCGAGTCGCCGACCGAGCTGGCCGGGTTCACGCAGGCGCTGCGCGACGTGTCCGAGTCGCTGCGGACCAGCAGCGGACGGACCCTGGTTGCGTGTGCCGGGGCCTACGACGGCGTCTGCGACGCCGCCAACCTCTCGCTCGCGGCCGGCGTCGTCGCGGCGAGCGCGGGCGCCGGGATCGTCCTCCACTGCGGGGATTCGCTCGGACCCAAGCACGGCACGACGGTGGCCGACGTGCTCGGCGCGCTCGGTGGCCCGGAGCGACCGTCGGCCGCTCAGTCGGTGGCGATGCTCGACACGGCCGGGGTCACCGTCGTCCACGCCGGGGAGGTGCTGCCGGGCTGGCGGGAGCTGGCCGGCGTCCGCGACGAGATCGGCGTCCGCGGGCCGATGCACTCTGCCGAGAAGCTGGTCGACTACTTCGGCGCGCGGCGGTTCGTCGTCGGCCACACCCACAGCTCGTACTCCGAGCGCCTGCTCGGGGCGCTCGGGCTGCTCGGTGCCGAGCGGTCGGTCGCCGTCCGCGGAGTCGAGGGCTCGGACATGATGCGACCGGGCCGTCCGCAGGCCTTCGAGCCGGGCCACGCGCTCGACCTGCCGCAGCGCATGGAGACCCGGATCACCCGGCCGGAGCCGGTCGATCGGACGCTGGGGCCGGCGCGGGCGGCCCAGCGGTCGGCGACCCTGACGACCGAGCTGTTGAGCGGTGAGCTGCGAGGACCGATCGCCTACACGGTCGCCTTGAACGCCGGCCTGCGGCTGTACGCGGCCGGGCTCGTGCAGGACACGCGCGACGGCCTCGAACTGGCCGAGGCGGCCGTCGCCGACGGCGGCGCCCACGCGACGCTGCGGGCGATGATCGCGGCGGGCGCGTCGGTCGTCGCGTAGGGCGCGATCTGTCTCTCGGCCGGGCCGGGCCGGGCCGGGCTGCGCGGTATGCCTCGGGCTTCTGCTCGGCTTGCGGGAGTGTTGTGGCGTCCTTGGAAAAACAGTTGCCTGCGTCATTGCGTCAGGCAGCTATTTTCTCGAACAGGTCCCCATGCTCGTCCGTCGGATCCCGCCGGGGAGGATCACGTCCGATCTGAGCTCGGCCCGCCCGCCGGCTCCCCTCCTCGAGCCGCCTCGACATCGATGACGGCGTCGACGTCGACGTAGCCGCGGGCACGCAACTCGTCGCACAGCCGGGCATAGGCCTCGTCGAAGCGCCCGGCCCGATCGGCCCGGGGTTCGAGCTCGAGATCGGCGTGGACCATCCGGGCGGCGGCAGACGTGACCGAGCCACCGCCTGCGGACGCGAGGATCGCCATGCCGACCGCTGGCTCGGGGTGAGCCGGCCGGCGGACCGGGCGGCCGAGGATGTCGGCGCGCAGCTGGCACCAGTAGACGCTCCGGGCAGCCCCGCCGGTGAGGCGCAGCGGCCCGTCGACCACGGCACCGAGCGCCTGCATCCGCGATAGGCAGAGCCGCTCGGCGAAGGCGACGCCCTGGAGCAGGGCGGCGTAGTGGTCGGCCTCGTCGCCGAGCAGTCCGAGCACGATCGGCTCGGCGTCGGCACGGACGAAGGGGAATCGCTCGCCCGCCGAGCCGAGCGGGTAGACCACGGCGCCGGACGGCTCGTGGTCGGCGGCCGCGGTATCGAGCTCGGCGAGATCGCGACCCGGAAACCGCTCGGTGAGGATCCCGGCCCCGACGTTCGACGCGCCACCGGCGAGCCAGCGGTGGCCGTCGGGATGGCGATGGGAGTAGACGCCGCCGTCGGGATCGAGGATCGGCTCGTCGACGACCCCCTTGACGGCCAGCGTCGTCCCGAGCACGGAGTTCCAGGTCCCGCGGTCCAGCGCGCCGGCGGCGATCTGGCCGGCGCAGCCGTCGGTCATCCCGGCGAGAACCGGCGTCCCGACCGCAAGGCCGGTGTGCCGGGAGCCGGCTTGCCCGACGCAGCCGAGCAGGGCGCCCGGGGCGACCACGTCGGGGAGCACCGACGCGGGAACGCCGAGCGCGGCGAAGAGGTCCAACGACCAGGCCTCGAGCTCGGGGTCGTATGCGCTTTTCAGCGCATGGCTGGCGTCGGTCGCGACCCGAGCGCCGACGAGGCGCCCGGCGAGCAGGTCGGCGCAGTGGGTCAGGTGAAGGACGCCGTCCGCCCGACCGGCGGCCTCCTCGAGCAGCCAGAGCAGGCGGGGCAGCGCCGAGCTCGGGTGCCGACGCCTGCCTCGGTTGGCCAGTGCGCGCTCGGCCGCCGCGACGCGAACGGCCTGGTCGACGGCGCGACCGTCGTCGTACATCAGCGCGGGCGTCCGCGGGCGACCGTCATGATCGGTCAGCAGGACGGTCCCCGAAGTGCTGCAGATCGCCACGCCGTCGACGACGAAACCGACGGCCGGGCCGCCGAGCGCCGTGCGCGTGGCGAGGCCGAGTCCGGCCCACCAGTCCTCGGGCTCCTGCTCGTGGCGCCCGGGGCCCGGCCGGTCGCTCCTCAGCGCGGCCGACCCCGAACCGAGCAGGCGGCCGTCGGCGTCGATGACGGCCGCCCGTACGCTCTGCGTCCCGACGTCGATGCCCAGCCACGCCGGCTGGCGGCCGGGGAAGTCCATCGAGCGTGTCAGTCGTCGACCGTCGTCGCGCGGGCCAGCTGGCCCTCGATCACTTCGATGCTGGCCGGGATTCTCAGGCGCTGCGCATCGTCGGGGTGGTCGGCGGCGAGGCGGGTCAGCTCGGTGTGGAGGAAGGCCAGACCGTCGTCGAGCTGGACTTCGCCGGCGTCGGCCCGTCGCGTGATCCCCATAGCCCGGTTGACTCGGGCCTGGGCCTGCGGCCAGCTGTACTGGGGATCGACCGCCCGGCGCAGCTCGGCCCAACGTCGGGCGAGGCGGTCGACGGCGCGGCGCTTCGCATCGATTCGCCGGTGCGCCGGAACGACCGACCTCGACCCGCCCGGCGACCCCGATCCGGCAGCCGACGGTGCCCCGCCCGGTGACGCCGATCCGTCCACCGGCCCCGGTCCGCCCGGCGAGCCCGCCCCGGCCGCCCGCTCGCGGCGGACGAACTCGAGGACCGAGCGGATCGCCCGCTCGGATTGGCCGAGCTCGCGTAGCAGCCGGCGGGCGGCGTCGACCTCGTGGCGTTGGTAGTGGACGCCGCCGACGATCATTCCGCCGGACTCGACGCGGGCGTCGAGCGCCTGGAAGTCGGCTCGCCGGCCCGACCCGGGAGGCGACTCGACGTCGAAGGCGGCCGTGATCTCGTCGGTCACCTGCTGGCGCAGCTCGACCTCGACCTGCTCGGCGCAGGTCTTCAGGGACGGATCGGCCGGGAGGAAGACGGTTGCGACGAGGTCGGGCGGATCGGCCGGCCGGCGGCGGACGAGGCGCCCGACGGCTTGGCGGAAGAACAGGTCGGTCCGCTTGACGGTGGCGTAGGCGGCGACGATCAGACGGGGGACGTCGACGCCCTCGCTGACCATGTTGACGGCGACCAGCCAGCGGGCGGCGTCCGGCCCGCCGCGCGCGAAGCGGTCGATCCGGGCGTGGGCGCCGGCCTCGTCGCTGACGACGACGACCGGTTTCTGGCCGGTGATCGTCCGCAGCAGGGCCGCCGTCGCGCGGGCGTGGGCGCGGTCGTCACAGAGGGCGAGTCCGGCGGCGTCGGGGACGACGACGCGAGCTTTGCAGAGCAGGGCGTCCGCCTCGCGGAGCATCTGCGGCAGCAGGGGGGTCGACGGGTCGATCGCCGTCCGCAGGCGGCGGGCGTCGTCCTGAGGGGCGAGATCGTCTGAGAAGGCGGCGATCGTCTCGTCGGCGTCGACCCGCCAGCGGAGCGTGGCGTCGAGCAGGCGGAAGGTCAGCGGCCGGCAGACGCCGTGGTCGACGGCGTCTGCGTAGCCGTAGGTGAAGTCCGGCCGGCAGCGGTGGTCGTCGTCGTAGGAGACGAAGGGGATCGCTCGGGCATCCGAGCGAAACGGCGTGCCCGTCAGGGCGAGCCGACGATCGGCGTGCTCGAAGGCGGCTCTCAGGGCGGTGCCCCAGCTGGCCAGCTCGCCGGCGTGGTGGATCTCGTCGAGCACGACGAAGGTGGACCGGGCGAGATGGTGGGCGAACAGGTCGGGCGACGAGGCGACCTGCGCATAGGTGACGACGGTGCCGCCGGCGTCCGGCTGCCAGACGCCGTCGGCGTTGCGCCAGCGGGGGTCGAGGTGGAGGCCGACGCGGTCGGCGGCGTCGGCCCACTGGGAGCGCAGGGCGGTCGTCGGGCAGACGACGACCACCTGTTCGCAGGCGGCGGCGCGTGCGGCGTGGCAGGCGGCGAGCGACTTGCCGGCGCCGGGCGTGGCGACGAGCAGGAAGTCCGGCCGGGGGCAGGCGGCGTGAGCCGAGAGGAACGCGGTCTGCCAGGCGCGCAGCGGCGGGCTCACGCGGGCCTGGCGCCCTTGGCGAGGTTGCAGGCCGGGCAGAGCGCCTGGCCGTTGCGCGGCTCGGTCGCGCCGCCGGAGGCGTGCGGCTCGACGTGGTCGGCGTGCCAACCGGGCGCCAGCCGGATGCCGCATCCGGCGCAGACGCCGCGGGCGGCGAGGAACAGGGCGACGCGGGCGGCGGGCCGGAAACGCCTTGGGCTCACGGGTTGGAGTGTCGCAAGCCGATCGCAGCCGCGCACTGCCGTCGCCCCGGGCGCCCGCCCGGTTCGTCATCCTCCGGGTGATCACCAGGCGCACGGCGCTGCGCGTGACCGGGCGGGAGGAAGCGATCGGACGGCGGTCTGGTGAGCGAATTCGTCGGCCGGTGTCGAAATCCAGATGACTGCCGCGTCGAAGTGATGAGGCCGCCACTCGGGCGGCGAGCTGAGGACCGATCAGGAGGCGTGATGCCCAAGTACATGCTGTTGATCTACGGAGCGGCCGAGGGCGGCCCGTCGGCCGAGGAGATGCCGGCGGAGCACCAGAAGTGGAACGAGTACACCGCGAGCCTGCGGGCGGCGGACGCCGGCCTGGTCGGCGACCAGCTGCGCGGCGTGGACGAGGCGACGACGGTCCGCGTCGTCGACGGGGAGACCCAGATCACCGACGGGCCGTTCGCGGTGACCAAGGAGCTGCTGGCCGGCTACTACATCATGGACTGCCCGGATCTCGATGTCGCGCTGGGGCACGCGGCGCGGGCCCCGATCGTCACCCACGGGTCGGTCGAGGTGCGGCCGGTGTTCGTCTACCCGGCGGGCTGAGCCGGGCATGAGGACGGCGGGCGCGGCGTGAGCCCGGGCGACGGGCGGCGGGCGGATGTTGGCGTTCCGGCAGCGGCCGCCGAGCGCGCGTTCCGCGAGGCGCGCGCCGGCGTGCTGGCGGTCCTGATCCGTCAGGTGGGGGACTTCCAGCTCGCCGAGGACGCCGTCCAGGACGCCTTCGCCGCGGCCGTGGCGACCTGGCCGCGGGACGGGGTCCCGGCGAACCCGGCGGCCTGGATCACGACGGCGGCCCGCCGCCGGGCGATCGATCGTCTGCGCCGGACGCGGTCGCTCGCCGACCGGACAGACCGCCTCGCCCAGCTGGCGCGGCTCGATTCGCAGGAGCACGCCGTCGACGGCGAGCAGAGCGCGGTCGAGGACGACCGGCTGCGGTTGGTCTTCACGTGCTGCCACCCGGCTCTCGCGCTGCCGGCGCGGACGGCGCTGACGTTGCGGATGCTGGGCGGACTGACGACCGGCGAGATCGCCCGGGCTTTCCTCGTCAGCGAGACGACGATGGGCCAGCGGATCTCGCGGGCGAAGGCGAAGATCGCCGGCGCGGGGATCCCCTACCGGGTGCCGACCGACGACGTCCTGCCCGACCGGTTGCGGGGCGTCCTGGCGGTCGTCTACCTGATCTTCAACGAGGGCTATTCGGCCGCCGCCGGCGAGCGCCTGGTGCGGGGCGAGCTGTGCAGCGAGGCGATCCGGCTGGGGCGGCTGCTGGCGCGGCTGATGCCAGACGACGCGGAGGTGCTCGGCCTGCTGGCGCTGATGCTGCTGCACGACGCCCGGCGGGACGCGCGGGTCGACGAGATCGGGCGGTACGTGGGCCTCGACGAGCAGGATCGGACGCGCTGGGACCAGGGCCGGATCCGCGAGGGGCTGCGGCTGCTCGAGCAGGCGGTCCGCCGTCGACGGCCGGGGAGCTACCAGCTGCAGGCGGCGATCACGGCGCTCCAGGTCGAGGCGCCGAGCCCCGAGCAGACCGACTGGGTGGAGATCGCCGCCCTGTACTCGAGGTTGGCCGAGCTCGAGCGCTCGCCGGTCGTCGAGCTCAACCGGGCCGTGGCGGTCGGCTTCGCGGCCGGCCCGACGGCCGGGCTCGACCTGCTCGGGCCGCTGCTCGAAGACCCCCGGCTGGCCGGCTACCAGCCGCTCCACGCAGCCCACGCCGAGCTGCTGCGGCGCTGCGGCGATGTCGCGGCCGCCGCGGCTGCCTACGGGCGGGCGATCGAGCTGAGCGCGAACGTCGTCGAGCGGGCCGAGCTCGAGCAGCGGCTGCGGGCGCTGGTCCAGGACTGACCCGGTGCAACCAGCGACGCTAGCATCCCACCAAATCGAGGGTCATGCGCGGACCAGCCGGCTTGTCGCCGAAATGTTGGGCCTACCTGGCCGGTCCGCCGGCGGGAGAGCGTTGCGACGACGCGTTCGAAGATTGCCAACCGGGCCATCCCGCTCACAGGTCGTGCCCTCGTGACGAAAGAGCTAGTCGAGCGGAGGCGGCGGGCGGGTGGCGATGACCGGAATCACAACCTCAGGATACCACCAGTGCAGCGATCTACGGTCCGGCTGGAGCACGCGCATCACTGATGCAGATCCTCGCCTCTCTGATCAGCGTCTCGGCGCTTTTCCAAGCCCTCTTTGCCGGTGGCCTCCTTGTCGTGGCGTGCGTGGCGGCTTCGTACGCCCGCGCGCAGCTGGCTGAACAGAGGGCGATCGCCAGTCGGGATCGCGTCTACGCGCTTGTTGACCGGTGCTCGGACCTCCGATTCGTGAGGATGATGGACAACGCGATCAAATTCTTCGCGCTCGGTGCCTGGGACGGAAAGGCGCGGTGGAACGACACGAAGTCGCTCACGCTCAGGCTCGAGGTCGTCACGCTGCTCAATTTCTGCGAGGAGGTGGCGGGCGAGTACCTCGACGGACTTCTGGACAAGTCTGTGGCCGACCGTAACGTCGCCTACATAGCCGTAACGGTCTGGCGGGACTCTGAGTGGTTCGTTCAGTGGATCCGGGACACCAGCGGCGAGCAACTCGCCTGGAAGGAGCTGGAAAACCTCGCTTCGCTCTTCTCCCGACGGGACGCGGTGACGAAATGACCAGTCAACCACGCCACGTCGCCCGACGGGGTTTTTGTCGGCGCCCCGACGGACCCCTGTTCCGGATCTAGATCTCGATCAGGCCTCGTGCCGTGCGGTACCTCCGAGCGCCGCTATCGCCATCGCGACCCCGCCCGGCCGCAGCCCGACCGCCTCCGGCACGCCCATCTCGATCGCCGCGAGCATCGAGATCACCATCAGCTCGTCGACGTCGCCGAGGTGCCCGATCCGCAGGCACCGCTCGCGCAGGCGACCGAGTCCACCGCCGAGCGTCACGCCGAACCGCTCGAGGATCGACTCCCGCAACCCGGTATCGGCGACCCCGTCGGGCAACAGCAGCGCCGTGACCGACTCGCTGACCGCCGCCGGGTCCGCGCAGACGAGCGCGAGGCCCCACTGCGAGGCCGCCGCCCGCACGGCGCCGGCCAGCCGCCGATGGCGGGCGAAGACGGCGTCCAAGCCCTCGTCGAAGAGCAGGTCCAGGGCGGTCCGCAGGCCGACGACGAGATTGGTCGCCGGCGTGTACGGCGTCGACCCGGTCTCCCCGGCCGCGAGCATCGGCTCCCAGTCCCAGTAGGACCGCGGCAGCCCGCCGGACCTGCCGGCGGCGATCGCCCGCCCGGAGACGGCGAGCATCGCCAGCCCCGGCGGGAGCATCAGCCCCTTCTGGGAGGCGGCGACCGTCACGTCGACCCGCCAGTCGTCGTGGCACACGGGCATCGACCCGAGCGACGAGACGACGTCGACCAGCAGGAGCGCCGGATGACCCGCGGCGTCGATCGCCCGGCGGATCGCCGCGACATCGCTCGTGCACCCGGTCGACGTCTCGTTGTGGACGACCAGCACGGCCCGGATTTCCCGTCCGGCGTCGTCCGCCAGCGCCACGCCGATCGCGTCCGGGTCGGCCGGCCGGCGCCAGTCTGTCTCGATCACGGAGACGTCGAGCCCGAGCCGGCCGGCCATCGTCGCCCAGCCGGCCGCGAAGAACCCCGTCTCGCAGCACAGCACCCGGTCGCCCGGGCTCAGCGTGTTGACCAGCGCCGCCTCCCACCCGCCGGTCCCAGACCCCGGGAACATCGCGATCGGCCCCGTCGTGCCGAAGATCGGCCGCAGGTCGGCCAGCACGCCGCGCAGGATCCCCGCGAACTCCGCGCCCCGGTGGTCGATCGTCGGTCGGGCGATCGCCGCCAGCACCGCGTCCGGGACGTTCGTCGGCCCCGGTAGCCCGATCAGGGCCCGACCGGCCCGCCGCCCGCTCACGGGGCTTCCCGCCGGCTTGCCGCCCCGCCGTCGACCACGGTCTCCCGGGTCTCCCCGCCGCCGGCGCCCCCGGCCCCCTCGACCGCGAGGAAGCGCCGCTCACCGTGGGCCGCGAGCGCGGCCAGCGCCTGCTCGAGCGACCCGCTCTCGATCGCCCGGAGGAGCTCCTCGTGGCGGCGGACGCCGATCTCCTTGTCCTCGGCCGACTCGCGCGACAGGTTCACGCTCATCAGCAGCTGCATCTGGTTCATCAGCAGCTCGTAGGTCATCGTCAGCCGGCTGTTCTCGCCGAGGCGGATCAGGGCGAGGTGGAACTGTCGGTTGGCCTCGACGTACGGCGCGTGCCGGCCGGACTCGGCGGCCGCCCGCATCACGGCGACGGCCGCCCGCAGCGGCTCGAGCATCGCCGGATCGGCGGCCGGGACGCCGAGCTCGAGGGCGAACCGGTCGAGCACGGAGCGCAGCGAGTAGATGTCGCGGATGTCGTCCTCGGTGAGCGAGACGACCCGCACGCCCCGGCGGGGCATCCGCTCGAGCAGGCCCTGGTGGACGAGCACGCGGATCGCCTCGCGCAGCGGCGGCCGGCTGATCCCAAGGCGGGAGCTCAGCCACTCCTCGCGGACCCGCTCACCCGGCGTCAGCGTGCCCGCGAGCAGCAGCTCGCGGATCTTCTCGGCCGCCAGGTCGACCAGGCTCGGCTGCTCGATGCGCGCGCCGGGCTCGTCGTCCACGGGTTCGAGCAGGTAGCTCACGCCGCCACGCGCCTGATGACCGCCGCGATCGGGTTGCCGCCGGGCGGTCCCATGTGAGAGTTGCGCTCGCCGCCGGAGATGAACGACATCGGCTCGCCGGTTATGCCGATCACGAGGGCGCCGCCGACGGCCTTCGCCACGTGGTGGGCCTCGTGGTCGTCGAGCGCGGTGATGTGACGCCCGTGGAGGACGTCGGAACCCGGCAGGACGAACTTCCCGAAGACCTGCGCGATCCGCTCACGGTCGGCGTCCGACGGGCAGCAGTCGAACTCGAGCCCCGCGCTGCGCAGGGCCGCCTTGACGCCGCCCGTATCGGCCATGTCCCGGGTGATCCCGTGGCCGACCCGCAGGCCGCTGGCCGAGTCGGCGCTGTTGGCGAGCACGAGCACCTCGCCGACCCGCTTCTCGCCTCCCGACGACGTCGCCGCGACCTGCGAGAAGAGGCTCCAGTCGCTGCGGATCTGAGCGTCGGTCAGCGCGTCGCGGTCGACCTCGCCGAGCGCGACGGCGACGCCGAGCGCCGACCCGTCGTTGGACCAGCACATCGACCCCATCGGCCCGATCCCGAAGTCCTGCGTGACGACGCTGTGGCCCCGGGACGCCGCGTCGGCGACCCCCGCCGTCGAGAGGGCCGGTCCCTTGACGAGGACCATGTGGACGTCGGCGATGTCGGTGATCCGCGCGTCGGCCAGCGCCTCGGTGACGGCCCTGGCGACCTTGTCGACCTGTGCCGTGCGTCCGATGTCCTCGGGCAGGATCTCCGCCGTATGCGAGCGCCCGACGACCAGGCCGCTCCCTTCCAGGCCGGGCGGGAGCTCGTCGACGACGGTCTGGGTGATCACCGTCACGTGCGGCGAGATCACACCCGGCGTTCCCCCGGACATCGCGATCGTCACGCTGTCGGCGATCTCCGAGACCGGGCAACCCCGCGCCCTGGCGAGGGCTCCGCGCAGCGAGATGTCGGCGAGCAGGCGGCCGTAGTCGTTGGGCAGCCCGTGTCCCTCGGACTTGCCGATCAGGGCGACGACGCTCGACGGGTCGACATCACCCGAGCTCAGGAGCTCCTCGAAGGCACTGGTGTCATTTGGCGTCAACATCGGAACGACCGTCATGTCGGCCTTCAAGTAGGACATTGCATCCCTTCTGTGGTTGTCACGTTATCCGGCCTTCCACGGCGGCTGGATCCGGCCGCCGCGCAGCCGCTCGAGCAGCAGCCCGACATCCAACACGAGGTCCTCCCGCCCGGGTCCGCCGACCACCTGGACCGACAGCGGCAGGCCGAAGCGGTCGCGGCCGACGGGGATGCTCAGCGCAGGCATGCCGAGCCCGCTGACCGCCCGGCACTGCGCCATCAGCTCGAAGCCGGCCAGCCTCGCCCCCTCCACCGGCGCGCTGCCGTCCAGCCCGCAGGCGGCGCTCGGCGCGACCGGCGCCAGGATCACCGGCGTGCGCTCGAGCTGCGCGAGCATGCGGACGCGCAGTTCGCGGATCCTCTTGCGGAGCGCCTGCGGGTCGGCCCGGGAGATCGGCGCGGTATCGAGCGTCCGGCCGGCGGCCACCCCGACCAGCGCCCGCCGCTCGCCGACGGCGGCCAGCAGGTCGGGCATCGGGTCGGTGTCGCGCAGCTCGTCGAAGGCGACGCGGAGCCCGTCCAGGCACCCGGGGACCTCCTCGACGCCCAGACCGGCCCCGGCCAGGGCGGCGACCGCGTCCCGCAGGGCGCGGCGCGCGTCTGTGCAGACCGGCGCGCTGTCCTCGTGCTCGACCCAGCCGACCGTCAGCTGCTCGAGGCCGCCCGAGTCACCGTCGGCGGGCGGCGGCCCGGCCGCCCTGACGTCGCGCCCGCCGATCGTGGCCAGCGAAATCGCGAGATCACGTACGGTCGACGCGATCGGGCCGACCACCTGGAAGTGCCGCTGGACGGTGTCATTCCACGTCGAGCTTCCGAGCCCGCCGTCCATCCGCCCGCCGCGCTCGGGCAGCTGACCCGTCCCGTCGAGCGCGCCGAGCCCCGGGCGCAGGGCGAGCACGCCGCAGCACTGGGCCGGCCAGCGCAGCGACCCGCCGTAGTCGGTCCCCAGCCCGAGCGCCGACGCCCCGGCCGCGACGAGTGCCGCCTCGCCGCCGGAGGACCCACCCGGGCTGTGGGCGCCCCACGGGCTCCGCGTGCCCGGGGTCGTCACGCCGAACGCGAACTCCGGGCAGCAGCTCTTCGCGATCACCACCGCCCCGGCCGCCCGCAGCCGGGCGACGGCGACGGCATCGACGGCGGGGACGTTGCCGGCGAACGCCCGGCTCCCGCACTCGGTCGGCGTCCCGGCGGTCGCGATCACGTCCTTGACGGTGATCGGCACGCCGAACAGCGGGCCCGGCGGCTGGCCGGTGTGCAGCCGTGCCTGGAGGGCGTCGGCCTCGCGCAGCGCCGCGTCGTGGCGGACGTGGGCGGCCGCGTGGAGCCAAGGCTCGACCTGCTCGAGGCGGTCGAGATGCGCCCGGAGCACCTCGCCGACGCCGAGCTCGCCGGCGATCACCGCGTCCCGCAGCCGCCAGGCCGGCCAGCCGACCGGGGCCTCGGGCGGGGGGAGCGTCGCCGCGGCGAACGGCTCGTCTGTCGCCGGCCGGCTTCCGGCGTCCGCGCCGGCCTGGTTCACGATCCGCGGACCCGGTCGCGGACGGCGCCCTCGATCGCCCCGACGACGAAGTAGAGGGCGAGCGAGACGACGAGGATCACCGCGATCGAGCTCCACAGGTCGGCGTAGTCGCTGGAGATCACGTCGTAGGCCATCGCGTAGCCCAGGCCGTGGCCGGTGATCAGCCACTCGGCGAGGACCGAACCGAGCACGGCTCCCGGCATCGAGATCTTCGCCGCCGCGAACAGGGACGGCGCCGAGAAGGGCACGCGCACCTTGAGCAGGGCTGACCGCTTGACCCCGCCGAAGCAGTGGATCAGGTCGGTCGCCGCGGCCGGCGCGCTGCGCAGGCCGTCGACGATCGTGACCAGCGACGGGACGAACGTCACAACCCCGGCGATGATCGTCACGCCGACCAGGCCGCGGCCGAAGACCAGGCCGATCAACGGGCACATCGCGATCAGGGGAACCGAGCGCATCACGATCACGAATGGCATCACAGCCGTCCCGACGGACGGGAACAGCGTGATCGACGCCGCGGCGAGCCCCGCCGCCACCGTTCCGGCCAGCCAGCCGACGCCGGCGTCGGTTGCCGTCCGGCCGAGGTTCGACAGCAGGATCTGCCGGTGGCCGGTGGCGCCCGGCCCGTCGATCGCGTAGTGCCAGACGTCGGCCGGCGTCTTGACGAAGTAGTCAGACAGCCCGCTCGAGCGGACGAGGATCTCCCAGACCAGGAGGCCGAAGACCGTGGCCCCGACGACCTTGACCACCGTCAGGCCGGTCGCGACCGGCCGGCTGCGCCGCCGCCGCGGGCGGGTCATCCCGCTGTCGAGCGGCGCGTCGACGTCCGCGCCCAGCCGGCGGGCGACAGCCGCCGTGAGGGCGAATGCCAGGCCGCAGACGAGGGTCGCCGTGACCGCGATCGCCCACGTCCGGTTGACGGCCAGCTCCTGCTGGGCCTGGAGCATGATCACCCCGAGCCCGTGCTCGCCGCCCAGGTAGTCGCCGATCATCGTCCCGAGGATCGCCGCCGGCGCCGAGATCGCCAGGCCGCTCGCGAGGATCGGGATGCTCGCGCGGACGCGGACCTTTCTCAGCTGAGCCCACCGTCCGCCGCCGAACACCTTGACGACCTCGAGCGTCGTCGGCGACGCCGCCCGCAGGCCGGTCACCGCGGCGACCAGCGTGATGAAGAACACCGAGAGGGCCGACATCACCATCTTCGCGCCGCTCGCCCCGTACAGCACGACCAGCAGGGGTCCGATCGCGATCGTCGGGACGCAGTAGGTCGCCACGCCGAGCGTCATCAGACCGCCCTCGGCGATCGGCGCGATCAGGCAGATCCCGGCGAGCAGGAGGGCGGCTGCGTTGCCCAGCAGCCAGCCCTTCCACGAGATCCCGAGCGTGACCTCGAGGTCTGACCAGTAGAAGTGGTCCGAGACCATCGTCGAGACGACCGACGTCGGCGCGGGGAGGACGAAGCGCCCGGCGAACACCGTCAGCGCGAGCAGCTCCCAGATGCCGAGGATCGCCAGCAGGATCGTCAGCGACTTCGCCCGCCCCCGCAGCCTTCCCAGCGTCGGACCCAGGCCGCCGCGGACGGCTTCCGCGGTCGCCATCACTGGACCCCCGCCTGGTCGGCGGCCGCCCCGCCGGCGAACAGGGCAGTGCTCAGGTGGTCGCACGCCGCGTGGAACGCCGGGGCCGAGAGCAGCTCGGGACGCCTCGGCCGCTCGAACGGCACCGTGAAGCGTTCGACGATCCGTCCCGGCCGCGGGCTCATCACGATCACCGTGTCGGCGAGGAAGACCGCCTCCTGGATCGAGTGGGTGACCAGCAGGGTCGTCGTCGCCCGCTCCATCCAGATCCGCTGGAGCTCGATGTTGAGCCGCTGGCGCATCATCTCGTCCAGCGCGCCGAACGGCTCGTCGAGCAGGAGGAGGTGCGGCTGGAGGACGAGCGCCCGGGCGATCGCCACGCGCTGGCGCATGCCGCCCGACAGCTGGCCGGGCTTGGCCCGCTCGAACCCCTTCAGGCCGACGAGGTCGATCAGGTGGCCGATCGACTCGGCCTCACCCGTCCGGCCGGCCAGCTCGAGCGGGAGGCGGATGTTCGCCTCGACGCTCCGCCACGGCAGCAGCGCCGAGTCCTGGAAGGCGACCCCCATCTGGTGGTTGCGGCGCAGGACTCCCGGCGGGACGCCGTCGACGAGGATCTCGCCGGCGCTCGGCGCCTCGAGGTCGGCGACGATCCGCAGGATCGTCGACTTCCCGCAGCCCGACGGGCCCAGCAGGGCCGTGAAGCTGCCGAGCGGCGCCTCGATCGAGACGTCGTCGAGCGCCTCGACGGCGCCGGCCCCGTGGCCGAACGTCTTCGACACGGACTTCAGGTGCAGGCCCTCGGGTGCGTCGGTCATCGACGTCTCCTTTGCGCGTGGAGTCGCCCGGGCCGGGGCGACCGTGGCGGCCATCAGGCGGCGACGCTGCCGCCCTTGTAGACCTGGCTGAGGATCTGCGTCGTGAACATCGAGGGGGTCGCCTTCACCCCCCCGAGGGCGAGTGACGCGATCGTCCCCGAGATCTTCGCCGGGGTCATCCAGAACAGGCCGTGGGTCTTCGTGTCGGCGTCGACGACGAACCCGTTCTGCGCCTGCGCCTCGAGCTTCTGCTGGGGCAGCGAGAGTCCGATCCCCTTGCCGAAGTCGTTGACGGCGAGTGTCGCGGCCTCGTCGGGGTCGGCGACGACGTCCGTCCAGCCGCGGGACTCGCCGGTCATCAGGGCGGCGATCGTCTTCGCCTTCGACGGGTCTGCGAGGTTCGCCCCGGTCGCGATGTAGAGATCCTCGAGCAGGGGGTAGTGGAAGTCCGAGAGCAGCAGGACGTAAGGGGCGACGCCCTGGAGCTTGAGGATCGTCGGCTCGTTCGCCGCGAACGCCATCAGCCCGTCGATCTCGCCTGAGGCGAGCGAGGTCACGTCGAAGCCGACCGTGACGACCGTGATCTTCGACAGGTCGAGCTTGTTGGCCTTGACGAACGACGCCCAGATCGGCGCGTTCGTGTCGCTGATCCCGACCTTCTTCCCGTACATGTCGGTCGGGACCTTGATCGGCTTGGACGCCTTCGAGACGATGCACGTCGGGTTCTTCTGGTAGGTCGCTCCGATGATCTTGAGGTCCGCGCCGTTGAGGATCGCCCCGATCACCTCGGCCGTGTGGCTGACGCCGACGAGCGCCTTCCCCGAGACGACGACCGGCTCGGGGGCGAGGCTCGGGCCGCCGGGGATCAGCGTGACGTCGAGCCCGGCGTCCTTGTAGTAGCCCTTCGTCTGGGCGAAGTAGCTCCCGGCGAACTGGACGTTCTCGAGGTAGCAGAGCTGGAGCGACGCCGGCGTCAGGCTGCTCGTCGCGGTCGCATTGGCCGCCGACGAGGTCGACGACGACGAGCCGCACGCCGCGATCACGGACCCGACACCGCCCGACAGGCCGAGCGCGGCGACGCCCTTGACCCCGCGGCCGAGGAACTGGCGACGCGCGAGCGGTCGGTTGAAGGGCGCTTCGGGTGACGTGTCTTTCATCGGGCTGCCGCTCCTCGGTTGGGTACAATGCAACTTGTAGACAAAAGTAAATAGTCGGAATGTTTCAGGTCTGTTTCGGCTTGGAATCGCGTGTGTTTCATCTCGTTTCGAGCGACGAGAGGATCGACGCCGGTGGAGGAGCCCCACATGGAGATCGATATCGAGATCGGGCAGGCGGCCTACGGGAAGGACGGCGTCCGCGTCCTGACGCGGACGCGCGCCGGCGGGGTCGAGTCGGTTCGCGACGCGTGCGTCGGCGTGCGGGTCGACGGCGACTTCCTGGAGTCCTACCGGTCGGGCGGGAACGCGGCGATCCTGCCGAGCGACACGCTGCGCCGGCATGTCCTCGCCGAGGCCGACCGCCGTCCCGACGCCGGCCTCGAGTCCCTGCTCGGTGCGATCGCCGCGCGGATCCTCGCGGCCAACCCGGCGGTGCGCCGCGTCGTCGCGTCGGCGCAGGCCCGCCGGTGGGAGGCGGTCGGCGAGCATTCGTTCGTGGTCGCGCCGTCGCGGACCACCGGCGAGGCTCGTCTCGTGCGGGGCGAGCCGGTCGACCTGCGGGGCGGCTTCCGCGGGCTCGAGCTGCTGATGAGCACGGGGAGCGGGTTCACCGGGTTCATGCGCGACGAGCTGACAACCCAGGCCGACGCGTCGGATCGGCCGCTGTGCGGGACGCTCGACGCCGACTGGACCTACGCCGCCGGCCTGGACCCGCCGGGCGGCCTGGCGCAGGAGATCGCCGGGCGGCTGGTCGCGGCGTTCGCCGATCGCCCGTCCAACGCCGTCCAGCAGTTGCTGACCGGGATCGGGTCCGACGTGCTGGTGCAGAGCGTCGAGCTCGCAGGCATCCGACTCCACTTCGACTCGGTCGCCGCCTCGCCGATCCCCGCCGCCCTGTCAGCGCCCGG
Organism: Solirubrobacteraceae bacterium; assembly: GCA_035553395.1. Lineage (GTDB taxonomy): Bacteria > Actinomycetota > Thermoleophilia > Solirubrobacterales > Solirubrobacteraceae > Palsa-513. The sequence continues at coordinate 32,566 of DASZKP010000018.1, read as the reverse complement.
CGGGGTCGGGACATACGAGCTCGGGGTCGGCGCGGTCGGCGTCACCGACGTCGCCCTGCGGCGGGCGTGAGCAGCCGACCCGGTCAACGCCCGATCGGGGCCGTCGGAGCGCCGCGACGGCCGGGCCGGCGCCCGGCGCGCGTGGATCCGTACCTCGTGGCGATCCTCGGGACGGTCGCCACGGCGAGCCTGCTGCCGGCGACGGGTGCCGCGGGGACGGCGGCGAGCGATCTGAGCCAGGGCGCGATCGGCCTGCTGTTCTTCCTCTACGGCGCCCGCCTGTCGACCCGGGCGGCGATCGCCGGACTGCGCAACTGGCGGCTGCACGCGGCCGTGCTCGCCGCGACGTTCGTCGTCTTTCCGGTGCTCGGGCTCGCCTGCCGGCTTCTCGAGCCGGGGCTCCTGTCGCCGTCGCTCTACTTCGGCGTGCTGTTCATGTGCCTGCTGCCGTCGACGGTCCAGTCGTCGATCGCCTTCACGTCGATCGCCAGGGGGAACGTCCCCGCGGCAATCTGCGCGGCGTCGTTCTCCAATCTCCTGGGCGTCGTCGTGACGCCGGCGCTCGCCGCGCTCCTGCTCGGCTCGAGCGTCGACATCTCGGCCGGATCTGTGGTCCGGATCGCCGGGCAGCTGCTCGTCCCGTTCGGTCTCGGCCAGCTCGCGCGGCCGTGGGTCGGTGGGCTGCTCGACCGGCGGCGTCGGGTCGTCGGGGTCGTCGATCGGGGGTCGGTCCTGCTGGTCGTCTACGCGGCCTTCAGCGCCGGCGTGGCCGCCGGCGTCTGGCACCAGGTCACGCCTCCCCGACTGGTCGGCCTGGTGGTGCTCGACGCGGCGATCCTGGCGAGCGTGCTCGCCGCGACGGCTTATGGGTCGCGGCGGCTGGGGCTGGCCGCGGCCGACCGGATCGTCGTGATCTTCTGCGGATCGAAGAAGAGCATCGCGACCGGGATCCCGATGGCCGCCGTCCTCTTCGCCCGGCGGGACGTCAGCCTGATCGTGCTTCCGGCGATGGTCTTCCACCAGATCCAGCTGATGGTCTGCGCCGTGCTGGCGCGTCGGTTCGCCCGCCGTGACGACGGGCGCGAGGAATTTGCGGGGGCGAGCGTCACGTTTTCGGAAAAGCCGGCTCTTCCCATGTGACGCAATCAACCAACGGAAGATAAGGACGGGCGACTGGCATGAATGCTTTCCTGAAGACTCGAACCCGGGCAGCGGCCGCGACGCTGGCCGCGGGGGCCCTGCTCGTGGGCGGGGCGAGCGCCGCGATCGCGCCGGCCGCCGCGGCGCCGGCCGGCCTGTTCGGGTCGGGGACGACGGGCGGCCAGGGTGTGCAGGGGCTGGGTGGCGCGGGCGGTCTCAGCGGGCTTTCGGGCCTGTTCGGCGGGACCGGCGCGAGCGCCCTGCCGGGGCCGGGGCTCTTCAAGGCGGTGTTCGCTCTGTTCGGAGCGGTCGAGACCCAGGTCCCGACGATCGCCGGGCCGATCATCGCCCAGGCGCAGACCGCCGGGACGATCACGCCGGCCGAGGCGACGCAGCTGACGACGCTGCTCTCGGCGCACACGCTGACGTCGATGACGTCCGGAGCCGGAGCCGGGAAGGTTCCGACGGGCTCGGGAACGCCGTTCACGAAGCCGTCGGCCGGGGAGATCGCCGTGATCCACAAGGTGATCGCCGCCGTGCTCGGCGCGCTGCCGACGATCACCGCGCCGGTCCTGGTCGCGGAGGTCGTCAACGGTGACCTCACGCAGGCCGAGTCGGACTCGATCACCAAGCTGATCGCCGGTCTGTCGGCGATGGCGTCGAACGCGTCGGTCGTCTCGAGCACGACCGGGATCGTCGGTGGCAGCGCGGGCGCCGGTGGCAACCTGCTCAGCAAGCTGGCCTCGGAGTTCGCCGGCAAGCTGAAGAAGCCGGCGAGCTCGGCCAAGACGCACAAGAAGAAGCACAAGCACCACGCGAAGGTGACCACGAGCACGCGGACCCACCACGCGGGCTGACCGGCTCAAGTCCGACGGCGCGTCTGCCGATGGGTGTGGTGGACGCGCCGTGGGACGGTGTCGACGGGAGGACCGTGTGGTGTGGGACGAGGCAGTGGACCGGGAGGCTGAGCTGTGGCAAGCGTGATCGGCAGCGCGATCCTTCGCACGCAGACCGACGAGCGTCTGGTGGCGCTCGCGCGGGCCGGGCACAAGCGGGCGTTCGAGGCGATCGCCGAGCGCTACCGGGCCGAGCTGACGCGGGCGCTGCGGCGGATCCTGCCGACTTCCTCGGTCGAGGACGCTCTCCAGCAGACCCTCCTCCAGGCCTGGCAGGCCCTGTCGGCCGGTACCGAGGTTCGCGAGCTGCGGGCCTGGCTGCACCGGATCGCCCGCAACGCGGCGATCGCGGCGTCGTCGCGGGGCTACGACTACGACGAGCTCAAGGACGCCCTGCTGATCTCGCCGGGGCCCGACGAGGACCTCGAGCGACGGGAAGCCGTCCGCCGGGCTCTGCGGGGGATCGCCGAGCTGCCCGAGCGCCAGCGGGACGCCCTGCTGGCGGTGGCGGTCGACGGCCGGTCGCACGCACAGGTCGGCATGGACCTCGGGATCACCGACACGGCGGCCCGTCAGCTGGTGCGCCGGGCGCGGGTGTCGCTGCTCAGCGTGATGAGCGTCGCCGTGCCCCCGCCGCTCGTCGGCTGGGCGGCTCGCGCCGGCCACTCGGTGGTCGGGGGGTCGAGCGCGGCCGGCAAGGCCGCCGCCGGTAAGGCGGCCGGCACCGGGATCGGCGGCGGCCTCGGTGGGTCGGCGTTGAAGGTCGGCGCGATCGTCGTCACGGTGGGCGGCGTCGCGGCCGGCGTCCCGCCGATCCGGCACGTCATCGTTCCACCGACGCCTTCGCACACCGCGCACCATGCGGCGCGCCGGTCGAGCCACGAGCCGACGTACGTCGCCGCGGCGCTCGTGACGCCGACCGGCCGCAGCGCGGCGACGTCCAGGTCCTCTGCGGTCGGCGGGTCATCGCCGTCGCGTGAGCGCTCCAGGGCTCATCGGACGCGCACGCCGGTCCAGGCGGGCAGCGGCACGACGCCTGCGGTGGTCCCGGCCGGGACGCCGGCATCGGCCCCGGGCGCGGCGACGACTACCACCGCGGCGACGGCGACCCCGGCCTCGGGGACGAGCCCGGGGGCCGCGGCGACCGCCGCGTTCTGGGTCTGGTGGCTGGCGCACGAGGCCGAGCACAAGCAGGGAGCCGGGTCGACGACTTCGGTCACCGGGCGATCCACCGGCTCGGCGGGCACGCAGGGCGGGGTGTCGCCTAGCGGCCAGTCCGGGACGTCCGGGGGAAGCTCGGCCGACTGTGGCACGACGCCGGCGTCCGGGGCGCCGGCGTCCGGCCAGTCGGGGCAGACGGGATCGAGCGCGGATCCGGCCGGCTCGAGCGCGACGGCGACCGCGGGCCAGGCGGGGTCGACGGCGGCCAGCGGCCAGAGCGGGGGATCGTCGGCGGCGTCCGGCACCGGCCGAACGGCGTTCGGCAGCCCGGGCGGCCGGCGCTCGCCGACGGGATCGACTTCGACGACGAGCACGCCGGTGACTGGGACGCCGAACTGCGGCGCGAGCACGACGCGGGCGTTCGCACCGGCGGGCGACTCGACGGCGCCGGTCCAGGGCCAGGGCACCGGCTGACGCCGACAACGTCTTCACACCACGGTCACAACCGCTTCCGTAGGCGCGCATAGGCTCGCTCGGCTCACCCCCGACGGAAGGAGTGGAACGTGATGAACGCCCGCACGAAGGTCGCGGGGGCGGTCTTCGCCTCGCTGGCGATCGGCACGCCCGTGGCGCTTTCCAGCTCGAGCGCGGCCGCCGCCCACCACACCCGGATCCAGCACGTCCTGCTGATCTCGGTCGACGGAATGCACCAGTCCGACCTCGCCTGGTATGCGTCCAAGCACCCGTACTCCGAGCTCGCCAGGCTCGCCAGCCACGGGGCCGAGTACTCGAGTGCGCACACGGTGGTTCCATCCGACTCGGATCCGGGGGGGACGGCCCTGATGACCGGCGGAGATCCGCGGGCGACCGGCGTCTACTACGACGTCGAGTACAACCACAGCCTCTACGAGGCGGGCACGACGTCGTGCCACGGCCAGCCGACCGGGGCCGACGTGATCTACGACTCACCGGACGACCGCGACGTGACCAAGCTCGACGCCGGCCAGGGCCTGGCGGGGCTTCCGGGCAGCATCCTGCAGATGACGGGTCAGCCGCAGACGCTGCTGAACCCGGCGACGTTCCCGGTCGACCCGGCGACGTGCAAGCCGATCCCGCCGAGCTCCTACCTGAAGGTCAACACGATCTTCGAGGTCATCCACGGGGCTGGCCTGCGGACCGCGTGGTCGGACAAGCACCCGGTCTACGAGTCGTTCAACGGGCCGTCGGGAACCGGGATCGACGACCTGTTCGCGCCGGAGATCGACAGCACCGCGCTCGAGCCCGACGGGACCCCGTACCCGGGCAACATCACGTGGACCGACGACAACGCCGCGACGAGGCAGTACGACTCCTACAAGGTGGAGGCGGTGATCAACGAGATCGACGGGTACGACCACAGCCGAACGACGAAGGTCGGTGTGCCGGCGATCTTCGGGATGAACTTCCAGACCGTCTCGACGGGCGAGAAGCTGCTCCAGTCGCAGGCCGCGATCGGCGGCCCGATGCTCGCCGGCGGGTATCTGCCGGGCACGCGGACTCCGGGCCCGCTGCTGAGCAGCTCACTCGACTACGTCAACGCCCAGCTGACGGCGATGGCCCAGCAGATCCAGGCGCAGGGCATCGCGGGTGAGACGGCGATCATCATCACGGCCAAACACGGACAGTCACCGCAGAACCCGGACCAGCTGACCAGGATCGACGACGGCCCGATCGTCGACGCGATCAACGCGGCGTGGACGGCAGCTCACCCGAGCGCGGGCAAGCTGATCGTCGCCGGCACCGACGACGACCTGTGGCAGAGCTACCTGTCTGACCGTTCGCAATCGGCGGCCGACTTCGTCGAGAACTACCTGTGGACACATCCGGCGACCGGCGTCACCTACGGTGGCGGCAGCCGGACGCTCGCCCACTCGGGTCTGGCGCAGATCTACGCCGGGAAGGCGGCGGCCGCGTTCTTCGGCGTGCCTGCGTCCGACCCACGCCACCCCGACGTATTCGGCCGCGCCCAGGTCGGCGTCGTCTACACGACGGGGACGAAGATCGCCGAGCACGGCGGCAGCAACCCGGCCGACCGCGACGTGCCGCTCGTCGTCTACGCACCGGGCTCGGCGCCGCGGTCGCGGGTCCGCGCGTCCGTCGAGACGACCCAGGTCGCCCCGACGGTCCTGCGGCTGCTCGGGCTCAACCCGCGCGCCCTGGAGGCCGTCCGCAGCGAGGGCACGAAGGTCCTGCCGGGAATCAGCTAGAAAGCCCGGCGGCGACCGCTCCGGGGGCGTCATCGTGGGAGATGGCGCCCCCAGGCGCGTTGGTAGCGTGGGAGCGCCCGACGGCTTCTCGGCACGCTTCGGTGGAGCGGGAGCGACGGGACTCGAACCCCAGTCTTTACACATCAAGACATCGAGATCCGCTTGGGACCGGTCGATCCCGACGGCTGATCGCGGCGGGCGGGGCCGCTCGAGAGCCGGTGATTCGGCGGGCATCCGCGTATATACTTGAGTCGTGAAGATCGTCAAGATCCGCCGGGTCGGCAACAGCAACGTAGTCTCCATCCCGCGCGAGCTCGAGGCGCGCGGCTTCGCCCCGGGCACCTCGGTCCTTGTCGAGGAGCTCGCCGTCGGGGAACTTCGGATCATGCCCACGTCGCAGGTACGCCAGCGGATCCGCAGCACCGGCGCGCAGGTCGTGGCCGAGCACGCGGAGGCGCTCCGAATTCTCGCGGATCACGATCCCGACAGCGAGCGCACCGCAGGCTAGAGCGCCGTGGGCGAGGAGGCCGGCGAGAGCGAGCCGATCTATCTCGAGCTCGTTGATGCCGTTGAGTTGTACGGCTTGATCATCGGCGCGAGCGCAGTCCAGGTCGCCGACCAGCTGCGGGACCCTGCGGGGCTGAAGAGCGCTCTCGCGCGACCGCAGATGTGCGCATTACGGGGGAGCCGACCTCGCTCTGCAGGCGTCGGTCCTGGCGCACGGGATCGCGGAGAGCCAGAGGTTCGTTGACGGCAACAAGCGCCTCGCGCTCGTCGCGATGCTTACCTTTCTCGCTGTGAACGGGTACCGGGTCGAGGCTTCCGACCCCGACCTCGCTGAGCGGATCCTCAGTTTCAGTGGCGGTGCGACGCCTGAGCAGATCGCGACACATCTACAGCCCGCGTTGCGTCCGGCCTCGTAACCGGCTTGGCCGGTGCTGCGCGCGCCAAGGCCAGGACACGCGCCGTCCGCTGGGGGATCGGCCGGCGACGCAAGATGAGCGCGCGACCCGGACGCCCGATCAAGCGACGATCTTGTGCGACGGAGACGACGCCAGTCCGCATCTTTGGATCCCGGGGAACGCGCGACCCGGGACGAGCGGAGCACTCAGGTGCGGGCGGTTTCCGTCTTGAGCGGGCAGCGCACCGCCGCTTTTTCGGGGTTTTCTCCGGTCGCTGCTCACCGCGCATGGGTGCGGCGGGCCGGGCGGCGTAGCCGGCCCGGCCTGAGTCGCTTTACCGGCGGCGGTACGTTGCGCTGAGCGCTGCCGTGCCGAAGGTCCACATGTTGTCGGCGATCTTGACTGTAGCTCCTGGCGGAACGATCTGGTCGATTCGATCGAGCAGATCGGTGGACAGCTCGATCCCGTCGGCCGCGAGGTAGCCGTCGAGGTGCTCCATCGTGCGCGGGCCGATGATCGCGGAGGTGACGGCCGGATGGCGGGTAACGAACCCGATCGCCATCTGGATCAGGGTGATCCCGGACTCGTCCGCGAGCGCGCCGAGCGCGTCGGCGGCCTCAAGCTTTGCCGCATTCGCGGGATTCGTGGCGTCAAAGGCGCCCGGGAAGCGCTGCGAGCGGGCGACCGAACCCGGTCCCGCGACATCCTGCCCCTTGCGGTACTTCCCCGACAGCCAGCCACCGGCGATCGGGCCGTAGGTCATCACGCCCATTCCGTGACGCAGGCACGTCGGCAGCACGTCGTACTCGATCGCGCGCGTCAGCATGGAATAGGGCGGCTGCTCGGTCCGGAACCGACCGTGACCGCGGCGCTCAGCGGTCCACTGGCCTTCGACGATCTGGGAGGCCGGGACCTTCGATGCGCCAAACGACCGGATCTTGCCCGCGTGCACGAGGTCCGAGAGAGCGCCGAGGGTCTCGTCGATATCAGTGTTCGGATCGGGAACACCAACTTGGTAGAGGTCGATCCAGTCGGTTCCAAGACGGCGCAGCGACCCCTCGACCGCTTCGGTGAGCCACCGCCGTGACGCTCCGCGCTTGTTGGGGTCATCACCCAGAAACGGAACGCCGGTCTTGACGGCGAGCACGACGCTCTCGCGCCGTCCACCTGCGAGCCCCTTGCGAGGATCTCTTCTGATTCGCCGCCAGAGTAGCCGTCGGCCGTGTCGATGAAGTTGATCCCGGCGTCCAGCGCCTTGTGGATGATCTTGATCGCGTCGTCGTGGTCGGGGTTGCCGAAAGCGCCGAACATCATCGCGCCAAGGCACATCTGGCTGACCGAGACGCCGGTGCGTCCGAGGGGTCGGTAGTCCATTCGAGTGCTCCTTATGCCGCCGCGAGCGCGGCGTTGAGGTAGGGTCCGGCGAGAGACCGGAGAGCTTGTCCGCTTACTGTAGCGGATACTCTGTCCGGTTAGCGTTAGTGTCCGGATCAATCGACAGACCACCCGCTCGACGCGCCGACGCCCAGCGCAACCACGAGAAGATCCTCGCGGCCGCTCGCGCTGCCTTCGCCGACACCGGCACACCGGTGTCGATGGCCGAGATCTCGCGCCGCGCCGGCGTCGGCATGGCGACCCTGTACCGCAACTTCCCCAGCCGGCAAGAACTACTCGAGGCGCTCTTCACCGACGATGTCAACGCCGTCTGCGCAGCCGCCGCCACCCCCGGGGGTGACACGCCCGGCGCGGCGCTCACGGCCTGGCTGCACAGGTTCTTCGCGTTCTATAACAGCAAACGCCACGTCGGCTCCGAGCTGCTCAAACAACACGACGACACCGACCAGTTCCTCGACCAAGGCCGCAGCCGCGTGCTCGCCGCCGGTCGACCCCTGCTCCTCGCGGCCCAACGTTCCCATGAAGTCCGCGACGACCTGATCCTCGAACAGGTGCTCGACATGTTCATCGCGATCGCCAAGATCGACGGCGACACCGCCTACCTTCAACCGATCCTGCAGTCCGCGCTCGACGGGCTCCAAGCCTCCAACACCAGCCAGCCCACGTAGAACAGCGCGCGCCTCAGATGCTTGTTCGGCGCCCACGCGGCAGGCGGCTGCGGAGAAACGCCCGCGCGCCCGCATCCCGGCTAGCACCGGCATCCCGATCGTCGCCTGGGCTGTGGCCGGCCAGATCGACCTCCCCCACGGACCCCCGCTGTAACACCACCGCCAGCTCTCGCTCACGCTGGCCGACCTCCGGATCGCAATGCCGGAGGTCGCTACAAGACGAACCCTCAAGTGGTACTCGACCGTGGTACTCCCGGCAAACTCTTGCCTAGGCACGCGACTCCGAGCACAAAAAAAGCCGCCGATTACCAGCGACTTTCCAAGCGGGAGCGACGGGACTCGAACCCGCGACCTCCGGCGTGACAGGCCGGCGCTCTAACCAACTGAGCTACGCCCCCCGATGGGACGCACCAGTATGGCAAGCCGTCGGCGGGCCCGCCCGTGTCCCCGGCCGGCGAAGTGTCTGCGACACCTTGAGCGCAAGTAGCTGCCTGAGTCAGGCAGCTTCTTTTCAACGGTACTTCGACTACTGGTTCCCGCCGGCCGGACCCGCCGGCGTCCTACCGACGCCGATAGGGGTCCCGCCGGCCGCGCAGCGCCCGCACCCCCGGAATCGTCGCCGCCAGCGGGCTGGCGCCGGCCGCCCGTAGCGCGTCGGCCGCCTCCCCGTAGCGCCGCTGCCGGACGAGGCCCGCCGCCAGCGCCCGCAGGTCGGCTGCCCGGACCCGCTCGACGATCTCGTCGCAGACGAGCCCCGCGTGCCGGGCGTGGAGCTCCAACTGGGCCCGCGCCAGGCTCGCGATGTCCCCGCTCAGAGCGCCCGCCCGCCGCCGGTAGCGGACGACCGCCGCCGGCTCGTGCACCAGCCGCTCGCCCCGACCGAGCAGCCGCAGCCACAGCTCCCAATCCTCTGCCCGCGGCAGGTCCGAGTGCAGGCCGCCGGCCGCGAGCAGGGCGTCCCTGCGCAGCACGACGCTCGACACGCACAGCGGGTTTCGCTCGAACAGCTCCGGCAGCTCGAGGCGGTCCGGAACGATCCACTCCTCACCGGTCGGCCGCCCGTCCGGGCCGACGATCAGCGCAGCTCCGAAGCACGCGGCCGCCGTCTGCCCGAGCCCGGCCACCCGCAGCCCCAACGATCCTGGCTCCCAGACGTCGTCCGCGTCGCACAGCGCGACGAACCTGGTCTCCAGCACGGCCAGACCCGCCGCCCGCGCCCCCGCCAGGCCACGGCGCGGCTGATGGCGGACCAGGCGGCACGCCGACGCGTGGGACGGCCCAAGACGGACCGGGGTCGGCGACCCGTCGTCGACGACGACGACCTCGGCCGGCTGCTCCCCGAGGATCGCATCCAGCGTCTCGGCCAGATACGGCGCCCACCCGTGGACCGGCACGATCACCCCGACCCCGACCCCGCCCGCGCCCCCCGCCGATCCGCAGCTCACGTCGCCCGGCCGCTCCACGCCCCGGCCCTCGGTCCCCGTGCCGGCCGACCCCCAGCCCTCATCCGACCGGGCCGGGGCCCGCATCCGCCCGCCCGGGCTCCACCTCGAAAAGAGGGAAACTCGCCCGGCCGGTCTCGTCATGCCGGATCACCCACCACGCGCCGATCTGGCCGACGGCGACCCGCAGGACCGCGATGTTCGCGATCCCCGGGTTCCCCGGCGCGACGATCTGGACCTCCCGGAGCGTGAGGAACGGCCGGGCTCCGTAGGCGATCATGTCGCGCGCCAGCTTGCCCCGCACGCCGGCCGGGTTGACCGGCCCATCCGCGAGGCGGGCCTCGTCGGCGACCTCCCGCTCGAGGCGCTCCCGCTCGGCCTCGGTCCGCTCGAAGGCCGTCGTGTTGGCCGTCGCGAAGCGCTCCTGCGTCGCGGCCCAGTCGTCGTCGGACATTCCGTCCGGACGGCGGCTCATCCCGGCGATCCGGCGCCGCTCGGCGTCGACCTCGCCGGCCGCCAGGCGGGGTGAGGAGATCGCCCCGAGCACGATCATCCCGTTGACCAGCAGACCGACCGAAGTGCTGATCCCCTCGTCGGCCAGGGCGATCAGATCAAGCAGGAAACCGTCCTGCACGGCGTACGCCCCGAGCGCGGCGAGGTCGAGTTCTCCGGGTGTGAGGGGATCGTCAGCCATCCTGGGTGCGCAGTCTCGCGTGCGGTGGGGAGCAGTACGCAATCAGTATCTTTCCCGATCATGCGAGACCCGCGACTCCGCGCCGCCCGGATCATCACGTTCTGCGGGGCCGCGCTGCTGCTCCAGGGGTGTGGCCTGTTCGGCGTCGCCGGGCCCGGTCTCGGCCCGGTCGGCAAGCAGATCAACCCGAAGTGCGCGGGGATTCCCAACCAGAACCCGCCCAGCTGCCCGCTCGCCGGAGTCGGCGCGACCGAGCAGAACTTCGAAAACGCCCACCCGTACGTCGGCAGCACGATCGTGATCCCGGGGCAGACCAACTACATCGACCTCCACGACACCAACGGCCTCGTCTCGAGCTTCGTCGAGCAGTACCACGCCAGCCCGCCGCTGATCGCCGGCGAGGCCCGCCAGGAGACTCACGGCGAGATGCCGCCGGACGCGCGGAAGATCTTCGAGAAGACGATTGGCACCGGCTGCTCGGTCGTCGAGTACGAGAGCGCCGCCCTGCGCAAGGTGTTCGGCGTCGCCGGCGAGGCCGTGCTCGTCGAGCTCAAGAGCCCGGCGACCAGCGGCGGCTACGACCCGTCGAACATCGGCACGGCGACGATCACCGTGACGACGCGCGAGTCCCGCGCCGCCGCGGCCTGCTGAGTCACCCGGCCGGGCCGAGGTGCGCAGTCAGTCGGCCGACTCGAGCTCGGCCTGGATCCACCCGCAGTTGACCGAGAGATCCTCGACCCCGAGCGCGGCCGCCACGTTGAGGGCCATCCCCCTGCGGAAGAAGTCGTCGACCCGATCCGGGCTTGCTCCCGACAGCGCGCTGACCCGGGAGGCCAGCTCGGCGTAGCCGTGGCGGACGCGGTCGCGGACGACCTCGTCGGCGCACGCCGCGTAGGACTGGTGCTGGAGGAGCAGGTAGTCCCGGTCGGAGTGGAGCAGCTCGACGTAGGCGCGGCCCATCGCCCCCAGCGCGTCCTCGCCCTCGACTGCCGACTCGCCCGCCCTCCAGGACGCGGCCGCCGCCTCGAAGATCTCGAGCACCCGCTCGAAGCCCCGCTCGACGGCCGCGATGAACAGCTCGCGCTTGTTGGCGAACAGGCTGAACACGTACGGCTGGGCGACGCCCACCCGCCGGGCGATCCGGTCGACCGGGGTCCCGTGGAGGCCGGTCTGGGCGAACTCGTGGACCGCCGCCGAGATCAGCGCGTCCCGGCGCTCGGCGGCCGGAACCCGGCGGCTGGTGGTGTCGGCTGCGACGGGGATGGCATCACCGATCGTATTCGTCTGAACGCTCACGGCGCGCCGACCGTCGCCGGGACCCGCCCGCCGGCGGTGCCGGACTCGGTCGGCGCCGGGTCCACCGACGCGGCGGCGTCCGCCGTGACCGGCGCGCCCGCCCGGGTCGAGAACGGCAGCGCCGCCGCAACCAGCGCGCCGGCCGCGAGTACGGCAGCGCCGACCCAGATCGCCGGGACCAGGCCGTCGACGAAGGCCTGCGGTGAGGTGTACGCGCCCGAGCCGGTGAAGACCGTCGCCAGCACGGCGACGCCGAGCACGCCGCCGACCTCGCGGACCGCGTTCGTCGCCCCCGACGCCTGGCCGGCCTGGTCGACCCGGACCGACGAGAGGACCGCGTTGGCCGACGGCGCGAAGACCAGGGCCATCCCGGCGCCGCCCATCACGAACGGGATCAGCATGCTCGAGTACGGCGTGTCCAGGCTGACGATGCTCGCCAGCCACGCGAGGGCGCCGGCCTGGAGGGAAAGTCCGGCGACCATGAACCAGCGGGCCTCGTAGCGCTCGGAGAGGACGCCGGCGATCGGGGCGACGATCATCGTCGCGCCGGTCCAGACGAGCAGCTTGAGGCCGGCCTGGAGCGGACTGTTGCCGAGCACGTTCTGGAGGAACTGACTGAGGAAGAAGATCGAACCGAACATCCCGAAGTACATCGAGACGGAGACGACGTTGGTCACGGCGAAGCTCCGCTTTCTGAAGAAGTGCATCGGCAGCATCGGCTCGGCCGTGCGCAGCTCGAGCCCGACGAACGCCCCGAGCAGCCCGGCACCCCCGATCAGGCAGGCGAGCACGGTCGGGCTGGTCCAGCCGATCGACTGGGCCCGGACCAGTCCGAAGACGACCCCGAAGGCGCCGCTCGAGGCCAGCGCCAGGCCACCGAGGTCCAGGTGGGCGTTCGGCCCGCGGCTCTCGGCCAGCCGCAGCCGTGCGAGCGGGACGAGGACGAGGCCGATCGGTACGTTGATCCAGAAGATCCAGTGCCACGAGATGCCCTGCACGACGGCGCCGCCGACGACCGGCCCGAGGGCGACCGCGCTGCCGCTGATGCCCGACCACACGCCGATCGCCATGCCCCGCTTCTCGGCCGGGAAGGCCGCCGCGAGAAGCGTCAGCGTGAGCGGCGTGACGATCGCCGCGCCCAGGCCCTGCGCCGCCCGCGCGGCGACCAGGGTCGCGCTCGTCGGGGCGAGTGCGGCCGCCGCCGACGCCCCGGTGAAGAGGGTCAACCCGGTCATGAACATCCTCCGCCGGCCGAACCGGTCGCCCAGCGCCGCGCCGGTCAGGAGGAAGGCGGCGTAGGTCAGGACGTACGCGTTGACCGTCCATTCGAGCGTCTGGATCGACGCGTGGAGCTCCCGGTGGATGCTCGGCAGGGCGACGCTGACGACCAGGTTGTCCAGGACGACCATGAACAGCCCGACCGAGACGATTCCCAACGTCCAGTTGCTGCGCGATCTCGCCATCACCGACCTCCACAAGTTGCTTAGTGAGCACTAACTGAAGATCAGCTTAGCAGTGACTAATCAATTCTGTCAAGGCTGGCTGGGATAGCCTCGTCTGCATGCCGTCCGAGTACTTCGACGTCCTGATCGTCGGCGCCGGCCTCTCCGGCATCGGCGCCGCATACCACCTCCAGGACAAGTGCCCGGCGAAGACCTACGCGATCCTCGAGGCCCGGGATTCGATCGGCGGAACCTGGGACCTCTTCCGGTACCCCGGCGTCCGCTCCGACTCCGACATGTACACGCTCGGATACTCCTTCCGCCCGTGGGACGACGGCGCCGCGATCGCCCCGGCCGCGTCGATCCTCTCGTATGTCCGCCAGACGGCCGATGACAACGGGATCGCCGAGAAGATCCGCTTCGGCCACCGCGTCGTCCGTGCGCAGTGGTCGACGCCCGATGGCCGCTGGACGGTCGACGTCCAGCGGGGCGGGCCCGACGGCGAGCTGATCCGCGTGACCTGCGGCTTCCTCCTGGCCTGCACCGGCTACTACCGCTACGACGACGGCTACACCCCGGCCTTCCCCGGCGCCGACCGCTTCACCGGCCGGATCGTCCATCCCCAGCACTGGACCGACGAGATCGACTACGCCGGCAAGCGTGTCGTCGTGATCGGCAGCGGAGCGACCGCGGTCACGCTCGTTCCGGCGATGGCCGGGACGGCCGAGCACGTGACGATGCTCCAGCGCTCACCGAGCTACGTCGTCTCGCTCCCGGCGAAGGACCCCGTCGCCGGCGTCCTGCGCAGGCTGCTGCCGGCCAAGGCCGCGTACGCGGTCGTCCGCTGGAAGAACGTCCTCGTCACGATGACCAGCTTCGAGCTCAGCCGGCGGCGGCCGGCCGTGATGAAGGCGATCCTCCGACGCTGGGCGACGCGCCAGCTGCCGCGGGGATATCCGATGGACACCCACTTCAAGCCGCTCTACAACCCCTGGGACCAGCGGCTCTGCGTCGTGCCCGACGGTGACCTGTTCAGGGCGATTCGCTCCGGCCGGGCGTCGGTCGCGACCGACCGGATCGAGACGTTCACCGAGACCGGCGTCCGCCTGCGCTCGGGCGAGGAGCTCCCGGCGGATCTGATCGTCACGGCGACCGGTCTCGACCTGCTCGCGATCGGCGGCATGCAGCTGGTCGTCGACGGCCGGGAGATCGAACTGTCGAAGACGATGAGCTACAAGGGCATGATGCTCTCAGGCGTCCCCAACCTGGCGATCGTGCTCGGCTACACGAACGCTTCGTGGACGCTGAAGGTCGACCTGACCTGTGAGTACGTCTGCCGGCTGCTCGGGCACATGGACGACCACGGCTACACGCAGTGCATGCCCGGCTCTCCGGACCCCTCGGTCGAGGCGCGGCCGTTCATCGACTTCTCCTCGGGATACATCCGCCGGGCCGCCGGCAGGTTCCCGATGCAGGGGTCCAAGGCCCCGTGGCGGCTCTACCAGAACTACCTCCGCGACATCATCAGCCTCCGCCGCGGCCGGGTCGAGGACGCGGCGATGGAGTTCTCCGGCCGGCCGCGTGGGGCAGCAGGCTGACGCCGGATCCGGGACGCCGTGCGCCGGCCGGCCCAGTCAGATCGGCAGCGCGTGTTCCCAGAGCGTCGTGCGCCGGCGCTCGGTGGCCGGCGTGTCCGCCGCGAGGTTCGCGGGGCGGCTGACCGGCGCGCCGGCGTGGGAGGTGATCGCCGCCCGCAGTGTGCGGGCGAGCTGCGGGCCGTCCATGCCCTTGAGGACGTAGGTCACCGCGCCGGCGTCGAGCATCGACCGGACCGTCGAGTCGCTGGCGTCGGCCGAGAGGGCGACGATCGCGACCTCCGGGGCTCGCCTGTGGATCTCCCGCGTGGCGCGCAGCCCGCCGCCGCGCGGCATCTGGACGTCGAGGATCGCCACGTCGGGTCGCAGCGCCGCGACCCGCTCGATCGCCTCGTCGGCGTCGCGGGCGTCGCCGAGGACCGTGAAGCTCCTCTTGAGCTGGAGCCGCAGCGCCGTACGGACGAAGGCGTCGTCGTCGGCGATCAGGACTCGCGCGTCGTCGTCGCAGCGCCCGTCGCGCGCCGCGTCGTCGGTCGCCGAATCGATCGGTCTTACCGGGGTCACGCTGACGGTATCGACACGGCCGACCGATCGCCTTAGCCGGCCGTCGATCCGAGTGCCGTGGGCTCGCCGGGGACCGATCGTGATCAGCCCGAGGGGCATACCGGCGTGACCGGCCATCAGCGTAGGCTTGGCGGGGCCAAGCCGATGCCCGTCGACAGCCCAAGGATCTCGGTCGTGATCGCCGACGACCACCCCCTCGTGCGCATCGCGCTCGCGAGTGCGCTGCGCGCCGACCCGCGGTTCGAGGTCGTCGCCGAGGCCGCCGACGGTGGCCAGGCGATCGCTGCGATCCGCGCGCTCACGCCGGACGTGGCCGTGCTCGACGAGGACATGCCCGTGCTCACCGGCAGCGCCGCCACCCAGATCGCGAAAGCCGAGGCCCTCGACACCAAGATCGTGATCTTCTCGGCCTCGGTCGGCGCGGAGATCGTCTACGGGGCGATCGCCGCCGGGGCCCGCGGCTACATCTCCAAGGATGCCTCGCCGCAGGAGATCTGCGACGCGGTCGCCGCGATCGCGTCCGGCGAGGTCGTCCTGTCGGGCGCCGCGCAGGAGGCCCTGGCGGACGGCGTGCGCTCCCGCGAGCTGGCCGCCCGGCACGCCCTCACCTCGCGGGAGACCGAGGTTCTCGAGATGATCGCGGCCGGCCGCTCGGCGCCTGAGATCGGAGCCAGTCTGCATCTGAGCACGGCGACCGTGAAGAGCCATCTCGGGACCCTGTACGAGAAGCTCGGCGTCTCCGACCGGGCCGCGGCGGTCGCGGCGGCGATGCGCGCGGGGCTGCTGGAATGAGCGCCCGACGGTCTATGCTCGGCTGGTGACCGACAGCCGCCCGCGGGCCGGCACAGGACTCGGACTGACGGGCATCGCCGTGCCGATGCGCCGCGCGATCGCCGCGCTGCCGGTGGCACTGGCGGCGATCGCCGCCGCCGCGGTCTTCGCGGCGGGTTCGGCAACCCAGGGGGCTCTCGCGCTCGCGGCCTACTCCTACGCCGGATTCGCGGCCACGCGGACCGCCCGCTGGCGATGGCTGCTCAAGCTCTCGGGCGCGCTCTCCTATCTCGTGCTGCCGGTCGTCGGCACCGCCGGGACGCTGGCCGTGTTCCTCGTCACCCGCGAGCCGATCGCTGCGCTGCGGCTGGCCGGCGCCGCCGGCCTGAGCCTGGCCGTCGCGATGATCGGCTGGCAGGTCGTCGCGCCCCGCGTGCGCGTCCACCTCGGCGTGATCGGCTCGCCCGGTGAGGCGCGCCGCCTCCAGGAGGAGCTCGCCGGCTCGGGAAACCGCGAGTACGAGGTCTCGGCCGTGATCACCCCGGACGACTGGGTGCTCGACCCGGCGGCGCTCAGCGGGCCCTACGTCTGCGCGCTCAGCGGCCTCGGCCGGGCGATCGATCTGCGCCGGCTGGAGATCCTCGTGATCACTCAGGAGTTCCCGGCTGCCCAGATCCACGAGCGGCTCGCCCGGGAGGTGATCACACGCCCGGTGCAGATCATGGGGCTGTCGGAGTTCCACGAGCATCGGTTCGGCGCCGTCCCGCTCGCCGAGATCGACTACAGCTGGTTCTCGAGCCTGGCCGGCGTCCACTACCGTCCGATCCGGGCGGTCGTCAAACGCGTGATGGACATCGCGATCGTCCTGCCGGTCTTCCTGGCCCTCGGCCCGTTGATCCTCGTCCTGGCGACGCGGATTCGCCGCTTCGACGGCGGGCCGGCCCTCTACGGCCAGGATCGGGTCGGCTATGGCGGTGTGCCGTTCCGGATCTACAAGCTTCGCTCGATGCGCGTCGCGCCTCCCGGCGAGGCCGGCTGGACGACGAGCGACGATGATCGCGTGACTCCGATCGGGCGATTCCTGCGCCGCACGCACCTCGACGAGTACCCGCAGCTGTGGAACATCCTGCGCGGGGAGATGAGCCTCGTCGGCCCGCGCCCCGAGCAGGTCTCCTACGTCGAGAAGCTCTCCGGGCAGATCCCCTTCTACGGCCAGCGCCACCTCGTCCAGCCGGGGCTGACCGGGTGGGCCCAGGTCCGGATCGGCTACGCCGGAAGTCTCCGCGGAACCGTCTTCAAGCTGTGCAACGACCTCTGGTACGTCAAGCACCAGAGCCTCTCGCTGGACATCGTGATCCTCGCGGAGACGGTTCGCACGCTGTTCGCCGACAAGCAGTTCGTCGACGATCCGGTGACCAGCCGCACACTGGCCGGCGAGCGCGAGCGGGCGGTGCTCGCCGAGCCGGACGGGCTCCACTGAAAGGTCCCGGGCCCGCGCCGGGCGGGCTCCACTGAAAGGTCCCGCGGCCGAGCCGGACGGGCTCCACTGACCGTCGCGGCGCGTTGGACCGTCTGGCGGTCGGGCGCCCGTAACCTTTGAGCCCCTTGTCAGGTGCAACACCCCTACTCAGGGCGCAGGCGACGGTGCTCGCCGTCGACGACGACCCGGTCAGCCTGCGAATCATCCGCTCGTGGCTGCGCAAGGCCGGCTTCGCCCGCGTGCTGACGTGCGACGACCCCCGAGCCGTCGAGGGCCTGATCGACGCGGAGGGGCCGCAGCTGCTGCTGCTCGACCTGGCGATGCCAGGACTTGACGGCTTCAGCCTGCTCGAGGCGCTCGCTCCTCGCCTGGCGGCCGATCGACCACTGCGGGTGGTCGTCGTGACCGGGCACGATCACCCGGCGATCATCGCCAGGGCGTTCGATCTCGGGGTCCGCGGGATCCTCTCGAAGGCCGCGACCTACGACGAGCTCGTCGCCGTCCTGGACGCCGCCCTAGGCAGCTGAACTCGCGGGCGGCCCCGTCGGGTCGGGCCGGCCGGCAGCGGGTGCGGCCACCAGCATGGCGTCCCTGGCGGCGGCGATCTCCTGGCGGAGGGCCTCGATCAGCTCGCAGCTGATGTCCTCGCCGGCCGCGGCGTCGCGCTCGATCTTTGCGCTGATGTCGCGCAGCCGCTCGACCCCGAGCGTCATGCTCGAGCCCCGCAGCCGGTGGGCCGCGCCTCGTGCGACGTCGTGATCGGCCGCCGCGGACGCCCGCTCGATCTCCAGCGCGCCGGTCACCGCGAGCGCGTGGAACTCGGCGATCACCTCGTGGACCGCGTCGCCGAGCGAGTCGGCGAGCTTGGCGAAATGGACGGCGGAAAGCGTCTCGTGCGACTCTCCGCGCTCAGCCATCCACGCATCATCGCGCAGTCGCCCCGTAGAGGTCCAAGAGCCGCTGGGCCTGCGCCGCCCAGCTGTAGTGCTCGGCAACCAGCCGGCGGGCCGACCGCGCACGGTCGGCCGCGGCGGCTCCGTGGCCGATCACGTCGAGGGCGGCCGCGGCGAGCCCGTCGGCGCCCTCGGCCTCGAGGTGCGTGACGCCCCCCGCGGCGCCTTCGACCCCCTGTATGCCGAGCGCGTTGGCGACTACGGGCGTCCCGGCGGCGAACGACTCGAGCACCTTGTTCTTGATCCCCGAGCCCGAGAACATCGGCAGCACGGCGGCGGCGGCGCCGTGCAGCTCTCTGGCGATGTCGCCGACCGGCCCGACGACCTCGACGCCGTCGAGGTCTCCGAGCCCTCGGACCGCGGAGGTCGGTCGAGCGCCGACGATCCGCAGGCTGGCGTCGGGACGCTGCGCGCGGACCAGCGGGAGGACCTCGCGGGCGACGAACACAGCCGGCTCGACGTTGTGGAAGTAGCCGAGGTTGCCGAAGAAGATCAGCACCGGCGGACGGCTGGACGGGTCGCTCCATGAGAATCGCTCGAGCGACACGCCGTTGGGCACGACCGCAGCCGACCGAAGACCCTCGCCCGCGAGCCGGTCGGCTTCCGAGACGACCGATGCGGTGTCGGCCGCGGCGACCGCGCGGGCCTCGTAGCGCTCCATCAACCTGGCCTCGACGAGCATCGCCGCGCGCGTCGGCTGGCTCTCGTGATCGGCTCTCGTGCGCATGTTCAGCGACAGGGAATCGATCAGGTCGAGGTGGCGATGTGGCCCGGAGGGGGACCGGGCGTGCGGCAGGTATGGGGCCAGCCGCGAGAGCGTGACGTGGATCACGTCGGGCTTGGAGCGGAGCTCCTCGCGCACGGCTGAGCGCATCCCGGCATCCAGGAACATCCGCACCTGTCCCGGCAGCATGGGATCCGGTGCGGCCAGGTTGGCCGCGAGGCGCGACAGCGGGCTGGCGCTCACGCTGCGCACGCGAACCCCCGGAAACGGCAGCTCGTCGCCGTCACCGAACGTCACGAGCGTGACCTCGGCCCGCCGGGCCAGCTCGTCGAGCAGGTGCAGCACGCGCACCTTGTCTCCGCGATCGGCCGGCAGGGGATACCTGGGGGCGAGAAAGAGGATCCGGCGCGTGGCCATCCGACCAGTATCGGCGACGGGACATTACGAGTCCGGGATCCCCCTTCCGTCCAGTCCGATCGGATGATCTTCAGGTCAGCTGGACGGATAACCGACATACTCCGATCGACTCTCGGTCGATAAGTCACAGACCGCCTCTTTCGTCGTTTCATCGGGCGGCCCGTCCGTCCCGGCAAGGAGAAGCACATGTCCAGCCGCACAGGAGCGCTCCGGCGCCCCGCGATGATCGCTGCCTCTGTTCTCTCGCTGCTCGCCGGCACGGTGATCAGCGCATCCGCGGCGCCGACACGAAAGACTGCCGCCGCCGGGGTGAGCAGAACCCTCGGGCTGGCGAAGGCGAAGAGCGCACCGGGCGCGACGCGGACCGGCCGCCGGGTGGGCACGGTCAGTCATCGGAGGCGTGCGGCGAGCCGGCGTGTGAGCACCACGAGTCTGAGGGCGAGCGTGACGAAGGTCACGAAAGCGGACGGGGTCGCATCGTGCGCCGTGGCACTGACTTCGCTCGGCGGCCTCAACCGCCCGCCGGCGTGCTGGCGCCCATATGCCGACTCGAGCCCTTTCAACACGCTGCTGCCGGCAAATCCGAAGCTGGTGGGCAACTCCAGCGGGATCGTCTCGCGGCTGGTCGGGTTCGGCACGATGGACGATCTCACCGCAGGCAAGGCTGAGACCGCGAACGACTACGGCCGGCCGGTGTACTTCGCTTCGTCGTCAGACCCGCTCTACACGGTGCACTGCACCGAGCCATGGGGGACGTGTGCGATCGAGGGGGCGACGATCAACATTCCCGCGACGGCGACGGCCGCCTCGGGCAGCGACGGTCACATGTCGGTGATCGACACGGTTACCGGAACCGAGTACGACTTCTGGCAGGCGGGCGCGCTGCCGGCGCCCGGCGGGACGCTCGACATCGCGTGGGGCGGCTCGACGCAGATCGGCGGCAACGGGCTGGGCTCGGCGGCGACGGCCGCGGACTTCGGCAGCTACGCGGGTGTCGTACGGCTCGAGGAGCTGCAGGCCGGAGCGATAAATCACGCACTCTTCATGTACGCGTCGTGCGACAGCGGCACGTTCGTCTACCCGGCGTCCAAGAGCGGGGCGTCGTGCTCGTCGATCGGTCAGTCGAACACGAATGCGCCGCCGATGGGAACACGCCTCCAGCTGAACATGACCGACGCGCAGATCAGCGCCCTGGCGGTCCCGGCGTGGAAGAAGACGATCCTCACGGCGATGGCGCACTACGGGCTGATCATGGGCGACACCGGGTCGAGCTGGGGGATCAAGGAGGAGTCGGGGCGTGTCTACACGGCCTACGGCGCACCCGACCAGTGGGCGGCCTGGGCGCAGACGCAGCCGGGTGTGACGAGTTGGAACGGGATCTCGTACTTCGACCTCGCCGGTGGTGTCGACTGGCAGAGCAAGCTCCGCGTGATCGCTCCGTGTGTCAGCCAGGCGACCTGTTGAGCGCCGAGCTCCGGGCGATCGCCCAGAGGGCCGGACCGAGCGCGAACAGCACCCAGTAGCGACGATCGGGTCCGTTGGAGAGGAAGGCCGACGCAGTGAGCATCGCGAGCTGGGCGACGAGCACGGAGCGCGCAAAGGTGGCGGCGTCGGTCGCACCGACACGCTCGAGCTCCTGCGCGGCGCGGTAGGTCGCGCGGAGCAGGGCGACGATCATCGTCACGAACAGCGTCAGCCCGATGATCCCGGTCTCGGCGAGCATCTGGAGGTACATGTTGTGGACGACCTTCGGGTCGTCGATGACGAGCTGCTGGGCGTGCTCGAGCGACCCGACACGAAGCACGTAGGCCTGCTCGCGCGCGACGAAGTTGTTGACCCCGACGCCGATCAGCGGGTGGTCCTCGGCGATCCGCCAGGCGATCCGCCAGAGCTCGGTGCGACCGTCGCCGCCGCTGTCCTGCTGTGAGAGGCGGTTGTAGGCCTCGGGGTTGACCGTGAAGAAGAGCGCCATCAGGGCGATGATCGGGATCAGCGCCGCGAGGATCTTGCGGCGCTGGGTCGGCAGGAGCACGGTCGCGACGAGGATCGCCGTCGCCGCGGCGATCAGGCCACCGCGGGACTGCGTCGCGATCAGCCCGTAGAGCAGGACGGGAGCCGCGCACGCGAGCAGCAGACGGACCCAGGCCTCTCTGCGCCAGAGCGCCAGACCGCCCGACATCGCGAGCGCTGCGACGAGCGTCGCCGCGAGGTAGTTGGGGTCGGTGGCACCGGTCGAGAGACGCACGTCGGCGGCGCTGTTGATCGCGCTGACAGCCGGGTGCAGCCCGGTCAGGGCGAGCCCGGCGAGCACCGCGGCGAAAGCTCCGGCGATGAACCCGCCGGCCAGCAGGGCGGTGCCGCGGGGCGAGCGGACGGACGTCGCGACGACGACGAAGGTGGCGCCGGCGATCAGCCAGTTCTTGACGTCCTGCATCGCGTCGGACGGGCTCGTCGCCCAGGTCATCGAGAGTGCGACCCAGCCGAGGAAGAGGACGATCGACACGAGTATCGCTCGATGCCCGACCGCCATCGCCCGGATGTCCGCACGGTTGGGGCGCACTGCCGCCAGCCAGGCGAGCAGCACGAGGAGGGCCACCGCCGAGGGGGCGCCGCCCAGGCCGGGCAGCCCCGAGAGGAAGAGCAGGACGACCCAGGCCGCGAGGGCGGCCTGGAGATCGAGCAGGAGGAGCGGGACGTAGAGGATCGCCAGGAGCCCCCCGACGCCGACGATCGGCTTGTAGGCGGTCGCGGCGCCCAGCACCGCGGCGACGAGCGCCGCAAGGCCGGTGATGACCCCCGGCCTGCCGAGGGGGGCTCGGATCGTCGCGCGCAGACACGGAATTCTGCCACCCGGTCGGAGCGCGGCTGAGGTTCGGCGTAGCATCAGACCCAATGCCCGGCCGGGAGATGCTCGTTGCGAGTCTCGAGGCGCCGGCTTGGGTACCGCGATGAGCGACCCCGACGCGGATCCGCCGGCGGACGGAGCGCCCGGCGGGCCGGCCGCAGAGGCGCCCGGCGACGCGGCGGCGCCGAACGCGGCCGAGGGCCTTGCGGCGGCGAAGGTGGCCGAGGGCGCGGCGGCGCCGAACGCGGCCGAGGGCCTTGCGGCGGCGAAGGCGGCCGAGGGGGCGGCCTGGGCGAGCAACCTGCGCAGCGGGCTCGTCTGGTCGGCGGCGACGTTCGTCGGCGCGAAGGCACTGACGTTCGTCGCGGTCCTGATCCTCGCGCGCATCCTCGCGCCGTCCGACTTCGGGCTGCTGGCGGGCGTCCTGACATTCCTCGCGCTGATCGAGCTCGGGAGCGACCTCGGGATGAAGGCGGCGGTGATCTACGAGCAGGAGCACGGGGTCAGCGCGCGCGTCCAGACGGCATTCACGGTCAACCTGATCGTCGCCGGGGTGATGACCGTCGCCGGCGTCCTGGTCGCCCCGTTGGTCGCCCGGCTGTTCGGCGCCGAGAGTCACGCGTGGCTGTTTCGGCTCGCGTCGCTGAACCTCCTCCTGACCGGCCTGGGCAACACGCACGACGCGCTGCTGCTGCGGGACATGGGCTTCAGCCGGCGGATCCGCCCGCAGGTCGTGCGCGAGCTCACCCGGGGGGTGATCGCGATCGCGCTCGCCCTCGACGGTGTCGGGGCGGCGTCGCTCGTGATCGGGCATCTCGCGGGCACCGCCGCCTGGTGCGGACTCCAGTGGCGGCTCTCGCCGTTGCGGCCGGACTTCTCGATCGAGCGCCGCGCCGCGAGGAGCATGATCAGCTATGGAGGGCAGTCGGCGGCGCTCGAGGTGCTGGCGGTGTTCGCGACGCGGATCGACGTCGTCGTGATCGGCTCGTCGCTGGGTACGGCCGCGCTCGGCGTCTACACGATCGCCTACCGGCTGCCGGACATCCTGATCGGTTCGGTCGCCTACACGGTTACGGTCGTCGCCTTTCCGGCGCTGACGCGGCGGCGCGACCAGGACGGGGGCGGCCTCCTGCAGGGGACGCTCCAGCTGCTCCGCTTCCAGGGGCTCTACGCCTTCCCGGTCGCCGCGGCGATCACCGTGCTTTCGAAGCCGCTGGTCGTCGTGCTGTTCAGCGATCGGTGGCGCGGCGCCGCGCCGGTGATGGTCGCGGTGGCGCTCGCGTCGGCCGTGACCACCGGCACGTTCGCCCTGGGCGATCTGCTGAAGGCGATCGGCCGGCAGCGCTTCATCGTCGCGCTGAATGTGGTCGACATCCCCCTCCTGATCGTGGGCACGATCATCGCTGCCCGCCGCGGAGGCATCACGGCGGTCGCATGGGTGATCTTCGCAGTGGTGCTGTCATTCGGGATCGCTTTGACCGGCTTCGCCAAACGGGCGATGGGCGTCGGCTGGGGGACCGTCACGCGTCCGCTCCTGCCGGGACTGTCGACCGCGCTTGGTGTCGCGGTCGGCGGCGAGGCGGTCCGGCTCGCATATCCCGCGCAGACGCTGCCAGGACTCGTCGTAGGAGCGCTCGCGTGCGGGGCCGGCGGACTCCTCGCGCTGCGCGTCCTCGCCCGGGACACGTTCATCGATCTGCGCCGCCAGCTGAGCGACCTGATCCCGTCCGGGCGCCGCCGCCCGGTCGCGGTCGACGGGCCGTCAGGCCTCGAGTCGGCGGTCCTCACCGATCTGACCGGTTCGTCGGGCCCCGAGGCGGCCGTGGTAACCGGTCTGACCGGGTCCTCGGGGCCCGATTCCACGGTCGTGGTGGGCATCGCCCCGGCGGGTGTGGAGCCGCTGCGCTCGGATTCGGTCGGTGATCCCGAGCGAGATACTCCGCATCGGCTGGCGCAGGAGGCGGGCCGGCGGGTCGCGTTCGTGATCGCCGCCGCCGAGGCCGAGGCCGCCGCCCTGCTGGCACGCGGGGATCAGGAGGCGACGCGGCGGCGTGCGGCGACGATCGGCGAGGCGCGAGCGATCGTCGCGCTCGCACGGGCGGTCCGTGAGGATGTGGCGGTGGTGCTCGAGCACGTCGCGACGGCGGGCGCGAAGCTCGAGATATCCTCGGCGGCGCTCGGTGAGCTGGCCGGGCCCCCCGTCGTGGCGCTCGTCGCGCCCGGTCGAGTCGTGGACCCGGCCCCGGCCACTGGCCCGACATTGGCGTCGACGTCCGGACCCGGGGAGTCGGCGTCGTGGGAGGCCGTCGAACGGGCGATCGCGCCGGTCATCGCGGCAGCCGAGGCCGAAGCGGCCGCCTTGGTGAGGCGGGCGGGAGAGCAGGCGGCGACGCAGGCGCGCGACAGCGTGACGCAGGCTGCGGAGATCAGGGAGATCGCCTGGCGGGTGTCGAGCTCCAGCCGGGAGATCGTGGGTCGGCTCGCGCTGCTGGCCGAGACGACCGTCAAGCTCGAAGCGGAGACGGCGGCACTCGACGCGCTGTCCCCGGCGCCCGGCGAGCCGCTGCTCGGTCCCAGTGACGCCGGTCCGGTGGACAGGGATCCCGCTCAGATCGGCGACGGCGCCGCCGGGACTCGCCCCCGCGCGGCGGCGGCACCGGCTTCGACGACCACCCCGCGGCGAGCGCGGCCGGCCAACCGCGCTCAGCCGACCGCGGGCGCCGGCCGGGAGATCGACGCCGGGGTTCGGGCGGCGACCCACGTCGCGCTGAGGATGGCCGTGGCCGGCGTCTCACGCGAACGGGTCGCCGCACACCTGCGCGACACGCTCCATCTCGCCGATCCCGGGCCGGTCCTGGACTACGTGTTCGGGGTTGGTTAGGCCTGGCGGGGGCCGGTGGGGACCGCTGGACGCGGGTCGAGCTGCGCGCTGAGCAGGCGGGTCATCTGGGCCGCCGACGCCGCGAGGTCGAACTGCCGCTCGACGATCCGGCGGGCCGCCAGCGAGCGCTCGGCGATCGCGGTCTGCGGCTCGGTCAGGAGCCGGGTCAAGGCGCGACGCAGGTCGACCTCGTCGGCCGGGACGGCCAGCAGGCCGGTCTCGCCGTCGATCACGAGCTCGGGTACGCCGGCCACCGAGCTGGCGATCACGGGCGTCCCGCTCGCCATCGCCTCCATCAGCGAGACCGGGATGCCCTCGGTGAAGCCGGTGCCGGGCACGACGATGCTCGGCAGGACGAACGCGTGGGCGCGGGCGAGCGCCGCGACGATCTCGGGCTCGGTCAGCGGGCCGAGGAAGCTGACGCGGTGTTCGAGGCCGAGGTCGCGGGAGAGCGACTCGAGCTCGTCGCGCAGCTCGCCCCGACCGGCGAGCTCGAGGTGGATCCGGCGCAGCGGCGGATCGTCGGTGGCGAGCGCACGAAGCAGGAAGCGGTGGCCCTTGTACTCCTGGAGGCTCGCGACGCAGAGCATCCGCACCACTCCGGCGGGCGGCGGGGTTCGCGGGGCGAACGCGTAGGCCGCCGGGTCGACGCCGCAGTGGATCACGTGCACGCGGTCGGGCGCGGCGCCCTCGCGGAGGAGGATGTCGCGGCCGTAGGCGGAGATCGGCACGGCGAACGCGGCGTCGGCGAGCAGTCGGGGGAGGAACGAGGTGTCGAGGTAGATGTCGTGGGCGTGGGCGGTGAAGGAGAACGTCGCCCCGGTGAGCTGGCTGATCGTCCACGCGGCGACAGCGGGGTAGGTGGCGAAATGGGCGTGGACGTGGCGGATCCCGAGCGCTCGGGCCGAGCGCGCGTGGGCGCAGGCGAGCCCGAAGGCGGCGAGGTTGCGGGCGGCCAGGCGGGGTGAGCGGCGGTGGGCTGCGACAAGCGCCGCAGCGGCGTGCGTGGTCGTGAGCGGCCGCTCGACGAGCCACCGCGCAACGGCTGCGATCACGGCTGCCGGGCGCCCGCCGGGATGCAGCCCGGCGACCCACCGGGCAGCCGAGGGATGGACCGTCGGATCGACCGGGGGAAACAGCGAGAACAGCTCGATCTCCTCGTCGAGGTCGGCCCGGACGGCGTTCAGCTCGCGCACGATGAACGTCTCGGTGACGTGCGGGAATCGCGAGACGACGTAGGCGAGGCGGGTCATCGGAGGGCGCGGGCGGGTGGGGTCATCGGAGGGGCGCCGGGCGGTGTGGTCATCGGAGACTCACGCCGCGGCGGTCCAGGAGCTCGGCGTAGAGCTCCTCGATCCGGGTGACCAGGCCGGCGAGATCGAACTCCGCGCGTCGCCGCTCGCGGCCGGCGAGACCCATCGCTCTGCGCCGGGCGGGATCCGCCACGAGGGTCGCGATCGCATCCGCGAGGGCACGGTCGTCGCGACGCGCGACGAGCAGGCCGTGGACGCCGTCCTCGATCAGGTCGGGGATCCCGCCGACACGTGAGCCGACGACGGGCAGGGCGGCCTCCATGTACTCCATCACGCTCAGCGGGCTGCCCTCGAAATCCGAGCAGACGACGGCGATGTCGAGGGCGGCAAGGACGTCGGGGACGTCGGTGCGAGAGCCGAGCAGGGTGACCACGCCCGGGAGGTCGAGCTCGTCGATCAGGGCTTCGAGCGCCGGGCGCTCGGGCCCCTCACCGGCGATCAGGACGCGGACGGCGGGGATCCGGCCGGCCAGCTGGGCGGCGGCGCGGATCAGGACGTCGAAGCGCTTCTCGACGCGCAGCGTGCCGACCGACCCGACGACCGGCGTTCCGGCCGGGATGCCGAGCTCGGCCCGGAGGTCTCGCCCGGGCGTTGGCGGGCGGGGGTCGATGCCGTTGGGGATGAAGCGGATCTGTTCCGGCCGGATCTTCTCGAGCTCGATCATGCGGCGGCGATCCTCGCGCGAGCAGGCGATCAGGGCGTCGCTTCCGCCGGCGATCACGAAGCGGTCGACCGGGAGGCGCCAGCGCGAGCCGGTGAACGACCAGGAGTGCTCGTGGCTGACGACGACCGGGACGCGGGAGATCCGGCCGAACACGACGGCCGCGATGTTCGAGCCGATCATGTGCCCGTGGACGACGTCCGTGCGATCACCGCGTAAGGCCGCGATCAGTGGTCCCCAGGCCGGGAGGTCGACGCGCGATCGGCGCGACAGGCCGATGAAGCGGACGCCGGCGCGGTCTAGCTCCGCCCTGGCCTGGGTGACCGCCGGCCCGAAATCGGCGTGGGCGGCGTCGGCCCACCGGGTCACACACAGCGTCCGGTCGAAGCGCTCCGGGTCCAGACGCGTCGTGATCTCCACGGCGAGACGCT
Organism: Solirubrobacteraceae bacterium; assembly: GCA_035553395.1. Taxonomy (GTDB): domain Bacteria; phylum Actinomycetota; class Thermoleophilia; order Solirubrobacterales; family Solirubrobacteraceae; genus Palsa-513. The sequence continues at coordinate 4,649 of DASZKP010000018.1, read as the reverse complement.
CGGCGCCGCCCTGGACCAGGCGGTCGACGAGCGTCACGACTCGGATCGGCCGCGGGCTCACGCGGTCCTCCGGCGATAGGTCGAGGCGGCTGGCAGGCGGTCCTCGGCGAAGAACGATGTGGAGGTGGCTGGCGGGACGTGCACGAGGCCGAAACGGGCCCGACGCAGGCCGCGGGAGGAGCCGCCTATGCTACTGCCAGCCCGCTGAAGGCCCGGGCCCGACAAATCGTGAGTACTCAAGACGTCACGCACACGGACGGCGCGGCGCGAGAGGGAGCCCTCGGTCCGTATCTGCGGGCGCTGCGCGCACGGAAGCTGATGACCGTCGCGATCACGCTGGTCGCGATCGCGGCCGCCGGCTTCATGCTCTCGCGACGGCACCCGTCGTACGTGGCCACGACGCAGATGCTGGTGACGCCGCTCGCGCAGAACGACCAGACCTTCATCGGGATCAACCTCGTGCGGGATTCCGGCGACCCGACGCGAACGATCCAGACGGCGGCGGCGCTGATCGGGTCGGTCGGCGCGGCGCAGCTGACGGCGGCCCGCGTCGGACAGGGCCTCACGGCGGAGCAGGTCGAGTCCGACGTGACGATCATCCCGGTCGGCCAGAGCAACCTCGTCGCGATCACGGCGACGGCAGGCACCGGCCGGCTCGCGGCGCAGCTGGCCACGTCGTATGCCGAGCAGTCGCTCTACCTGAGGAACGCCGCGATCCGCCGGCAGATCGGCGCCCTGATCGCGACGCTTCGCAACTCGGCGAGCCCGGGCAACCAGGCCCGCATCCTCGAGCTGCGCGCGGTCCTCGAGAACGGCGATCCGACGCTGAGCATCTCGCAGCCGGCCACGGTCCCGAGCAGTCCGTCCGGTGCGTCGAAGTGGCTCGTGTTGGTGCTCGCGGCGGTCGTCGGCTTCGTGCTCGCGTCGGTCGCCGCCGTGCTCGCCGAGCAGTTCAACCGGCGGGTCCGCGGGCTGGAGGACCTGGTCGCGCTCTACCCGCTGCCGATCCTCACGCGTGTCCCAGCGGTGCGCCGCAGCGATGAGATCGAGGACCCCTTCAAGGCGCCCGCTGCCGTGCGCGAGGCGTTCCACACGCTCCAGATCCAGCTCGACCAGCGGCGAGTCGAAGGCCGGACCGTGATCATCGCGAGCGCGACCGGCAAGGACGGGAAGACCGCGGTCGCGCTGAACCTGGCGCTGGCTCTCGTCGGCTCCGGACATCGGGTGCTGCTGCTGGACTTCGACCTGCGCAAGCCGGACCTCGAGCGTCGCCTGGGGCTGGCGCCGTCGAGAGGACTGACGAGCCTGCTGACCGACAGCGCAACGCTGTCCGAGCTGGTCCAGCCGGTGCCGCGCCTCGCACCGCTCTCGGTCGTCGCGGCGGCGGGGGCGCCCGGCGACATGGCCCTGCTCCCGGTGCTCGCCCAGCGGCTGGCCGGGATCCTCGACGAGGCCGGCGAATCGTTCGACTACGTCGTGATCGACACCGCGCCGCTCGGGGAGGTCGGCGACACCCTCGCGATCGTCGGCGCGGCCGACGATCTGATCCTCGTCGGTCGGCCCGGCAACACCGACCGGGCCGGGCTGGGCTTGGTGCGCGAGCTCCTGACGAGGGCGGGGACGCAGCCGTCGGGTTGGATCGTCGTGGGCGAGGACGACCTCTCACGGGGGGCGTATTACGACTACGGGCCAGACGCTGCGGCGTCGGACATCCCGCGGCGTCGCCGGTCGAGCAAGTAGAGGCGGGTGGGTCGAGCTCGACCCGCGGCAGGTCGCGCAGCGCTACCTGCGGCTCGCGTTCCAGCTCATCGTCGGGGCGGCGCCGTGGTTTCCCCAGCTGCCCTTGAAGGTCTGGCCGTCGGCGGCGAGCGTGAAATGTAGACGGCCGCCGCGCGAGTCGCACGGCCGCCTCCACGTCCCCGTGAAGCTTCGACCGGTGACGTCGCCGGCGACGGTCGCCTTACCTGCGCAGGCCGCATAGGTGCCGGTGAGGCGGCCGCCGTTCTGGGTGAGGCGCATCGCTCCGCGGGTCGTGTGCCAGCTCCCGGTCCAGGACGGCCCGAAGGCGAATGCGAGCGTCGCCTGGCGGGCCTGGGCATTCGCGGCGCGCACCACGCCGAGCACGAGGTGAGTGCCGAGTGCCGCCGGGAGCCCACCTTTGAGACCGTCGGCGACGGAGATCCGCAGGCTTCCATCGGCGCGTCGCTGGCAGGCGTAGCTCAGGGCGCCGGATGCGGGAACGGGACCGTTCACGGGCGTGGCGTCGGTGATCAGCCCGCTATGGGCTTGGATTGCGACGTCGATGCGCCGCGCGGCGCAGCCGCTCTGGGGCGCCTGCGACGCCGTCGCCGCCGGTTGGGCAGCGGCGGCGGCCAGGATCGACTGGGCGACGCCGGCACAGGTCGTGTAGGCGTCGGAGGCGTGAAGGCGCCCGCGGAAGAAGCCGAGGGCGATGCTCTTGCCGTAGACGCCCGCCGGGATCCCCGGGGCATCAGGGCCGATCAGCCAGCAGGCGACGGTCTCGCCGAACGACTGGCTTGCGAGCTCTCCAGGACCGACGATCGTCATGCCTGGAAAGTCACCGCGCGAATCCGTCACGCTGAGCAGCGTCGCGGCGGGGGTCCAGGCGAGCAGGTCGGGCGAGATCACGGTCGCACTCGCATCGGGAGCAGGTTCGGCCAGGATCACCCGGCCGCTGCCGGGCAGCGCGGGGAGCGAGGTCGGTTGCGAGAGGGGAGAGCCGGAGATCTGGGAGGTCGACGAGGACCCCGACGGCGTGGAGGACGTCGGTTGCGACCCCGACGACGTTGGCGGGGAAGCGCCGCTCGGAGTCGATGACGGCGGACCGGTCGGCTTGGGGATCGGCGGCGGGGTGGTCGTCGGCGGGGAGCCGGGAGGCGGGGGGGTCGGCGACGGGGCGGTCGTCGCGAGCGTGCCGGTATAGGAGTAGGAGCTGCCCTCGTACGTCAGCTGGCCGGAGAAGGTGTTTGGCGCGACGAACGTGATGTCGCCATCGCCGTAGGCGCTGTGGCCGGCCTGGGGGCTGTCGGAGTGGAAGCGCCCGAGCAGATGGTCGGGCGTCGGGGTGCATCCTGAGATCTCGCCGGTGCTGCCGAGGTTGTCGTAATTGCCGTAGTAGTAGGTCGTCGGCTGGGCGCACGGCGCTCCGCCGAATCCCTGGAGCTGAGCTGCGCCGACCGAGGCGCTGACGACGTTGAGCGTCAGCGTGCCGGGTGCGCTGCCGCCCGCCTTGGTGCTCCAGCTCCCGCTGAAGGGGTTCGCGGCGTCCGCGGCAACCGACGCAACCGACCAGTACCCGAGAGCAGCCACGGCGGCCCCGATCGCCAACCTTCTGGGAAGCTTCGACTTGTCGGCCATCAGACTGATCGCCTCCGCGATCGGCTTTCCTCGCGAACAATGGCTTCTCGCCACCACGCGGCCGGTGCCAAGCAAGACGCGGGGATCATGCCGCACCCGGCCGGCGATTTCAATTCGGAGGCGGCCGCCGGCGGCGCAGCACGCCCGGTTGCGGCATGGCGGCCGGGACCTCCCGCGATGGCCGAGCACGATCCGCAGCCGCCGCCGCAATCGGGGATCCGCCGAAGACGTGGTGAGCGGCGGCCCGCCGCACGGCGTTGCTTGGTCGGGCTGCCACGACCTTGCATTCACGGTACTGAGGAGTTACTGTGTGTGGTCGTAGTCGAGGTGACTCCATGCTGAACTCCTTCAACACACAACTCCCCGAATCGTCCACCAAGGCGTTCGCCACGCCGTGCCCGCTCACGCCGTCCGGGCGCCGGCAGGCTCGCGATTCGACGGTCCTCGCTTGGAGGCATGTGCGCTAGACACTCTGGCAGGCACAGCACCGAAAGGCGAGGGCGACCCACTGGGTCGCCCTTTCTGTGTTCATACGTCCCTAACCCCAAAGATCGCGGGGCGAAGGGGCCGCACATCTCACACACCACAATCGGAGGAGGCAGTGATGCCACGCAAATCAACCGACGAGGGCGAGCAGCTGTCCTTTTGAGCCGACGAGCAAGCGCCGGTGGGGCTTCCCCTCTGAGACGCAAGTCAAGCGGGGGACACGCACGATCAAGGCCGGCGAGATCGAGCTGGTCGAACGGCTCGGCAACAACGACCCGTGTCCGTGCGGGTCGACGCGGCGCTTCAAGAACTGTTGTCGCAACGGCGGGCGGTTTCGACGGCGCCGGCCGCGATCACTACCACCGAGAGCGCTGAGCAGCTCTTGCACCGGAGGGCGCGAGCCCTCCACACGCCTCCGTAGCTCAGTGGACAGAGCGCCGGACTTCGAATCCGGGGGTCAGAGGTTCGACTCCTCTCGGGGGCATGCCGATGAAGAGATCAACGACGAAGGATACGTCTCGCCGTCGGGGTTGGCTACAACATCGGCTGCGGAAACAAGGCCACGAAGACGAACCTGAACCGCGGCGACCTCGACGAGATCGGCGGTGTCGCGCGGATCACGAGCGAGATCACCCGGCCGGTCTCGGTCGGATCGGGCAACCACTACGTGAACGTGATGGAGGACGAGAGCAACGCGATCTGGGTCGGCGTGCATTTCGGCTCACGCGGCTTCGGCCACAAGACGGCGTCCGGCTTTCTCGCGCTCGCAGAGGGCTTGGCATTCG
>DASZKP010000017.1:0-2519 GCA_035553395.1 Solirubrobacteraceae bacterium | reverse complement strand
GATCAACTTCATCACCGCCCACGACGGGTTCACGCTGCGGGACCTGGTCTCCTACAACGACAAGCACAACGACGACAACCAGGAGGGCAACCGCGACGGGACCGACGACAACCGGTCGTGGAACTGCGGTGTCGAGGGGCCGACCGAGGACACGGAGATCGAGGCCCTGCGGGAGCGCCAGCAGCGCAACTTCCTGATGACACTGTTCCTCTCCCAGGGGGTTCCGATGGTCCTCGGGGGGGACGAGTTCGGCAGGACGCAGAGCGGCAACAACAACACATGGTGTCAGGACAACCCGATCTCGTGGTTCGGATGGGACCACGAGCCGTGGCAGCAGGAGCTCCACGCGTTCACCCGCCGGCTGATCGCGATGCGCCGCCGGCACCCCGTCTTTCGGAGGGTCCGCTTTCTCAAGGGAGCGACTGACTCATCCGAGCTGCCGGACGCGTGGTGGTTTCGGCAGGACGGCCGGCGGATGACACAACGCGACTGGAAGCAGGCCGACCGGCGGATCCTCGGGCTGTTCCTCAACGGCGAGGCCCTCGACGAGGCCGACCGGGAGGGCAGGCCGGTGGTAGACGAGTCGTTCCTGCTGCTGTTCAACGCCCACCACGACCACGTCGAGTTCACGCTCCCGGTCGCGTCGTTCGGGGCGACCTGGACCTTCGAGATGTCGACGTCCGAGCCGTCGTTGGCGGCCGGGTCGCGGGAGTACGCGGCCCGCGAGAAGCTCAACATCGTGTCCCGGTCGATCATCGTCCTGCGCCGAGCGCCGGTCGTCGCCTGATGACGGCGGGCTCGCCGGGCCCGGGCGGGGAGGGCTCTTCATCTGGGAACGGTGGTCGGCGGGCGGGGCGTGAGTTGCGCTGCACGTATCGCCTTCAACTCGGTCCGGGAATGGGCTTCGCCGACGCACGGGCACTCGTGCCGTTCCTCGGGTCGCTGGGCGTCAGCCACCTGTACCTGTCGCCGTCGCTCCAGGCGCGGAAGGGGTCGACGCACGGCTATGACGTCGTCGACCCGACCCGGCTGAGCGACGAGCTCGGCGGCGAGGCCGAGTTCGCGAAGCTGGCGGCGGCAGCACGAGCCGCGGGACTGGGAATCGTGCTGGACATCGTTCCGAATCACATGGGCGTCGGCGAGGAGAACCGGTGGTGGGCCGACCCTGACCTGCGCGAGCGGTTCTTCGATCTGGATCCGGTCGGCGGGGGGTACCGGCGATTCTTCGACATCGACGACCTCGCGGCGATCCGCCAGGAGGATCCCCTGGTCTTCGAGACGACCCACCGGCGGGTCCTGGATCTGGTCACGGGCGGATTGGTCGACGGTCTGCGGGTCGACCACCCCGACGGCCTGGCCGACCCGGCCGGCTATCTGCGGCGGCTGCGGGCGGAGGGGGTGGAGCGGGTCTGGGTCGAGAAGATCCTCCACCCGGGCGAGGAGCTGCGGGACTGGCCGGTCTCGGGGACGGTCGGCTACGAGTTCCTCGACGACGCCTGCGCGGTGTTCGTCGACCCGGCCGGACGCGACCCGCTGCGCCGGCTGGTGGCGGAGTTCACCGGCGTCGAGAAGAGCTTCGCGTCGATCGCGCTGACGGCCCAGCTCGAGCAGGCGGCGGGGAGCTTCTCGCGGGAGGTCGCCCGGCTCGGCCGTCTGGTGCCGGCGTTCTCGATCGAGACGCTGAGCGACGGGCTGGCCAGGCTGCCGGTGTACCGGACCTACGTCGAGGCGTGGAGCGGGCTGGTGGCGGACGCCGACCGCGAGGCGATCGCCGCGTCGGGGATGGACGAGGAGCTGGCGCGCGCGCTGACGCTCGACGGGGGGCCGGGGATCCCCGAGGAGTTCGTCACCCGCTTCCAGCAGACGTCGCCGGCGATCAACGCTAAGGGCGTCGAGGACACGGCGTTCTACCGCTACGTCCGGCTGCTCGCGCTCAACGAGGTCGGCGGGGATCCGGATCGGTTCGGGCTGTCGGTCGACGACTTCCATGCGGCGAATCTCGAGCGTGGGCGGCGCTTCCCGGAGGGGCTGCTGGTCACGCAGACGCACGACACCAAGCGCTCGGGCGACTCGCGGGCGCGGATCGGCGCCCTGGCGGGGATGGCCGGCGAGTGGCGGGAGCACGTGCTGCGCTGGCGGGAGGTCAACGCGGACCTGCGGGACGCGTCGGTCGGGGCGCCGGACGCGGCCGAGGAGTACCTGATCTACCAGACCCTGATCGGCGTCTGGCCGGTCACGGCGGACCGGCTCGAGGAGTATCTGGTCAAGGCGCTGCGGGAGGCCAAGCGCAACACGAACTGGGCGGACCCGGATCTCGCGTGGGAGGCCGGGGTCTGCGGATTCGCGACCGGCCTCTTGACGCACGCGGCGTTCGTCTCTGACTTCGAGCCGTTCTGCGAGCGGGTCGCGATCGAGGGCGAGCGGGCGGCGCTGGGCCAGCTGCTGCTGAAGCTGACGTCACCGGGGGTTCCGGACATCTACCAGGGCGACGAGCTGTGGCGGCTGTCGATGGTCGACCC
>DASZKP010000016.1:0-25215 GCA_035553395.1 Solirubrobacteraceae bacterium | reverse complement strand
GGGGTGATCATGGAACCGTGGAGGCTGTTCGCGCGTTCCAGTCTGTGTATGCCCGATGACGACGACATCTGCGCGTTGCGGCGCTCGCTTCGCGAGCCGGCGGCGTTCGATGTCCTCTTCGTGCGTCATCACGTCGCGATTCGGCGCTACCTTCACGCCCGCCTCGGCGAAGTCGTCGCTGCCGAAGATCTCGCGGCAGAGACGTTCGTGCGGGCGTTTGCGTCGCGAGGTCGCTTTCGCGACCAAGGGCACGGCGTTCGCGCCTGGCTGTTCCAGATCGCGACCAATCTCCTGCGCGACGAGCTGCGCGCGCGTAGCCGCCGGTGCCGCGAAGACACGGCCGCATCGCGAGTGAGCATGGTTGACGCTCCGGGCTTACCGACCGATCCCGAGCTTGCGGCCCGGCTGCGTGATCTGCCGCGTGCGCAGCTCGAGGTCCTGCTCCTCTATGCGTGGGCGGACCTCAGCTACGACGAGATCGCAGTCGCGCTCGATATCCGCGTCGGCACCGTGCGGTCGCGGCTCCATCGCGCGCGCGCCCAAATGCAAGCAACGCTCGCCGTGCCGGCCGGCCCGGCACTGCTGCGTGCTCAACCCGAACGGACTCCCCGATGACCGATCTCGACCGTCTGCGCGCTGCTTATCCGCCGCTGCTCGAGTTGGCGCCGCCGCCGGCGACCGTTGCGCGGATGACGTCCGTGTACGCCGACGACGTCAACGCGACGACGAGCTCCCGCTCACAGCGTCGATGGACACGACCTCGACGGATTGGTCTGCTCGCAGTGGGCGGCGCAATCGTCTGCGGGACCGCAGTTGCCGCTAACGGTGCCTGGCACCCCGTGCTCGGATCGGCCGCGCACGGACCGCGACCAGTAGCGGCGAGCGCCGCCGTGCCGGCCGATCAGCTCGCGGCGCTGGCGATTCTGCGCCGGGCCCAGACGTCGCGCGATCGCGGGCCGCTCGTTCGAGTCGCGCTGCGCGCCCTCAGCCGTGAGACGATCAACGGGATCCACACGGACGCGATCCGCGTGATCGCCGACCGTCCCCGCGAGCTGTCGCTGCTCGTTCCTGTCGAGCGCGGCGGGCCTCTCAACGTTCCCGGCTCGGCCTCAATCCACCGGAACGTCCTCTGCCTGATGTCGACCTCCTACCACGACGCAATGACCCAGACAATCGAGCAGGCGGGGAAGGCCGAGACGATCCGCTACCCGGCCGGGTACGACGGCTGGGGCATCACGTGCGGCAATCTGACGACACTTCGCACGACTGGCATCGCAACCGGGTCGAGCCCGTCCCCAAGCGGTGGGCTGATCGTAAACGGCAACGCCAGCCAGGTCATCAACCGCCGGATCACGCTTGTCCCCGACGGGGTCGCTCGGGTCACGGTACGCGTGCGCGGCGGCCACTCGATAACCGTGCCGGTGCACGACAACGTCTACGAATACACGATCCACGGGATCCAAGCGGACCTCGGAACGATGTGGTTCGACGCCGACGGCCATCGCATCAACCACAGCCGGCGCGGATAGCCGGACAACCCGCGCCCTGCACCTGCCGCGTCGCGGTTCCGACGACGCGGAACGGCCGGGCATCCGGCCTTGCCGGCCGTTGGGACCGCCAGCGTCCGACTGATTTCGGCGTGCGGGCGGTGATCGACGGCCAGGGTGGCGCGTCGTGGTCACAAATGCCGAGGCTCGCGCAAACGTACTTGTAGATGGCGTGGTCGGATGACACCACCGATGTTGCCCTGGTCGCCGCGACGGCGAGGGGCAACGATGCGGCGTTCGCGCTGATGTATCGACGTTACCTGCCGCTCGTCGTGCGCTGGTGTCTGCGGGAGACGGGCAACGCGGAGGTTGCGGCTGACTTGGCGGCGGAGGTCTTTGCGGCGTCGCTGTCGGCGTCGCGACGCTACCGCTCTGACGAGGCGCCGGTTTCGGCCTGGCTGCTGGGGATCGCGCGTAACAAGCTGCGTGAGAGTCGTCGCCGTGGCCGTGTGGAGGATTCTGCTCGGCGCCGCCTTGGCGTGGAGCCGGTCGCGATCTCCGATCTTGACCTGGGGCGCGTCGAGGAGCTCGCGAGCCTCGATGAGGGGCTGGCTGCGCTGGTCGATGGTCTGCCCGAGGATCAGCGCGCCGCGTTGCTCGGCCGGGTTGTCGAGGAGCGCTCGTATGAGGAGATCGCGGTCGAGTTGCGCTGCTCGGAGTCGGTCGTGCGTCAGCGCGTGAGCCGCGCCCTGAAGCGGTTGAAGTCTCAACTGGAGGAACGATGAGCGACTACTTCGACGACGTCGAGCGGGAGCTGCGCGGAGCCGTCCGCCGCCATGCCCATCTGCCGTGGTACGTCCAGTTTCGCTTGCGTCACTCCCGGTCGCTGATCGTCGGGCTGGCCTGTCTGGTCGTGGCCGGCCCGGCGCTCGCCGCGAGCGGCGTGTTCAAGACGGGGGCGCCCCTCCGCGCTGGCCAATCGTTGACCCCAAGAGCCGGTAACGGCGTGGCGATGCCCGGCAGCGTGAAGCTGCTGGCCTTGCGGGTCAGCGACCCTGACGGTGGGCCGCCGTGGGGCCTGCGCGTGGAGCGCACGACACGCGGCCTTACCTGCGTCCAGCTCGGCCGGCTCGACGGCGGCGAGCTCGGCGTGCTCGGGATCGACGATGCGTTCTCCGACGACGGCCTCTTCCACCCACTATCGGTCAACTACACGGAAGGTCCGACTGCCGGTTGCGCAACAACAGACGCGCACGGCGCCGCGTTCGTCAGCACGTCGGTCCAGGCAACGCCGGCGAGCGGTCTTGCGGGAGGCTGCCACGGAGTGGCAGCCTCGCTCTTTGCGAACCTGCCGGTCGATGCGAAGTCGCTGGCCAAGCGCTTCGAGGCGTCGGCGGAACGCAACCCCGGACCGATCTGCCCGCCCGCGCAGCTGCGCGACGTCTACTACGGCCTGCTCGGCCCGGACGCCGTGAGCGTCACGTACCCCGACGGTGCCGGACACCCTGCCACCGAGACGACCGTCGGTGACAACGGCGCGTATCTCGTCCTCGGACCACCGACCGGCGCGAGCTGCGACCCGTCCGGTGGCTGCGGCAACGGCTACAGCACGGGACCGGCCTTGACCGCGCGCTTCGTCATCAGTGTGAGCTACCGCAACGGATATGTCTGCGAGCTGGCACAACTCGCTCAACGAGAAGCCAGCGTCGTTGGTCGCAACCGCGCCGCGCTCGTCAAACGATTCCCGGCCCTCGCGGCCATCGTCGGCGATGCAAGAGACGCGACGCCGCAGGCCCGGGCCGCCGCCCGCGCACTGGACCGGACCGCCGCGGTCCGCGTGTTCCTACGAGCCCACCCGACCTACCTACCCGGTCCAACGTGCCCGCTCCTTGGGTACGCCGCGGCCCAGACCCAGCGGGTCACGAGAGCGCAGGTCAAAGCGCCGGTCAGCGTCCACGTGAGTCCGATCACGCACGAATTCTGCGGCCGCGACTTGAACCGGCGGCCCTGCCAGCCGGTCGTCCCGATCACGATCGAATTCACCGCACGAGTCGCGGTCACCAACATCGACAGCCACTACGAGGTCTACACGCAGTTCACGCCGCGCGGCCCCTGCCCGCACCCCGCCCTCTCTGGGTTCGCGTCAACCAACGGCGACCTCAGAGCCGGGCAACGCGCCCGCGTCCACGAGTTCGGCAGCGTCTGCCACGGCACCATCCACGGCGACGTCCTGTACGCACACAACGACGGACCCTCCGGCAACCAGACCGTTCCCGGGCTACCCGGCCAAGGCGGCGGCGTGCTCGTCGGCACGTTCAGCCAGCGGATCGACTAACCCGTGAGGGGAACAGCTTCGAACGCGACTCGGTCGAGTTCAACGACCGGCCGCGAGGCGAATAGCGTGCCCTGCACTGCTGCTCGGGGAGCGGGGGCGCTGGGGCGTCGCAAGTATCACCTGCCGCGCGGATCGGCGTACGCGCGCCGGCGGCAATTCGAGGCCGGCGCCTTACGCCCGGCGGAGTTGTCTTCGGTTATGAGGCGCGGAGCTGAGTAAGCGATGGTCGCGCCTCACCGCAGCTTCCGTCGATCACCTCGCGCGTGCCGAGCGGCTCGCGCAGCTCGACGTCTGCGCTGGTCCGGCGATAGCCAGCGACGCGCGTCGACAGGCCGACCACGGGTTCGCGGACGGTCACCGTGCAGATCACGGAGTCCGGGAGCTCGACGACGTCGCAGCGGCCGGTCTTCTCGCCGTTGATGTCCAGCGGGTAGAAGACGGCGAGCATCCGCCCTTCCGCGGACCATGATCCGAAGGCCCGCGGGACCTCGGCCCACCACGACGCCACGCAGCGGCCGACTTGCACAGCCGGGCCGTAGCGCTCGCTCAGGATCCGCGCGGCCTGCTCGGCGTCTGCCGAGACGATCGACAGCTCAACGATGCCGTCGCTTGGCTTTGGCCACCCACTGGCGAGGCTGATGCCCAACGCGCGCAGCTCCTCAGCGTCGCCAAAGACACGATCCTGGAGGGCGTGCAGGTCCCGTTCGCTGCGGACCGCTGGCTCGACGAGAACCCGGTCGCCGCCGATCGCCGTGAGCGCCTCATTGTGGGACTCGAGATCCTCGACGACGCCGACGAACGCCATCCTGCGCCCGTCGCGCCAGCCGAACCGAACGCCGCCGATCACGTCCGCGTTGCGCTCGGCGTATTCAAGGACGCGGTCGCGGACCTCGTCAGGGAACTCATCGGCTGCTTCCTCCGGCGTGTAGTACAGCCCCGGCAGCCCAGCCGGGTGCGGGCTCTCGAACGCGACCCGGTCTGTGTCCGCGAACGCGTCGGCGATCCGCTCGAGTGTCTCGCGATCGACCGCCAGACCCGGATCCCTGAGGCGCTGCCGGCGGGCGGCGGCGATCACCGCGTGACGATCGACCAGGTCGTCCTCGGGTGGTCCCTCGGCAACGTCCGGGCGAGGGAAGAACGCCTCGGTCTCCCCGTGATCGGGCCGCAGCATCACGCAAAGCTACTGCTTGCGATTCCCATCCCCAGCAGCGCACGTGCCGGCGTCACGTCCCCGAAGCCGCCGATCCCCCACCGGGACGGTATGGCGTATTCGCCCCGGATCTTCGAGTTGGATCGTTTGACGCCGCGTCGTCCGGACCTCGTCCGGACGATGGTAGTCTTGGCCCATGGCGACGACTTCTCCGGGCGGCGCCCGACGACACCGGATCGAGGTCCGGGTCACCCCTGACCAGGAGGCCCTCATCCGCTATGCGGCCAGCCTTGCGGACGAGACCGTGACCGCCTTCGTCCTCGGGACCGCGACCGAACGAGCCAGGCGTGTGGTCGAAGCGCACCGCACCGTGACGTTGTCCAACGAGACGTTCGACCGGTTCTATGCCGCCCTGGACGAGCCCGCCGCGATCGTGCCTGAGGTCGTTGACCTCCTGCGTAGCGAACCTCTGCCGCGCGGTTGAGCTCCGACGGTCTCCGTCTCGAGCGACTGAGCGCCGATCACGACGTTGAGGGCTTCGCCAGCGGGGTCGAAGATCTCGACGACTGGCTCCGTCGCCACGCCCTCGCCGCGCAGCAAATGGACTCGGCTCGCAGCTTCGTCGTCGTCCGTGGCCAACGCGTGATGGCCTATGTCAGCCTCACGATGGGCTCGATCCAGCGCGCCGACGCCCCGGCTCCGCTCGTGCGCGGCATGCCTGCCTATCCCGCCGGCATGGTCTTGATCGCTCGCCTCGCCGTCGACCGTACCGAGCAGGGCGCCGGCCTGGGCACCCGGTTGCTCGCCGATGCCCTGCGGATGGCCGTCCTCGCCGGCGAAGCAGCCGCGGCCCGACTGGTGGTCGTGGACGCCGCCGACGACTCGGCCGCACGATTCTGCCGACGGCACGGCTTCACCGAGACCCTCGACCACCCCCTCCGCCTCTACCGACGAATGAAAGACATCCGCGCAAGCCTCCCGCTCCCGCCGACCGACGCCTGAGATGCCGGCTGGAGCGGACGAACCCCTGCAATCGGCAACACAGGCCCACCGTAAGCCGATCGAGCCGCCGGATGGCCCACCGGTCGCCGCCGATGGCCTGCCGCTCCAGTTGGGCACGATGACCGAGATGCGGATCGAGATCGCACGTCCGGGGGACGCCGCGGAAGCGGCGTCGCTCGTGCGGGATATCTCGCGGGCGACCTATGAGGACGCCGGCGAGGACGTCAGACGTTGGGCGCAAACGATGTCCGACGCGGGGATCTGGGACGAGCGGATCAAGCGGCCAGGAAGTGTGGTGCTTGCCGCGAGGAACGCCGGCGACATCGTCGGTGTGGTGTGGGTCGCGTGTCTCGAGCCGGGTCGCACGTACGCCGCCGACGGGTACCTCGGCGGCCTGTACGTCGCCCTGCCCGGCCGGGGTATCGGGCGTTCGCTGGTCTGCCACGCCGAGCGGCACGCCGCACTTTCGGGCTGCCGGGCCCTGCTTGCCGAGGCTCTCCACGGTGGCGCCGGTCATCGGATGCTCTGCCGCATGGGGTGGCGGGAGCGCGGTCGTCACGCCGGCCGGATCGTTGCCGGCCCGGTGTGGGTCGAGCTCGTCCGCGAACTCGACCTGACGCACGCGGATGACGGCGTGTGACCCGATCCCGACGCGATCCCCGGGCCTGCGCACGCGAACTCGACGGCGAGCGCGTCAGCTACGACGGAGCAGCAGGATGCTCGACGCGAGCGTGAGGAGCCCGGCCGCGCGGACGAAGGCCGCGGGAGTGCCGGAGCGTTGGATGATGGGTCCGGCGATCGCTGATCCGAGGCCGACGCCAGCGCCGTTGGCCGCGCTGATCCAGCTGATCGCCTCGGCGGCAGCCCGGGCCGGCGCGAGTTCGTCGAGGACCAAATACACCGCGGTCCATTGCGCTGCGAACGGCCCACCGGCGATCGCGAGGAGGCATGCCATCGCAGCCACCGAGTGGGCCGGTGCGAGCGGGGCGCTCGCTAGTGCGGCGGGCGTCGCCGCGAGCCGGGCTCGCGGTGACGCCCGCCATGCCCTCGCGCCCAGCACGGCGCCCGCGACCAGTGCGGTCAGGGCGAATGTCGCGGGGAGAACGCCGGCTGCGCTGGCTTTGTGCTGTTCTTTGGCGAACCCGGTGACCGCGATGTCGATCACGCCGAGGGCGCTGTCGGCGATCACCGTCGCTAGGACGAGCGTGCCCATCCGGCAGCCTCAAGAGGCTCAAGCGCGGTGTGCCGGGCGCGGTTCGTGGCGCGCGACCGTCGACTGACAGGGCGCCGAATGCGAACGCGCCGACGATCAGCAGCACTCCGGTCGCGGCGAGGGTCGCGTCTGCCCCGAGCGCTTCGATGCCGGCCGCAGCCAAGAGCGGGCTGATCACGAACATCGAGACCTGGGCGTTGACCTCGAACGCGTACGCGTGACCCAGTCGCGAATCGCCCGGCCCGAGCAACTCTCGCCATTGCAGGCGCATCGCCGTCGGCACCGCCGGCGCGGCGAACCCTGCGATTCCCGCGAGCCCGACGATCGCCCACGTCGCTTGGGCAACCGCGGCCGGCCAGATCGCCGCGAGTGCGCGGCGCGGATCACCGCGACCCGCGGGATGACGACGCGCGACCCGAAGCGGTCGAGCGCGCGTCCCCGGAGCGGTCCCGACACACGTCTGCGTCAGTCGGCGACCCGTGAGCCTCCGCAGTAGACGTTGACCCGCCCGCCCCGGGCGAACCCGCACAGTGTCATCCCCCGGTCATCCGCCAGGGCCACCGCCAGCGACGTCGGCGCCCCGACGCCGACCAGGATCGGCGCCCCGGCGACCGCCGCCTTCTGGACCAGCTCGAACGACAGCCTCCCGCTCACGCAGAGGACGTGCGACCCGAGCGGGACCAGCCGTTCCCCAAGTGCCCAGCCGACGACCTTGTCCATCGCGTTGTGCCGGCCGACGTCCTCCCGCACGCACACGAGCCGCCCGTCCCCGTCGAACAGACCCGTCGCATGCAGGCCGCCCGACCGGTCGAAGCCCGGCTGGACCAGCCGGTTCGGCAGGTCGGCGAGCAACGCCCGCTCGACCACCGGCCCCGGATCCAGTCGAGGCGCGTGGACCTCGATCTCCTCGAGCGCGCCCTTCCCGCACACGCCGCACGACGACGTCGTGTAGAACCTCCGAGTCGCCGGCTCCCGGTCGAGCCGGCCCGACACGTCGACCGTGTTGGCCGCCAGATCGCCGGTCAGGCCAACCTCCCGCGGCCCGGTGATCAGGCCCTCGCCGTAGAGGAAACCGACCGCCAGCTCCTCGTCGTGGCCCGGCGTGCGCATCGTCACCGCCACCGGCTGGCCGTCGACCCTGATCTCGAGCGGCTCCTCGACCGCCAGCATGTCCCGAATCCCGTCGCGGACGACGGCCTTCAGCCCCGCGATCGATTCCCTCACCGCCACCCCCTCCCCGCATGGTTCACCGCTTGGCTCGATTCACTCAGGCCGACGCGCCATCGACTGGTCCCACTTGGGCCGCGCGCTCGCGTTCGTCCCGCCGGGCTCGCTGCGGCCCGACCGTCGCCGCCGGGTCGCCGGCCGACGCCACGCCCGCCCTGAAGATCGCCCACCGCTCGAGCCCCGATCCCCCGAGCAGAGCCAGTGCGCCCAGCACCGGCCGCCGGCGGCCTCCCCGGGCCCTGGCGGCCACCAGCAATCCGCCTGCCGCCGTGAGCGCCTTGGCGCTTCGAGCGACGGTCGCCGCGGCCCCGCCCTCGTGGTACGGGCTCCCGAGCTCCCCCAGCCGCCCCTCCATCACAGTCGTCGCCCCGAGCGACACCGCCGCGCCGATCACCGCCATCCGCCGGGCGACCCCCGCGTCCGCAGGGGCGCTCAGCAGCAGCGCCGCGCCCGACGCGCTCGCCAACGAGCTCCCCGCGAAGACGAACGGCAGCTCACCACGCGCCTCGTGCCACGCCGGGACCGCCGTGTTCGCCAGCAGCGCGGCTGTGTAGGTCGACAATCCCGGTCCGAGTGCCGCACCCGCGACCTGGCCGGCCCGCCCCACGCGCGGGAGGATGCCCAGCAGCTCGCGGGCCGCGCCCAGCCCGACCGCCGGGCCGAAGCTCGCGAGGATCCACGACCCGACGCTCATCGGCGACGTCGGCTTGAAGACCCGCAGCATGTTGACGAATCGCCCAGGCCGCCCGAGGTCCGAGATCAGGAGCACCGGGCTGATCGCAGCCCCGCCGAGCGCCACCGCCGACGCCGCCCGCGCGAGCGGCCTGTTTCCCTGGAGGCTCGCGACCAGCGCCAGCGGCGCCGACGCCCCGGCCATCCCGCCGACGAAGAAGTACGCCGGGACCTCCCACGTCCACGTCGGCCGGTTGAGGATCGGTTGGCCGTAGTACGAACGCGGCGTTGCCGGCGGCACCTTCCGACCACCGTCTCGGCCGCCCGACCGAGGACCACCCGCCCGGCTGTCCCGCCGACCCGCCGGCGAGCGCCCGTCAGTGTCCAGAATCATCGTCTGCGCCCCGCGAACCCGGCCACGACCACTCCGGCCACGAGTGCTCCGGCCGCCAGCGCCGTCGTCCGCCAGATTCCCGGCAGCTCCGCCGTCGTGTCCCTCGGGTCCGGCGGCAGCCCGTAGACCTCGGGGTCGTCGAGCAGGAGGAAGAACGCCCCGCCGCCCCCGATCCCGTCCGTCGGGTCCGCGAGGTACAGCTGCGCGTGTGTCTCGCCGCGCTCCACCAGCTCCGCGACCCGCGCCTGCGCGTGGACGCGGAGATCGTCGAGTTCGCCGAACTGGATCGACTGGGTCGGACACGCCTGCGCGCACGCCGGTGTCTGGTCGTCCTTGAGGCGGTCATAGCACAGTGTGCACTTCCACGCCCGCCCGTCGTCCTTCCGCCTGTCGATGACACCGAACGGGCACGCCGGTACGCAGTAGCCGCAGCCGTTGCAGATGTCCTCTTGGACGACGACACTACCGAACTCCGTCCGGAACAGCGCGCCCGTCGGGCAGACCTCGAGGCACGCCGCGTGTGTGCAGTGCTTGCACACATCCGATGACATCAACCACCGCAGCCCACCCTCACCGTCATCGCCCAGCTCGACCGGCTGGCGCTCCTCGATGAATGCCACGTGCCGCCATGTGTCAGCCCCCAGCGTTCCCGTGTTGTCCATCGACGTCCCCCGGTGGACCAGCTCCGCCTCGGGTACGTCGTTCCATTCCTTGCACGCGATCTCACACGCCTTGCACCCGATGCACAGCGATGTGTCAGTGAAGAAGCCCATCCGTGCGTGCTGGTCTTCGCCGTCGTAGAGGTTGACGGTCAGGTCGTAGGTCATCTCGCCCTCCGGCGGTAGCTCTCGATCAGCTCGAGCAGTGCCGGTCCGCGCGGACGCCGGCCCGGCTGGACGTCGCACGTCGCCGACTTGAACTCCGAGATATGCACGTTCGAGTCGAGCGCCAGGCTCAGCAGGTCGTTGGCGCAGTCGCCGGTCGCAAGGCCTGACGAGCCCCAGTGGTAGGGCAGGCCGACCTGGTGGACGCGGCGGCCGCCGACCGTGAGCGGCGCAAGGCGATCGGTCACCATCACGCGGGCCTCGATCGCCGTCCGCTGCGTGACGATCGTCGCCCACGCGTTGTGCTCGAGGTCCCGCTCGGCCGCCAGCTCCCGCGAGACCTCGACGAACATCTCCGGAGCCAGTCCGGCCAGGTGGGGGAGCGTCCGCGACATCCCGCCCGCCGTGTGGTGCTCGGCGATCCGATACGTGCTGAAGACGTATGGGTAGATGTCCGTTTCCGGTGGGTTGTACCGGTTGTCGTCGCGGTCGAAGGACTCAAGCGTCGGGCTCGCCCGGTGGGCCGGGTGGACGGCGTTGCCGACCGGCGACTCCTTCGGCTCGTAGTGCGTCGGCAGCGGCCCGTCGGTCAGCCCGGTCGGCGCGAACAGCCAACCCTTCCCGTCCGGCTGCATGATGAACGGCTCGTCCCCCCGCAGCGCGTCCTCCGCCTCCGCGCCCTCGGGCGGCTCGTATGACGGGTCCCTGTCGGCGACGAAGTCCGGCACGTCGTGGCCCGTCCACTTTCCGTGCTCGGCATCCCACCAGACGTATGCCTTGCGCTCTGACCACGGCCTGCCCTGCGGATCCGCGGATGCCCGGTTGTAGAGCAGGCGCCGGTTGGCCGGCCACGCCCACCCCCACTCCGCCGCGACCTGGTCCTGCTCCCGGCCGGGCTTGCGCCGGTCGGCCTGGTTGAGCTCGTCGGCGTAGACGCCCGCGTAGATCCAGCACCCGCACGCCGTCGACCCGTCCTCCTCAAGCGTCGTGTACCCAGGGACGGCGTCGCCGTCGGGCCAGCCGAAGCCCGAGATCTCGCGGAGCACCTGCTCGGCGTCCGGCTCGCCGGTCGGCCCGTGGACGTCATAGTCCCACGTCAGCTGGAGGATCGCCTGGTCGCGGGCGTCGATCGACCCCGCCAGCTTCTCGCGGATCCGGCGGCCCAGATGAACCATGAACGACAGCTCCGACCGGCAGTCGTCCGGCGGGTCGACCGCCTTGCGGTGCCACTGGAGGAGTCGCTGCGTGTTGGTGAACGACCCGTCCTTCTCGGTGTGTGCCGCAGCCGGCAGGAAGAAGATCTCCGTCTCGCAGGTCTCCGGGTCGAGCTCTCCCGTCGCCACCTCCGGCCCGTCCTTCCAGAACGTCGCCGACTCGATCATCTGCAGGTCGCGCACGACCAGCCACTTCAGCTCGGCCATCGCCAGCCGGTGGAGCTTCGAGTTGGCCGAGCCGACCGCCGGGTTCTCGCCCATCACGAAGAAGCCCTCGACCTTCCCGTCGCGCATGTCGCAGATCGTCGGATAGATCGAGTGGTCGCCGTCGATCCGCGGCAGATGGTCGAAGCAGAAGTCGTTCTCCGCGGTTGCCGCATCCCCCCACCAGGCCTTCAACAGGGAGACCATGTACGCCCGCGAATGCCCCCAGAAGCCCGCCGGCGGGGTGATCTTCTCGAGGTGGGACGACAGCGTCAGGTCCGGCACAGCGCTCGGCATCGGCAGGTATCCGGGGAGGATGTTGTACAGCGTCGGGATGTCCGTCGACCCCTGGATCGACGCATGCCCCCGCAGCGCGAGGATCCCCCCGCCCGGCCGGCCGATGTTCCCCAGCAGGAGCTGGAGGATCGACGCCGCCCGGATGCACTGGGCCCCCGTCGTGTGATGAGTCCACCCGACCGAGTAGACGAACGCCGTCGTCCGCTCCCGGCCCGAGTTCCTCGTCAGGGCGTCGGCGACCCGCGCGAACGTGGCCGGCGCGATCCCGCAGACCTCCTGCACGAGCTCCGGCGTGTACCGGGCGAAGTGGCGCCTGAGGACCTGGAAGACGCAACTCGGGTGCTCGAGCGTCTCGTCCACGTGCGGCGGCTCGCCCGACTCGAGGTCACCGCCGTGGGCTCCGTGCGACTGCTCGGCCCCGATCGGCTCGCCGGCCGCCGGCGGCGGCTCCATCCCGGCGTAGCGCCAGCTCGACGGGTCATACGTCCGCGTCTTGGCGTCGAAGCCCGAGAAGACCCCGTCGAGGTCGTCCGCGTCGACCCAGTCGTCCGAGAGAATCGTCGCCGCGTTCGTGTAGTTGACGACGTACTCCCTGAACTCGTGGCCGCCGCTCAGGACGTGGTTGATCAGGGCGCCCAGCCAGACGATGTCCGTGCCGGTCCGGATCGGGACATGGACGTCGGCGACCGCGCTCGTCCGCGTGAACCGCGGGTCGACGTGGATGATCTCGGCCCCGCGCTCACGCGCCTCCATCACCCACTGGAAGCCGACCGGGTGACACTCGGCCATATTCGATCCCTCGATCAGGATGCAGTCGGCATTCTGGAGATCCTGGAGGAAGTTGGTGGCGCCGCCGCGCCCGAACGAAGTCCCCAGACCGGGGACGGTCGACGAGTGTCATATGCGGGCCTGGTTCTCGATCGCCACGGCCCCCAGCGCCGAGAAGCACTTCTTGATCAGGTAGTTCTCCTCGTTGTCGAGCGTCGCCCCACCCAGGTGGGCGAAGCCTCGCGTCCGGTTGAGGACCGATCCGTCCTCGGCCTTGTCCTCCCACGTCCGGCGGCGGGTCTCGATCACCCGGTCGGCGATCATGTCGATCGCCCGGTCGAGGTCGAGGTCCTCCCAGTCGGTCGATCGCGGCCGCCGGTAGCGGACCTTCGTCTCCCGCGTCGGCGACGTCACCAGGCTGAGCGACGACGAGCCTCGCGGGCACAGGCGGCCGCGCGAGATCGGCGAGTCCTTGTCGCCCTCGATGTGCACGACCTTCTCGTCCTTGACGTAGACCGACTGCCCGCAGCCGACCGCGCAGTACGGGCAGATCGACTTGACGACCCGGTCGGCCGTCTCGGTGCGCGGCTTGAGGTCTGCGCTGGCCTGCGACCGCGCGGCCGGGCCGAGGCCGAGGCGGTCCCCCTTCAGCTGGCGCAGCAGCGGATGCATAGGTTCGCCTATACCCCGGGGCGCCGGCTGCCTCACCTCGGGTTTCGCCTTTCTCGACGTCGTGTGCCGGGTGGGGGTGGCGCGCGGGTTTGGGGGCCCCTTCGGGCCGGACCGAACAGGACTTCAACATGCCGCCGGTGGTCGTGGCGACCGGTCACCTCTGTGAGCCCCCGACACCGTCCGCAGCTCGACCCCCACCCGTCCCGGCCCGCTTGTGCACCAGACTCGCCAGGACCGGGGCCAGCGCCCTGGCGATCAGGCGGTAGCCTGCCGCCGCCGGGTGGATCCCGTCGACGATCGTCAGACCCGTCTTCACGGCCGTCGCGGGGTCCCAGAGGGCGCTGAGCGCGCTCGTGTAGGTGCAGCCGTCATCGCCGGCGACCCGACGATCGACCGCATCGAAGGCGGACGTCACCGACGGGGGAACGGGCAGCGGCGACGGGGCGGCGATCACGCAGGCACCACCGGTCCCGCGGGCCAGCCCGACCCGCTCGCGCAGCTCGGTCGCGTACGCGGCCTCGGACGCAGCCGGATCACCTGCTGCCGCGTCGAGCTCACGCTTGTAGGACGCCATGAAGACCGAGATGTCGAAGCGCTCGGCCCGCAGGCCAGCCAGGTTGCGAGGGTTCGAGTCGGTCGCCAGGTAGTGCCCCGAGTGGCCGAGGTTCTCGATCTCGACGCCGATCCTTCCCGCCGGGATCCGGCCGCGGACGATCACCCCGTCGAACGTGAGGACGCCCGACGTCGGCCCGTGGACGGTGACCGTCCGCGCCGACGCCGGCACGGTGATCCACTCGTCGGCCGGGGTGGACCGACCGGTCCCGTGGGCGTCGATCACGAAGGTCCTCCCGCCGGCCGTCACGCTGAACACGCCGGCGGCCGCCGATCGGTCGAAGAGGACGTCGACGTACGGGGCGTCGATTGCCGTCGTCGCCGTCGCCCGTGACGACCGGGTGATCGCGCTGTAGCCGCTCAAGCCGTCTCGCCCGGGCACCCGGCTCCCGTATCCGGAGACCAGCCAGCCGGTCGGGCCGGGTGGTCCGTTCCCGGGCGAGATCCCTCCATGGAAGGTCCAGCGCAGCGGGTATGCCGGGACGAATCCCTCGCCCCCGAGCACCAGCCCGGCCGTCCTGCCCAGGTGGGTCCGCAGCTCGGGAATCAGCCCGTACCGGAGGAAGCCCGGGAACGTCGCGCTCTCGACCACCGAGTCGCCGAACACGGCGATCGTCACCGGCTGTCGCGGGCCGGCGGTCGCCGCCGGCACGTGCACTGCTCGGGCCGCGGGCGCCGCGCGCGCCGCGGATGGTGCGGGTGCTGCGGGTGCCGCGGGCGTTGCCCAGAGCTGAAGGCCACAGGCCGCCGCGATCACCAGAGCTCGCCGTCCTGGCATCTGCCCGACTCTATCCCGGCCCGCCCGGTCGGCTGGATGGACGGGCCGGCGTCGGGGGCCGCGGCGGTCGACTCAAGGGGGGCGGCCGAGCTGCCGAGTCAGGTCTCGTGACCCCCGAGATCGTGGCCCTCGGCAGGGCGGGCGGAGCGCACTCGCTGCGGACGCTGGTGCTCGCCCGGAGCACGGCCGTCGTCATCGAGACGTCCGAGGAGCAGCGCGTCGACGACCTGGCCGATGCCGTCGCGTCCGACCTCGGACTCGAGGTCTTCGAGTGGACCGTCACCCGCGGTCTCAGCCGGCGGGGGGCCGAGAGTCCCGTCTACGACACCGGCGACGCCCGCCGGGCGCTCGCGGGGATCAGGGACCTCAGCGTGGAGGCGCTGTTCGTCCTCAAGGACATCGCTCCGGCCCTCGCGGCTCCGGAGGTCTCCCGCCAGTTCCGCGAGCTAGTGGCTTGTCTGTCGCGTCAGTCTCGCCTGTCGACGCTCGTGCTCGTCGGAGCGCCGGTCACGCTGCCGGTCGAGGTCGAGCCGCACGTCACCCGGCTGGAGCTGCCGCTCCCGAGCCAGGGCGACTATCGCCGGACGGTTTCCGGGGTGATCGAGTCGCTCCAGGCGACCGGGCGTGCCCGGGCGACGCTGTCAGTCGCCGACCAGGACGTCCTCGCCGCAGCCCTCAGCGGCCTGACCCTCGAGCAGGCCCGCCAGGCGGTCGCACAGGTCGCGATCGACGACGGCGAGCTCGATCTCGACGACGGCGAGCGCCTGCTGGCCCTGAAGGCCCGCGCCCTGGGTGACGACGGCCTCCTCGAGTACGTCTCACCCACGCAGAGCACGGCCGAGCTCGGCGGCTTCGAGCACCTCGAGGCCTGGCTCGACCGGGCGCGGATCGGCTTCACCGAGCAGGCGGCGGCCCTCGACCTCCCGGCCCCGCGGGGGGTTCTCCTGGTCGGCGTCCAGGGTTGCGGCAAGTCGCTCGCCGCCCGGGCGATCGCCCGACGGTGGGAGCTGCCGCTGCTCGGACTGGACATCGGCCGGCTGTTCGACAAGTTCGTCGGCGAGTCCGAGCGGCGTTTTCGCCACGCGATCGAGATCGCCGAGTCCCTGGCCCCGGTCGTCCTCTGGATCGACGAGATCGAGAAGGGTTTGGCCCCGGCCGGCGGCGGCGACGCCGACGGCGGCCTCTCACAGCGGCTGTTCGGGTCGTTCCTGACCTGGATGCAGGAGAAGCAGCGCGACGTGTTCGTCGTCGCCACGGCCAACGACCTGTCCCGCGTACCGGCCGAGCTCCTGCGAAAGGGCCGCTTCGACGAGGTCTTCTTCGTCGACCTGCCTGACCGGGACGAGCGGACCCAGATCCTGCGGATCCACCTCCTTCGACACCACCAGGATCCGAATCAGCTCGACCTGGCCGCCCTTGCCGGTGCGACCGACGGCTTCTCCGGGGCTGAGCTCGAACGTCTGGTCATCACGTCACTCCTCCGGTCGCTCCAGGAATCCCGGCACCTCGACCAGCAACTCGTCCGCGACGAGGCCGCCGAGCTCGTTCCCCTGTCGGTGTCCCGGGCCGAGGAGATCAGCCGGCTGCGGGCGGACGCACGGTCGCGCTTCGTGCCGGTCCACGGGCCGCTGCACGCGCCGGCACAGGGGAGGGTCGGGTTCGGCTGACGGTCTGGAACACTCCCGGCCGTGCGACGCCCCTTCCGGCAGGTCGACGTCTTCACGTCAACCGCGTTCGCCGGCAATCCGGTCGGCGTCGTCCTCGACGGGACCGGGATCGACGACGCCGAGCTCCAGCGGTTCGCAAGCTGGACGAACCTCTCGGAGACGACGTTCGTCCTCGATCCGGTCGACCCGACCGCCGATTACGGGGTGCGGATCTTCACGCCGACCCGGGAGCTGCCGTTCGCCGGGCATCCGACGCTCGGGACCTGCCACGCCTGGCTCGACGCCGGCGGGGAGCCGCGGTCGGCTGACGTGATCCTTCAAGAGTGTCCGGCCGGGCTGATCCGGATCCGCCGGACGGCCGACGGCCTCGCATTCGCGGCGCCGCCACTGATCCGGTCGGGCCCGGTCGACGAGCCGGTCCTGCGGCGGATCGCCGGCGTCCTGCGGATCGGTCGGGACGAGATCCTCGACGGTCAGTGGGTCGACAACGGCCCGGGTTGGGTGGCCGTCGTCCTGGCGGACGCCGCCGCCGTGCTCGCCGTCCGGCCGGGGCCGATCGACATGGAGATCGGCGTGGTCGGCGCCCACCCGGATGGGTCTGACTGCGCGTACGAGGTGCGGGCGTTCTTCCCGAAGGACGGCGCGACGGTCGAGGACCCGGTGACCGGCAGCCTCAACGCGTCGCTCGCCGGATGGCTGATCGACACCGGCCGGGCGCGGCCGCCGTACGTCGCCAGCCAGGGGACGGCGCTCGGCCGGGCCGGACGCGTGCACATCTCAACCGACGCGGACGGGACGATCTGGGTCGGCGGTGGGACGATCACCTGCCTGACGGGCGAGCCGCCCACCTGTAGTCCTGGTCTCAGGCTCAGACCTGGACGACCCGGCTGGACTGGTCAGAACTCGGACGGCCCGGCTGGAGTGCTCAGACCTGGGACGGTCCGGCCGGAGTGCAGGCACCGCCGGCGGAGATCGTCCGGCGGTAGACGGCGAGGGCGCCGGAGTCGACATACGCCCGGTACCTGCCGTCGACCTCGCCGTTGCCGACCAGGAGGAGGCAGCGTCCGACGGTGAACAGCACATTCGCCGCGGAGCCGCGCTTCCCGGCGGCTGCGGCGATCCCCTCGGACCGGGGTATCCCGGCCACCGTGAAATGGGTCACGTGGACATGCCCCTGCTCGATCACGTCCTCCGCGAGCTCGGCGGTCTCCTCGGCTCGGGCGGCCGCGGCCGATCCGAGCTCGAGTACGAAGTCCAGCCCGGTTCCGCCGGTCGACGTCGCCGTCGCCTGCTCGAGTGCGCCGACGAACCCCTCGCTGGTGACTCGCTGGCCGTCGATGCTGGTCGACTTGCTCACCGTCATCCACTCGCCGACCGTTGGCTGGGCGACTGGTCTCGAGAAGACCTCGAAGCCGCCCTCGCCCTCCTTGAGGAGGTACGGAGCAAGCCCGGCCGTTGGCGTCGTCGGGGTCGTTGTGGTCGTCGAGGTCGACTGCTTCGACGCGCCGCCGCCGCACGCGGCGAGTGCGACAGCCAGGATGACGGCCCCGCCGGCGGCTCGAGTCGTCCTGGTCGGCGACATCACGCGGGCAACATAGCGTAGGCACCGGCGGGTTCTGCGATCGCCCGGACGCGTGCAACCGCCGTCCCAGGGTTGCGCCGTCGACGGTGTCGGTCGAGGATGATTAGCCCGATGTCGTGTCGCCCGTCGCACCAGGCCGGCCGCCGCTCGCGGTGCCCGGCCGTCGTAGCGTTGCTCCTCGCGGGCGGCGTCCTCGCCGGCTGCGGCGGGTCGGCAGGCGGGAGCCCGGGTGCCGGCGAGATCGCCGGGCTGACCCAGCCGGCCGGAGCGACGGCGCGGGTCGCGGCCAAGCACCGGAGCGTTCGCACGCCGGCGAAGTCGCCGGCCGCCAACCCGGGCTCAGGTCGGCGGCGGCTCAAGGCGAAGGGGATCGCCCCGCGCAAGACGAGCCGGGCGATCGTTGCCCGGGTCGACGCGTCGTCGGACGCGACACTCGCGGCCGCGGGTCAGGCGACAGTCTCGGCCGGAGCTCCGTCGGACGCGGAGATCCGCAAGGAGATCGAGGAGGCCGCGAACGCGGGGATCGCGCTGCCGACCGGGAACACGTCGGCGGCGTTCGTCGCGTCGGCCGAGGCGATCAGCATCACCGACGACCAGGCGCTCGCCGTCGGCGCGAGCATCCCGGTCGCCGCGTGGAATCCGCTGCGCAGGCCGATCGCCAACTGGATCGTCCCGGTGCTCCAGTGGGCGTACGAGAACGGGTGGACGGGGACCGTGACGAGCGGGTACAGGACGTTCGCCGAGCAGGCCGAGCTGAACGCCGCCGGAGACTTCAGCGCGCCGGCGGGGACGAGCAACCACGAGTCGACGACATACCCGGGCGGCGCCGTCGACGTCACCAACTCGTCCCAGCTGCTCGGAATCCTCCCGGGGTACCCGGGTCCCGAGAAGCTGCACGGCGGCGTGCTCGGCCCGATCGACCCCGAGCACTTCTCGGCGACCGGCGACTAGGCACGCGCGTGACGCGGGACGCCCGTCTCCGGGACCTGCCGTCTGTCGACCGCCTCGCGGTCTCGGTCGCCCGGGCCGAGCTCGCAGCCCGTCGGGCGGAGCTCGTCGGCGGGGCGACCGACGATGTCGACCTCGTCGAGCGGGCCGGCGACCGCCTGCGGCCGCGGTTGCGGCGGGTGCTCAACGCGACCGGCATCGTGATCCACACGAACCTCGGCCGGGCTCCCCTCGGCGCGGCGGCCCGGGCGGCGGTCGGACGGGCGGCGGCCGGGTATTCGAACCTCGAGCTCGACCTGGCCGACGGCCGGCGGGGGTCGCGCCACGACCACGTCGAGGGCCTGCTGTGCGAGCTGACCGGGGCCGAGGCGGGGATCGCGGTCAACAACTGCGGCGCGGCCGTCCTCCTCGCGGTCGCGGCGCTGGCCGGCGGGCGGGAGACGATCGTCTCCCGGGGCCAGCTGATCGAAATCGGCGGCGGCTTCCGGATTCCGGAGATCCTCGCCCAGGGACAGACCCGGCTGGTCGAGGTCGGGACGACCAACCGGACGCGGCTGGCCGACTACGCCGGGGCGATCGGCGAGGCGACCGGCGCGATCGTCCGCGCCCACCCGTCGAACTTCCGCCAGCTCGGCTTCGTCGAAGCCGTCGAGATCGAGCCGCTCTGCCGGCTGGGGGTCCCCGTGATCGACGACGTCGGGTCGGGCGTCCTGGCCGACGGGCTCGACCTCCTGGACGACGAGCCGGACGTCCGCCGGTCGGTCACGGCCGGGGCTGCGGTCGTGACGTTCTCGGGCGACAAGCTCCTCGGCGGCCCCCAGGCGGGCATCCTCGTCGGCCGGCGGGCGGCGATCGACGCCTGCCGAGCCCACCCGCTGGCCCGGGCCGTGCGGATCGACAAGCTGTCGCTCGCGGCGCTCGAGGCGACGCTCGCCGTCTACCGGGATCCGGCGGCGGCCGTCCGGGAGATCCCTGTTCTGGCGATGCTGGCGGCCGATCCCGCCGAGCTCCGGCGGCGGGCGGACCGGTTGGCGGCGGCGATCGGTGGGGAGGTGACCGACGCGACCGCCCGGGCCGGCGGTGGCGCCCTGCCCCTGCTCGAACTGTCGGGCCCGGTCGTCGAGCTCGACCCCGGACCCCGGGGGTGCGACGCCCTGGCCGCGGTCCTGCGGGCCGGCGACCCGGCCGTGGTCGGGCGGATCCACGGTGGGCGGGTGGTGCTCGACGTCCGGACGCTCACCGACGCCGAGGCCGACGCGGCCGCGACGGTCGTGCGGGCGGCGCTCGGAGCCGCGTGAGCGCCGGCCAGCCACCGGTGACGCTGGGTACGGCCGGGCACATCGACCACGGAAAGACGGCGTTGGTGGCGGCGCTGACCGGCGTCGACACCGACCGTCTGCCGGAGGAGCAGGCCAGGGGGATGTCGATCGAGCTCGGCTACGCCCGGCTGACCCTCGGCGACGGCCGGCGGGTGTCGGTCGTCGACGTTCCCGGTCACGAGCGGTTCGTCCGGACGATGGTCGCCGGGGCCGGGGGGATCGACTTCTACGTGATGGTCGTCGCAGCCGACGACGGTGTGATGCCGCAGACGCGCGAGCACGCCGCCGTCCTCGGGGGGCTCGGCGTCGACCGGGGGGTGATCGCGATCACGAAGATCGACCGGGCCGACCCGGAGCCGGCGGCCGCGCAGGCGGCCGAGCTGCTTCCGGGTATCGAGATCGTCAGGTGCTCGCCGCCGACCGGAGCCGGGATCCCCGAGCTCGCGGCCGCGCTCGGCCGGGTCGCCGACGGTCTGCCGGGTCGATCGGCGGCCGACCGGCCGGCGGTCCTCCACATCGATCGGGTCTTCACGATCCGCGGCGCCGGGACCGTCGTGACCGGGACGTTGTGGTGGGGGCGAATCACCCGGGGAGACTCGCTCCGCCTGCTGCCGGCAGGCCGGGACGTCCGCGTCCGGTCGGTCGAGGTCCACGACGAAGCCGTCGAGACGGGGCAGGCCGGCCAGCGGGTGGCGGTCAACCTGAGCGGAATCGGCGTCCGCGAGCTCTCGCGGGGTGACGCGCTGATCGGCGGGGGATCGGAGATCGAGCCGACTACGGTGCTCGACTGCGCCGTCGATCTGAAGCCCGGGGCCCAGGACGGGGAGCGGGTCCAGATCCACCACGGGACGCGGACGGCGGCCGGCCGGGCCGTCGGTCTCGGCGACGGCCTCTGGCAGATCCGTCTCGAGGCGCCGATCCTCGCGGCCTCGGGCGACCGGATCGTCGTCCGGTCGGTGGCCCCGCCGGACACGCTCGGCGGCGGCGTGATCCTCGACCCGGCGGCCCGCCGCCACGGTCGGCGCTCGCCGGCGGTCGACCGCCTGAAGCGCCTGAGCCGAGGCGAGCCCGAGCCGGACGAGCCGGCCGCGTCCGGCGAGGATCCACCGCCGGTCGAGGTCATCTCGGCGGGGGCGGTCCTGCTCGAGATCAGGTTGCGAGAGTCCGGTCATCATCCGGAGCCCGTCACGGCGCTCGCAGGCCTGGCCGGCGAACTGGCCGAGCTGCGATCGGCCGGGATCGCGGTTCGCGTCGGCCGGGACATGTACGCCCATCGGGCGGCCGTCGACGACGTCGGTCGGAGGGTCGCGGGGATCATCGACGCCGAGGGGTCGATCACGCTGTCGCGCCTGCGGGACGACCTGGGAACGTCGCGCAAGTACGCGCAGGCCTGGCTCGAGCATCTCGACGCCGGCCGGGTGACCAAGCGGCTGCCCGACAACCGCCGGGTGCTCCGCCGCCACTTCGGCCGCGACTGACGCGGACCGGCCATCGGAATCGGCCTGCGAACCGACGAGGCGTCTCGCGCATGCGGCCTACGTGTGTGTGCTGAGCTCGACCGCGATCGACGGGTCGATCCCGGTCGCGACCATCCCGGTGACGACCGCGACCGTCACGAGCTCACTGACACTCTGGACGCCGAGTCGGCTGATCGAGTTGGCGACGTGCCGGTGGACCTGGCCGGACGAGATCGACAGGCACGCGGCGATCGTCCGGTAGCGGTGGCCGTCGGCCAGGAGCGAGACGACCTGGAGCTGGCGGGCGGTCAGGCCACCACTCGCGGTGAGAGTGTCGGCCAGGGCGGGTCGGATCGGCTCGGTGTCAGTTGGCGTGTGTGTCTCGTCGGATGGTGTCACCGTGACTGGTTCGTCGACCGGCGGACTCGTCCAGGCGGCCACCTTCAGCGGTGCGCGGGCGGATGCCGGGTCGACCGACCCGAGGCCGACCAGGTGAACGGCCATCTCGTTGGGGATGACGACGGCCACGGTCGTCCAGAACGGGAGTCCGATCCACAGCCCGAGAATCTCGACGGTCGCAGTCCGGTGGAGGTCGCCGGCCGCGAGGTGGGCGGTGAGGTTGGCGAGCAGGACGACGAGACAGTAGGCAAGCGCTCGGCGGAGGGGGACGAGTGGACCGAGGAGCATCAGAATCGCGCAGGCAGGCCACCAGAGCTCCTCGCGGATCGGCGAGACGACCGAGACGAGAGCGGCGGCGACGGCGACCGGGACGAGCTGGAGGCCGGGCCACAGGAGCAGCGCGACGTAGACCCGCCGGGGACGGACGAGTGCCGAGCCGGCCAGCAGGAGAACGATGATTCCGGCGGCGACGGCTGGGCGCTGGGGGACGTGGCCGTCGACGGACGTCCGCACGGGGAGGAAGGCCAGGGCGGCGGCGGTGGCGATGCCGACGAAGACGAGGGTGCCGACGAAGACGGCGTGGTAGAAGCGCTCGGAGAGGTCGATGAGGTCGCCGGTCATCAGGACTCCCGGTCGCGGGCGCGGATCGCCGCAAGCTCGGGGAGCGTCCGGGCGCGGGTCTTCTGCTTGGCGAGGCGGATGTGCTTGCGTACGGTCGGCAGGCTCACGCCCCACGCGAAGGCGATCTCCTTTGGCCGAAGGCCGCGTCCGAGGTCGTCGATCACCCTGAGCTCATGCGCCGTCAGGTCCACCGTATCCCGGCCGGGGGAGTCGAGCAGGCCGACCGGACGGTGCGGACGGGCGAGCCCGGCGTGAACCAGAGCCGGCGTGAGCGCGGGGTCTCGCGCGCCTGACGAGGAGAGGATCTGGCCGGCGTCGGCGACGAAGCGCCTGAAGAGACCGGCGAAGCCGAGGACGACGACCGCGGAGAACGGGTAGCCGAGGAGGGCGCCGAGAACGGCCCCGAGCTGCTGTGAGTCGACGATCGACGCAGGCGATCGGTCGACCACGGCGGCGGCGACGTAGCCGACCTCGAGCAGGCCGACGGTCAGCCAGACCGTCCGCGGGGGACCGACGATCGCGGCGAGGCCGATCGAAGTGAGTGTCACGGCGACGTACGGACCGCCGACGACCCCGTCGAGCGCAACCGCGGCCAGCTCGGCCGCGGCGACCAGGAGGACGAGGGTGGGCCGCCGACGGAGGACGGCGCAGACGACGTCCCGCTGCCAGAGGCCGGCCGCGATCGCCATGACGAGCCCGATTCCGACCGCCAGTCGGCGGATCGGATGCGCGCCGAGCCCTTCGGCGATCGCGAGGACCAGGCTGCCGGCGGCGATCCACAGGGCGAGCCCAAGGGCGAGCCGAACGACACGGAAGGCGACGTCCGGCTCGGTGGTATGTACACACTCGGACTGCGGGCTCGGCCGGCCCGGCTCGACCCGCGGCGTTCGACTGTCTGCGAGTAGCTCGGACCCGGCGCTCACACCCGCATTGTGTCGGATGGGCCGGCCGGCAACCGGCGAAATATCACTTTTCCACCCTTGGTCGGGACCCGTCTCGACCGATACGTTGCCCGTGGCTGCCAGCGCGCACCGGGGCTCGCGCCAGACCAGCGGGGGACCGACCGCCCGGGCGGCTGCGCAGCGACGGCCGCCCGGGTCGGCTACGGCGCCTGGCGTCAGATCTTCAAGCTCCTCGCAGGTCGCGCCTGCCTTGATCACGGGCGCGCCTGCGGGGAGAACTCGGCTGGCGGCCGGTGCGCTCGGCCGCCGGACGGCGGGCCATAGGATCCGGGGCGAGATGAGTACGCCCGTCGCCCTTACGTCGCTCGCCCACGGGGCCGGCTGCGGTTGCAAGCTGCCTGCCGCGGCCCTCCTCCCGATCGTCCGCGGCCTGCCGGGAATCGATGACCCGCGGGTCATCGTTGGGGCGGGGACGGCCGACGACGCTGCGGTCTTCCGGATCTCCGGCGACCAAGCCCTGGTGCTGACGATTGATTTCTTCACGCCGATCGTTGACGACCCGTTTGATTTCGGCCGGATCGCGGCCGCCAATGCCTTATCCGACGTGTACGCGATGGGCGGGACACCCGTCGTCGCGATGAACGTCGTCGCCTTCCCCCTCGAGGCGCTCGGCGGCGACGTCCTCCGGGAGATTCTCCGCGGTGGGGCCGAGACGGCCGGGCGAGCGGGGATCGCGATCGTCGGGGGACACTCGATCGACGACGCCGAGCCGAAGTACGGCCTGTCGGTGACCGGGCTTGTCCATCCGGACGAGGTGATCTCGAACGCCGGCGGCCGCGTCGGGGACCTGCTGGTCCTGACCAAGCCGCTCGGTGTCGGCGCGATCGTCACGGCCCGAAAGCGGGGCGTGATCGACGACGAGCTGCTCGGCCGGGCGGTCGACGTGATGACCTCGCTCAACGATGCCGCTGCCGCCGCGGCCCGGGCGGCCGGGGTCCGGGGGATGACCGACGTGACGGGGTTCGGCCTGCTCGGCCACCTCCACTCGCTCGGCCTGGCCAGCGGAGTCGCCGCCCGGATCCACGCGGGGAGCGTCCCGGCGATCGACGGGGTGCTCGACCTGCTCGAGGGGGACGACGCCGTGTCGGGCGGAAGCGCTCGGAACCGGGAGTACGCGGAGACGTTCACGGAATGGTCGGCCGGCCTGGCCGAGTCCCGGCGGCGCCTCGTCTGCGACGCGACGACTTCCGGCGGCCTCCTGGTCGCGGTCGCCGCCGACCGGGCGGATGGGATCCCGGGGACTGTCGTCGGCCAGTTGGTCGACGGCCGGCCGGGAGCGATCCACGTGACCGACTGACGTTCGAGCACCTGGAGCGGCCCGGGTCCGGTGACCCGCCCGGTCTTCAAAACCGGTGGGGCGCGTCTGATCGCGCTGGAAGGTTCGACTCCTTCGCCGCTCCGTGGACCCAAG
>DASZKP010000015.1:0-58222 GCA_035553395.1 Solirubrobacteraceae bacterium | reverse complement strand
CGGCCGCGGAGATCGGCGCGAGTGGGATTCGCCGACCTCGGCCCCGGACGATGTCGACCGGCTAGACTCGGCCGGCTTCCGGGCGCAACTTTGACTGATTTCCAGCGTTGGAGGGTCGATGGGCAGACTTCTGTTGAGCTTCGTCGCGGTCGTGTCGCTGGCCGGTGCGGCCGCGGTGCCGGGCGTCGCCTCGGCCCGGGCGGTGCCGACCTGCCATGTCCCGGGCGGCGAGGTCGTGGCCTTCCGCCACGGGGCGGCGCTCGTCACGAGCAACACGATCGTCAAGGGGTCGACCCGATCGGTCGCCTACTACGGCTGCCTGCGCGGGGTCGGGAAGATCATCCTGATCGACCGGGGGAACTCGGCGGTCGGACCGGAGAACTTCGCGATCGCCGGGAACTACCTCAGCTTCGTCCAGGTCGGCAGCGCCGCGGCGACGGGCGTCGCCAAGATGTCGATCGAGCAGTGGAATCTGCGGACCGGGAAGCGGACGCTCAACCCGAACGCGGTTTCGGGCGTCACGTACGAGACGGGCGCGGCGCCGCCGAAGTTCACGGCGAGCACGCAGGGCTACCTCGCCTGGGTGATCACGACCGGCGTCTCGCTCGACCCGACGAACCCGGGACCTGTCAACACTGTGACGGACCTGATGGTCTTCGACGGGCATGCCGCGTCTGTCGCCGACAGCTTCAACAGCCAGACCGACACGGCGCCGGCCGGGACGATCCTCTCGGGGATCTTCACGAACATCGCGATCTCCGGCAAGGTGCTGCGCTGGGAGCGCCTCGGACAGGCCATGAGCGCCCCGATCGGTTGACGCAAGTCGCCACCTGAGCGCCTGGCGCGGCGGCGTGAGCCTCTCCGCCCCCGGCCCGGGGACGTGCTTGCCCGGGGCGGACGGACGGACGGCGATGGCCCTGCCGAGCCAGGGTGGGAGGGCGGTGGAGCGGGGTCGGTAAAGTTCGGGGACTGCATGGATCCAGCCACTCCAGCGATCGAGGTCCGCGATCTGCGCAAGTCCTACGGTGAGATCGAGGCCGTGCGGGGTGTCAGCTTCGAGGTCGCTCCCGGCGAGGTGTTTGGCTTCCTCGGGCCGAACGGGGCCGGCAAGACGACGACGATCAACATGCTCTGCACGCTGGCCAAGCCGACCGGAGGGAGCGCGCTCGTCGCCGGCCACGATGTCGTGGCCGAGCGGGACGACGTCCGCCGGAACATCGGTCTCGTCTTCCAGGATCCGACGCTCGACGGCTACCTGACGGCCGAGCAGAACCTCCGCATGCACGCCGAGCTCTACGGCGTCGAGTCGGGGCTGGTCCCCGCGCGGATGAAGCAGGTCCTCGAGATGGTCGGGCTGTGGGATCGCCGCAAGGCGCAGGTCATGACGTTCTCCGGCGGAATGCGCCGGCGCCTGGAGATCGCGCGGGGGTTCCTCCACTCGCCGCGGGTGCTCTTTCTCGACGAGCCGACGATCGGCCTCGATCCGCAGACGCGGAGCTCGATCTGGCGCTACATCCGCGCGCTGCAGCAGACCGAGGAGATCACGATCTTCATGACGACCCACTACATGGACGAGGCCGAGTTCTGCGATCGGATCGCGATCATGGACAAGGGCGTGATCGTCGTCCTCGACAGCCCGGACGCCCTCAAGGCTCGGGTCGGGGCCGACCGGGTGACGATCCAGACGGCCGACGACGACGCCGCGGTCGCCGCGCTGGCCGAGCGGTTTGGGATCGAGGCGAAGATCGCCGAGGGGTCGGTCACGTTCTACGTCCGCTCCGGCGAGCAGTTCGTCCCCCGCCTGTTCGCCGAGCTCGGCGTCCAGATCAGGGCCGTCAGCGTGTCGCGGCCGACGCTCGACGACGTCTTCATGGCGCACACCGGCTCGACGATCCGCGACGCCGAGGATTCGACCGGGAAGGATCGCAACCGGATGGTGATGCAGGCGATGAGCGGAGGCAGGCGATGAGCGCGACCGATACGACCACGACCGAACCGCCGGCGCCGGACACGACCCCCGTCGCCCGGGTCGTCGTCCCGCCGCGGAGCTTCCGCAGCGAGGTCCGCGCGGTCAAGATCGTCTTCCGTCGCGAGCTGATCCGCTTCCGCAGCGACCGGGTGCGGATCGCCACGTCGCTGATCCAGCCCCTCCTGTTCCTCTTCGTACTCGGCTCGGGTCTCCAGCAGCTGTCGAAGTTCGGGACGCACGGGGTCGACCTGAAGACGTTCATCTACCCGGGGATCCTCTGCATCTCGGTGATGTTCACGGCGATGTTCTCGGCCGCGTCGATCGTCTGGGACCGAGAGTTCGGCTTCCTTCGGGAGATGATGGTCGCGCCGATCCGGCGCAGCTCGATCGTGATCGGCAAGTGTCTCGGCGGAGCCTGCGTCTCCAGCCTCCAGGGCGTCGTCCTGATCTGCCTGGCCGGAGTCGTCCACGTCCCCTACGACCCGATCCTCCTGCTGGGGATCTTCGGCCTACAGCTCCTGCTCGCGTTCAGCATCACGGCGTTCGGCGTGATGGTCGCCGCGAGGATCAAGCAGATCCAGGCGTTCATGGGCGTGATGCAGATGATCGTGATGCCGATGTTCTTCATCTCCGGTGCCCTCTTCCCCGTGTCCGGCCTGCCTGGATGGCTGGCCGTGCTCAACCGGATCGACCCGCTGACCTACGCGGTCGACCCGATGCGCCGTCTCGTCTTCGGCCACCTCCACATCACCGCGGCTGCGCGCGCGGCGCTCGATCCGGGGCTGACATGGTGGGGCTGGCACCTTCCGGCCGTGTTCGAGGTCGGTGTCGTGCTCGTGCTCGGCCTCGTGATGCTCGGAATCGCGATCTGGGAGTTCGGCGCGACCGAGTAGGAGTCCGCTCCGTGAGCGCTTCGCTCCCGCCTATTGGACGAAGATTTATCCCGCCTTGATCAGAAGACTTGATACGAGGCGACTCAGATTTTATAATGTGGCCTACAAGGCAGGGCATCTGACCCTGGACATCCACCTAGGAGGTTCACCATGGCCGTCATTCGTTGGGAGCCCGTCCGCGAGCTCCACTCCCTCCAGCAGGAGATGAATCGTCTCTTCGGGTCGTTTCTCGAGTCGCCGTCGGCGGGCTCGTCGACGGCTACCCGCCAGTGGATCCCGGCGATGGATCTGGTCGAGCGCGACGAGCAGTTCGTCCTGCGCGCCGACCTACCCGGCGTCCGGGAGGCTGACGTCACGATCGAGGTCGAGGACAACGTCCTGACGATCGCCGGCGAGCGCCGCAGCGAGCACGAGGAGAACCGGGAGGGATACCACCGGATCGAACGGGCGACCGGTGCGTTCCGGCGGTCGCTGACACTGCCCGACGGAGTCGACGCTTCGAGCATCGGGGCCAAGTTCGACGGCGGCGTGCTCGAGGTCACGATTCCCAAGCCGAAGCAGCGCCGGCCCGAGCGGGTTCAGATCAACCTCGGCGGGAGCGACCAGCCGCCGGTCATCGAAGCCGACGCGGTCGCCGCCGCGGCCTAGCAGCCGGAATGCCGGCCGGGGGCGCTGCGGTCGCCCCCCGGCCGCGCGTCCGGAGGCAACGGCGCGTCGAGGGCTCGGGCGCGGCCGGCGTCCCGCGTAGCGCGGACATGCCTAGCGCGAGCGGTGCAACGACGTGTTGGCATGCGGGGGCTTCCGGGTAGGACGGAGTCGATGACGCCGCGATTCTGGTTTGCCGGCTCCCACGAGGAGTTCACACCGTCAGCCCTGCTCGAGCAGGCGGTCGCGGCCGAGGCGGCGGGCTTCGACGGGATCGGCTGCTCGGACCACTTCGCGCCTTGGTTTCCCGACGGCGAGTCCGGCAATGCCTGGGTCTGGCTGGGCGCGGTCGGAGCGCTGACCGGGCTCCCGATCGGGACCGGCGTGACCCCGGTGATCCACCGCTACCACCCCGGGGTCATCGCGCAGGCGTTCATGTCGCTGGAGGAGATGTTCCCCGGTCGGGTCTTTCTCGGCGCCGGGTCGGGCGAATCGCTCAACGAGTCGCCGCTCGGCCTCGCCTGGCCGAGGCCGGCTGAGCAGCTCGCCCGCTTCGACGCCGGCCTCGACGCGATCCGGCGGCTGTGGGCCGGCGAGACGGTGACGATGGATGGTGGGTGGTTTCGGCTCGACGAGGCCAAGCTGTACACCCGGGCGAGCGCGCCGCCGAAGCTCTACGTCTCGGCGTTCGGACCCCAGGCCGCGAGGATCGCCGGCCGCCACGGCGACGGGCTGTGGACGCTCGGTGACCCCGAGCAGGCACCGGTCGTGATCGAGGCCTACCGGGAGTCATGCGCGGAGCACGACCGGCCGGTGGGCGAGATCATCCTCCAGACCGGGATCGCCTGGGCCGCAACGGAGGCCGAGGCGATCGCCGGAGCCCGGCGGTGGAAGCCCACCCAGCTGTCGAGCGTCTACCGCGACGACATCCACGACCCGGCGGAGATGCAGGAGATCGCCGAGCGCGAGTACACCGACGACGAGTTCGCACACGAGGGGTTCGTCGTGAGCGCCGCCGTCGAGCACCACATCACCCGGCTGCGTGAGCTGTGCGAGCTCGGGCCGACGGTAATCTGCACCCAGCTGATCGGCCAGGCCGATCCGATGGGCACGATCCGCACCTACGGGCAGGAGGTCCTCCCCGCGCTGCGGGAGTCGTAGGCCGGCGGCGAGTCGACGTTGACCGAACGCTCGAGGCTCTGTCGTCAGAGCGAGGAACTCGCTGACCAGCCGATCGGGCCGGCGACGTTTCGCCACGTCGCGAATGCCTGGCCCGTCTTCGCATCGATCGCGAGATCCGCGCCGTCGACGTAGGTCGGAGACCCGACGACCTGCACTGGCGCACCGAACGCCTGGGCCGCCGTCCCCCGGCTGACCGCGTCGAGCCCGCCGGGCTGTCCGATCACCGGCGGCCCGGATCCCCGGCGGCCGGGGAGCAGGAGGATCGCAGCCTCGCCGCGCGAGCTCTCCGCGGCGTCGGCCAGCACGGTGTCCACACCGGCCTGCGAGACCGTCTGGGGTGCGCCGACGGCCGTGCCGGTGATCGATGCGGCTCGCACGACGAAGTGCGCGCCGTCGAAGCCGCTCCAAGCGGCCATCCCGGGTTGGCCGTCGGGTAGTGCGACGACGAGCCCCCGGTAGGGGACGTAGACGTCGCTCGGGTCCAGGGCGATCGTCTCGAGCAGCTTGGGCCGGGTGAACCGGTGGTGCGGGCCGGCGAGTGACAGGCTCGCCGCGAAGGGCGAGCTGGCCTGACCCTCGCTGACCGACTGTGAGGTCCAGCCGACCGCCGCGCGCCCGTCGTCTGCGATCGCGACGTCGATGCCCGGCGGGGTCGTCTCGGTCGCGAGCCGCTGGATCGCCGTGAGCTTGCCGCTCGGGGAGACGAACCGCGCGTAGACGCTGCCGTCGCGGTCCCATGCGACGAGCGCCGTGCCGCCGGCATCGATCGCCAATGTCGCGTCGTAGCTGTGCCCCTTGCGATCCAACGTGATCGCCCGGCTGAACCCGGGTCCGTTGCGATACAGGACAACCTCCGGAGCGGCCGGATGACAGCCCGAGGCGCGGGTCGCGCAGGCTTCGCTCAAGATCGCGACGTCCCCGGCGACGTTGCCTGCGACCGCGCGAACCGGGCCCGGCAGACGGTGCGCACGCAGCGCTCCGCCGATCGGACCGATCGCGACAGACGAGGCGCCGTCGGGAAGCACGACATCGCCGCGGCCGAAGGCCGCACCGGCGGAGTCCGGCTCCTCGGCGAGCAGGAACGTCGGGTGCACGCTCCGCGTGGCGGCCGGCACGAGCCCCGAGCCGAGCGAGCTGGCCCGCAGTGGGAACGGTCCATCCGATGAGCTCGGGTTGAGGTTGACGTTCCAGAACACACCGCGCGGCCCTGCCGCTCCAGCCGCGAGCAGCGGCTGGCTGCCGACCCCGCTGCCCGACAGCGCGCCGGGCGCAGACCAGATCGTCGTCGTGGCAGCGGCAGCGGCAGCGCCGCTGCATAAGCAGCAGCCGTACCGGCGATCAGGGCGATGAGGGCGACAGAAGGTGGGCGCATATCCATGGAACGCCGCCCGCGGGTGAATGTTGCGCGTCCTGGCGCGCGTCACGCGCCTCCTGTGCGAACACGTGGAGCCCCGGAGTCAGTCCGAGCCGCGACTGGTCACAACCTCCTTGAGCTTGGCCATCGCGAAGCCCCATGCATCGCCGGGGGTCACCTTCGGCGGTAGGGCCACTTCCTCGGGGTTGGTGAGCACGTCGAGGAGCACGGGTCCAGGCGTCGCGAGCGCCTCGCGAACCGCGTCGTCGACCTCACCCGGATCGGTCACTCGAACGCCGGTCAGCCCCATCGCCCTGGCGACGCCGGCAAGATCCGGGTTGTGCAGGATCGTCCCGAACTCCGGCAGGCCACCCTGCTCCTGCTCGAGCTTGACCATCCCGAGGCGGCCGTTGTCGAAGACGACGAGCGTGACCGGCAGGTCGTAGGCGACGGCGGTCAGCAGGTCGCCGAGCAGCATCGTCAGCCCCCCGTCACCGCAGAATGCGATCACCTGCCGGTTGCGGTCGAGCGCCTGGACACCGAGCGCCTGCGGCATGGCGTTGGCCATCGAACCGAGGTTGTAGGAGCCGACCAGTCGTCGTGTTCCCCGCATCGTCACGAACCGCGACAGCCAGACCGTCGACATGCCGGTGTCCGACGTGAAGATCGCATCGTCGGCCGCGTGTGCGTCGAGCGCTGCGGCGAGTGCCTCCGGACGGATCCGGTGGTCGGGATTGTCGAGCGCGGCCCGAGCCCGGCCGGCGAGGCCGTCGTCGTGTCCGGGCATCGCGAGCCTGGCCTGTTGTTCGCGCCACTGGAGGTACTCGGCGCGGTGGTCGTCGAGCAGGGAGCGGTTGTCCTTGGCCGCGACCCGCTCGAGCAGGTCGGCGAGCGCCAGCCGGGAGTCGCCGATCACGCCGACGTCGACCGTCGTGCGCCGGCCGATGTGCTCGCCGCGGGAGTCGATCTGGACGACGACCTTGCCCTTCGGGTACCAGTCGACGTAGGGGAAGTCGGTCCCGACCATCAGCAGGAGCTCGGCCGCGTCGAGTGCCCGGCGAGCGGCCGGGTTCCCGATCATCCCGGTCTGTCCGAGCTCGAACGGATTGTCGCGCTCGAGTCCGTCCTTGGCCTTCAGGGTCAGGATCATCGGCGCGCAGAGCCGTTCGGCCAGGGCGAGCAGCTCGTCACGCGCGTGGCGGGCACCCTGGCCGGCGAGGATCGCGACCGACGCGGCGGCGTCGAGCCGCTGCGCGGCCGCCGCCAGGCCGTCTGGATCCGGGGTCAGCGGTGGGTCGGCCCGGACGATGCGCGGTGGGGCGGTCCCGTCGGGCAGGTCCATCGCGGCGACGTCGCCGGGCAGCGTGAGGACGGCGACCGTCTGCCGGGCGAGCGCGGTCTGGACCGCCTGCTCGAAGAGCAAGGGCATCTGCTTGGGGCTCATCACAGTCCGGGAGAAGGCGGCCACGTCCGCGAACAGCTGGTCGTTGTCGACCTCCTGGAAGAAGTCGCTGCCGATCTCGGCGAGCGGGACCTGCCCGCAGATCGCGAGCACGGGGACGCGAGACTTCTTGGCGTCGTAGAGGCCGTTGAGGAGATGGATCGAGCCGGGGCCGACCGTCCCCATGCAGACGCCGAGCGTGCCCGAGAGATGGGCCTGGGCGCCGGCGGCGAATGCGCCGGCCTCCTCGTGGCGGACCCCGACCCACTCGACGCGCGGCTCCCGGCGGATCGCGTCGGTGACCGGGTTCAGGGCGTCGCCGACGACGCCCCAGATCGTCCTCACCCCGGCATCGGCGAGACCTGTGACGATCAGCTCTGCGACGTTGGGCATGCGACTCCTCTCATCTGGTGACGCCGGCTTTCGGCTTGTCGAGCGTGCCGCCGTCGGAAGAAGCCCGTGCGGGTCGACGGGCCTTGAACGAGTCGGGATCGGCCCGCTGCCAGTCGGCCGCCCACGACGGAGGGGGCGCGGCGAGCAGCTCGCCGGGCTCGAGCCACTCGTAGAGGTCCGCGAATGACGCGGTCGTGACCTCGTCGACCCGACGGATCAGCATCCACGGCCGGATCTCGGCCGGACTGTCGGCGCCCATCGAGCCGATGATCTGCTGGGCCTGCGCGACGGTCGCCTCCTGGAACCGCTTGACGCGCAGGGTCTTGTCGGGCACGTCGAGCGCCCGAGCGCGCCGGGCGTCCTGTGTCGTGACGCCGACCGGACACTTGTTGGTGTGACAGACCTGGGCCTGGATGCAGCCGACGGCCATCATCATCGCGCGGGCGGCGTTCGTGTAGTCGGCACCCTGGGCGAGGCGCTTGACGATGTCCGAACCGGTCGCGACCTTCCCACTCGCACCGATCCGGATCCGGTCGCGCAGGCCCGTCCCGACGAGGGCGTTGTGAACCATCATCAGGCCTTCGGTCAGCGGCGTCCCGACGTGATCCTCGTACTCCTGCGGGGCCGCGCCGGTCCCGCCCTCGGAGCCGTCGACGACGATGAAGTCAGGGGCCGTGCCCTCCGCGAGCATGGCCTTGCAGATCGCGAGGAACTCGTGGCGCGCGCCGATGCAGAGCTTGAACCCGGTCGGCTTGCCGCCGGCGAGACGGCGCATCTCGGCGAGGAAGCGGACGAGCTCGCGGGGCGTCGAGAAGGCCGAGTGATGGGACGGCGAGACGCACTTCTGGCCCTTCGGGACGCCGCGGGCCTCGGCGATCTCGGCGGAGACCTTGGCTCCGGGGAGGACCCCGCCGATTCCGGGCTTGGCTCCCTGGGAGAGCTTCACCGAGACGCACTTGACCTGCTCATGGGCGGCCTTCTCGCGGAACAGGTCGGGGTCGAAGCGGCCGTCCTTGGTGCGGGCGCCGAAGTAGCCGCTGCCGATCTCCCAGATCAGGTCGCCGCCGTTCTCGAGGTGGTACTTCGTCAGGCCGCCCTCGCCCGTGTCGTGGGCGAAACCGCCGAGGCGCGCGCCGCCGTTGAGGGCGCGGATCGCGTTGGCCGAGAGCGCGCCGAAGCTCATCGCGGAG
The DNA here is from genome assembly GCA_035553395.1 of Solirubrobacteraceae bacterium. Lineage (GTDB taxonomy): Bacteria > Actinomycetota > Thermoleophilia > Solirubrobacterales > Solirubrobacteraceae > Palsa-513. Next base: position 49,155 of record DASZKP010000015.1, on the reverse strand, counting down.
ACGTTGAGCAGCGCCATGTCGTACGGCTGGGTGCACTCCGGTCCACCGATCCGGACGCGCGGTTGGGCCTCGGGAGGGTCGAGTGGGGCGTTCGTGTGGAGCAGCCACTCGTAGCCGGGCTCGGCGACGTCCCGCTCGGTCCCGAATGCCTGCTCGCCGTGGATGCCCTTGGCCCGCTCGTAGATCACCGTGCGGGTGTCGCGGTCGTACGGCCGGCCGTCGTAGTTGCGCTCGATGAAGTACTGCTGGATCTCCGGGCGGATCGCCTCGAAGAGGAAGCGGAGATGTCCGGCGAGGGGGTAGTTGCGGAGGATCGAGTGCCTGCGCTGGACGAGATCGTAGATCGCCAGACACAACAGGAGGGCGAGCACGACGGCCCCGATGTCGCCGGGGACGCCACCGGCGGCGAGCAGCGCCACGCCCAGCAGGACCACGACCACCGCTCCGCCGGTGAGGACGAGGAACCTCACCGACGACCGCCTTCCAGCAGGACATGTGGCTCCAGGGGCAAGTCGGCTCGTGCTACCCGGCGCAACCGGCGGACAAACCGGGTCAAATCGCCGCAGCTCCTACTCGGGCTCGCGCAAGGCGCGGCTGGCCGACACTGTCGACCGGGGACAGGACTGCAGTCGGAGGAGTCGTGACTCCACGGATGTCGGATGGCGGGGGCCGAGTCGTTCGCCGATGGAACGCGTGAAACCTGATGCGCCCCCAGCGATCCAGTCGACGCGCGCGTACCGATGTTCCTGCGGACGGGCGCGCGCGTGACTCCTCCGACGAGCACCGGATCGATCGCAGGCGAGCGTCGGTTCGGCCGCGGCCGTTGGAGGCGATCGCGGCGTTCCACGGCCGCCGGGACTGGCCGGGCGGGCAGCTCGACGGGGCAGCGCGCCCGCACACGCTCGACGAGCTGACCGGATTGGGCCATCGGTCGGCGTTCGACGTGCAGCTCAAGCGGGAGTGGACGCGCGCCCTGGGACGCCGTACCGACGCGGTTGTCGTCGTCGCCGGCCTCGAAGCCGCCGATCACGGGTCGGGTGTCGGCGACGCGGCGATTCGCGAGTTCGCCGCGGCGCTGCGGGTCGCCGCCCGTGGAACCGACGCGATCGCGCGCATCGGCGGCGAGGAGTTCGCGATCCTCCTGACCGAATGCGACACCGCCGGGGCCGAGTACTTCGAGCGTCGTCTGCGGAAGGCGTTGACCGACCCCGCGTGGCCGGAGCTCGGCCGGATCGACCTCAGCCTGGGCCACGCCGCCGCAGGCGGAGCCGAGGCGGCGGGGGCGCTCGATCGGGCCGAGGTCGCGATGCTCGCGCAGCGGCACGCCCGCCCACTCGGATCCTTCCCGACGAGGCTCGTCTACGCGCCGGATCGCAACGACCTCGCGGCTGAGCTGGCCGAGGCCGATCGGCTGACCGCACTCGGGGGTCGGCGGGAGTTCGATCTCCACGTCCGACGGGCGTGGGTCGCCGCCCGGCGGCACGGAATCGATTCGGTCGTGGTCGTCACCGGCCTGCGCGCGCGCGCCGGTAGCCAGGTGAGCGCCGCCGGAGACGAGGCGCCGCGCCAGTTCGCCGAGGCGCTCAGCATCGCCGGCAGGAGCACGGACGTCACGGGCCGGATCGGCGGCCGGGCGTTCGCAATCGTGCTGACCGGGTGTGACGATGTGGGCGCGGCATACTTCGAGGCCCGCCTGCGCGACGCCCTGACCGAACCGGCGTGGCCGGCCCTGGCGGGCGTCGAGCTGAGCCTGGGACGGGCGTCACTCAACGACTGCCGGTCGGGCGCCGAGGCGCTCGACCGGGCCGAGGCGACGATGGTCGCGCGGGCGCGCCGAGGCGGCTGGACCCCCCGCTGATCGGCGGATCCCGGGCGGAGCGCGGCGGCTGGACCCCCGCTGATCGGCGGATCCCGGGCGGAGCGCGGCGGCTGGACCCTCCGCTGATCGGCGGATCCCGGGCGGAGGGCTCGCGTCGCGCCGTGCTCGGCCGGCGCGTCACTTTGTGGGTCGACATCGCCGCGTGGATATGACAGGATCTGCCTCCTGTCGTCGCTGACAACCAACTGACGGGCTCTTCAGACGAGCCGCCGTGTCGAGGCCCCAGCGGTCGTTCGCGCTGGACGCGGACGACGCCGCCCCGATCCCAGGAGCCCGGGCCTTCGCGGCCTCGTAGAGGTCTGGGGTCAGGGTCTCGATCTCATAGCACCCAGACCGAGTCACACGGCGCCGCGTCCAGACTGACGTAGCGGCTGACGCGGCGTCCCAGAGCGCCGGCCGTGACCCGGCCCCTCCGCGTCAGCTTTCGTCGTGCATGCGGATCCACGGAACCGCGCGACGCCGGCGAGCGCGGCCTCCTCCGCACGACGTTTCTAGATTTCCACAGCCCAGAAGGAGACTGAAGCACGATGACTACGCGCGATGACTACCCCGCCGGTGTCCCATGTTGGGTGGAGACGCTCCAACCGAACCCGCGAGCCGCCCTGGATTTCTACGGCCCCCTGTTCGGCTGGGAGTTCTCAGATCCGGGCCAGATGGCCGGCGCGACCGGCGGCGAATACTTCGTGGCGCAAATCGACGGTCGCGACGTCGCCGGGGTCGGCCAGCTGCCCGACCTCGGCGGCCCACCCGCCGCAGTGTGGAGCACGTCGATCTCGGCGGACGACTTGGACACGGCGGTCGAGCGCGTGACGACGGCCGGCGGCAGCCTCGTCCTTGGCCCGCTCGATGCGCCCCCTGCCGGCCGTCTGGCGGTGATCGCCGACCCCGGCGGCGTGCCGTTCGCGGTTTGGGAAGCGGTCGAGCGCGCGGGAGCGCAGCTGGTCAACCAACCATGCACATGGGCGATGAGCTCGCTGCACAGCGTCGATCCCGCCGGCGCGAGCGCGTTCTACGGCGCCGTGTTCGGCTGGCAGTCCGAGCCGCTCGGACCCGACTCCCCGATCACGCTGTTTCGACTGCCGGGCTACGTCGGCGGCACTCCCGGCCAGCCCATTCCCCGCGATGTCGTCGGCCTCATGACGCCGATCGAGCAGACGCCCGACGCGCCGGCTGTCCCGCCGCACTGGAACGTGAACTTCCAGGTCGACGACGCGGACGTCGTCGCGGCACACGCCACGGACCTCGGCGGCACGGTCCTCATGGCGCCGACCGACACCCCGGGGTTCCGCAGCGCCGTCCTGCTGGATCCGCAGGGCGGCGCGTTCTCGATCAGCCAGCTCGTGGCGGCTCCGTAGCGACCCGCGTGGTCGAGATTTGCGGCAATCGCGGGTTCCCGCGACACGTGATGTGGTTCAACCTGCGCCGATGAGAACAGGCCGCCACGCCGACGCACCAGAGATCATCAGCGATGACCCACGTCGATGCCAAAGCCGGCGCCGCTCCTCCGCTCGCAAATCCCACTGGGGCCGCCGAGTCGAACGCGGGAACCCTCACTCCTGGCTGAGGATGGGGTCGTAGGAGGTCGACGATTGACGCCCCGCCATGAGTCCACAGGCGGTGTCCGAGCACCTCTACGCCCCGGAGGTGCCCCCGATCGACCTGATCATTCGAACCGGCGGCGAGCAACGGCTCTCGAATTTCATGCTCTGGCGCGCGGCGTACGCGGAGCTTGGCTTCACCACCATGATGTGGCCGGACATCACGCCACACGACATCGCGGCGATGCTCGATGACTACGCGACCCGCGCCCGCCGGTTCGGCCGCTGACCGATCCTCCCAAGCTCGCCGACCGAGGTGGACCTGGTCCCACGGAGACCGTTCGAATGGATTGCGCCTCGGCGGGTGAATTGGCGTTTGCCGGCACCGCTCCGCCGACCGGCTCGACAGACCGCGGCCGGCTCGGCTACCGTCGCAGCGTGAGCACGTACGAGCGGCTGGCGGTCGACGCGGCGCCTGAGCGCGTCGTCGCGGCGGTGCGCGAGATCCTGCACACCCGTGGGTTGACCGAGTACGCGGTCGTCGACCACGGCCGCGACATGGCGGCCGCCGGACGGCCGGGCTTCACCGCATGGACGCTGGTCTTCGGTAACCCGGCGGCCGGCGCCGGCCTCCTGGAGCGCGACCTCGCCGCGGCAGTCGACATTCCCCTGCGGCTGGCGGTGATCGCGGCCGCCGACGGGCGCAGCGAGATCGTCTTGCGCGACATGCGCTCGTTGCTCTCCGACGACCACGGCTCGATCGCCGACGCCTTCACCGGGGTCCTGCGAGGGATCGCCCGGCAGGCCCGCGAGCGCGCCGAGGCAGGCTGAGCGGGCCGCCGCCGGCTGGACGGTGGCACGCGGCCGGAGGACGCACCGCGCGAGCCGGTCGCCTCGCTAGCAGGCAAGCATCTTCTGGATCGCCTGGCGCGTGACGCCCAGTTCCCTGGCGATCTCCGCCTGGGACACGCCGTCGTCCATCAGGCCGCGCATCAGCTCCCGGCGCTCGGCCGCAAACTGCCGAGCCAGCCTCGTGTGCTCGATGGCCTGCGCTCGGACCTCCCTGATTCGCCGGAACGTCTCCAGACGCCCGGCGGTGTCCTCGCTCGAAGTCATGCCCGGAGCATGACAACAGCCGGTTGTCCTGTCAACCTCTGGTTGTCGTCTGCCGGTCGACCCTTCTCGTGTCAGCCGGCGAGCACGACGGCGGCGCCGATCACCCCAAGCACCGCGTATGCCGCATAGTCGTTGACCGAGCCGTTGTGGATCGCCCGCAGCAGGCCGACCGCCCGCGGCTCGCGGATTCGGATGTAGGTGCGCGCGAGCAGACCCCCGGCCGCCACGGTCCCGGCGACGGCGATCAGCTCGGTGGGTTTGAGGTACCGAAACGACACGCCGACCCCGCCGATCGTTCCCCCGTGGCCGAGGGCAGCCTGCGCGTAGCGGCCGGCGTGGAGGACACCGGCCGCCGCCGGGCCGGCGACGTGGTCGAGCGTCCAGTCGGGGAAGAGGCCGAACACCACGCAGGCCCCGCCGAGCGTCGAGAGGGCCACGACCATGCCGGGCCGCAGCGCCTCGAGCTGCGGATACGGATCCGGACGCCGCCTGTAGAAGGCGAGGTACGCAGCCCGGCCGAGCGCGGCGATCGTCACCGTCTGGGCGACCAGCATCGCCCCGAAGACGACCGGCTGCCCGCTTCCCGTGAGGCCATCGTGGATCAGCCCGAGCGAGACGTAGCCGTTCAGCGGCGGCACGCCGGCGATCGCGGCGACGCCCGCCGTGAACGCGATCGCCAGCCCAGGGCGGTGGCGGCCGAGGCCGCCCATCTCCGAAAGCTTCGTCGCGCCCGTCGCGTGGACGATCGCCCCGGCGCAGAGGAACAGCAGCGCCTTGAACAGCGCGTGGTTGACGAGATGGTAGGTCGCCCCGGCCACCCCGTCCGGCGTGTCGCTGGCGAAACCCACGACCAGCACACCGACCTGGGAGATCGTGTCGTAGGCCAGCAGACGCTTGAGATCGTCCTGCGCGAGCGCGAGCACCGCGCCGAGAATCGCCGAGACGACCCCCAGACCCATCAGCAGCCCGAGCACCGGCCGGCCACTCGCCGGGCCGTACACCTGGAGCGCGACGCGGACGATCGCGACCACCCCGAGGTTCACCATCAGCCCCGAGAAGAGTGCCGAGACCGGGCCCGGAGCGGCCGTGTGCGCGTCGGGAAGCCACGTGTGGAACGGCATCAGGCCGGCCTTTGTCGCGAAGCCGCAGACGAGCAGGGCCAGGGCGACCATGTCCGCGGTGTGGGCGTGCCCGGCAAGCGCCTCGTGCAGCTGCCCGAAGTTCAGGGCTCCATGGTTCGAATAGAGCAGGGCGGCCCCGACGAACACCGCAAAGCTTGCCAGGGTCGTCAGCACGAGGACCTTGAAGGCCGCCTCCAGCGCGATCGGCCGCTCCAGGAAGAAGCCGGTCAGGCCGTAGCTCGACAGGGCGGCGACCTCGAACCAGACGAACAGGTTGAACAGGTCGCCGGTCAGAGCCGAACCGACCAGCGCGGAGATCAGCAGCTGGAAGAGGCAGGCGTACCCGCCGAGCTCCTTCGCCCCGAGCTCCGCGAGCTCGGAGAGCGTCGAGAGCATGAGCACCCCACCGATCGTCGTGCACGCCAGCCCGAACGTCAGGCCGAGCGGGTCGGCCGCGAACGCGACACCCAGCGCGCGGCCGTCCACCGGGATGACGTGGCCCATGTAGTGAGTCAGCACGGTGCCCGAGTAGACCCGCCCGGCGACGAGGCCGAGCACGAGGGTGCTCGCCGCGAGGGCGACCATGCAGACGACCAGCGGCAGCCGCCGGTCGACACGGGCGGCGAGCGGCGCGCAGACCGCGCCGGCGATCGGGATCACGACCGGCAGGGGGAGCAGCGAGCTGAGCGTTCCGACCGTCATCCGCCGGTCACCCGCGGAGCGCGCGAATCCTGTCGGCGTCGAGCGTCCGATAGTGCTGTGCGACCCGGACCGCCACGCTCAGGAAGACCGCGGTCACCGCGACGCCGATCACGATCGCCGTCAGGCAGAAGTTCTGCAGCACCGGGTCGGCGACGTTCCCCCGGGCCAGCGAGCCCGCCGTCTGACCCGGCTGCGGATTCGAGAGGACCGGCGCGGTCGATCCCCGCCGGTAGGCCATCGAGATCAGCAGCAGGTAGGTCGAGGACTCCATCAGCGAGAGGCCCATCACGATCTTGATCAGGTTGCGCCTGCTGAGCACCGTGTAGAGCCCGAGGCCGAAGACGCAGGCCGCCGCGACGTAGTTCGCGAGGATCACGACTCCTCGACCTCGTCCTCGTCCGGCGTCCAGTCGTGGCGCATCGCCAGCAGGGCGAAGATCGTGAGCGTCAGCCCGGTCGAGACCTCGATCAGCTCGCTCCCCGAGAAGGCCTGCAGGACGCCGCCGCTGAAGATCGTCGTCGGCGAGTGCGCGAGCGGCAGCCAGTTCGCCGAGACCGAACCCTTGATCAACAGGCCGAGGACCTCGATCGCGATGATGCCGACGGCCCCGGCCAACTCGAGCGCCTCGACCGGGTCCTGGCGGACCACCGGCCCCATCCGCTGGGTGCCGAAGCCCGCCCAGAGCAGCAGGACCACGCCGAGGAGCACCGCGCCGGCCGGAAACCCGCCGCCCGGCGAGTACCCCTCGGCCGCCAGGTAGACGCCGCCGACGGCCAGGATCGGAGCCGCCGTGCGGGCGGCCGTCCGAGTGACGACGCTCATCCCGGCGGCATGCTCGGGAGCCGGCGAGCCGAGCGGCTCGCGGTCGGGGTAGGTCAGGGCATTCCCCGCGCCGCTCTGGGGCCGCTCGTCGTCCTCGGCGATTCGAGCCGTCGCCTCCGTGTGGTCGGTCTCCGCCACCGGGTCGATCTCGTCGCGCTCCCGCCTCCCCGCCTCCTCCTCTCCCTGCGAGCCGGCGTGCTCGCTGCGAGCCTCGCGCCGGCGCGTCAGCGTCGTCACCGAGACGACGGCCGCGAGCAGGAGGAACGTCTCCCCGAATGTGTCGAAGCCCCGCGACCCGTAGACGACCTCATTGACCGGCTCGGCGATCCCCCACCCCGGCTCGGCCGCCTCGAGGGCCTGGCGCGCGACGGCCGGAAGATGGGCGCCATCACGAGGCACCCCGACCAGCGCCGCGATCAGGCAGGCCACCAGCGCCGCTGCCAGGACGCCGGCGACCGCCGGCCGGTGGAGAGCTTCCGGCTCGCCGGCGTCCGCGTCGCGGCCCAGTCGCTCAGCGGCGCTCATCCTCGCGATCCCCGCGCTCACCAAGATCACCCCGGTCGGGGACGTCGGTCCGCGTCTTGCCGATCGCGACGAGGTAGAGCACCGGGAGCGCGATCGCCCCGACGACGACCTCCGAGTGCGCATCGTCGGGCGCGCCGAGCACGACGAACAGCAGGGAGAGGACGGTGCCGACGGCCGACAGCGCCATCACCGCGCTGTTGAGGTTTCCGAGCCGCACGACGAGCACGGCGGCGCCCAGGATCGCCGCGAGCGCGGCGTAGTCGAGGGCCCAGAACACCGGTTCAGATCCCCCCGTCGGATTCCGCGGCCCGGCGAGGTTCGTCGACTACCGTCCCCGACCACATCGGCACGCCGACCTTGTACGCCGCCCGAGCCAGCGCGTGCGAGGCCGCAGGGTTGACGATCAGCAGGAGCACCGCGACGACGAGCGTCCTCCCACCGTAGGCCGTGAATGGCCCCTCGGCGACGACGAGGCCGAGCAGCGCAGGCAGCGCGCCCATCGTGATGGTCTTCGACGAACACTGGATGCGGCAGTAGAGATCTGGCATTCGCAGGATCCCCACGGCCCCGCTCAGCGTGAAGACGAGGCCCGTCGCGTAGAGCGCGATCGCCACCGCCTCCCTCATCGAAGCCCCCCGCCCGGCTCGGTGCCACGCGCCGTCGTCATCGCCGATCAGAGCAGCTCTCGCTCGAGCAGCCGGGCCCAGACAAGCGTCCCGAGGTAGCTGAACGATGCCAGCCAGAGCGCGACATCCAGATAGGAGGTCCGGCCGGCGAAGGCCGCGAAGAAGATCAGCGAGAGCGTCGCCTGGGTCGACAGCGTGTTGAGCGCGACGACGCGATCGGACGTCGTCGGGCCGAGCGCCAGCCGGACGAGGACGATGCCGCCGAGCCCGAGCTCGGCGAGCGCGACGGCGATGTAGAGCTCATGCATCGGCGTCGCCTCGGCCGGCCCCGATCCCGCGGCCTCCGACGAGCGGCTCGAGCATCCGCTCGATCGGCCCGTTGATCGCCTCGCGTGCCTGCTCGCGGTCGCCGTCCGGCACGCAGACGGCGTGGTACTGGAGCAGCCGGCTGGCCCGGTCGACGTCGACGATCTGGTTGTCCACGATCAGCGAGCTGATCAGGCCGACCGCAGCCAAACCGCCGTCGGTCAACTCGGCCGTCGGCACGATGACCATCCCGCTGCGCAGCGGCAGACTCGGCGTCCAGATCAGCCGGGTCAGCTTGAGGTTGGCGACGACGATCCCACGCAGCGTGCCCCAAAACAGGCGAACGATCGCCAGCAGGCGACGCGGATCGACGATCAGCCACGGCCGCGCGACGCCGCCGAACGACGCGATTGCCCAGGCCACGATCGCTGCCGCGACGAGCCCGACGGCTTCGGTCTCCAGGGTGAACGGCGTCCACGTGAGCAGCACCCAAACCACGGATGCCCACACGCCCAGTGCCAACCGTCGCCCGATCATGGCCCCGGTGGTTCCCCGGCCAGATCGTTCCCAACCGTCGTCTGCGGCCGGGTTTGGGCGGACCCGGGCCGGGTACCCGTCAGGCATGAGAACTCTTCTCCTCACCAACCAGCCGATCGACGCCGACCAGCTCCGCGCGGCGATCGGCGCCGAGGGCCTCGATGACGAGGTGGTCGTCGTCGCACCGGCTCTTCACAGCTCCGCACTCCGCTTCTGGATCTCCGACGCCGACGAGGCGATCGCCAGAGCCGACTGGGTTCAGCGGGAGACGGTCGAGAAACTCGACGACGCGCACGTCAAGGTCACCGGCGATACCGGCGAAGCCGACCCGGGAGACGCGATCGAGGACGCCCTCAGGACGTTTCCCGCCGACCGCCTGATCGTCTTCACCCGACCGGAAAGGACCCGCTATCGGGAGGATGTCGACCCCCGCGAGCTCGAGCGGCGCTTCGACATCCCGGTCGAGATCGCGCAGACCGCGAGCCGGCGATGACGCCGGTTGTGTACCAGACCGCCCCGGGCACCACCGGCCGCCTGCCCGATCCCGGACCCGATCCCGCGCCGCCGTCCCCGCTTCCCGACCCGGGTCCTCCCCCGGCTCCCACGCCGGATCCCCTGCCGCCCGAGCCCGGTCCGGATCCACTCCCGCCGAGCCCCACACCCGGACCGGCCGGCCCAATCGTCGTGGAATATCGCGATCGGCTTGCAAGCCTGAGCCCGATCGGTCGATTGGCGTGAGGCAAGGCCCTTCGCCGGGCCGGGTCCGCCAGCGCTTGGTCTTCATCTTCGGGAGCCTTGCCGTCGTCGCGACGATGGTGGCCGGGCTCGCGACCCACGTCCTTGCAGTGGCCGCCGGCGTCGTCGCGATCCTCGCCGCCCTCGCCACATTCGCCTACATCCTGGCGGTCGAGATCGACGACGATCGATCCTGAAGCTCAGCGCTTTCCGTCGACCGCCCGCTCGAGCTCGGCCTTGTTCATCGTCGAGCGCCCCTCGACTCCCTTCGCCCGAGCCTCGTTGTAGAGCTGCGCCTGCGTCCGGCCCTTTCCCCGAGCCGTCCCCGACCGCAACCCGCCGCGGCGGCCGGACGAGATGTCATCTCGCGAGAGCCGCGACGCGGTCTGCGACTCCCTGCTCCGCGCCCGCTCCTTGTTGACGGTCCGGGCCGCGATCTCCTCCGCCACCGCCTCCGAGCGTCCCTGGTCGAGCTCGCTCTCCTTGACGTGCTCGTACTGACGTCCGCGCTTCGAGTTCTTCGTGACTCCACGTGGGGGCATGACCTCCACTCCTCAGGTTCGATTGCCGAGGTCTGCCGGTACCACGGCGGACGGGGATGCAAACCTGAGGCGACCGGCGGCCGGCCCCTACGCACGATCGGTGCCTGCGCCCCCGCTCGGTCGACCCGACCTCTCGTTCACGCGGGCGATCGCCGTCCGCGCCCTGTCGCGCAGGCGTCGCGGTGGGACCTCCTCGAGGCGGGCAGCCAGGCGCTTGGGCGCCCGCAGCAGCCACGCGTCGGTCAGCAGCTCGCGGAGCTCCTCCGCATCGACTCGCGACAGGCGCACCAGGACCCACGGGTGCGGCTGATAGTGGGGCGTCAGGAAGAACTTCTCCGGCGCCGCGGCGATCAGGGCCTCGCGCTCCTCCACGTCAGCCCGGACGACGAGCGTCTCGCCGTCCTCCCGCAGGCGGGCGATCAGCTTGTTGCGCAGCTTCAGTGCCGGCGTCCCGTACGAGTAGCCGGGCTCGACCTCCGGGAGCTTCCCGGCGAGCTCGAGGACGCGTGACCAGTCGATCATGGACCCGTTCTACCCGATGCCGACGATCGCCGCGCAATCCCAGTTCGATGCGCCCCGCCCGCCGTCCCACAGCTTCGCCGCCAGCCGGTCCTGCTCGGACTTCGGCGCGAGGTAAGCCGCCGGCGTGTCGCCGCCCTCTCCGGTCCACGTACTCGGCAGGAACTGATAGTAGCCCGACGCCCCGGCACTGTTCGGCGGAAGGTTCTGTCCGCCGGACTCACACATCACGATCGCCGCCGGTATCGCCCAGCTCCCGTACGCCTGGTCCGCCTGGCTGGCGAGCTCGGCCTGGAGCTTGGTCAGCTCGCGCTGGAGGTCGCCGGTCTTCGCCCGCGTCGCGTGAAGCTCGGCCACGCGTACCGAGCGCGCCGTCTCGAGCGTCGACTCCCGCGACTGGAGCAGGTCGCTGATCCCGGTCACCGCCTGAGCCTGGGCAGCGACGACCGCGGTCACCGCCTGGTCGTGGGACTCCAGCGACGCGAGCTCTGTCGCCGCCGCAGCCGCCGCGGCCTTCGCCCTCCTGGTCGCCGCGATCACGTCCTGCTGGCGCTGCTTGGCGTCGCGCAGGAAGGTCAGCTGATCGAGCATGTCGGCAAATCCGTGGGACTTGAGGACGACGCTGATCACGTCGGGCGGGTCCGTCTCGTAGCTCGCGACCAGCTGGGCGTCGAGGATCCTCATCGCTCGCCCAAGCCTGGCGATCAGGCGAACACGCAGTGTGCGCTCGGCCGCCAGCCTCGCCTGGACCCCGGCCAGCGTCACCTGATCGGCGCTCAGCTCGCTCTCGACGGCCGCCCGGTGGCGCTCGATCACCGCGACCTGGTTGCTCAACCCGGCGATCAACGTCGACAGGCCGCCGACACTTGCCGCCAGCCTCTGCTCGGTCGCCCGCTGACTCTGGAGCTGGGAGCTCAAACCGCTGACACTCGGCGTGGCACCCGAGGAGTGTGGCATGACCGCAAGGCCCCCAAGGCCGCTTCCCAGCGCCAGGACCCCGCCGACGAGGCGGATCCGCAGACGACTGCGACGAGCGCGTGGCGCGGAGTTGTTCATCGGGTGTGTGATCTCGCGGGGCGGGTTTCGTCGATCGAGCTCGGCCAGGCTCGCTCCGCCGCTCCGCCGTCTGGTCTGTCCGGCGTCCTGGGCTTGGGTCTGGTCGGGGGAGCGCGATCCGGGTTATGTCAATTTGCAGGTACTTCGCGTCCGGCGACGATACCAGCCGCGGCATCGCCGCCCGACCCGTGGCCGCAAACCGGGTCCCTCTCACGCCGCAAGATCGGAATCCAACCGCTCCCGGAGACCCCACGCGTCCGCAAAGACCGCGTCGGCTCCGGCCAGCGCGGCCGCCGGATACGGGCCGGTGGCGACGGCGTAGACCCGCAACCCGTCGGCCCGCGCGCAGGCGATGTCACGCGGCGTATCACCGATCACGATCGTCTGCTCCCGGGGATGCGGCCTGCCCTCGCGGCCGGCCCGCCGCCGCGCGATCTCCGGCAGCAGGGCCCGATCCTCGGCATCCGAGCCGAAGCCGCCCTGACCATCGGCGAAGTGGTGACCGATGCCCGCGCGGGAGAGCTTGAGCCGGGCGATCGGCTCGTAGTTGCCGGTGACCAGCGACGCCCGAGCGTACCCAAGGCCGGCGAGCAGCTCCGGCATCCCCGGGGCGACGTGCACCGCCAGCGACGCCGGGCATCGCCGCTCGTACGCGGCGACGCAGACCGCCCGAAACCGCTCGGCGCGATCGTCGAAGGCGCCGTCTCCCCCGCTCCGCGCGAGGATTCCCCTGGCGATCGCCGAGTCCGTCCTTCCCGCCGACTCCACGGCCACCGCCCCGGGGTCGGCGAGGCCGAAGACCTCGCGAAGGCCGTCGTAGATCGCGTCCCGATGGGCCTCGCTCGCCCGGATCAGGAGGGTCCCGTCGATGTCGAACAGCAGGAGGACCGGCGACGTCATTGGCCGAGCGTGACGACCAGACGCTCGTGCATGCCGGTCGGGTCGAACCTCAGCTGGAATCCGCTCGCCGCGTTCGGCACCTGGAACGCCAGCTCGACCGCCACCGTGCTCCCGACCGGGACCGGTCGCGGCCGGCGGCGGACGTCCGGACTCGTCCCGTAGGCGAGATTCGGGTAGAAGGTCGCCCCGGCCGTCGTCGTCAAGCGGTAGTGGAGGACGCGCGGATCGAAGCCCGCCCGCGAGAGGTTGTGAACCTGCATGTTGATCAGCAGCCACCGCTGCCCGGCTCCGGCGGCGACCGTTCGCTTGAAGTCCGTCCACGGCTGCGATGCGCCCGGCGACACTTCGAAGCTTGCCCCCGTCAGAACGAACGGCGTGTTCGGTCCGTGTGAGATCACCGCCGGTCCCGAACTGGTCGCCCCGCCGATCGTCGTCGTCCCGTTGGTCGTCGTCTTCTCGAGTGGACTGATCGGCCCGGGTCCCTTCGGCCCCGTCGAGCCCCTGCCGGTCAAGACGACGGCAGCGATGCCGGCGGCCACGATCACGACGACCGCCAGGACGGCGAGCACCGGTCGCCGGCGCGACGATCCTCCCCCGGCCGTCGCCGTCGCCGACGCGACCGGGGCCGGACGCGATCTGCGCGCTCCCTCCGATGGCGACTTCGGCGCGCCCTCGTCGCGGAAGGCGGGCGGGGGTTCGATCCGCCCCGGAGCACCCGGCCCGGACGCCGGTGCTGCGGCCTTCCGTGCGGACTTGCTCCGTCGGCCGGACGGAACACCGTCGCCCGCCGGCACCTGTGGAGCGGCCGGCGAGGTCGACGCCCCGGCCCGCGGGGCCGAGCCGATCGGGTCGACAGGAGCCTGCGGCGGCGTCGGCGCCGAGTCCGCTCGCATCGTCGGAGTCTCCTCGACGCCGGCCGGCTCGTCGCCCGCCTCCGCCGCCGGGATCGCCGAGTCGGGAGGCGTCACGACACGGTCCGGCCACGTGACGGGCTCCTTGCCAGGGCGATCCGACTCGTCCGGCTCACCGTCCGGCCCATCGGGTTCGGGCGTCGGCGCCGATCTCGGGGGCGTGGCGGTGCTCGTGTCTGGCTCAGGGGCGACAGTCGCCGCCGGCTCGGGGTCTGGCTCCGGCTCCGGTTCGGGCTCGGGCTCTGGTTCGGGGTCTGGGTCGGGCTCGGGCTCGCGTTGGACGTCCGGCTCAGGCGCGGGCTCGCTCGCTGCGGCTGGCGCGAGCGCGGGCGCGGGTTCGAGCTCCGGCTCGATCGTCGCGGCCGGCTCGAGGTCAGGTTGGGGCGTGTCCGCCGGGTCGGGCGCGACTTCGGGCTCAGCAGTTGCGGCGAGCTCCGGATCGGCACCAGCATCCGGCGGCAGCCGCCCGTCCTCGTCGGCCAGACTCGCGGGCTGGCGCGGGGCGTCCCGCCCGGGGCCGCCGGCTGGATCGCGGACGCCGGCGCGCTGGGCCGCGGTGGGCTGGGCCGTGGTGGGCTCGGCCGCGCCGGAGGCGGCCGGCGGCGCTGGTGGCGCGGAGGGTTCGCCGGCCCTTCTGGGCGTCGCAGACCCGAGCTCGACCTGGAGGTACCACTCGCTCGCCTCGAAGCGTCCGGCGGCTCCGGCGCAGGCCTGGCACCGCTCGAGATGGCGGTAGAAGGCGTCGAGCTCGCGTGCCGAGATCCGGCCGTCGGCGCGGTCGCGCAGGCGTCTCGCGACCGCCGTGCACTGTCTGCGACCGGTCGCCGTCCGCACGATTCGCCGCCCGAAGGACCTCGCTTCGGCGTCGAGTGCGTCGAGTCCGGCGCTGCGCACCAGCCTGCGCACGGTGGCCGCGTCCGGCTGGGCGCCGGCTGCGCCGTCGGCTAGGGCGGAGAGCTCGGCGAGCACCCGGTCGGCGGGCGGGCCCGACCGATCAGGGCCGACGAGCTGCGTCAGGTAGGACCTGACCACGGTCTCGTAATCGACGGTCCAGCCACCTGCCTGCGGGTTGGCAGCTTCCCGCGAGCGTCGCCCCCCGGCCGCGACGCGCTGCTCCGGCTCCACTAAAGCACGTCCAGATTTCCAGGTTCTGGCGGCATGCCGGGCGATTCTACCGCCGCTCGCCGGCCGGCCGGTCCGCGCGAGCCACCGACCGGAGCACCGGCTTCAGCCGCCGGCGACCGCCGGGAGGATCGTGATCTCGCCACCGTCGGCCACGGGCGTCTCGAGCCCGGCGAGGAAACGGATGTCCTCCCCGCCCACGTAGACGTTGACGAACCGCCGCAGGGATCCGTCGCCCTCCGCGATCCGCTCGCGCAGCTCGGCGAACTGGGCGTACAGGCCGTCGAGGACCTTGGCCACCGTCTCGCCCTCCACGGATGCCTCGGCGGCTCCGCCGGCGGAGGAGCGCAACTGGGTCGGGATCTTCACCGTCACCGACATCAGGCGCTCACCGCGTCGCCCGTGAGGTGGGCGGCGCTCGCCTCGAACGACTCGACCGACGGATCGATCTCATGCGTCGTGTACGAACCGCGAACCGCATCCAACGTCTTCAGGCCGTCGCCGGTGATCACGAGGACAACCCGCTCTTCCGGGTCGATGTCGCCGCGCTCCGCGAGCTTGCGCAGCACCGCCGTCGTCACGCCGCCCGCCGTCTCGGTGAACACGCCGGTGGTCTGCGCCAGAAGACCGATCGCCTCCCTGATCTCG
The DNA here is from genome assembly GCA_035553395.1 of Solirubrobacteraceae bacterium. GTDB lineage: Bacteria > Actinomycetota > Thermoleophilia > Solirubrobacterales > Solirubrobacteraceae > Palsa-513. The sequence goes on along the minus strand of DASZKP010000015.1, from coordinate 33,550 downwards.
GTGTCTGTCACCGAGTCGATCCGCCCACCAGTCCGCTTCGCCAGGTCGAGCGCGTACGGCCCGTCGGCCGGGTTTCCGATCGCCAGCGACTTGGCAATCGTGTCGGGCTTGACCGGCTGGCAGAACTCCTGGCCGGCCGCGAAGGCGTTGGCCACCGGGGAGCATCCGCTCGCCTGTGCCCCGTTCATCACCGGCAGGCTGCCTTCCACCAGACCGATGTCGATCCACTCCTGGAAGCCCCGGGCGATCTTCGTGTAGAGCGAGCCGGACGCGATCGGCGCGACGATCCGGTCCGGGATCTCCCAGCCGAGCTGCTCGGCGATCTCGTAGGCCAGGGTCTTCGAGCCCTCGGCGTAGTACGGGCGCATGTTGACGTTGACGAACGCCCAATCACGATCTGCCGAGAGCTCGGTGCACAGGCGGTTGACGTCGTCGTAGTTGCCCCGGACCGAGACCAGGTTCGTCCCGTACACGCCCGTCGCGATGATCTTCTGCTCCTCGAGGTTCGAGGGGATGAAGACGTACGAGCGCAAGCCGAGCGCAGCCGCCTGGGCGGCGACCGCGTTCGCCAGGTTCCCGGTCGACGCACAAGCGAGAACGTCGTACCCGAGCTCCTTGGCCCGCGCCGCGGCGACCGCGACAACGCGATCCTTGAAGGAATGCGTCGGGTTCGCCGCGTCGTTCTTGACCCAGACCTCCCGCAGGCCGAGCCGTTCGGCGAGCCGGTCGGCCCGGATCAGCGGCGTGCAGCCGGCCGGCAGCCCGGCCCGCGAGGCGAGCCGATTCGACGGACCGGGTGGCCCACCGACGAGCGGTAGGAAGTCGGCGTAGCGCCAGACGTTCTGCGGTCCGCCCTGGATCCTCCGCCGGAGCCCGGGAACGTCGAGCTCACCGTCATGTGAGTAGTGGACCTCGAGTGGCCCGAAGCACCGGTCGCAGACGAACAGCGCTTCGAGCGGGTAATCGGTCCCGCACTCCTTGCATCTCAGCTTGTCAGCCTTCATGAAAAACCTCCGCCGTCTGGTGGCGGAGATTCGAGGACGAAGCTCCGACCACATCTCCCAGGCCGTCGCTTGGAGCCTGTTGGAATTGGCACCGTTTCTCGCTTGCGCGAGATGGTTGCCGGGGTTTCACTGGGCCAGTCCCTCCACCCCTCTGGATGCGTGCTGCTATGTCCGGTCATTATAGCCAGCCTGCCGGCGCCGGCAAGACTTCGCCGCTCAGAGGACGACCCGTCCGCTCTGCACACTCCCGACGACCAGGGCGCCGGCGCCGACGGCGTCGGCGAGCAGCGCTCCGATCGCGGCCCGCGCGCCAAGCCACCCGCCCCAGGCAGTCGCCTCCCGCGCGCTGAGGCCGAGGTACGGCACGGTCAGCGCGAGCGGAGCGGCCCGCCGACCGGCCCGTGCCAGCAAGATGCCGGCCACAGCGAGATCGAAGGTCGCCGTCCGTCTCGACAGGAAGATCCGCCCGAAGCAGAGCTCGTCGCGCAGCTCGGGGATCCTCGCGACGAGCGCTGGGAACAACCGCAGCCGGGTCCGCTCGGCGATGAATCCGCGCACCGGTCGTCGAGTGACGGCGTGGTGGACGACCGCCGCCGCGCAGAAGCCGACCTGTGCTCCAGACCGGCGTGCGGCCCACCCGAACAGGGCGTCCTCGCCGAACGGCGCCTTCCCCGGCGCCTCCAGCCCGGCGGGAAATCCGCCGATCTGGTCGAACACGGCGCGCTCGACGAACAGGCTCGCCGCCTCGAACAGGCCGGTCGGCCCGCTGACGGCGACCGTCCGGTCGAACGGGCCGAGCTCGGCCCGGGGATCGGGGACGACCGCGCCCTGGACGAGCGCGGCACCCGCCAGCGCGGCGAGGCCGCGCGCCAGCCAGTCTGGCGCGGGCTGACAGTCGGCGTCGGTGAAGGCGAGGATGCGCCCGCTCGCCGCGGCGACCCCGGCGTTGCGGGCCGCGCCCGGCCCGTCCCCGCGCTCACGGCGGACGACCGTCGCGCCGGCCCGCCCGGCCACACCCGCGGTGTCGTCCTCCGAGCCGTTGTCGACCACGATCAACTCGAACGGCTCGACCTCCTCCTGGCCGCGCAGGGCCTCGAGCGTGCTCTCGAGCGTGGCTGCCGCGTCGCGGGCCGGAACGATCACGCTGACGCCGGCGGACATCGCCGCAGAGTAGTCGTGCGTCTCGGATTTCGTCGGTGATCGCTTCGAGTCCGACGCGGCCCCGGCTGATCTCGCTCGTCGGGCCGGTGGGCCGTGGGGCGGCGGGCGCGGGGCGGTGGGGCCGTCGGGTCGTGGGGCCGTGGGGCCGTGGGGCCATGGGGAGGGGTAACGTCGGGCCGGGTCAGGTGTAGCCCAGACGTGGCCCGGCCCTCGCGGCAGAGCGCCGAGTTCGAGGCCGCGGCACTCGAGTTCGCGATCAGCGCACCCAAGCGCCGCGCGCTCGTCGTCGTCAACCCGTATGCGACAACCGTCTCCGACCGCCTGCGGAGCCTCGTCGTTCACGCCCTGTCGGCCCGCTACGAGGTCGACGCGATCGACACGCAGTCTCCCGGCCACGCGACCGAGATCTGCCGGGAGGGCGCCTGGGAGGGCTACGACGTCGTCATCGCGTTCGGCGGCGACGGGACCGTCAACGAGGTCGTCAATGGCCTCGCCGGCTCGCCCACGCCCGTGACCTGCCTGCCGGGCGGCAGAACCAACGTCTACTGCAAGCTGCTCGGGATCCCAGGCGAGATCGTCGACGCCACCGAGCACCTCCTGCGCATGGCGGACGCCTGGCGAACGCGGCTCGTCGACGTCGGCGTCGTCAACGACCGGCGCTTCGCCTTCAGCTCGGGCGTCGGCCTCGACGCGAACGTCGTCGCCCAGGTCGACGCCCACCCCGGCCTGAAGTCCCGGCTCGGCGCGAGCTACTTCGTCTACACCGCGCTGGGCACGTTCGCCGGGCGCTACGTCCTGCGGCCTCCACGGCTGGTCGCCACCGTCAACGGCACCGAGGTCCCCGGCGTCACGGCCGTGATCCAGAACGCCGAGCACTACACGTACTTCAACGACAGCCCGGTCGATGTCGCCGAGGGCGCCGGGCTGGACACCGCCGAGCTCGCTGGCGTCGTCCTCGGTCGGGCCAACCTGATCGACGTCCCGTCGATTCTGATCCGGATGCTCGCTCGCCGTCCGGCACTGATCGGCCACCCTCAGATCCGGGTCCTCGGCGGGTTCACCGAGCTCGACCTACGTTCGGTTGACGGTCGGCCGATCCCGCTCCACGTGGATGGTGACTACATCGGCGACGTCACCGACGCCCACTTCGAGATCCGGCCGCGTGGGCTGTCCGTCGTGTCGTAGACCTTTCTCAGGAACAAGCTGCCTGACTGAGGCAGCTAAATCAGCGAGAGGGACTCACTGCCAGAGAACTCCTGCGACAGCCGCTACGCCCCGAAGAATGCTAGGCACAGCCGCTGCGGAACCTTCTGAGCAAGTCCCGGTGGGTCGGGAGATCGCGCTCGACGATCGTGACCTCGTCGTCGTAGTGCTGGGCCGTGGCATTGCCCTGCGGCCCGTCTGTGGCGCTGCGCGAGAGGAGCGTGAACAGCGCGTGGGAGGCGCGCGCGAGTGCGTAGACGGCCTGCGGGACGGTCAGCACCGCCTTGCATGCGGCGCTCAGACTCGCCGAGCCGACCGCGCGATCGGCCATTGTCTCCAATTGGGTCTGCCTCGCCAGGCTGGAGTCGAGTCTTTGGAACGTCGCGGCGCAGGCACTGCCCCTGAAGACGTTCAGCGCGCCGCGCACGCCTTGCGGAGTCGTAGCCGGGGGCTGCGGCGTCTGGGCGGGACAGCGCGGCGCCGCACCGAGACCGTCGAATGCTGCCACGCACGCACGACTCAGCGGCCCGAGCAGCGGATCGTGTGGATCCAGCGCCCTGCATGCCGCGACGATCGTTCCGGTTGCTCGGCGAGCGTCCAATTCCACCGCAGCGGTCGGCGCCTTCGGCGGCTGCACCGCGTCGAGGGGAACCGCTGCGGCGTAGACGGCGTCCAGAAGCTTGAATCGACCCTCGCCGAGCCCAGACGATCTGCCGGCATGGGCGACGGGCGGTGGGACTCCCGCCGTGCTCCCAGCCTCACCGCACCCCACCAGGACGAGACACGCCGCCCCAACGAGAGCTTTGGCGATCGCCCCGGCCCTTCTCCTCATCGCGCGAGTATGACTCGGGCACTCGCGCCGTCGCACACCGCCCCCAACTCTCCGCCGGCCGCGGCCACCACGGGCGGCAGACCGACGCCCCCCTACGCGGCCCCCGGCGTGACCCTGTAGGCGTCGAACACCGAGTCGATGTTGCGCAGTCGATTGACGGTCAGCTTCAGCGTCTGCGTGTCGGGCACCTCGACGACGAAGCGATTTCGGACCATCGGCGGGCTCGCCGTGCAGCGGGCCTCGACGATGTTGATCCCCGCCTCGGCGAACGTCCGCGACAGATCCTCGAGCAGCCGGTGGCGGTCCCACGCGTCGATCTGGAGCTCGACCTTGAAGGCCGTCGCGTGCTCGCCCTCCCAGGCCACGTACGTGAAGCGATCGGGGTCCTTGCGCAGGGCCAGGGCGTTCGGGCAGTCCTCCCGGTGGATCGTGATGCCCCGCCCGAGTGAGATGTAGCCCACGATTCCGTCCCCCGGGACCGGCCGGCAGCATTTGGCGAGCCGCAGCATGACGTCCTCGACGCCTTCGACGCGGATCCCGTAGTCCGTCGACGAGCTCGTCGGACGGCGCCGCTCCCGGCCAGGCGAGAGCAGCGATGCCGCTGCGGTCTCCTCGCCCTCGGCCGCCTCGCCCTGCTTGAGGCGCTGCATGACCTTGTTGACGACGACCTTCGGTGAGATCTTCGCCGCGCCGAGCGCGATGTAGAAGTCGTCGGCCTTCTTGAAGCCCATCTCCCGGATCAGGTCGGCCAGCAACGGCGACCCGGTGATCCGCTGGGCCGGCAGGCCCTGCTTCTTGAGGTGCTCCTGGAGCAGGTCGCGTCCCGTGTGCTCGGTATCCAGGCGCGACTCCGCCTTGAACCACTGCTTGATCTTGTTGCGGGCCCGCGACGTCTTCACAAGCCCCAGCCAGTCGCGCGACGGGCCCCGCTCACGCTTGGAGGTCAGCACCTCGACGATGTCGCCGCTCTTGAGCTCGTAGCTGAGCGGGACGATCTTGCCGTTGACCCGGGCGCCGACGCACCTGTGTCCGACGTCGGTGTGGACCTCGTAGGCGAAATCGAGCGGCGTCGCCCCGGCCGTCAGCGACTTGACCTCGCCCTTCGGCGTGAAGACGTAGACCTCATCCTCGAAGAGGTCGATCTTCAACGTCTCCATGAACTCCTTGGGATCCGACGTCTCGCTCTGCCAGTCGACCATCGAGCTCAGCCACTGCGGCTTCTCCGCGTCCGTCCCACCCGGCCAGACCGTCCCGGGCTTTCCGTTGGACCGGGCCTGCTTGTACATCCAATGGGCGGCCACCCCGTACTCCGCCCGGTTGTGCATCTCCCGCGTGCGGATCTGGATCTCGAGCGGCCGGCCCTCCGGACCGATCACGGTCGTGTGCAGCGACTGGTACATGTTGAACTTCGGCATCGCGATGAAGTCCTTGAAGCGCCCCGGCAGTGGCTTCCACAGCGAGTGGATCACGCCGACCGCGCCGTAGGTGTCCTTCACCGTCTCGACGATCACCCGCATCGCCGTCAGGTCGTAGATCTCGTTGAACTCCCGGCCCTTGCGGGTCATCTTCGAGTAGATCGAATAGAAGTGCTTCGCCCGGCCGGAGATCATCGCCCCGATGCCGAGCGCCTCCAGCTCGCGCTGGAGGTAGTCGCCGGCCTCCGAGACGTAGCGCTCCCGCTCGGCCCGCTGCTGCGCGACCAGGCCCTTGATCTCCTGGTACTTGCGCGGGTGGAGCGTCGCGAACGCGAGGTCCTCGAGCTCCCACTTGATCGCGTGGATGCCCAGCCGGTGGGCGATCGGCGCGTAGATCTCGAGCGTCTCCTTCGCCTTCTCGATCTGCTTGGGCTTCAGCAGCGCGCCCAGCGTCCGCATGTTGTGCAGACGGTCGGCCAGCTTGATCAGGATCACCCGGATGTCCGAGGCCATCGCCACGATCATCTTCCGATAGTTCTCGGCCTGCGCCTCGTCGCGTGAGGAGAACGTGATCCCGGTCAGCTTCGTGACCCCGTCGACGAGCGTTCCGACCTCGTCGCCGAAGCGCGCGCAGACCTCCTCGAGCGACGCGGACGTGTCCTCGACCGTGTCGTGGAGCAGCGCCGCACAGATCGTCTCCGTGTCGAGGCGCATCCCCGCGCAGATCCGCGCGACCCCGACCGGATGGACGATGAACTCCTCGCCGGACATCCGCCGCTGGTCGGCGTGGTGCTCGCAGGCGAACACGAACGCGTCGGTCACCCGGTCCCGATCGATCTCGACGACCGAGTCGTCGGCGTGCTCGGAGACGATCGCGAACAGGTCCGCGAGCAGTTGGCTCTCGAGCGGCGTCAGGTCCGGGCCCGCCAGCTCGACCGGCGGCTCGCTGTGGCTGACCCGGTCGACCGGAACACGAGCGACCGGCACCTGCGGCGGCTGCCCGGCCTGGACTGGCACGGCCGGCGTCACGCCGGCCGTGGCGGCCGCGCTGGCGCGCGCCGGCCTCAGGCCGCTCGCCTTCCCCCCGACGGGGCCGCTCTGCTCTTTCCCAGGTATAGCTGGCCGTCCTCTAGTCGTCGCTGGTAGTCGCAGTAGGCCGCCGAGCCCTCGAGCTCCGCCCGCCGGCCGGCGAGGACGCTGACCCGAGCGCTCCGCCGGTCGAGTTCGACGAGATCGAGCTCCACGAAGACTCTCAACAACCGACCGGCGAGCTCCGGCGACCTCGGTTGTGCGGCGTCTCCCCGCAGCGCGGTCTCGAGATCCCCGCCCGCCACGCTCCCCAGGTCGCGCAGCACCCGGTAGAGATCGGCGAGCGAAGGCCGGAGTCCGAACTCCTGCTGATGAATGTGTAGGGCAAAGCGTAGCTCAGGCTCGCCCCACGCCAGGTGCGCACAGCCGCCAGCCTCGTCCGCGACGCACAGCCCCCGCTCAGGAGCCGAGCTCGGCGGGTCGAGCAGGACCAGGTGGATGTGCTCGCGCCCGGCCGCCGCCAGCCGGCCGAGTCCGCGGTACGAGCACAGTGAGAAGCCGCCGAGCCGCTCCCGGAGATGGCGCCGGCGCGCGAGCGCGTCCGCGACGACGACGAGGACCGGCTCACCGCTCGCGACGAGTCCGGCGATCGTCGCCGCGATCCCCCTGTCGCGTCGATCGCAGATCAGCCGGCCGCCCGCCTGCTCGGCACGCCCAGGACCCGCCGGGACCCCGGCCTCGACCCCGGCCGACGGCAGCCTCGCGTCGGCCCCAACCGTCGGGAGCTTCGCCTCGAGCTCGGCGAAGACACGGTCGAGATAGCTGCCGTCCTCCCCGAGCACGACGATCGGCCGCGGATCGCAGGCCCGGGCCTCGCGGAGCAGCAGCCGCGGCTCGACGATGCCCTGCCACTTGTTGCGCTCGAGGCGGAACGTCGCGTCGACCGGCGCTCCGGCCGCCACCGGCAGCCGCGCTCCCCCACCGAAATGGACGGCTCGGGCGCGGGCGCCGCCCGAGCGAACGCTGAAGCGGACGTGATCGGTGCGGGCTTCCCCGCCGAAGCCGACCGGATCCTCCAGCGTCGCCGCGGCGACCAGCAGCGAGATCGGCGGGTTCCCGGCGCCGAACGGCGCGAGCCGCAGCAGCTCCTCGGCAAGCTCGAGGCCGAGATCCTCGCCGGAGACGACCGCGTCGACCCGCTCGCGCGGCATCAGATCCGCCGGCGCGAGGACCGTTCCGGCGTGCGCGGTGAACGCCGCCCGGAACCTGTCGAGCTCGGCCGGGTCGATCTGCAGGCCGGCGGCCGCCCGGTGCCCACCGAACCCGAGCAGCCGCTCTCCGCACGCCCGCAGGCCGCCCAGCAGGTCGAACGCCGGGATCGATCGACCCGACCCGGTCCCGGGCCCGCCATCCGGGGCAAGGGCGATCATCACGGTCGGGCGATGATGGCGCTCGGCGATCCGCGCCGCGACGATCCCGATCACGCCGGGATGCCAGGCCTCTCCGGCCAGCACGTACGCCGGCCGCTCGCCCTGCTCGGCGACCTGGGCCTCTGCTTCGAAACGGATCCGCGTCTCCGTGTTGCGGCGCTCGGCGTTGTCGCGATCGAGCTCGGACGCGATCGCCGCCGCCCGGGCCGCGTCGTCGGTCAGCAGCAGCTCGAGCGCCACGTCGGCCCGGTACAGCCGGCCGGCCGCGTTGATCCGCGGGGCCAGGCGAAATGCCACGGCGTGCTCGTCGATCTCCAGCGGCGCGATCCTCGCGACCGCCATCAGGGCGCGCAGCCCCGGGCTCGCCGTCGCGGCGAGCGCGCGCAGACCCGACCGCACGAGGCGGCGGTTCTCTCCCACGAGGGGGACGACGTCGGCCACCGTCGCCAGCCCGACCAGCTCGAGATCGGGCTCCTCCCCGGGGTCCCCCAGCCCCGCCGCGCAGCGCAGCGCCCAGGCCAGCTTCGCCGCCACCGCCGTCGCACAAAGCTCCCCGCACGGATATCCGCAGATCGCCGGATGGACGATCGGCGCGTCCGGCAGCTGCCCGTCGGCCCGCGGCGTGTGGTGGTCGGTGACGACGACATCGACTCCCGCCGCTCGGGCCGCCGCGACCTCCTCGACCGCGGTGATCGCGCAGTCGGCCGTAATCAGGAGCTTCGTCCCCCGGGCCGCGAGCCGCCGGATCGTCTCCATCGAGAGGCCGTAGCCATCGCTGCGTCGATCCGGGAGGAACCAGTCGACATTCGCGCCCAGCTCGCGCAGGCAGCGGACCAGGACCGCCGTCGAGCAGACCCCGTCGCAGTCGTAGTCGCCGTGAACCGTGATCGGCGCTCCCGAGCGGACGTGGCCGAGGATCCGATCGACAGCCACGTCGATGCCGGCGAACGCGCCCGGTGGGTGGGATTCCTCGGCCGCGAGGAAGGCCCGCGCGGCCGCCGGCTCGCCGAGTCCTCGACGGACGAGGATCTCGCCGACGATCGGGCTGACCTCGAGCTCCGCCGACAGCCGGCGGACATCAGCCGTCGAGCAGGGGGCGATCTCCAAGTCGACCGGTCTCACGCATCCAGACTATGGCCAGCATGAGACGGAACCGTCCCGGCTCAGTCCTCGACGACCGACTCCCGGCGGATCCCCTCGAAGTAGACGGCCGCGAGACCGCCGAGCGCGCCGGGGACGGCGTACAGGGCCGTGACCAGGTGGGTGTCGTGCCGCCCGGGGATCTTGATCGCCCCGGACTTCGCGGCGTAGATCACCATGCCGACGACGATCGACCCGAGGATCGCCCCGACGAACGCACCGACGATGCCCCCCCAGAAGCGGTCGGGCACGAAGATCGCGTAGTGCCAGATGGCGAGACCCATCATCACCCAGGCGAGCATTCCCATCAGCGGGGCCGCCCGTGTCCGCGGCGGGGCTTGGACTTCGACGTCCGCGGCTTGGCAGGTGGCTTGGGAGCGTCGGGCATGACGACGTCCTCGGGTGTCGCGTCGGCCCGCGGGTCGGCCGCCGGCGGCGGTGCCGGCTTGCGCTTCACGGCCGGCGCGGGCGCCGGGGCGGGTGTGCCGCCGCGCTTCGTCCGTGATGCGCGGACCCCACCGGTCTTCGGCGTGAGCGACTCCTCGACGTCGAGATCCTGGACGAGCTCCTGGAACTCCGCGCGCGAGATCCCCTGCTCCGGATGATCGGGCGTCGTCAGCCGCCCGGTCCGCCGCCGGCGGCCCTTGGTCGGGTCGACCTCGACGGCCGCGCTCCCCGTCAGCGCGTACGGCGGGACGACACCGCCGTTCTCGGCGGCGATCCGCGCCCGCCGGCGGGCGTAGGCCGGCTCGCGCTCCTTCCAGTGGGTCAGCACCGGCGAGGCGATGAAGATCGACGAGTACGCGCCGGACGCCACGCCGACGAGCAGGGCGAAGGCGAAGTCCTTGAGCGTGTCGCCGCCGAACAGGAGCAGGCTGGCGATCGGCAGCAGCGTGCAGAACGTCGTCGCCATCGATCGGGTCAGGACCTCCGACATCGACCGGTTGACGATCTGCGAGAACGCGGCCCGCGGCATCCGCGGGACGTTCTCCCGCACACGGTCGAAGACGATGATCGTGTCGTAGAGCGAATACCCCAGGATCGTCAGGAGCGCCGCGACCGTCGACGTGGTCACCTGCCGGCCGGTCAGCGAGTACACGCCTGCCGTGATCAGGAGATCGTGCATCAGGGCGATCAGGACCGGGATCGCGTACTTCCACTCGAAGCGCAGGGCGATGTAGACCGAGATCACCAGCAGCGACGCGATGATCGCGATGATCGCCTGCTTGGCGACCGTCGCCCCGAAGGTCGGGCCGATCGACGTGCTCGAGAAGTTGACCGTGTTGCCGAACCGCTTCTGGAGAGCCGCCTGGATCTTCGGGACGTTCGCCGGCAGGAGCTTCTGCGTCGAGATCTGGAACGCGTTCTTGCCCAGCGCCTTTGACGTGACCTTCTGGATCTGGGCGTCGGACACGCCGCTGGCGATCATCACCTGGCGAATCCCGTTCTCTGTCGCCGGCTGGGTCAGCGCCGTCTTGATCTGCGTGCCCGACTGGAAGTCGATGCCGAAGTTCAGGCCGTGGCCGGCGATCGCCAGCGCCCCGATCAGGAGGATCGTCCCCGACAGCGAGAAGAACCACTTCGACGCGCCCATGAAGTCGTAGCTCCACCGCCGGCCGCGGTCCTTCGCGCCGAGCGCCGACGGAGTCCCGATCAACCGCGAGCGGCCCATCACGCCGAGGATCGCCTGCGTCGCGGCGACCGCCGTGAACAACGAGACCAGCGTGCCGATGCCAAGCGTGAAGGCGAAGCCCTTGACCTCGGCCGTCGCCAGCACGAAGAGGATGAACGCCGTCATGAAGGTCACGACGTTCGCGTCGATGATCGCCGCGATCCCCCGCTTGTAGCCCGTCGCGATCGCCCGTCCGATCGAGCTGCCGCCGCGGAACTCCTCCTTGACGCGCTCGAAGATCACGATGTTCGCGTCGGCCGCCACCCCGATCGTCAGGATCAGACCCGCGATACCCGGAAGCGACAGCGTGATCGGGATCATCTTGATCAGCGCATAGAAGTAGAGCGCGTAGACGAGCAGCGCCGTCACGGCGATCATCCCGAGCACGCGGTAGAAGAGCAGCAGGAACACGGCGACGACGACGAAGCCGACCCCGCCGGCGACGAGCCCCTGGTTGAGGGCCTGCTTGCCGAGCGTCGCCGAGACCTGTTCGGCCGAGATCAGCTTCAGCCCGATCGGCAGCGCGCCCGTCTGGAGCAGCTGGGCGAGCGTCTGGGCCGAGGTGATCGTGAAGCCGCCGCTGATCTCCGAACCGCTCGCCGCGTCGATTCCCTCCGGGTACTGGGTGTAGTCGATCGACGGGACCGAGATCAGGCGGTTGTCGAGCACGATCGCGAAGTGCTGGTTGGCACCGTTGCCGAGCACCGCCGTCTGCGCCCCACGCTGGGCGATCCGCTTGGTGACCGCCTCGAACGTCTTGCGGCCGCCGCTCGTGAAATCGAACGTCACGTTCGGCTGGCCCGTCCCCCCGGCTCCGTTGTCGAACGCCTGCTGCGGGTTCTTGATGTCCTTGCCGCTGAGCGCCGGATCGTCGTTGAGGACGTAGTAGCTGTTGAGCTTCGTGTCGGGCTGGTCGTTCGGCGTCTCGGCCTGGACGATCACCGTGCCCGGCTGGATGTGGATCACGGTCGACCCCTTCGGAGCCGGGCTCTCCCCGGTCAGCGCGGCCTGGGTCGCGTCGGGTCCGCGCAGGACGGTCTGCGTCTTCTCGTTGACGAGGTACCAGATCCCGTCGATCCCGTTGCCGAGCGTCGTGTCGCTCTTGCGCTTGATCTCCGGCCGCTTCGACGCGAGGATCACCGCCTTGTAGAGCGACACCCCGTACGCCGGGTTGCCGGCCCCGTTGAGTCCCCCGGTCACCGACGCGTTGGTCGGGTCGGCGGTCCCGGTCGGGCCGATCACGTTCGGCTCCCAGTCGTAGAAGTACAGCTGGGCGACCTCGCCGACCTGCTGCTCGGCGGTCGTCGCGTCCTTGACGGCCGGCAGGGCGACGTCGATCTCGTTGTTGCCGGTCGTCTGGATCTCCGGCTGGGAGACGCCGATCGCGTCGACCCGCTGGCGGATGATGTCGATCGCCCGCGACAGCGACGTCGAGTCGACGGGCGACTGGGCGGTCGGCTCGCCCTGGTAGACGAGCTCGACGCCACCCTTGAGGTCCAGGCCGAGCGTCGTCTTCTTCGCCTTGGTCACCCCCGGGAAGCCGAACTCGATGACGAGCGAGGCGATCAGGAGGCCCACGACGATGGCCAGGACGAAGGCGTTGCGGCGGCGATCGGTCATCTGCCGCGGCCTGCGGGATCGGGACTGGTGATCGGCGGCGGGTACAGCCTGGTTCTCGGAACGCCCTTCAAGTCGGTCACCGGTGCGGCGTCAGCACGACCAGCAGACCGCCGTCGTCGTCGTATGCGGGAAACAGGTCGGCCGACGCGGCCGCGTCGAGGTCGCTCTCGGTTCTCAGGGCGACGTCCTTGCCGAGTACGCGGACGCCCCATTCGAGCACGGTCGCGACGTGGTCCTCGTCCCCGGCGAAGCGCAGGCCGAGCGCGTCCTTGATCGGCTGCCCGATGACCTCCTCCTCCTCGAAGCCGGTCAGCTCGAAGGATCCCCGGCCACAACCGATCACGCGACCCTCTGCGTCGCAGACGAAGAACGCCGCCTCGGGAGCCGGATAGTAGTCGTCGAGCAGCTCGAAGAGGAAGCCGAAGCCGCACTTCTCGCAACCGCGAACCTCACGCCGGAATCCCTCGTAGCGGTTGGCTCCCACGGTGCGATTGCCGCAGCTCGGGCAGATGAACGGATGTGACATGCGGTTCGACAGGTTACTCGGGGTAGTTCAACGCGGACCCGTCAGGGCCCCTAGAACAGGGTAGGGCCCTCGGCCGGCGGCTCGAGCCGGAGATGCTCCCATGCCCGCCGCGTGGCCGTCCGTCCACGTGGTGTCCGCTGGAGCATGCCGAGCTGGAGGAGGTACGGCTCGTAGACGTCCTCGATCGTGTCGCGCTCCTCGCCGACGGCGATCGCCAGCGTCGAGAGGCCGACCGGACCGCCGCCGAAGCGCTCGCAGACGACCCGGAGAATCTCCCGGTCGAGCCGGTCGAGCCCGAGCCCGTCGACCTCGGCGAGGGCCAGCGCCTCGTCGGCGGCCAGCTGGGTCACGACGCCGCTCATGCGGACCTCCGCGTAGTCGCGGACCCGCTTGAGCAGGCGGTTGGCGACCCGCGGGGTCCCCCGGCTGCGTCCGGCGATCGTCAGCGCGGCCTGCGGCTCGAGCTCGACGTCGAGGATCCGGGCCGCCCGCGAGACGATCGCCGCGAGCTCCTCGACCGCATAGGCCTCGACCCTCGCCTGGATCCCGAAGCGGTCGCGCAGCGGCGTCGTCAGGAGGCCGGCTCGCGTCGTCGCGCCGATCAGCGTGAACGGTGGGAGCGGAAGCGTCATAACGCGGGCACCGGCACCCTGGCCGACGGTGATCGGCAGGCGACCGTCCTCCATCGCCGGATAGAAGGTCTCCTCGAGCGCCCGCGGGAGGCGGTGGATCTCGTCGACGAAGAACACGCTGCGCGGCTCGAGCGCCGTCAGGAACGCCGCGATGTCGCCCTTGCGCTCGAGCGCCGGGCCGGCCGTCTGGACGAACGGGACACCGAGCTCGGCGGCGACGATCTGGGCGAGCGACGTCTTCCCGAGACCCGGCGGTCCGGCCAGCAGCAGGTGGTCCAGCGGCTCCTCGCGGGCCGACGCCGCGGCGATCGCGACGGCGAGCTGCTCCTTGAGCTGCGGCTGGCCGACGAACTCCTCGAGGCGCCGGGGGCGCAGCGAGCGGTCGAAGTCGTCCTCCTCGAGGAGGTATGGCGTCTGGATGCGGGCCGCCTCGGTCATCTCCCGGCCCGCTCGCCGTGCTCGGGCGCCCTGGCCGCCCGCAGCGCGCCGGCCAGCAGCTCCTCGGCCGTCTCACCGTCGACCCGGGCCAGCAGGAGCTCGGCCTCGCCGGGCGCGAAACCCAGCTCGACGAGCCCGTCGCGGGCCAGCAGGCGGGGGTCCTCGGCGTCGTCGGCCCGGCGTGCGGCCGTATGGGCCGGAGCGACGGCGACCTTCTCGCGCAGCTCGACGATGATCCGCTCGGCCGTCCGCTTGCCGATCCCCGGGACGGCCTGGAAGCGGGCGGTGTCGCCGGCGGCGAGAGCGGCGACGAGCTCGCGCGGCGCCGCGCCCGAGAGCACGGCGAGCGCGACCTTCGGGCCGACCGACGGGACGCCGAGCAGCATCAGGAAGAGCTCGCGCTCCTGCTCGGACGCGAACCCGTACAGGTGGAGAGCGTCGTCGCGGACGATCAGGTGCGCATGGAGCGTGACCTCACTGCCGACCGGCGGCACCTGGCCGAGCGTGTAGGCCGAGACGGCGAGCCGGTAGCCGACGCCGCCGCAGAGGACGATCACGTGGTCGGCGCGGCGGACGGCCACCTCGCCCCGGACGAGGCCGATCATCCGGCGACCAGCGCCGCGGCGAGCGGCGAGCGGTTGGCGTGGCAGATCGCCACTGCCAGCGCGTCGGCCGCGTGGTCCTCGCGCGGCGGCTCGGGCAGCCTGAGGATCGCCGCGACCATCCGGCCGACCTGGTCCTTCGCGGCCCGCCCGCTCCCGCAGACGGCCCCCTTGACCTGCTGCGGCGTGTAGGAGTGACACACGATGCCGCGCGCCCCGGCCGCCGCCATCACGACGCCCCGTGCCTGGCCGACGGCGAATGCGGTGCGGACGTTCTGGCCGAAGTAGAGCTGCTCGAGGGCGAGCGCGTCTGGTGAATGCAGCTCGAGCAGATCGGTGATCGACCGGTGGATCGACGCCAGGCGGGACTCTGCGCTCGCCCCGGCCGGCGTCACGACGACGCCCCCGTCGAGCGCTGCGAGCCGTCCCCCCTGGAGGCGGACCACGCCGTAGCCGGTGTTCGCAAGTCCTGGGTCGATACCGAGCACGATCATCAGGGGCTTGATTCTCCGTGCTTCGGCGGACGCCTCCCCCGCGCGACCGACAGCGTCGATCGAGCGGACCAGCGGATCGTCGCCGCCGTGATCGATCTGGCCGCCAACCTCCGGCTGCGGTCAATCGCCGGGCGTCGAGACGACCGAACACATGGAAGGCCTGCGACTGCTCGCCTGCGACCAGGCCCAGGCGTACCTGTTCGCACGCCCCTGCCGGCGGCCGACGTTCCCGGCGCACTCGCACACCGCGCCCGGGAGGACGCGCGGACGCCGGGTGGCCGGCTCAGCCGGCGACGCGCTGGAGGACGTCGGCGGGCACGTCGAAGTTCGCGTGGACCTCGTTGACGTCGTCGTTCTCGTCGAGCGCGTCGATCAACCGCATCAGCTTCTCGGCGGTCTCCTCGTCGACTGCCGTGAGTGTCGTCGGCTGCTGGGTGACCTCGGCTCCCTCGAGCTCGATCCCGGCGTCCTCGAGCGCCGCACGGACGGCGGCGAGGTCCTTGGGGTCGGTGACGATCTCGAACAGGCCGTCGTCGGTCGTGACGTCCTCGGCGCCGGCCTCGATCGCGACCAGCAGGTCGTCCTCGGTGTAGCGCGACGAGTCGACGAGGATCACGCCGCGCTTGTTGAACAGGTACGCGACGCTGCCCGGCGTCCCGAGCGTGCCGCCGCGCTTGGAGAGGATGTGGCGCATGTCGGCGGCCGTCCGGTTGCGGTTGTCGGTCAGCGTCTCGATCAGGAGGGCCACGCCGCCCGGACCGTAGCCCTCGTAGACGACCTCCTCGAAGGCCGCCGCGTCGGCGCCCGCGCCGGTCCCCTTGAGGATCGCCCGCTCGATGTTGTCCTTGGGCATCGACGCGTCCTTGGCCTTCTGGACGGCGTTCCCCAGCGGCGCGTTCATCTCCGGATCGCCGCCGCCGTCGCGCGCGGCGACCGTGATCGCGCGGGCCAGCTTCGTGAAGTGCTGACCCCTGCGCTGGTCGACGATCGCCTTCTTGTGCTTGATCGACGCCCATTTCGAGTGACCGGACATGCCCTGATTCTACGGGGTCACTCAGGCGGCGTCGCTCGGCGGGGTCGGCGCGTGGGTCCGATACCAGGCAACCGTCCGCCGCAGCCCCTCGGCCAGATCGACCTGCGGCCGCCACCCGGTCAGCCGGGTCAGCCGGGAGTGATCGACCGACTCGAAGGCCAGCTCGCCGGCCGGCGTACCGGTCCCGCGGATGTCCGGAGCAAACGGCGCGCCGGCCGCCTCGAAGACCAGGCGCACGACCTCGAGCACCGGCTGCGGCCCGCCGCCGCCGGCGTTGAAGGCCGCCCCGCCGGCCCGCCGGGGATCCTCGAGGGCGTCGGCGATCGCGAGATACGCGGCGACCGCGTCCTCGACGTAGAGGAAGTCCCGTTGGGCCGTGCCGTCCGAGCGGATCACCGGCCGGCGGCCGCCGAGCGCGGCCCAGACGGCCTCGGGAATCAGCCGGGACGCGTTCATGTCGCCGCCGCCGTAGACGTTCGCGAACCTGCTGACCGCGACCGGCATGCCGTAGCTGCTCCAGTAACTGCGGGCGATCACGTCGGCCGCCGCCTTGCTCGCGTCGTACGGAAAGGCCGCGTCGAGCGCCCGCTGCTCGGTGCACGGACCGCTCGCCGACGGCCCGTAGACCTTCTCCGAGGACGCCGCGACGACGCGGGGGGAGCCGGCCGCCCGGCAGGCCTCGAGCACCGTCCAGGTCCCCTTCACGTTCGCCTCGAAGGTCGCCGCCGGCGCCTGCCGGGCGTTGCCGACGATCGTCTGGCCGGCGAGATGGAAGACCAGATCGATCCGACGCTCGCGGACCGTCCGCTCGATCAGGGGGCCGTCGAGCAGATCCCCGTAAACGACGTCGATCGCCCCGGCCGTGCCCTCGAGCGTCAGCGCCGAGCCCGGCCGCCGGCCGCGCGCGAGGACGGTCACGGCGTCGCCCCGCGCCAGGAGGGCTTTCACGAGCCAGGACCCGATCAGCCCGTGCCCGCCGGTGACGAGGACTCCCGTCACGGGCTCCAGACTCGCCAGGGCGGCGCCCCGGTCCGCCAGAGGTCGTTGAGCAGGACGGCGTCCTTGTAGGTGTCCATGCAGTCCCAGAACCCCTCGTGGCGGTAGGCCAGGAGCTCTCCGGCGCCGGCCAGCCGCTCGAGCGGCCGGCGCTCGAGCACGGAGTCCGGCTCGAGATAGTCGAAGAAGGCCGGCTCGCAGACGAAGAAGCCGCCGTTGATCCAGTGGTCCGACCGCGGTTTCTCACGAAATCCCGAGACCCGGCCGTCGGTGTCGAGCTCGGTCACGCCGAACTGGAGCTCCGGCCGCACGACCGTCATCGTCGCGACCGCGCCGCCCTCCCGATGGCGGGCGACGAGGGCCTCCAGGCTGATGTCGGCCACCCCGTCGGCGTACGTCGCGCAGAACCGGCGGCCGTCGACCTCGCCCCGCAGGGCCAGGATCCGCCCGCCGGTCGGCGTGTCCAGGCCGGTGTCGACGCACTTCACGCGGACGTCCGGCGGCCACTCGTGATCGGCGGCGAACTGCTCCATCAGCTCACTGCGGTAGCCCGTCGCCAGGACGAACTCCCGAAAGCCCTGGGCCGCGTAGATCTGGATCACGTGCCAGACGATCGGCAGGCCGCCGATCTCGACCAGCGGCTTGGGGATCGACACGGTCTGCTCCTGGAGACGCGTCCCACGCCCGCCGCAGAGGATCACGACCGGTGTTGCTGAAGCGGGCTGCATGGCGCCGCGCATTATCGAGCCTGGCGCGGCCGGTCCGGCCGTCGAGCCCGATCAAGGCGCCGGGGGATGCTCCCGCGGGGATCGGCCGCAGCGGCGCTACGGTGTGTCCCGTGCCGAGCCCCGCCACCCAGCCGGTCGTCCGACCCGACCGCCCGGCGCGACTCAGATCGCTCACCGCCCCGCTCGCGGACTCCCGGCCGCTCGCAGGCGCCACCGTCGCCCTCGCGCTCGTCCTGGCGCTCGCCCTCGCGCTCGCCCTGGCTCTCGGCCTCGGCGTCGCCACGGCGCCGGCCTGGGCCGGCGTCGCGTGGTCGGCGCCGGTCGTCGTCGCCCACGGCGCGGAGCTCGACTCGGGGGCCGCCAACCGCTCCGGCGCGCTCGCGCTCACCTTCCGCGTGCCGGCCGGTCCCCCCGACTTCTCGGGCGCTCCGAGCGGTTCCGCCGGGCTCGACATGCTGGTCGCCGCGCCCGACGGCGGCGCCTCCCCCGTCGCCCACCTGACGAGCTCGACCACCGCGCTCGGCACGGCCACCGCGCTGGCCGGCGACGGCGAGGCCGTCGTGACGTGGACCGACACCGCCACGCCCGGCTCGGTCTGGGCGGCCGTCCGCTCGCCGTCGGGGTCCACCAGCCCGCCCCAGCAGCTGACGAGCGTCGCCTACCGCTTCGCCGGGCCGGTCGTCGCCGCCGATGACCGCGGCGACGCGGCGGTCGCCTGGGTCGATGACGCCACCCGTGCGGTCCTCGTCTCCTTCCGCGGCCCCGGAGGCCCCTTCACCGCCCCGGTCCTGGCCTCGCCCGGGGAGGGCAGCTACGCCGGCCCGGCGCTGACGATGGCCGCGGACGGCACGACGACGGTCGCCTGGGAGGCGACCGGGCCGCCCGGGCTCCAAGCGACCGCCGGCCCCCCGCCGACCCCTCCCGGCCTCGTGATGGCGGCCACCGGTCCGGCCGGCGGTCCCTTCTCCGCACCCCGCGCGGCGCTCTCAAGCCCGACCGGCGCCACGGTCGGGGCGACGCTCGGATCGATCGCGGTGGCCGATCTCACGGCCCGCAGCGACGCGACCGGACGCGTGGTCATCAGCGCCCTGATCGGCCAGCTCGGCCTGCCCGGCTCGGGTCCGGCGCCGACGCTGATCGACACGACCGCCGCCGGCCCCGGCCCGTTCGGCACCGCGCAGGCGATCCCCGGTCTCCCGCCGTCGCCCGGCAGCCCGCCGCCCAGCCTGGCGCTCGGAAGCGGGGGCACGCTGCTCGAGGCGCATGGCGTGAGCGCGTCGTCGGCCACCGCCCTCCAGACGACGCTCGGCGCGGCGAGCGGCGGCCTGAGCACCGCCCTTCCGTATCAGTACGCGGCGATCGGCGGCCTCTCGGCCTCGAGCATCGCCTCCGGGTTCGACGCCGGCGGCGACGCGGTCGTCGCCTTCACGGTCGACCACCCGATCTCGACGAGCGCGTTCTCGAACGGCAACTTCGCCGAGGGCAGCATCCTCTCGGTCGTCCACCGGCCCGGCGCGCCGAGCTGGTGCTCGGCGCAGCTGATCTCCGGGCTGATCTCGCCCTACTACCCGATCTTCGCCGGCTTCGGTGACCGCGGCGGCGGCATCGTCGGCTACCAGCAGACGCCCAAGGACGAGCTCGCCGTCGCGTATCTCCGGCCGATCGCCGGCGACTGCCCGCCGCCGGCCCCGACGACCGCGGCCCCGCCCGCGCCGCTCTCGGTCGCCGCCGCCGCGCCCGTCGATCCACAGCTGCGCTCGGCGACGATCCAGGCGACCTGCCTGACCACCGGCCGCTGTCGCGGCCGCCTGACGCTGCTCGACTCCCGCTCGCGGACGCTCGCGACCGGCAGCTTCTCGGTCGCCGCCGCCCACACCAAGGCGATCCGCCTCCAGATCACCTCGCGCGGGCGGACCGAGCTCCACTCCCGCAAGCGCGTCGCCGTGCGTGCCGTGCTCGCCGTCGCCCGCCACGCGAGCACCGTTCCGGCGCAGATCTATCTCGAGCGGTGACCGCCGTCCGGCGCAGATCCATCTCGAGCGGCGAGCGCCGTCCGGCTCAGCCGTAGACGTCCACGTAGGTGTCGGTGAAGGCCGGCGGGATCCCCCGCAGGCAGGCCGACATCCGCGCGTAGAACGGCGTCGGCGGCTCCCCCTGGAGGACGACCGGTTCCCGGGCGACGAGGTCGCGCAGGCTGGCGCAGGACTCGCCGTCGCCGATCACCGCCAGCGGGTGGTCGAGGTGGTCGCCCCGCAGCATGACCACCGTCGCCGGACCCTCCGCGACCGGGCCCGACCCGCCGGCGAGCCCGGCGAGTCCCGCCTTCAGCACTGGTCCGTCGATCTCTCCGGTCCGCGCGTGACGCGCCACGTAGCCGTCGCCCGCCGCGGCCAGCCCGACCGCCAGCGCCACGGCGAGCCCGACCCCCAGCACCACTGCCGACCCGCCGGCCAGCGCCGCGGCCAGCCGGCCGCCGGCGCGCGCCGCAGCGCCCGGTCGCCGACGAGCGCAAGCCGACGCGACGCTCCACGTCGCGAGCAGGCCGGCCCCCAGCCCGCCGGCGACACCGACTCCGAGCGCCAGCGGACCCGGCACGAACTGGCCGCCCAGGCGAGCGGTCTCGAGCACCGACCAGGCGATCGACGCGACCAGGACGGCGTCGAGCGCGAGCCGGACCGGCCGCCCGGCGCCCCGCGCGCAGAGCACGAGCGCGACGGTGCACGCGGCGATCGCCGGCAGCAGGTAGCGCGTTGCGCCGGCCGCGAAGTCGCCGGCCTCGATCCCCGTGTACGGGGACACCGACCACGCCAGCAGGGCGACCACGGCCAGCCCGCCCGCCACGATCGCCGGCCGCGACCGGCGCAGCGCCGCGGCGAGCAGGCCGCCGCCGATCAGCACGAGGGCGCCGGCCAGCGTACGCAGGTAGTCGGCCCCGTGGTTGGCGAGCAGTCCCCGCGGATCGCTGAGGAAGCTCGGCTCGAGCGGGACCAGCGAAGCCTGGACGGGCGTGCCCCACGGGAACGCCTCGAGCGGCCAGAACGGCGACCCGTGGACGATCACGTCGCGCAGCGACCAGACCCCGCCGACGACCACCGCGACGCCCAGGCTCCCGAGCACGACGGCCCGCCGCTCGCGCCAGGCGACCGCCAGCGGGTGACGGGCGATCACGGCGAGCCCGACGATCAGGATCCCCGGCGTGGTCTTCGTCCCGATGCACAGCCCCGCGGCGATCACGGCCGGGAGGATCAGCGCCGGCCGCTCCAGCGCGCCGAGCGCCAGCGCGGCGGTCACGACCAGCCAGGCCAGCGCCGCGATGTCGGTGTCCGGGCCGCAGAGCTGGGCGACGACCAGGGGCATCACGCACAGCGCGACGATCCCGAGGATCCGCTCGCCGAGCCCGACGGCGAGCGCCCGGAGCGCGACCCAGGACGCGACGGCCAGGACGACGAGCAGGCCGACCGACCAGATCGAGCCGACCACCCAGCTGCGTGACAGGCCGAGTCCCCACGAGACGAGGACCTCGTTGGTCACCGGATAGTTGGCGACCGACAGCCCGTCGAGCACGTTGACGATGCTCCCCGGCCGGCCGTTCTGGACCCAGGCCGACGCGATCGGCAGGTGGTAGATCAGGCCGTCGCCGCCGACCAACGGATGGACCAGCTGCCAGACGGTCCACGTCACGACGAGCCCGGCGAGGCCGCCGATCGCCGCGGCCGCCGGCCGGCCGGCGGCCGCGATCCATGCAACGAGCTCCCGGTGGACGGGCACGGCCGGTCTCGGCGCGACGAGCGCCGTCACCGCCCAGGTCGCGAGCGCCGCCGTGGCAAGCGCGACGCTCGACCCGCCGAGCGCGACCAGGCCGAGGCCGAGCGACTCGCAGACGGCCGCGGCGCAGGCCAGCGTGAACGCGACCAGCACGCGCTCGAGGCCGCCGCCGGCGACCCGCGACGCGACGCGGACGCCCGCCCCGCCGAGCCCGGCGAGCGCGGCGACCAGCAGAGCGTGGTGCGCGAGTACGCCCGCGGTCATCGTCGCGCCAGCGCGGCGGTCATCGCGCGAGGAGCTCGCGGTAGAGCTCGACGTACGCGTCGGTGCACCGGTCGGTCGAGAAGTCCTCAGCCCGCGCCCGGCACGCGCCCGCCGTCGCCGGGTCGCCGGCCAGCTCGAGGACTTCCAGAAGGGCCCGGGCGAGCACGGCCGGATCGTCGCCGTCGAACAGGCGGCCGATCTGCGGCCGGTCGACGATCTCGGGGATGCCGCCGTCGTTGGAGCCGACGACCGGCGTCCCGCACGCGAGCGATTCGGTCAGGACCAGGCCGAAGGCCTCGTCGCGAGACGGGAGCGCCGTCGCCCACGCGGTCGCGTAGGCCCGCCGCAGCGCGGCCCGGTCGTCGAGGTCGACGAGCTCGATCCCGTCCCCCACCGGTGCCGACGCCACTCCCGCCGGGCTCGACGGCCGGCTCAGGACCAGGCGGGCGTCGGGCCGGTCGCGACGAACGATCGCGAAGGCGTCGACGAGCAACCCGACCCGCTTGCGCGGCCGGTCGAGCGCCGCCGCGCTGACGATCGTCGGGTGCTCGGCCCGGGCCGCCACAGGCCTGAACGCGTCGAGGTCCACGCCGGCGGCGATCACCCGCGGCGTGACGCCCAACCACCGCTCGAAGGCCGCGGCCGAGTACCGGCTGAGGGCGACCACGGCGCCCGACCCGGCGATCACCCGCTGGAGGATCTCGACCCGCCGCCGCCGGCTGGCCAGCCCCTGGCGGTGGGGGATGCCCATGTGGGAGAGGACGACCGGCCGACCCGTCCGCTCGCCCCAGCGGACGGCCGCGAGCCCGTCGGTCGGGTAGAGGGCGTGGGCGATGTCGTCGTGCCCGAAGCGCAGCGCCACGTACGAGAGCGGCACGTGCGTCAGATGGTCCTCGTACTGACGGTGGCGCAGCCTGCCGTCCGGCGGCCGCCAGACCCGGACGACCTCGAGCCCGTCCTCGACCGCCCGCGACGGCAGACCCCGGTGGCTGGTGATCAGCCGCGGCGAGTGGCCCCGTGCGATCAGGCCGTCGGCCAGCTCGCGAGCGAACCGCTCGGACCCCCGGCGCACCTCGGGCCAGTAGCACGGGTTGAGCAGCGCCACCTTCACAGGAAGACGGTCCGGTGACGGACGCTCCCGGCGACCATCCCCGCGAACTCGACGAGGTCGAGCGCCGCCTGCATCGGCAGCTCGCTCAGCGACCGGACCCGCCCGCGGACCGACGACCCGTACGGGGGCATCGCCTCGAGCGCCCACGGGATCGCCGCGACCGCGCCGACCAGCGGACGGCGGGTGGCCAGGCCGGCCAGGGCCAGCGCGAGCCCGGCGTGGCGGGGCTTCCAGAAGTACCCGCACCCGGCGGCGGCGCTGCGCAGCTCGGGATGGGCGGCGACGACGCCGGGGAGATCCCGCCAGCGCCAGGCCGCCCGAAAGACGGCCCGCAGCGAGGCGGAGTCGACGGCGTGGTAGGTCAGGACCTCCGCCGCCCCGACGTACGGCGCACCGGCGTCCCGGGCCCGGCAGGCCAGCTCGACGTCCTCGACCCAGTCGAGCTCGTCGTCGAACCCGCCGACCGCGTCGAGCACGGCCCGCGGGTAGACGATGTTGCAGGTCTGCGACCAGAGCACCGGCGGGTCGATCTCCTGCGAGCGCATCCGCGGGCCCGCGTGGAGCACGCCGAGCTCGTCGGGATCCGGCTGGGTGCGTCCCTGCACGATCCCCCCGGGGTTGGCGAGCGCCGCCGCCAGCGCCCCGGCCAGCCATTCGGGCGGCGGGCGGCAGTCGTCGTCGGTGAACGCGATCAGCGGCGCCCGGGCCGCCCGCCACGCGCGGTTGCGCTTGATCCCCGGCCCGTGCCCCGCCTCGATCGTCAACTCGCGCAGGAGGCCGGCCGCGGCCAGCGGGTGCCCCCGCAGCAGCTCGCCGGTCTCCGGCCCCCGGCTGTCGTGGCAGACGACGACCTCCCACAGGTTCCGGTCGAGCGTCTGGTCCTCGAGCGCGTTGAGCAGCCACCGCAGGCGCAACGGCCGATCGTGCGACGGGACGACGACCGAGATCGCCGGGCCTGCCGCCGGCTCCGCCGCCGGGCCTGCCGCCGGGTCCGCCGCCTCCGCCGCTGGGCCCGCGCCCGCGCCGGGGTCCACGCGGCTCACGGTACCCCCGCCTCGGCCTCGGTCGCGACCCCCGGCCCGGCGGATGCCCGAGCCGGGCGGCGCCCGACGCGCCGGCCGAGGCCCACGGCATAGCGCTCCAGCCCGTACCAGCTCGCCGCGGCGAGCGCTCCGGAAATTGACAGGGCAGCCACGAGGAAGGCTGCCGTGCCGAACCGCTCCGGCACCCGGTGGCGGCTGAGCTCGATCAGGACGGCGAGATGCCAGAGGTACAGGCCGTAGGAGATCTCCCCCAGCCAGCGCAGCCACCGCATCCCGAGCAGCCGGCGGATCCAGCCGCGGCCGGGCGCGCCGAAGACGGCCGGGGCGAGCAGGCCGAGGGCGAGCGCCGCCCGCAGCTCGTGGGGTATGACCCACCCGGGGATCGTCTTCGGGCCGCCGAAGAGCAGCGGCGCGTGGACGAGCAGCCACCAGCACGCGGCCGCCCCGACCCACGCCAGCCAGGGGGCCCGGTCGATCACCGCGACCACCCGCGAGCGGCGGCCGGCGAGCCCGACGCTGAGCACGGCGAGGCCCATCCCGACGGCGAACAGGTCGACCGACGACGGGAGCGAGATCAGGGCCGGGTAGTAGCGGGGCGACGCGTCCGAGCTCCAGTGCAGCCAGGCGACCTGCCAGAGGATCGAGCCGACCGACAGGACGAGGAGCGTGCCGAGCTCGGTCGCCAGGAACGACCGCCCGGCCCGGACGCCCACCCGGCGCAGGCCGAGAGCGAGCACGACGAGGCCGATGTAGAAGCTCAGCTCGACGTCGAGCGTCCACGCCTGGGCCATCCCGTTGTCGAGCGTGCGGACGTCGTAGACCTGGAGGAAGCCGAAGTACGTCCCCAGGCCGTGGAGCGTGAAGACCCCGTTGAGGCCGAGCACGATCGTCACGACGATCAGGGCCAGCCAGTAGGCCGGGACGATCCGCAGTAGGCGGCGCGCCGCGTACGGCCAGATCCGGGGACCCGGAGTCCCGTCGAAGCGGGCCTGGGCGAACGGCCGGTAGAGGAGGAAGCCGGAGATCGCGAAGAAGATCACGACCCCCTCGGTCGGGAAGCCGGCCGTCCGCTGGGTGACGTAGTCGGCGAGCGACCCGCGCAGGCCGGACGTGTAGTACGACGCGTGGTAGAACAGCACGCTGAGCGCGGCGATCGCCCGCAGCGAGTCGAAGCACTCGAACCGCGGCCGGCCGGCCGGCGTCGGCCGACCGGCCGGCGAGCGCTCTGCGGGCGGGGCCAACGGCGTCGCCGTCTCGGTCAGCTCGGTCTCCGCGCCCGCAGCGACGCGTAGAGACCGCCCATCGGCTTCTTCGCCGGCGGCCGGTGGATCCCGGTGTGTTTGACGTCGACGAAGCCGGCGGTCCACGGCCAGGCCTTGAGGCAGCTGATGTTCGGATGCCACCAGTTGAACTGGGTGATCAGCGGCTCGAAGTGGGCGACCGGCCGGCGGGGCGAGAGGACCGTGTCGAGCACCGAGAACGTCTCCAGCATGATCAGCTCGCCGCCCGGCTTGAGCGCCCCGAACGCCCGCTCGAGGGCCTGGATCGGGTCGCGGAGGTGGAGCAGGATCGCCCCGAGGAAGATCACGTCGACCGGCCCGCCGACGGTCTCCGGCGTCAGGTCGTAGATGTCGCACTCGACTCTCCGGACCGTCGATCCGAGAGCCTCCGAGGCGATCCGAAAGCCCCGGCCGAGGCGGATGTCCCACTCGTTCATCCGGGCGACCAGCTCCGGCCGGCGGTTCGGCGGCCACTGCGCCGCGTCGAGGTGGGCGACGTCGATCGCCAGGCTCTCGGCCCCCCGCCGCTCCATCTCGAAGGCCCAGAACCCGTCGAACGTCCCGACGTCGAGCGTCCGGCGGCCGGTCAGGTCCTTCGGCAGGACCCGCGGCGCCGTCGACCGGAGATCGACGTTTCCCGGGGTCAGCACGCCGGGCGCGAGCTCGAGCGTGTGGTACCAGTGCGGGTTGGCCGCGACCGCCTCCCGCGCGCGAGCGGCGCTCTCGGCTTCGGCGGTCGGACTCATCGCGTGCAGCCTAACTCGATGGCCGCCGCGTGACGCGCGCAGGCGTTCGGCCCGGCCGCGTGGATCCCGGTCATTCGTCGTCTCGCGCGCTCCCCGAGCCCGCGCCGATGCCGGCCCGCCGGCCGCGGGCCGCGGCCGTCACGTCGAGCCGACCTAGAACCGTCTCCCGTAGAACCAGTTCCCCGGAGCGTCCGGGTCGTCGGTGAAGAAGTACTCGAACCAGCCCAACGAGACCTCCTCCGCCGAGAGCGTCCCGTTGCCGTCTCGGTCGAGCTTGTCGAAGCCGGTGCGGGCCTCCTCGTCGGTGCAGCTTCCGATCGCCTTGATCAGCGCCGAGTACTCGGTGAATGTGACCTTGCCGTCTCCGTTGGCATCCATCGCCTCGACGACCGGCTTCACCGTCTCGACGGCTTCGTCCGCAGCGCTCGGCAGCTGGCCGAAGATGTCACACACCTGAAGCCACTCGTGCAGCGTCGCCGCGCCGTCGCCGTCCAGATCCGCCGGCTTGAACCACTTCTCCCAGATCAGCCCGGCCGCCTGCGTGAGCTTCGCGTGCTGCGGCGAGCCCTCGGCGACACCCAGGCTCTGGGCCACCTCACCGCCGATCACGTCGAAGTCCTTCGGCTAGACCACACCGTTCTTCGTCCGATCGTAACCGTAGTACGCGAACACGTGCTTGCGTTGAACGAAGGGAGAAGTCACTGTCGTCTGTCCTCTCTGGACGATCAGAAGCCCGGCGCCGATCTGATCTGCGACCGGCCGGACACCGTTGGCGAGCG
The DNA here is from genome assembly GCA_035553395.1 of Solirubrobacteraceae bacterium. Classification (GTDB taxonomy): domain Bacteria; phylum Actinomycetota; class Thermoleophilia; order Solirubrobacterales; family Solirubrobacteraceae; genus Palsa-513. Next base: position 6,607 of record DASZKP010000015.1, on the reverse strand, counting down.
TATCACCTGACGCCTCGCGAGCACACACCGTTCACAGCTGCTCAACACGCACTGTGTCGATGTCGATCTGTGCGCCCGCAGCCCGACGATCGCCGTGCGTCGGGCGCGACGGGGTCACGGGAGTCGGCGAGCTGCGACGATCCTCGCCGGGACCGCTCGTGGAACATCGCCGATGAGATCGACCACGCGGCCACTCGCCGGGCTGACCGCCGGGGTGATCGCCGGGGCTGGGGTGGTCGCCGGGGTGCTCGCCGGGCTCGTCTGGGCCTCGCCGCCGGCCTCGGCGTTGCGCGCGGTCGGCGGGTCGGGTTCGGCGGGGCCTCCGGCGATGTCGGCCGGCGGGGCGGGGTCCGGCTCTGGAACGCGCGCGGCGGGCGCAGGCGGGCGGCGGGTGACGATTGCCGTGTTCGGGGACTCGGTCGCCGAGGCGTACACCGTGCCGGACTTCCTCTCGCGGGGCCTGGTTCCCCAGCTCGAGACCGCGTTCGTCGCCGACGGGTTCGAGCGCGGCGGGGTCGGCCTGATCCCGGTGACCCCGTTCCGCTGGCAGTTCAACCACTACGTCCCGGTCAGCCTCGGCCCGGCCCCCGCCGACGGGTGGCTCCTGATCGGATACGGGCTGGCGGGAACCGACGGGCCGAGCGGGTACAGCGGGCTCGCGTCGACGCCGGCGGCGACCGCGACCACGCCGATCAGCGACCCGCTGGTCGGCGTCCTCTACACCAAGAGCACGGCGTCCGGGCCGTTCACGGTGACCGCCGGCGGCCAGACCTGGACGATCGACGCCCACTCGACCGGACCGCCGACGCCGACCGAGACCTGGCTGGTGATGCCGGCGGGAGCCCGGTCGATCACGGTCCACGGGCCGACCAGCGGGACCCTGCTGTTCGACGGCGTCGTCGGCCGGCGACCGGTCGGCGCGGGTCGGGTCCAGGTCGAAGTCGACAACCTCGGCCACATGGCGCACCTCCTCGGCCGGGACTTCTCGTCGCGGGTTGCGGCCGCGCTGACCGAGCAGCGCTACGACGTCTCGGTGTTTCTCGGCGCGTACCTCTCCGAGCTGCTCGCCGCGTCGCAACCCGGCGACTTCCGGGAGAACCAGTACGTGACCGGCCTGCGCGAGCACGCCGGCCTCGTACGTGCCTACGGCGGTCGCTGCCTGATCGTCGACCCCACGGCGCTGCCGATTCCCCCGGTGATCGCCGCTCGCTACGCGTCGATCGACCGGCGGGCGGCGAAGGAGGACGGCTGCGCGTACAGCGACGCGATCTCTGGCCTCTGGAGTTCGTCGACCTCGGTCGCCAGGGGGTTGACGCTCGCCGACGACATCCATCCGACGGCGGCCGGCTACCGGCTGATCGTCAGGGCACTCGAGCCGGAGCTCGTGGCACTCGTGCGGGGCGTCGTCCGCGGCTAGCGGCTAGCTGCTAGCGGGTGAGGATGCATGCAGACTCTCTCGAGCGACACGCGCACACCGTTCGACGCGAACACCGTTCGACTCGAACACCGTTCGCGTGGACCGTGGAGGCCACAACGTTCCGGAGGCCGGTCCGAGACGCCCAGGCGCCTACGGGTGGTCGGTCGTGGCGAACTCCTGCGTGTAGGTCGCGCCCGGGCTGCCGAGGCCGAGCACGGCCGGAACGCCGACCGCGATGCCGCTGCCGATCTCGCGGAACGACGGGTCGAGAATCGGATTGTCGGTGGAGCCGGTCGAGGTCATCAGAGTGGCGACGATCGCCGTCGGGGTCGCGAGCGAGCCGCTGCCGGCGGCGATCGTCTCGCCCACGTCGTACAGCCCGGCAGCCGGCGCGATCCCGGCGGGCATCACCCCGCGCAGGTGGTCGGAGTCGGTCGGCCGGAGCGTGTCGAAGTAATTCTCGGCGACCATGTCGAACGAGTGGCCCTGGGCGGTCGAGTCGAGCGCCGGGCTCTCGACCAGCGCCGACAGGCCGGCTCGCGCCCGCAGCTGGTTGACCAGGCAGATGACGGCCGACCGGACGAGGTCGAGGTTCGCGCCGTCCGGCACCAGCCGGGTGTCGGCGCAGGTCGCGGGCGCCGGGGTCGTCGGCGCGAGGAGCGTCCTCGGCGGTGTGTTCGTCACGGACGTCACCAACAATGTCGTCTGGCTGTGCCTGCCTGCCTTCGGCCTCGCTCTGGCCTTGGCGGTCGAGGTCGTCCGGTGGGACGCGACCCGGTGCGACGCGTGCTTTCGGGCGAGACCCGTCTGCGTGACGCGGCTCGGGCCAGCCGGCTTCGCGTTGACGCTCTCACGCTCCGCACCGATCGAGGGCGCCGCGGCGACCCTCGCCGACGCCCATGCCGGTGGTGCTGCGGACGTCCCGGCGAAGGCCAGTCCGGCGACGGCGAGCGACGCACTGACACGGATGCCCGACGCCTGGCGGCTGCGCCCGCGCCCGGGCGGTCTTCCTGCGCGTGACTGCTGTGAGCTGCGAGTGATGTTCTCCATGCGAACGAGATCGGTCGCTCGAGCGTGAACCCTGAGGGGGAAACCCCGAACCTGCCGGTGGGCCACCACGGACTCCGCGTCGCGCGACGCTCACCGGCCGCGTGATGCGACGCTTACAGGCCGGGCGACGCGACGCTCACCGGCCGCGTGATGTGACGCCTACAGGCCGGGCGACGCGACGCTCACCGGCGGCGCGATGCGACGCTCACCGGCCGGGCGCTGGACGCGCCGACGCGGCCAAGCCGCCGATCAGGATGACGACCCCGCTGGCCAGCAGGAGCGGCGGACCCGGGCCGGTCGAGCTGGTGATCGTGGCGTTGGCGAGCAGCCGGACGATCGCCCCGTGCTCGTCGGTCTTGAACTTGATGATGTTCTCGACGTAGTAGATCAGGCCGGCTCCGGCGAGGATGATCAGGCCGCCGAGCACGACGATGAGCCTCCCGGCCCGGGGAACGAAGCCGAGGATCCCGACGAGCAGGCCGACCGCGCAGATCACGGGCCAGACCGACGTCCCCGTGCCGGCGACGGTCCGTCCGCCGGGAACGATGTCGACCGACAGCAGACCGAGGTTGAGGTCCAGGGGAATCCCGGAAACGGTCACCCAGGGGAGGAACACGCTCACGATCACGCCGATCGCCCCGGCGATCGCCAGGAGCCGGCCGAGAAACCTCACGAGCGGTAGAGGCCGGTGGCGTAGCCCGCGCCGTAGTAGGTCTCGAGCTCTTCGAGGCTGGCGTCGGGCTGCTCGATCGCCTTGGCGATTCGCGCCCGCGACGGCACGCCGGGGCCACGCGTCTGGGTGGCCGGGTCCCAGAGCGCGGAGCGGAGAAACGCCTTCGAGCAGTGGTAGAAGACCTCCTCGATCCCGACGACCAGCGCGAGGCGTGGGCGGTGGCCGGCGACGACGAGCTCGTCGAGGAACGGCGCGTCCCGCACGAGCGTGGCCGATCCGTTGATCCGGAGGGTGTCGGAGCGGCCGGGAATCATGAAGATCAGGCCGACGTGAGGGTTCGCGAGGATGTTCTCGAAGCCATCGACCCGGCGGTTGCCCGGCCGGTCGGGGATCGCGATCGTCCGGTCGTCGAGCACGAGGGCGAAACCCGGCGGGTCGCCCTTCGGGCTGACGTCGCAGGTCCCGTTGGCGGCGGCGGTCGCGACCAGGCAGAACGGGCTTGCCGCGAGCCACTGGCGATCCAGCGAGTGGAGGGTCGGCCGGACCTTCTCGGCGACCCGCTTGACCGGAGTCCCGACGAGCTCGCGCAGCTCGGCGGCGTCCGCCACCACCGACCACGTCTCATCGCGCGGGCTCATCTGGGCGCCTGCGCGGCGAGCGCCCGCGCGCGCTGGGTCAGCTCGACCGTCGCGGCGCGCAGCTGTGCGGCGGCATCGAGCGGGCTGGGAAACGCGACGCGGGCCGGCGCCCGGCCGCGGGGAGTGTCGAGTGTCAGGTCGACACCCCGGCGATCGAGGCCGGTGCACCTGGCGGCCGTGGCATCCGGGTAGCCGGCGAGCGCCCGGGCGATCACGAGGAGGGCGTCGGCGTGGTCCTCGTTGAGGTGTGCCACCGCCCTCGCCGAGCCGATCGTCACCGGGTCCGGCGCGGCCGCGGCGTAATCGGCGCCGGCGGCCGAGTCCATCCGACCGTAACCGCCGACCCAGCGGACCCGGTCGACGCGGATCACCCACAGTGTGAAGTCGGAGAAGTCGATGTACATCCGTGCGGCCGGGACGCCCGCGAGGTGGGCTGCGCGGGCGGCGTCCGCGAGCGCCGGATCGGTCGGCCGGTGCGCCGTGCCGGCGAGCGTGACGCGGGCCGCGGCGAGCGGGTCTGTCGGTCGGTCGACCTCCGTGATCATCAGGCTGACCCTCGGGTCGGCGGCCAGATTGCGGCCGTGCTCTGCGAGATGCGAGAGGCAGAGGACGGGCGCTCCATCGTCGAGCAGGCCGAACGTGACCAGTGATGCCCACGGGTCGCCGGACGGGGTGAGCGTCGCGAGCGCGCCGACGAAGGTCCGGGTGACCAGCGTGCGGGCCTCCTCGGCCGGGCTCAGACGGGGAGCCGGGTCGGTCGGCGCGAGCGGCCGGGGCACGGACGGCGCGCCGTCGATCACGCCGTGGTCGGGGGCTGCGGTCGTCGGGTTCATGCCCTCAAGCCAAGCAGATCGCGACTCCCGGCGGGTCCGGCCGGACGAGCGGCGCGATCGTCGGCCGGGGCGATCTCCGGGTCGGCGGGCCCGGGGGCGGACCCGCTCAGGCGAGCAGGGCGGCGACGGCGTCGACGATCGCTCGCCGGCGCTCGACGTCCGACAGCCGGCTGACGAGCGCGGTGTACTCGGGCGTCATCGACGACCACATGCCCGAGAGGGTCAGGACGAGGCCGAGCAGGACGGCCGGGTGGAAGCGCTTCGTGAGCAGTCCGGCCCGCTGGGCCTGCGCGAGCGCCTCGACCTTGGCGGCGTTGCTCGCGACGATCGCCTCGATCGGATCGTCGCCGGCGGCCCGCTCCAAGCGGTGCCAGGTCGCCAGCCGCTGGACCTCCGGGTGTGTCTGATATCGGTCGAACAGCCGTCCGGCGTACTCGGGAAGGTCTGTCGGGTCGATCGGCGTGTCCCTCAGGGTGTCCTGCACGATGCGGTCGAAGACGGCTTCGAAGAGGGCGTCCTTGCTGCCGAAGTAATGGTAGATCTGCGCCTTGTTGGACTGGGCCGCCGCGGCGATCCGATCAACCCGTGCGCCGGCGATGCCGCGGGCGGCGAACTCGTCCCTCGCCGCGTCCAGCAGCCGCTGCCGGGTCGCCTGCGCATCTCGGACCACCCCTCCAGCCTAGCGGAACTAACTGTTCAGTTGACTACGCCGGGGCGACGTGCTTCAATCAGACCTAACCAACTGTTTAGAAAGGAGCGCGTCATGCCCCAGGTCTGGCTCGTCACAGGAAGTTCCCGCGGCCTCGGCCGGCTCGTCGTCGAGGCTGCGCTCGAGCGCGGCGATAGCGTCCTCGCCACCGCGCGCCGCCCTGAGGTCCTCGATGACCTGGTCGCCGCCCACGCCGATCGGTTTCGCACGATCGGCCAGGACGTCACCGTCCCGGCGCAGGCGATCACCGCGGTGCAGGCGGCGATCGACGCGTTCGGCCGGCTCGACGTCGTCGTCAACAACGCCGGCTACGCAGATCTCGCGTCGGTCGAGGACACGACCGACCAGGCGTTCCGCGATCAGGTCGAGGCCGTCTTCTTCGGCACGGTGCACACGACGAGGGCCGCCCTGCCGGTCCTTCGCGCACAGGGCGGCGGCCACATCATCAACGTGACGTCGGTCGGCAGCCGCATGGCCACGCCCGGCCTGTCGGCCTACCAGAGCGCGAAGTGGGCGACGGCCGGTTTCTCCGCGGTCCTCGCCGCCGAGGTCGCCCCGCTCGGCATCCGCGTGACGTCGCTCGAACCCGGCGGGATGGCGACCGACTGGGCCGGGTCGTCGATGTCGGTCCCCGAGGTCAGCGAGCCGTACAGGCAGACCGTCGGCGCGGCCGCCGCGATGCACGACTCGTCGTGGCGCCCGCTCGGCGACCCGGCGAAGGTCGCACAGGTCATCCTGCGGATCGCCGACATGGACGAGCCTCCGACACGCCTGCTGCTGGGCAGCGAGGCGTACGCCTATGCGACCGCCGCCGCCCGGGCACAGCTCGCGTCCGACGAGCGGTGGCGTGAGCTCAGCCAGTCGACCGACCGCGACGACGCGACGCCGGCCGAGCGCGACCCCCTGGGCGACCGCAGCGCGGCCGCGGCGTAGGCCTGTCGTAGGCCGCGGCCGGAGACTCGTCGTGCGGCCCCGAGCAACCTCGTCGTGGCCGGGCCGCAACGAGCTGCGTCGGAGATTCGGAGGCGATGGCGTGGACGAGCGCGGTGGCGCCCACCCAGAGCCGTTCGGCGTTGCTCGGGTGAGGGGCGAATCGGGGACACGGTCGAGGATGCCGAGCAGTCCAGCGCAAAGACGAGGATGATCAGACGATGAGCAGCTTCGAGGGAAGGATCGCCGTCGTGACCGGCGCGGGCTCCGGCATCGGCCGAGCGCTCGCTACCGAGCTGGCCTCGCGGGGAGCGCGGCTGGCGATCTGCGACATCAACGCCGATGGTCTCGCGCAGA
>DASZKP010000014.1:0-3532 GCA_035553395.1 Solirubrobacteraceae bacterium | reverse complement strand
GTCGCGGGTCGGCGAGTCCCCGTCGCGGCCGCGGCATGACCGATCTGCGTTTCGATCCCGGCGGGCGGCTCCGGGGTGAGCTGATCGCTCCGGCGGACAAGTCGATCTCCCACCGGGCGGCGCTGCTCGGGGCGATCTCGGCCGAGCCGGTGGAGGTCGAGAACTACCTCCACGCGGCGGACACCGACGCGACGCTGGCCGCCGTCCGGCGGCTGGGTGCGGTGGTCGAGACGGGGGACCGCGGCGGCGGGAACGGCCGCCTGGTGATCCGCGGGGTCGGCCTGCGGGGGGCGCGGGAATGCGACGGACCGATCGACGTGGCCAACGCCGGCACGCTGATGCGCCTGCTCCCGGGCTGGCTGGCCGGCCAGGACGGGCGCAGCTGGACGCTCGACGGTGACGCGTCGATCCGCCGGCGCCCGGTCGACCGGATCGCCGCGCCGCTGCGGGAGATGGGCGCGAGGCTCGACGCCCGCGACGGCCGGTTCGCTCCGTTCAGGATCACCGGGTCGCCGTTGCACGGAATCACCTACGCGATGCCGGTCGCCAGCGCCCAGGTCAAGTCGTGCATCCTGCTGGCGGGGATCGCCGCCGACGGCGAGACGACGGTGACCGAGCCGGCTGCGAGCCGCGACCACACCGAGCGGATGCTGCGGGCCGGTGGAGTCGGTGTTCGCCGGGACGAGGCCGGGCTTCACGTGTCGGGCGGCGAGCCGTTCTCGCTGCACCGCATCCGGGTGCCCGGAGATCTCTCGTCGGCGGCCTTCGCGATCGCCGCGGCCGTCCTCGTGCCGGGCTCGGAGGTGATCGTGCGGAATGTCGGCGTCAACTGGACGCGGACCGGCTTCATCCGGATCCTCGTCCGAATGGGTGCGACCGTGGGCGGCGAACTCGAGCCGGCCGGTGCGCCTGGGGGCGATACCGAGCCGATCGAGGATCTCGAGATCCGCCATGGTCGACTGCGGGCGGCCGTCGTCGAGGCGGCCGAGGTCCCGCTGACGATCGACGAGCTCCCGCTGGTCGGGCTGCTTGGCTGCTTCGCCGAGGGACAGACGATCGTCCGGGGAGCCGGCGAGCTGCGCCTCAAGGAGTCCGATCGGATCGCCACGGTCGTCGAAGGCCTGCGGGGGCTGGGGGGCGAGATCGAGGCGACGGTCGACGGCTTCGTCGTCACCGGGACCGGCGGCCTGCGTGGCGGGCGGCTGGAGGCTCACGGCGACCACCGCCTGGCGATGATGGGCGCGGTCGCCGGCCTGGCCTCGCGCGAGGGCGTGGAGGTCATCGGGATGGAGGCGGCGGCCGTCTCGTACCCGGGCTTCGTCGGCGAGCTGGCGGGCCTGACCGGCTGATGGTGGTCGCGATCGACGGCCCGGCCGGTGCCGGGAAGTCCACGGTCGCCCGGGCGGTCGCCGCGGCACTGGGTTTCACGTATCTGGACACCGGCGCGATGTATCGGTGTGTCGGCCTGCTGCGGACGCGGGATGCGAGCTCACCGGCCGGCGAGCTGGCCCGGGGCCTGAAGATCGAGCTCGGAGATCGCGTGCTGCTCGGCGAGGAGGACGTGACGGTGGCGATTCGCACGCCCGAGGTCTCGGCAGCGGCATCCGAGGTGGCGGTCGACCCGTCAGTACGGGAGGCGATGGTCGCCCGCCAGCGTGAGCTGCTCCGAGGCGGAGACTGGGTCGCCGAGGGCCGGGACATCGCGACCGTCGTGGCGCCCGACGCCGAGGTCAAGGTCTTCCTGACCGCCAGCGACGAGGTCCGGGCCGGACGCCGGGCGCGTGAGCTCGGGGTCGATGTGGCGAGTGTGCTGGCCGACCAGCGCGAGCGCGACGACCGCGACCGCGACCGGGTCCACTCGCCGTTGATCGCGGCGACCGACGCCGTCGTGCTCGACACCAGCGGCCTCGGCCTCGAGGCCGTCGTCGAGCGCATCGTCGGCCTCGCTCGAGCCGTTCGCCCGGCCTGAAACTGGCCGGCGGGGGGGTCGGACCGGCCGCTGGGGAGCGGGTCGGCTCATACTGAACGGATGAACATCGCTCAGCACGGAGGTTTCAAGTGAAGGTCGCCGTGCTCGGCTACCCGAATGTAGGCAAGTCGTCGCTCGTCAACAGGCTGTCGGGATCCCGCGAGGCGGTCGTCCACGAACGACCGGGGGTGACTCGGGATCGCAACGAGCTCGACTGCGACTGGAACGGCCGGACGTTCACGCTGATCGACACCGGCGGGATCGATCTGACCGACGAGGACCCGCTCGCGGGATCGATCCGCGAGCAGGCGGTCGCCGGTCTCGCCGACGCCGAGGTCGCCCTGCTGGTGGTCGACGCCCGGGCCGGGATGCGACCGGGCGACGAGGAGCTGGCCGACCTGCTGCGACGGTCGGGCAAGCCGGTGATCGTGACGGCGAACAAGTGCGACTCCGTCGGCGATCTGCCGCTCGCGGCCGAGTTCTACGGCCTCGGGCTGGGCGATCCCCAGCCGGTCTCGGCGGCCCAGGGCCTGGGTACGGGCGACCTGCTCGACCGGCTGGTCGCCCTGCTTCCGGAGGACGATCCCGAGCGGGATGCCGGCGTCGTGCGCCTCGCGGTGATCGGCCGGCCGAACGTCGGCAAGTCGTCGCTGGTGAACCGCTTCGCCGGTCAGGAGCGGGTCATCGTCTCGCCGCTGGCCGGGACGACCCGCGACGCGATCGACCTGCCATTGCGGATCGGCGACCGGGACGTGATCCTGGTCGACACGGCTGGGATGCGGCGGCAGTCGAAGGTCAACGAGTCGGTCGAGTACTACACGACGCTGCGGTCCCAGCGGGCGGCCGAACGGGCGGACGTCGCCCTGGTGATCTGCGACGCGACCGACGGGATCACGGCGCAGGACCTGAGAATCGCCGAGTTGGCGATGAAGGCCGGCTGCGCGACGGCCGTCGTCCTCAACAAGTGGGACCTCGCGCCTGAGACGTTCGACCTCGAGTACGAGCGGGGCCGGGTCGCCCGGAAGCTGCGTCTGCGACCGCGGGTGCTGACGGCGAGCGCGAAGACGGCCCGGAACATCGGGCGGCTGCTGGACGAGGCGCTGACGCTGGCCGATCGAATGAACCAGCGGATCCCGACCCCGGACCTCAACCGCTTCCTCGCCGAGGTCGTCGACGCCCGCCAGCCGCCGGCCAAGCAGGGCCACCGGCTGAAGCTGATCTACATGGCCCAGATCGGCGAGCGGCCGCCGCGGTTCGCGATCCAGGTCAACTCCCGCGACCGGATCACCCGGGACTACGCGTACTTCATCGAGAACCGGATGCGCGCCCGCTACGGGCTCGACGGGGTGCCGCTGGTGATCGACTTCGTCGAGCGGGGCAACCGACGCGCGGGTGCCCGCGAGCGCCCGGACCACGCCGCGCGCGGCTGACACCCGGGCCTGGTCTCCGGGTCATCCGGCGGCCGGCCGGCGACGTAGTAACCGGCATGACCTTCCTCGTGATCCTCCTCGCGGTGCTCGTGATCCCGTACGTCGCCTTCAACATCCGACGGGTTCGCCGGGG
>DASZKP010000013.1:0-37821 GCA_035553395.1 Solirubrobacteraceae bacterium | reverse complement strand
CACCAACTCGTAGACGAGGTGGTGGAGACCGCGGACGCCGGTCGAGCCGATGTACATGCCCGGTCGCAGCCTGACCGCCTCGAGGCCCTCGAGCACGGTGATGTCCTGCGCGCCGTAGTCGGCGGCGCCGCGGTTGCTCTGGTCAGCCAATGATCCTCCGATTACACGAGAACGCCCCGGTCGGTGTCGGGCTGACGCCGGCCGGGGCGGGTCTTTCTAAGTGCTCCCTATGTTACCACAGCAGGACCCCCGACCGCCGTCACGCTCATCGGATAAAGCCCTGCTAATCGCCTACTTTCCAGGGGATCCCGGGGCCCCGGACGGGGACCGGGGCGGCGCGTCCCAGCGAACGCCCCCGGCGAGCGTCCAGCGGGGTGGTCGATCCTCGAGGCGGAGCGCTCGCAGCAAGGCTGGGGACGGCCCCGATCTGCCCGCGCTGAAGGGTCACGCCGGGCCCGCGTCGGCCCCGCGTGTCAGGGACCCCGGCGGCCCGCTCGCCCGCGTCGGCGCCCGGCGTCGGCGCGGCAGGTCAGGGCGCGCAGCACTTCGCCGCCGAGCGCAGCGTTGATCGCGGCCACGAGCTCCGGGCCCATCAGCTCGATCTCCGCCGCCCAGACAGCCTCCTCGCAGGCGACGCCCAGCACGCCGTCGCGCTCGCGCACGGGCACGCCGTGGGCCGCGACCGCCGGGCCCGCAGCCAGGTCCCAGACGGCCTGCACGCGGGCTATCGTGCTCGCCGGCGCGATCCTCGCCAGGAGCACCTCGAGCGCCGGTCCGAGCGGGCGGGGAGCCCTGCGGCTCACGCCGCGACGGCCTCGCAGAGCACGGAACCCCGGGTCACCGCGACGCGCGCCACCGCGCCGTCCCGGGCACCCGGGACGTGGTCGAGATCGGTAGTCGTGACGACCGCCTGGCCGCCGCTGCGAAGCTCGTCTGCGAGGCGCCGACGCCGGTCGCCGTCCAGCTCGCTCATGACGTCGTCGAGCAGGACGAGCGGGGCACGATCCCTCGCGGCCGACAGGGCGTCGCGCTCGGCGAGCAGCAGTGAGAGCAGCGCGAGCCGCTGCTGGCCCTGAGACCCGTACGCTCGCAGCTCGCGCCCCTCGCTGCGCAGCAGCAGGTCGTCCCGGTGTGGCCCGTGGCCGGTGAACCCGCGGTCGAGGTCCAGCGGCAGGCGCTCGGACAACTCGGCCGCGAATTCAACCGCCGTCGCCGCATGCGTCCGCGGCCGGTAGGAGACCGTCGCCGGCCCGCCCAGGCCGAGGGCTTCGGCGTGCTGCCTGAAGAGCTCGGCGATCGCGCTGGTCGCGGCCGCCCGGTCGTCGCGCAGGGCAACCCCGTGGGTGGCGAGCTCGAGGTCCCAGGCCGCGACCGCAGCTCGCCCCGACGCCCCCGACCTGACTCGCGAGATCAACGCATTGCGTTGCGCGAGCGCCTGGGCGTACGCCCGGCGGGTCGCGGAGCGGCCTGGCCAGAGCGCGGCCACCACTTGGTCGAGGTGCGCTCTGCGCAATCCTGGCGGGCCCTTCACGAGCTCCAGGCGGTCGGGAAGGAAGACGCAGATCAGCGGCCGGTGGGGCGCGTCGAGGAGCCGCTGGACCGGCGCCCCGTCAGCGGTCAGCCGCTTCGGCTCGCCCGGTTCGAACCCCACGGTCAATTGATGGCTGCCGTCGCCGTCGCGGCCGTCCACGACGACGCGAGCCGTCGCCGCACCGAAGCGGACGAGCGCGCGTTCGTTGGTCGTCCGGCACGACCGCGCGGTGCACCCGAAGTACAGCGCCTCGAGGAGGTTCGTCTTGCCGGCCCCGTTCGGGCCGTGGATCACCGTCAGACCGGGACCCAGCGTGACCGCCGCGTCCTCGTAGGATCGAAAGTCGCGCAGTTGCAGGCGCTCGACGCGCATCCCGGTCGGCTCAGACGTTCAACCTGATCGGCATGACCAGGTAGACGAAGCCGCTCCCGTCGGCCGACTCGATCAAGCCCGGCCGGAGCGGGCTCGTCAGCTTCAGGATCAACTCGTCGGACTCCACGCTCTCGAGCCCGTCGCGGAGGAAGTCGGGGTTGAAGCCGATGTCGAACGGCTCCCCCTGGAAGGGAACCGGCAGCGCCTCGCTGGCCTCGCCGACGTCGGGCGTACGAGCCGAGACCGTGACCTCGCCCGGGGCGAACGCCAGGCGGACGGGGGCGTTCTTCTGCGCGAGGAGGCTGATCCGGCGTACGACGTCGGTGAACTCCTCGCGGGCCAGCCGCAGCTCATGCTCCGAGCGCTCGGGCAGGAGCTGGCGATAGTTCGGGAACTGACCATCGATCAGCCGCGACGAGAGGATGACGCCGTCGAAGCTGAACACGACCTGGTTCTGCCGCGGGCTGACGGTGAGCGTCTCGAGCTGCGTCTGGCCGGCGATCCGCACGAGCTCCTGGAGTGCGCGGGCTGGGACGTTGGCCTCGAACGGCCGTGCAAGGGGCTGCTCGAGTGTCGTCTCCTTGACGCTCAGGCGGTAGGAGTCCGTGGCGACCATACGGAGCTCCGACTCCGCGGCCGAGACGAGGATGCCGGTGAGGATCGGTCTCGTTTCGTCGCGCGAGGCGGAGCGCGCGACCTTGGCGATCGTCTCGATGAAGGCCGCGGCCGGAACCGTGACGTCCGCGTCGCCCGAGGGCTGGGGAAGGGGCGGGAAGTCGTCGGCGCGCAGCGTACGGATGTGGAACGTCGTGGGCCCGGAGATGATCTCGACGTCCTGCTGGGCATCGCGGAGCTCGAGCGAGACCTCGGCCGCCGGGAGCGAGCGAGCGACGTCGAGCATCAGGCGAGCCGGGAGGACGACGTGACCCGGGCGCTGGACCTCGGCATCGAGCGCGAGGCGCAGGCCCATCTCCATGTCGGTGGCGAGCATCTCGACGCCGTCAGCGTCGGCGGCGATCTTGATTCCCGACAGCGCCTGGATCGCGCTCCGGGTCGAGGCAACGCGCGAGGCCGTCTGCAAGTGACGCAGAAACGCTGCTGTCGAAAGGGAGATTTTCAAGGTTGCCTGACTGCTCGGAGTAGAAGTCTCAGAAGCTGTGGATATGGGGATAGACGTGGTTATGCTCGCATGTGGCGGGGACAGTGTGGGGAGTCGATGTCGACAGTCGGTGTGATCCGAGCAGCCCGCGAGTCACGAGGTGGGCGCTCGCAGGTCGGCTGTCAACCGCTCGACCGCGCTGTAAGCCCCGGGGTCGGCAGCCAGGTGGGCAGCCGCGCGCTTGCAGGCGTTGAGGACCGTCGAATGGTCGCGGCCACCGAACTCCCTGCCGATCACGGGGAGCGAGTGGTCGGTCAGCTCCCGCGCGAGGTAGATCGCGACGTGTCGCGGCCAGGCCAGGCGGTGGGCCCGGGATCTGGAGAGGAGCTCCTCGCGGGAGACGGAGAAGTACGCGCAGATCGCCTCCTGGATGCGCTCGATCGTCGGCGTGGCCGCGCGTCGGCTGCGTAGGCCGAGGCGTTCGATGACCTCGGCCGCAAGCGCCGGTGTGGGCTGGCTGCCGGTCAGCGACGCGTATGCGACGACGCGTATCAGGGCACCCTCGAGGGCGCGGACATTGCTGGCGACGCTGGTGGCGATCTCTGCCAGCGCTCGTTCGTCGATTGCGATCCCGTCGTGCACGGCCCGCTTGCGCAGGATCGCCAGCCGGGTGGCGTAGTCGGGTCGGCCGATGTCGGTGACGAGCCCTGCCTGGAAGCGCTCCCGCAGGCGATCCTCGAGCTGCGCGAGATCGCTGGGCGTGCGGTCCGAGGTGATCACGAGTTGGCTGCCCGCGTCGTAGAGCGCGTTGAAGGTGTGGAACAACTCCTGCTCGGTTGCCGCCTTGCGCTCGAGAAACTGGATGTCGTCGATCAGCAGGACGTCGACGCCGCGGAAGCGGCGCTTGAAGTCGTGCTTGCCGGACGGGCTGCCTCCGAGCGCGGAGACGAACTCGTTGGTAAAGGCCTCGACCGTCGTGTAGCGAACGGTCAGTCCTGCGCCGAATGATCGTACGTAGTTGCCGATCGAGTGGAGCAGGTGCGTCTTTCCGAGACCGGGCGGTCCGTATATGAAGAGCGGGTTGTAGGCCTGCGCGGGGAGCTCGGCCACCGACAGCGAGGCGGCGTGCGCGAGGCGGTTGGACGCGCCGATCACGAACTGCTCGAAGTTGTACTTGGGGTTGAGCGCCTCTGTGCCGGCGTCGTCATCGCCGGCCTTTGTCGGGGGTCGTCGCGTCGCCGGCTCGCCCCCCAGGATCCGCACGCTGACCCCTTCGCCGAGGACATCGGTCACGGCGCGCTGGATCACGTCGGCGAGCCGGTCGGCGGCCCAGGCCGAGACCTCCGGCGGGCCGCTGAGTCGCAGTGCCCCATCCTCGAGGCCGTCGCAGCGAAGCGGTTCCAGCCAGAGGCCGTACGTCCGCTCACCGACTGTCGCGCGAAGCTCTACGCGGATCCGGTTCCATGCATCGTGAGGCTCCATCTGCGTTCGCGAAAGCCTCCCCTGCGGGTCCGACGTCGAGCTAGGTGACGAGAGGGACGTCCCGTCACGCCCCGACCGGCGGCGAATATAGCAACGGGGTTCGCGCGCTCCGCGCGGGCAGGGCGCATTTGGCGGGAAAAAGAACGGCGGTCGCAGAGCGGGCTCGCCGGCGTGCACGGTGTCTATACTCCCTTACCCCGCACGGACCTCAGGTCGGCGGCCAGGCACCCTTATGAAGCGGACATACCAACCGAAGAAGCGCAAGCGCGCCCGTGCCCACGGGTTTCGTGCCCGCATGGAGACGCGGGCCGGGCAGTTGACGCTGAAGCGGCGCCGTTCAAAGGGCCGCAAGCGCCTCACGGTCTGAGCGTGACTGAGCGCCGGTACGCCGGTACTCGCAGCCGTACCGCGGGGCGCCTCTCGCGGAGCGCCGAGTTCGACCGCGTCTATCGCCAGGGTCGTTCGGTGGCGAACAAGTATCTCGTGCTCTACACGTTCCCCCGCTCCGATGCCGACCTTCCCCGGCTCGGTCTGTCCGTCGGACGCAAGGTCGGCGGCGCTGTGGACCGCAACCGGGTGAAGCGACTCCTGCGCGAGGCCTTCGGCGAGCGCCAGGCCAATGCCTGGGCGGGCTATGACGTCGTCGTCGTAGCCCGCCCGCTCTCGCGGGATCTTGCCGCCTCGGAAGGCCTCCAGGGGATTCAGACGGCGGTCGCCGAGTTGCTCGCGAAGGCTGGCCTGCGCCTGGCCGGCACGCTGCCATGAGGCCGGTGCGCGCCGTCGTGCTCGGGGCGATCAGCGCCTACCAGCGGGTGGTCTCTCCCGTCACGCCCCGGCACTGCAAGTACGAGCCGACCTGCTCCCGTTACGCCGCGCAGGCAGTTGGGGAGTTCGGCATACTCAGGGGGCTGCTGCTCACCGGGTGGCGGGTCCTGCGCTGCAACCCGTTCAGCCATGGCGGCTTCGACCCGGTGTCGGCGCAGCGGCTCTTTCGCACGCCGGCGACCTCCGGCGAAGTCGCTCCAGATCCTTCCCCACGCTGATGCAGACGATCCTCGCCAACGTCATCCAGGACGCCTTCGGACCGCTGATCTCGGTCTTCGAGACGATCCTCGTCTTCATCCACGCGCACATCACCGGGGGCAGTTGGGGCCTCGCGATCATCGGCCTGACGATCGTCGTTCGGGCGGCCCTCGTGCCGCTGACGCTCAAGCAGTTCTCCTCGATGGCGAAGCTCCAAGCGCTCGGTCCGGAGCTCAAGGAGCTTCAGAAGCGCTACAAGGACGACAAGCAGCGGTTGAACGAGGAGATGATGAAGTTCTACAAGGCGAACGAGGTCAACCCGTTCGGCTCGTGCCTGCCGCTGATCCTCCAGCTCCCAGTCTTCCTGTCGCTGTTCTACATGCTGCGGGTCGACCTCAAGAAGCACATCTGCGGCGCGGCCCTCCAGGCCCACCACATCGTCAGCCAGAACGCGATCGCCAAGGTGAGCTGCGGCTCGATCGACGCCCATTCGGGGAAGTTCCTCTTCATCCCGGACATCACGAGCGCGGCGTCCGGAGCCGTCCTCGCGGTGTTGATCGTGCTCTACGTCGGTTCGCAGCTCGTTTCGAGCCTGCTCACGACGGCGACGGTGGACCGCAACCAGCGGATGTTGATGCTCGGGCTCCCGTTCGTCTTCTCGATCTTCATCGCCCGCTTCCCGGCAGGGCTGATCGTGTACTGGATCACGACGAACCTGTGGACGGTGGGCCAGCAGTACATCGTCCGCAAGCGGTCCGCGCCGCTTCTGGCGGTGGCGGCTCCCGTGAGCGGAGGCGGTGGTCGGGGGGCCAGCGCGGCTGCGCTCGAGCCCGCGGCCGAGAAGGCTCCGGCCCAGGGCCTGATGGCTCGCATGGCTGCCACCCGGGACGCGGCGCGGAGTGCCGTGACGGGGCAGGGCGGCGCCGGCGGTTCCGCAAAGGTCACGAAGTCCGGTGGGGGGAGGCCCTCGCGAACGCCTGCCAGCGCCACGCCCGATGGGTCCGGCGGCAAGGCCGCAGCGCCCAAGAGTCCTCGCGGGGGGACCCCAAAGGGCGCTTCGGGTGCTGCGGCGTCCCCGACCAAGGCCGGGGCCACGAGGGGGAAGGGCGCCGGTGCCACGACCGGCGCGACGCAGGCACGTCCGTCCGGCGGTGCTGCGAAGCCAGCAGCCAAGGCCGGTTCGGACGCAGGCGCCGGCAAGGACGAGGCGTCGATCCCACATCGGCGTGGAGCCGCGCCCCCGCCGCCGCCACGCAAGAAGAAGAAGCGTTCGGGCAGGCGGCGGTGAGCACTGTGAACGGCGTGCTCCGCGACGACGACGAGTTGGACCCGGCCGACGAGTTGCTGGATCTGCTGGAGACGCTCGTCGAGGCGATGGAGCTCGACGCCGAGATCGTGGTGGCGGAGGCCGAAGGGTGCCTGAGGGGAACGCTCGAAGGGTCGGACCTCGGTCGGTTCATCGGCCGTCACGGGCAGACGATCGAGGCGGTCCAACACCTTGCCCAGCGTATGGTCCTGCGCCGCGGCGCAGGCGGACCCAGGGTGATCGTCGACGCGGCTGGGTATCGCGAACGTCGCGAGGTCGCGCTGCGCGGCCAAGCCGAGACGGCGGCGGCCCAGGCCGAGCAGGGCGGGGGAGCCGTGAAGATGGAGCCGATGTCCGCCGCCGAGCGGAGGTTCGTCCACGAGTTCCTGCGCGAGCGCGGCGGAGTGCAGACGTACAGCGAGGGCGACGAGCCCGAGCGCCGCCTCGTCGTCACGCCTGTGACAGCCGCCGGCGCAGCGCTCTGACGGCTGGCGAAGAGCCGACCGCGTTTCACGTTCTTCATGACGGTGAAACAACGTCTGGCCGTGCTGCCACGATGTCGTCCGTGGAACAGCTGAGCGGCTTCGAGCAGGGTGTCGTCGTCGGGATCCTGATCGGCGAGGGCTCCTTCGGCGGCGACGGCAAGCAGCCGCAGATCACGTTGCGCATGCACACGCGCCACGCCGCCCTCTTCGCCTGGCTGGTCGAGCGGCTTCCCAGGACCAAGCTATACGGGCCCTACGGGCACGACGGGCGGAGCTACTACCAGTGGATGGCCCGCGGCCCGGCCCTGGTCGAAGATGTGCTGCCGCTCCTCGAAGCTCGCGTGACGCCCGACCTGGACGCCTACGCCGCGCAGCGACTCGCCGCGATGTGCGAGCGCTACGCCGACTTCATCGCGCGCGTCCGCCGGCAGGCGTGATCGGACCGAACGATCCGTCGGTCGTGGCTCCGCGCCTGGCGGCGCTGGCGTCCCGTCACGGTCTCGCGCAGAGCCAGGTCGGCCAGCTCCGCTGCCTGCTCGAGGCCCTCTCGACCGACCCGCACGCCCCGTCCACGGTGACCGCGGCCCAGGCGGCCGTGGACGTGCACCTGGCCGATTCCCTGACGGCGCTCGAACTCGACGCGCTCGGCAGCGCGAAGCGGGTCGCCGATATCGGGTCGGGCGCCGGGTTCCCCGGGATTCCCCTCGCCGTGGCCCTCCCGACGGCCGTGGTCTCGCTGCTCGAGAGCTCGTCGCGCCGTTGCGATTTCCTGCGCCGGGCGTGCTCGGCCGCCGGCGTCGCCAACGCCGTCGTGGTCGCGACCCGGGCGGAGGCGTGGGATACGGGCGACCGCCCGCAGGACGTCGTGACCGCCCGCGCCGTCGCGCCGTTGAACGTGCTGTGTGAATACGCGGCCCCACTGCTGGCCGTCGGTGGAGCGCTCGTCGTGTGGCGGGGTCGCCGCGACCAGCAGGCCGAGCGTGCGGCCGCTCGCGCCGCGGCCGAGCTCGGCCTCGAGACCCGCCCGCCGGTCCGCAGCGAGCCCTATCCTGGGAGCCAGGAACATCACCTCCACGTCTACGTGAAGGTTGGCCCCACGCCCGCCCGGTTCCCCCGCCGGCCCGGCATAGCCAGCAAGCGCCCGCTAGGAGTCTCAGGTTGAGGGTCACCCCACCGAGCAGCATCGACGCACAGAGAGCAGGCGTGCGCGGCGACGGCCGGCCGGGCCGGAGCTGCCTGCAAGCCGCGTCTGGTGCCGCGGCCGTAAGGTTGCCGGCATGACGATCTTCGCGGTCGCGAACCAGAAGGGCGGCGTCGGGAAGACGACGACGGCGGTGAACCTCGCAGCGTGCATAGCCGAGTCCGGCTACCGAACGTTGCTGATCGACATCGACCCCCAGGCCAACGCAACCGTCGGCCTCGGGCTGGCGAGAGCGCTTCGCCCGAGCGTCTACGACGTGCTCGCCGGTGCGTGCGAGATCGGCGCAGCGATCCACCCGACGAGCGTCGAGCGGCTGTCGCTGATCCCGGCCGGGGCAGGGTTGGCCGGCGCCAATGTCGAGCTGCCGCGGGTCGCCGGGTCGGAGAACATCCTGCGCGACGCGCTGCGCACGCTGGGCGACCGATTCGCCTTCGTCCTGCTCGACTGCCCGCCCTCACTCGGACCACTGACCGTCAACGCGCTGGTGGCCGCCGACAAGCTGATCGTCCCGGTACAGGCCGAGTACTACGCCCTCGAGGGTCTCGCGGCCCTGCTCGAGACCGTGACGATCGTCCAGCGCGACCTCAATCCGCGCCTCACCGTCGGCGGCATGCTGCTGACGATGTACGACAGCCGCACCCGCCTCGGGCAGGACGTGGCCGCGGAGGTCCGGGCGCACTTCCCAGAGCTCCTCTTCGACACCGTGATACCGCGCAACATCCGGATCAGCGAGGCCCCGAGCTTCGGCGTGCCGGTCACGGTTCACGATCCGCACTGCGCCGGCGCAGAGGCATACGTCGCGCTCGCCAAGGAGGTCGCCGCGCTATGACGCCGCCGGCGCCACGCTCCCGCGGGATCGGCCGCGGCCTCGCGGCCATCCTCGCCGTGTCCGACCCGCCCGAGGGAGACGTCGACGAGCTCCGCGAGCTGCCGATCGAGTTGATCGCGCCGAATCCACGACAGCCCCGCCGCACCTTCGACGAACAGGCGCTCGCCGGCCTCGCCGACTCGCTGGGTGCCCGCGGCGTCCTCCAGCCGGTCCTAGTTCGGCCCCGAACCGGCGGTACATTCGAGCTGATCGCGGGGGAGCGCCGCTGGCGAGCCGCGAAGCTCGCCGGGCTTGACCGGATACCCGCCCTGATCCGCGCGCGCGGAGATGCCGAGGCACTCGAGATCGCCCTGATCGAGAACATGGCCCGCGAGGACCTCAACCCGATCGAGGAGGCGCGCGCCTGTGCGGCCCTCGTCGAAGAGCTGTCACTGACTCGCGAGGAGGTAGGTCTGCGAATCGGCCGGGGTCGCGTTGCCGTCTCGAATCTCATGCGCCTGCTCGACCTGCCCGACGAGGCCCTCGCGATGCTCGAGGCCGGCGCGCTCTCCGAGGGCCACGGCCGGGCCCTCCTACTCGCGCAGGACCACGACGATCGGCGCTCGCTGGCCGCGGCCGCCGCGGCCGAGGGGTGGTCGGTCCGCGTCCTCGAGCAGCGTGCCCGCGACGCCAACGACCGCGCGACCCAAGCACCCACCGCCGGCGCCCGCCCGGCCGCGCAGACGCATCCTGACCAGCGCGATGCCTGCGCCCGGATTGCCGACGCCCTCGGCATCGCGCTCGGCGCCGACATCTCGGTCAAGCCGACAGCGGGCGGCGCCTACCGCGCCGAGCTCCGTTTCGGGACGCTCGACGAGGCGCTCGACCTCGCTCTGCGCCTCGGTGCCTCTCGCCCCCCGCGCTGAGCTCGCCCCAGGCGGCTCCGGAGCTCGATCGCCACCGATCGGTCGGCTCCGAACCTCTCCGTGGCGCCTGGGGAGCCCGGGACTGGAGAGCTCCCGGGTTCGCCGCCCAGGCCATGCTGCGCAGCCTACGCACCGTCCGTGCCGCCCCGGGGACGATTCGCCCTGCCCGCTACAATGCCGCACCCACGCGGGCGATTAGCTCAGTTGGTTAGAGCGCTTCTCTGATAAGGAAGAGGTCCCAGGTTCGAGTCCTGGATCGCCCACTCGCGACTTTGCGCGACCGCTGCGCCGGTATTGTGGTCGCCCCGCGATGACTCCACTCCGACGGCCGTGACCCCGACGCCGATCCTCCGCCGGTTGTGCCTCGGCTCCCTCGCCGTCCTTGCCCTGGCCGCGTGCGGCGGCTCGTCGACCCACGGCGCCGGCACCTCCGCGACCGGCACCGGGGCAACCGCCGCGGGCATTGCGACGACGGTCAGGGCAACTCCCGCCGCGCCGGGCGCCCACGGCCCCGGCCTCTCTCGCGTGCAGCTCGCCGCCAAGGCCGGCGCGATCTGCTCGGCAGCGACCGCCGAAGGCGACCGCCTGGCGGCCCCGGCCGACCTGACCTCCGACCCCCACGCAGCGGCCGCCTACTTCGACAAGGCGATCCCCCCGCTCGACGCCGAGACCCGCGCTCTCCAGGCCCTGACCCCGGTCGCCGCGCTCGCCGGCGAGTGGGAGGCCGTGCTCGGCGCGCAGGTCGCGCTCGACAGCCTGGCTGACGGGTATCGCCAGAAGGCCCACGCCGGGCACCAGATCAGCCTCGCCGACATCGGCCAGCTGAACACGGTCGGCCAGACGATCGCCAGCGCCGCGATCCGCCTCGGCGTTCGCTGCGCTTGACCCGCCCGCTCACCACGCCGCCGCCTCGTAGTCCTTGAGGAAGCACCCGTGGACGTCCTCGCCGGCCTCGCCTCTGACGATCGGGTCGTAGACCCGCGCCGCCCCGTCGACGAGGTCGAGCGGAGCATGGAAGCCCGCCTCGGCCAGCCGGAGCTTCGTCGGGTGCGGACGCTCGTCGGTGATCCACCCCGTATCCACGCTCGTCATCAGGATCCCGTCGGTTTCGAGCAGCTCCTGCGCGCTCGTTCGCGTCAGCATGTTCAGCGCGGCCTTGGCCATGTTCGTGTGCGGGTGGCCCGGCCCCTTGTAGCCCCGGCTGAACTGGCCCTCCATCGCCGAGACGTTGACCACGTACTTGCGGCGTGCCGGTGACGCAGCCAAGGCCGCTCGCAGCCGGCTGACGAGGATGAACGGCGCGCTCACGTTGCACAGCTGGACCTCCAGCAGCTCGAGTGGGTCGACCTCCTCGACGCGCGCCACCCAGCTGTTGGACGTGTCGAGATCGGGGACCAGGCCGCCCGCGTCGATCGCCGTGTTCGACGCGATCCGCGCCGCCGACGCCGAGCCGGCCGTGAGTGCCAGCGCCGTGACGGCGTCGGCGCTCGGCGCCCAGCCCGCGCCGCCGACCGCGGTCAACGCCGCCGGGTGGCGCCCCCCGCTGCACCCCAGCCAGTCGATCTCCGGCGCCGCGGCTTGTACCACCGGGACCGATTCCGCCTCGGTCAGCGCCGCGTACGCCCCCGGCGAGCGGCGGACCGTCTGGGCGGCATTGTTGATCAGGATGTCGAGCGGCCCGCGTCCGGCGACCGATTCCGCCAGCTCCGCCACCTGCGCCGGGTCGCGCAGGTCGATCCCGACGATCCGCAGGCGATCGAGCCACAGCTCGCTGTCGGGCATCGCCGCGAAGCGCCGCGCCGCATCCCGCGGAAAGCGCGTCGTGATCGTCGTGTGGGCGCCGTCGCGCAGCAGGCGCAGCGCGATGTACATGCCGATCTTCGCCCGGCCCCCGGTCAGCAGCGCACGCCTGCCGCTGAGGTCGGTCCGTGCCTCCCGATGGCTGTGGTGGCGGTCCGCGCACCCAGGGCAGAGCTGGTGGTAGAAGGCGTCGACCTCGGTGTAGCGCTGCTTGCAGACGTAACACGCCCGCGCCCTCAGCAGCGTCCCGGCCGACCCGCCCGTCGCCCTCGCGCGCAGCGGCAGACCCTGGGTCTCGTCGTCGATCCGTCCCTCCGCGCCGGTCGCCGTGCCCCCTGTCACCGCTTCGTCGTTCGCTCGGATCGCCCCCCGCCGCTCGCTGCGCCGCCGACGCTTGACCGTCTTGTAGAGGCTCGCCGTCGCACGCTGGATCGCCACCGCATCCGGGTGCTCGATCGGGAGTCGCTCGGCCGCGGCCAGCACCGCCAGAGCCAGTGCGAGCTCGCCCGCGTCGAGGCCCGGCGCCCGTTCCTCGTCTCCCGCGGCCTCCTGCTCTCTGCTGGGCGTCATCCCGAGATCATCCCCGACCGCCGCTCCGCGGGCGTCCGCAGGCCGACCGATCGCGCTCAGCCGGATGCCGCGATGCGCCTGTGGATCGGGTGGTCGGCCGTCGCTCCCGGACCGGCCTCGACGAGGATCTCGCCCCGCTCGAGCACGGCCCCGCACGCCCCGCACTGCCGGCCGTTCCCGAGCGGCCCGCCGCATCCGCGGTGGCGGTAGACGACCGGCGGCCCGCCCGGCGCCGGAGCGTGCCGATCCCCCCAGTTGACCAGTTCGATCAGCAGCGGCCAGAGATCCCGGCCCTTGTCGGTCAGCCGGTACTCGTAGCGGGTCGGCCGCTGCTGATACGGCGCCTTCTCGAGCACGCCGGCCTCGACCAGGCGCTCGAGCCGGGACGCAAGCACGTTGCGCGCGACGCCGAGGTCACCCTGGATGTCGTCGAAGCGCCGCAGGCCGAGGAAGACGTCGCGGACGATCAGCATCGTCCACCGCTCACCGATCACCTCGAGCGTCCGGGCGATCGAGCACGTCTGCCCCGTGTAGTCCCTACCCAGCATGGGCTGCACATTACCAAGCAGATAGTTGCGTCACACAACTGGACTGTGTACGCTCAAGTCCTGTCATGCAACGCAGCTTTCGAGCGGGGGTCACGTGGAGCGCAAGTGGAAGGTCCTGATCGTCGTCGGCTTCGCCGTCTTCATGTCGAGCCTCGACCTCTTCATCGTGAACATCGCCTTCCCGGACATCCGCCGGGACTTCGCCGGCGTCAGCCTGCCCTCGCTCTCCTGGATCCTCAGCGCCTACGCGATCGTCTTCGCGGCGCTCCTCGTCCCGGCCGGCCGCTGGTCTGACGCCTTCGGCCGCAAACGATCCTTCCTGCTCGGGCTCGGGATCTTCGTCGTCGCCTCCGCCGCCTGTGCCGCCGCGCCGTCGATCGCCATCCTGATCGCAGCCCGGATCGTCCAGGCCGCCGGCGCGGCTCTGCTGATGCCGGCCACGCTGGGCCTCCTTCTCCCAGAGTTCCCACCGCACGAGCGGCACGTCGCGATCGGTGCCTGGGCCGCGATCGGCGGCGTCGCCGCCGCTGCCGGACCGCCGCTCGGCGGGCTGCTCGTCCAGGCCAGCTGGCGCTGGGTGTTCCTCGTCAACGTCCCGATCGGACTCGCCGTCCTCGCGCTCGGCTGGCGCGAGTTGCGCGAGATCCGCCACCCCGACGTCGTCGCCCCCGACCTGCTCGGAGCCGGTCTGCTCAGCGCGGGGGTCGCCGCCCTCGTCGTCGCGATCGTCGAAGGGCCCGGTTGGGGCTGGACGAGCCCGCGGATCCTCGTCCTCGCCGCAGCCGCGATCGCCGCGCTGGCGGCGGTCGCCCGGCGCAGCTCGAGCCATCCGGCTCCGATCGTGGAACCGGCGATCGTCGCCGTCCGCGCCTTCCGACTGGCCGCGATCGGATCGATCGTATTCTTCGCGGGCTTCGCCGGGATGCTTCTCGGGAGCGTCCTCTTCCTCACCGGGACCTGGCACGAGCCGATCCTCACGGCCGGCCTGATGATCGCCCCCGGACCGGCCACGGCCGCCCTCTTCGCGGTTCCCGGCGCCCGGCTCGGAGCCCGCTTCGGCCCCGGCCCCGTCGGGGCCCTCGGCAGCCTCCTGTTCGGGGCGGGCGCCCTCTGCTGGCTGGCGCTGCTCGGCGAGACCCCGTCGTTTGCGGCCGACTTCCTCCCGGGGATGATCGTCGGTGGCCTCGGCGTCGGCCTCGTCCTCCCGTCGCTGACCGGCGCCGCCGCGGCCGCGCTCCCGCCCGCCCGCCTGGCGACCGGGATCGCCGTCCAGACGACGGCCCGACAGATCGGCTCGGCGCTCGGCATCGCGGTCCTCGTCGCCCTGCTCGGAGCTCCCGCCGTCGCCGACGACTTCCATCCGGCCTGGCAGCTGATGCTCGCCGCCAGCCTCGCCGCCGCCGCCGTGCTCGGCGCGATCGGCCCCACCCGACGCCCGGCCATCGACTCCGCGCCGGCCGCACACGGAGCTCCCGACCTGCTCGGCGAGTCGCCGGCACACGACCGCGAGGTCGCCCCGGTCTGATCCACTCGGGCGATCCCGCACCGGCTTGCGGGCTCGGCTCCGGGCCCGCGCCAGGCGCTGGGGCGCCCCTGGCTCGGCTCCGGGCTCGCGCCAGGCGCTGGGGGGGCCCCTGGCTCGGCCGGCGCCAAGCTCTGGGCCGGCGCCCCGCCCCCGCAGACGCCCTTGGCTTGCGGTCCGTGCTCACAACGCCGCCCGCTCCGGGCCCCGACGACAGCCGGTCCATATGCGGCCGCCGACTTTTGGACGCCGGGCCAACGCCCAGCGGCACCGCCAGCCCTGAGAATGACGAATGGTGATCGCCGAAACCGGGAACCCTCCGGCTGGCGCCCGCCGGCCAGCGCGGGGCAGGCGCAGCGCCCAGCCACCGCATGAGGATCCTCGAGGACCTATCGAAAAGACGCTTGCCGGAATCGACCTGACCCGCCTGGCGGAGGACGTAGCCAGCGACCTGCGCGACCAGGGCGTCACCTTCAGATGCGCCGACGGCGACGACGAGTTCCGCGTCGACCCCGTCCCTCGGGTGATCAGCGCCGAAGCATGGGCGCCGCTCGCCGCCGGCCTCGCCCAGCGTGTCCGGGCGCTCGAGCGCTTCGTCGACGACGCCTACGGCCGGCAGCGGATCGTCGAGGCCGGCGTCGTCCCGCTCGAGGCGATCACGACCGCCGAGTACTTCGAGCCGGCGCTCGTCGGCCTCGAGCATCCCCCGAAGACCTGGATTGCGCTCGCCGGGCTCGACGTCGTCCGGGACACCGACGGCGAGTTCAAGGTCCTCGAGGACAACCTCCGCACGCCGTCGGGCCTGGCCTACGCGATCGCCGCGCGTGGTGCGATCAACCGCAACCTGCCGGTCCCCGACGGCCTCGACGTCCACCCGCTCGACGACGCCTTCACGACCCTCAAGCTCACGGTCCGCGCCGCAGCTCCCGCGGGCGTCGACGACCCGACGATCGTCGTGCTCACCGACGGGCCGCACAACGCCGCCCACTACGAGCACCAGACGATCGCCTCCCAGCTCGATGTTCCGCTCGTCGTCCCGGCCGACCTGCGGCCCCGGGCCGGGCGGGTCGAAGCCCTGATCGACGGCCGCCACCGACCGGTCGACGTGATCTACCGGCGCACCGACGAGGATCGCCTGTTCGATCCAACCGGTCGCCTGACGCCGCTCGGCGAGATCGTGCACGCCGCGCTGCTCGCCGGCCGAGTGTCGCTCGTCAACGCGTTCGGGACCGGTCTCGCCGACGACAAACTGCTCCATGCCTACGTCGAGGAGATCGTCCGCTTCTATCTCGGCGAGGAGCCACTCCTCGCGTCCGTGCCGACCTACGACCTCAGCAGGCCCGACCAGCGCGCGATGGTGCTCGACCGGATCGACGAGCTCGTGATCAAGCCTCGCGGCGGACAGGGCGGCGCCGGGATCGTCGTCTGCCCACACGCCGAGCCCGAATGCGTCGCCCGCATCGCCCGGGAGGTCCGTGATCGCCCGGAGCTCTATGTTGCCCAGGAGATGGTGATGCTCTCCCGCCAACCGACCGTCTGCGAAGGTCGCCTCGAACCCCGGCACGTCGACCTCCGTCCGTTCGTGATGGCCCGCGGCGACCAGATCGACGTGATCCCCGGCGGGCTCACGCGTGTCGCATTGGACGCCGGCGCGCTCGTCGTCAACTCCTCCCAGAACGGCGGCGCCAAGGACACCTGGGTGCTGAGGTGAGTCGCCCGCTGATCGGCGTGACGACCTCCGAGCTGCGCCACCGCCACAAGGTCGAGCCCACCCCCCAGGGCGAGCCCGAGCAGACCGAGATGGCGCTCGGGATCCGCTACCTCGAGGCCGTCGAGCAGGCCGGCGGGATTCCCGTCGTGCTGCCGCCGCTGCGGCCCTCGGCGATCGGCTCGCTGCTCCCACGGCTCTGCGGGTTGATGCTCTCCGGCGGCCCCGATCTCGACCCCGAGGCCTACGGCGCCCGTGGCCACGCGATGCTCGGGCCCACCGAGCCCGCGCTCGACGCGTTCGAGGTCGCGCTCGCCCGCCGCGCCGATCGTCAGGGAATCCCGATCCTCGGAATCTGCCGTGGCGCCCAGGCGATCAACATCTCCCGTGGCGGCACGCTTCACCAGCATCTACCGGACGTCACCGACGGAACCGTCCATCACCGCCAGAGCATGTCCGGCGAGCGGACCTCGCACGACGTCACGATCGCCCCCGACGGCCTGCTCGCGACCGTCGTCGGGACCACCAGGCTCGCCGTGAACTCCTTTCACCACCAGGCGATCGACCGTCTCGGCCGCGGTCTGCGGGCGGTCGCCTGGGCCAGCGACGGGACGATCGAGGCGATCGAGGCGCCGGGGCGCCCGTTCGTGCTCGGCGTCCAGTGGCACGCCGAGACGCTGGTCGCCCAGCGCCGCGAGCGTGAGCTGTTCAGGGCGCTCGTGCTCGCCGCCGACGTGCATGCCCAACGGGCTCCCGCCGCGTCCACCGCCTAGGAGTCCCGAGATCCACCGACGCGCAGCCGACCAGACCACGTCCGACCACCCGCGCAGGCCCCCCGTCGCCCGGTCCGTGCCGGCGTGGGCGCAGTGGAACCCCGCCGGCGGCGGCGTCCCCTGGACGATCGGCGTCGAGGAGGAGGTGATGCTCCTCGACCCCGCCGGCTGGGCGCTGACCGCGGCGATCGACACCGTGCTGCCAGGCCTCAGCGACGACCTCGCACGGCACGTCGGAGCCGAGACGCACGGCTCGGCGCTCGAGCTCCGCAGCGGCGTCCACGGCAGCGTGGCCGCCGGGATCTCCGAGCTCCACGACCTCCGCGCCCAACTCGCGGTCGAGCTCGCCCCGTTCGGCCTGCGCGCCGCCGCCGCCGGCATGCATCCGTTCGCCGTCTGGCAGGACACGCGGATCTCCGCCGGCGAGCGCTACAAGGTGCTCCACGGGTCGATGCGCGAACTCGCCCGCCGCGAGCCGACCTTCGCGCTCCACGTCCACGTCGCCGTCGCCGACCCCGAGGACGCCCTGCGGGCGTTCAACCGGCTCCGCGCCCACCTCCCCCTCCTGCTCGCCCTCTCGGCGAACTCGCCCTACTGGCAGGGCCGCGACACCGGCCTCGCGTCCGCTCGGACGCCGCTCTTCCAGGCCTTCCCCCGCGTCGGGATCCCGCGGGCGTTCGCCGACTACGGCGAGTACGTCGAGGCGATCGACCTCCTGCTCCGCTGCGACGCCTTCCCCGAGCCGACGTTCCTCTGGTGGGACGTCCGCCTCCAACCGCGCTTCGGGACGATCGAGGTCCGGATCATGGACGCCCAGACGACGACTGCCGACTCCGCGGGCCTCGTCGCCCTCGTCCAGAGCCTCGTCCGCCTCGAGGTCGAGGAGGGGTTCGCCTCGCCCGACCTCGTCGGCGCCCCCGAGGTGCTCGACGAGAACCGCTTCCTCGCCGCCCGCGACGGGATCGACGCCGACCTGATCGTCCCGTCGGCCGGCCGGCGGATGCCCGCTCGCGACGTGCTCGCCGGCACGCTCGCGGCCTGCCTGCCCCACGCCGAGGAGCTCGGCTGCGCGAGCGAGCTCGACGCCGTCCGGCAGCTCAGCGACCGGCCCGGCCGCGCCCGTCAGATGTCCGGCGCAGGCGGCCCCGACGGACTCGTCGGTCTCGTCTCGGCGCTCGCCGGGGCGTTCACCTGACGCCGTCCCGGCCCCCGAATCGCCCGCCGGCGACCCAGCGCTCCGACTGTCCGCCGCCAGGCTGAGGCCGCCGAACTTAGCGCCCGCTAACCCGAGGTGAAGCCCGCGCTCAGGAAGGGTTGATGAAATGACCCCGATGAGCTTCCCCGACTGGCGGCCCCGGGCCGGCGACGATGCGGTGCACCCCCGGTGAGCTTCGCAGCGCCCCCGGTCCTGCTCGGCCTGATCGCCGTCGCCGGGCTGGTCGTCTTCCATGTCGCGCGCCAGCGTCGTCGCGGCGGCGTCGCCGTGACGTTCGCGACCCCCGCGATGGTCGCCTCCGTTGCGCCCCGCCGGCCGGGCTGGCGGCGCCACATCCCGATCGCCGCGCTCGCCGTCGCGCTCGCCGTGCTCGTCGCGGCGGCCGCCCGCCCGACGATCACGGTCTCCGAGCCGGTCGGCAACCTCTCGATCCTCCTCGCGACCGACATCAGCGGTTCGATGCAGGCGACCGACATCGCCCCCAACCGGATCACCGCCGCCCAGCACGCGGCCAACGCCTTCGTGATCGGCGCGCCCAGATCGGTCTCGATCGGCGTGATGGAGTTCGACCAGACGCCGACCGTCCTCTCCCTCCCGACCACCGACCGGCTGCGCACCTTCGCCGCGCTCGGCCAGCTGCGGATCTCCGGGGGCACGGCCACCGGAAACGCCGTCGTCGAGGGCGTTGCCGTGCTCGATCGCAACCGCGTCGGCCTGCCCGGCAAGCAGGCTCCGGCCGCGATGATCGTGCTCTCCGACGGCAAGAGCGACACCGGCGTCGATCCGGTCGCCGCCGCCCGCCAGGCCAAGCGCGCGAACATCCCCGTCTACACCGTCGCGCTCGGCACCCCGACCGGGACGATCGACGTGCGCCGCAGGAACGGCACGACCGCCGTGGTGCCTGCCCCGGTCGACCCGAGCACGCTCGACGCGATCGCCAAGGCCTCCGGCGGCCAGGCCTTCAACGCGACGAACGCCGCAGGACTGAGCGTGATCTACCAGGATCTCGGCAAGCGCCTCGCCCATCACGACGTCCCGCGTCAGGTGACCGCCGACTTCGTCGGCGCCGGCCTGGCCCTTCTGCTGCTCGGCAGCACGCTCTCGTTGACGATGTTCGGCCGGCTGATCTGATGTCCCGGGCCCCGGCGGACGAGCGACGCCCCGACCGGCCGATCCGCGAATCCCTGCTCGCAGCCAAACGACGCGCCGCCCGCGCGAGACCCTCAAGGAGACCCGCCCCATGACCGACTACGACGACCGACCCGGGGACTCCCCAGCCCTCTGGGACGATCCGCGCACCCAGCTCCAGGAGGCCCTCTCGGAGATCAGGCGGGTGATCGTCGGCCAGGACGCGATGCTCGAGCGACTGCTGGTCAGCCTGCTCGCCGGCGGCCACGTCCTGCTCGAGGGTGTCCCCGGCCTGGCCAAGACGCTGACCGTCAAGACGATGTCCCAGGTCGTCGGCGGCTCGTTCAACCGCGTCCAGTTCACCCCCGACCTCGTTCCCGCCGACCTCGTCGGGACGCGGATCTACCGGCCGGACACCGGCCGCTTCGACATCGACCTCGGGCCGGTCTTCGCGAACTTCCTGCTCGCCGACGAGATCAACCGCGCGCCGGCGAAGGTCCAGTCGGCGCTGCTCGAGGTGATGCAGGAGCAGCAGGTCACGATCGGCGGCACGACATACCCGGTCCCCCGCCCCTTCCTCGTCATGGCCACGCAGAACCCGATCGAGTCGGAGGGGACCTACGCCCTTCCCGAGGCCCAGGTCGACCGCTTCCTGATGAAGATCGTCGTCGGCTATCCGTCCTTCGGCGAGGAGGCCGCCGTCGTCGGCCGGAGCCTCGGCGTCCCCGCAACCGTCAGCCAGCGGCTCAGCCTCGAGGACCTCGAGCGGATCTCGGCCGCCGCTCGCGGGGTCCTCGTCGACCGCGAGATGATCAGCTACGCGGTCGCCCTGACCACCGCCACCCGCGACCCCGCCGCCTACGGCCTCAAGGAGATCGCCCCCTACATCGAGTTCGGCGCCAGCCCCCGCGGCTCGCTCGGCCTCGTCCGGGCGGCCCGCGTCCTGGCGATGTTCCGCGGCCGGCGCCACATCACCGGCCAGGACCTCCGCGACCTCGCGCCCGACGTGCTGCGCCACCGCCTCGTGCTCTCCTACGACGCGCTGAGCGACGGCATCACGCCCGACGCCCTGATCACGCAGATCCTCGCCGGCGTCGCCCTCCCATCCGAGGACCACATGGGCCGGGCCGCGGAGCAGGCGGCGTGAGCCAGGCGCCGTTCGAGGTCCCCGCGGCCCGGCAGGGTCCCGGACGGATGTCGCAGGCCCTGATCGACGCCCTCGGGCTCGGCATGGTCCGCCGAGCCGCCGGCGGCCTGCCCGGCGACCTTCGCGCGGCCAGCGTCGGCGGCGGCAGCGAGCTCGCCCAGCTGCGGATCTACGAGACCGGTGACGACGTCCGCAACATCGACGCGGCCGCGACCGCCCGCACCGGCGAGGCCCACGTCCGGGTCCACGTCCCCGAGCGGACCCACGTCACCTGGCTGGCGATCGACGTCTCTCCCTCGATGGCGTTCGGGACCGCCCAGCGGCTGAAGGCCGATGTCGCCGAGGGCGCCGCCCTCGTGCTCGCCCGGCTGGCCGTCCGCCGGGCCGGCAGCCTCGGCGTCGTGACGTTCGGCGGCGAGCGCATCCACGTGATCCCCCCGCGGGCCTCCAAGCCCGCGATGCTCGGCCTGCGCCGGACGCTCGCCGAGGGCGTGGCGCGCGACGGGCACCGCAACCCCCACGGCCTGGCCCACGCCCTCAAGGCGCTCGCCACGAGCGCCAAGGCGCCCGGCCTCGTCGCCGTGATCTCCGACTTCCGCGAGCAGGACGACTGGGTCCGCACGCTGACCTCGCTGCGCGCCCGCCACGCCGTCCTCGCGGTCGAGGTCGGCGACCCCCGCGAAAGCGACCTGCCGGCGGTCGGGCGCCTCGTCGTCGTCGATCCCGAGACCGGCGACACGCTCGAGGTCGACACCTCCCGCCGCGTACGCGAACGCTTCGCCGAGCTGGAGGCCGCCCGTCGCGCCGAGCTGACCGCCGCACTGCGGCGGGCCCGCGTCGACCATGTCACGCTCTCGACCGAGGGCGACTGGCTGCTCGAGCTGGGGCGCCGCCTGCGATGAGCTTCACCAACCCGCTGTGGCTGCTCGGCCTGCTCGCGGTTCCCCTCCTGCTCGGCCTGCACATCCTCGCCGGCCGCCGGGCCGAGCGCTACGCCGTCCGCTTCCCGGCGATCGCCAGCCTGCGGATCGCCGCCGCCGGCGGCCTCTCCTGGCGCCGCCACATCCCCGTCGCCCTGCTGCTGCTCGCGATCGCCGTACTCGTCACGACGCTCGCCCGCCCCAACCACACGACTCGCGTCGCCGACGCCGACGCCTCGATCATGCTCGTCCTCGACCACTCCGGCTCGATGTCGGCCACCGACGTCCAGCCGACCCGCCTGGCGGCCGCCGAGCACGCCGCGGCCACCTTCATGAGCAAGCTCCCCGCCGGCGTCAAGGTCGGTGTCGTGACCTTCTCAAGCGCCCCCGACGGCGTCCAGGCCCCGACCACGAACCGCACGCCGGTCCAGGAGCTGATCGCCGCCCAGGTCGCAAACGGCGCAACCGCCACCGGCGACGCCCTCTCGCTGGCCCTGACCCTCCTGCCGCATCCGGCCAAGCTCAAGCCCGAGACCTCGGCGATCGTCCTGCTCTCCGACGGCTCCGCCAACCAGGGCGAGGACCCCGTCGCGGTCGCGACGCAGGCCGGCGCCCTGCGGGTCCCGATCTACACGATCGGGCTCGGCACCGCGGGCGCGACGATCCCCGATCCCGGCTCGTTCAGCGGCGTCGCCGCCGTCCCCCCGGATCCCCAGCTGATGGCCGAGATCGCCGCCGCCTCGCACGCCCACGCCTACTCGGCCACCGACGCCGGGTCGCTCGAGGGGATCTACAAGACGCTCGGCAGCCAGCTCGGCTCCAGGCCCAAGCGCAACGACATCACCGTCCAGTTCGCGCTCGCCGGCCTGCTCCTGCTCGGCGGCGCCGCCGTCGCCTCGACGCTGCTCGGCTCCCGCCTGCCCTGACGGCCCGCGCGAGGACGCCCGGCCGGGGCGGCGTCAGCTCGAGTCAGTCGGGCTCGGTCGCGTCCTCACGCCGCTGCGCCGCCTCCAGCGCCGCGGCCCTGCGCGCCCGGTCGTGCGTGTCGTCGTGCGTCCGCTTCGAGCTGAAGACGAGGCGCCACAGCAGCCACAGCCCGCCGTACCCGCCGACCAACGAGACCAGCGAGATGATCGAGATCGGCGTGTAGTTCGTCGCGAGCATGGCCACCCACCTCGACCCTAACACGCGGGTTCCCGCGGGCCCTTGGTAGGCTCGTGACGTGGGTGCCCCTCAAGACGAGGACGGCTTGGCCGGGCCGTCCGTCGCGCCCAGATCGCCGCGCGGCCGGGCGCGCCGCCGTGTGGCGCTCCAGGCCGCGACCGTCCTGCTCGCGGTCGGCTTCGGTTACCTGACGATGCGCAACGTCCGCTTCTCCCAGGCCTGGCGCGCCCTCCAGACCAGCGACTACTGGTGGCTGATCCCCGCCTTCGGCGCGTTCGTGCTCGCCACGCTGATGCGGGCGATGCGCTGGCGCTCGCTGTTTGCGACCGGTCGCCGGCCGCCCCGCGGGCCGATCGTCGCGGCGACGATGATCGGCTACCTGTTCAACAACATCATGCCCGCACGAGCCGGCGAGGCCGCCCGCGTCGTCGCGCTCACGCAGCGCGCCGGGACGCCGCCCGCCGAGATCGTCGGCACCGTCGTGGTCGAGCGCGCCTACGACGTCCTCTCGATCCTGATCATCTTCTTCTGCGCCGCACCCTGGCTCCCCAGGGTCAGCTGGTTCGGCCCGGCCGCCGTCTTCGCAGCCGTCCTCGCCGCCGTCTTCGCAGCCGCGATCTGGGTCCTCGCCGTCCACGGCGACCGGCCGCTGCGCTTCGTCCTGCGCCCGCTCGCCCGCCTGCCCCGCCTCACCCAGGAGCGGGTCGAGGGTTTCACCGCCGACCTGGCGACCGGGCTCTCCGGCCTGCGCGACCGGCGCGTCGCCTTCGAGGCGTTCGTCTGGAGCATCGCGATCTGGCTCGTCAGCGCCCTCTGGGCCTGGCTCGTCCTGCTCGCCTTCCAGCCGAAGCTCGACTTCGCCGCCGGCGTGCTCGTGATCGTCGCGCTCGGCCTCGCGATGATCCTCCCCTCGCCCCCCGCGGCCGTCGGCGTCTTCGAGGCAGCCGCCCTGCTCGCGCTCAAGGCCTATGGCATCTCCCAGACCGCGGCCCTGCCTTATGCTCTGGTGCTGCACGTGGCCAACTTCATTCCGTTCATTCTCGGCGGCGTGCTGACGCTCCAGCTCGGCGCCCGGCGACCCCGCCGGCCGGCCGCAACGCCTACCTATACTGAGTTTTCACCCGATCGGAGTGGAGCTCTCTAGTGCAGGAGATGGTGATCTACGGCGTCAGCTTCGACATGGTCGGCAAGCAGCCGATCGTCCTCTTGAAGACCGTCGACGGAAACCGCTTCCTCCCGATCTGGATCGGCCACCCCGAGGCCGCCTCGATCCTGATGAAGCTCCAGGGCGCGACGACGCCCCGGCCGATGACGCACGACCTGCTCTGCTCGATGCTCGGCGAGCTCGAGGTCCGCTGCACCCAGATCGCCGTGACCGAGCTCCGCGAGAACACCTTCTACGCGTCGATCACGCTCAGCGTCAACGGCCGTGAGATGGAGATCGACTCCCGCCCGAGCGATGCGATCGCCCTCGCCGTCCGCGCCGGCGCCCCGATCTTCGCCGCCGACGAGGTGATCGCGGAGTCGGCGATCGAGTTCGAGCACGAGGTCGAGGACACCGACGACGTCGTCGAGAAGTTCAAGGAGTTCCTCGACCAGGTCTCACCCGAGGACTTCGGCGCCGGCGAGTCGTAGTCCCGGCCGACCGCTGAAGCTTTCTCCACCGCCCGAGCGACCCCGGCTAAGATGGCGCCGTGCCCGACCCTCTCGCCGCGCGCGGGTCACGCCACCCCGGCGGCTGGGGCGCCCCAGCCGCTGCGACGCGTCCCCGGGCACGACGGTCGCTCGTCCGCCTCGCGACGGCCGCCGGGCTCACGCTCTGGCTGATCGGTCCCACCGCCGCGCGCTCGGACTCGGGTCCCGACTTCGGCACGCTCGGCCTCAACACGTCGACCTACGGGTCGGTCGTCTCGCTCGTCACACCCGCGGCCGGCCTCGCCCAGGCGGATGACGAGTTCGTCGTGCAGCGCGACGTCCTCCAGAGCGACAACACCGACCCCGGCCTGATCCAGGCCGGCGTCTACCGGTCCGGCAGCGGGATCGCGCTCGACAACTGCGGGGCACACGCCGCCTACGTCGTCTTCACCGAGGTCAAGGCCGCCAACTCGATGGCCTACCGCTGCCAGCTCTACAACGACGTCTCGCCGGGCGCGCTGGTCACGCTCGACGTCTTCCGCTTCAAGACCGCCGGGACGTGGGGCATCCGGCTCGACGGCGTCCAGACCGGATCGATCTACCGGCTCGGCTTCGCCAAGGCGGCGCCGGCGATCGGGACGGAGATCCAGAGCCTCGGCAACAGCTACCAGTCGCAGACGTCGACCCGCTACGAGCCGGCCGGCGCCGCCCAGTGGACCGTCTACACGACGACCGGTCGCCAGCACTCGCGGAGGGTGACCCGGGCGGATTCGATCTCCGCCTACCCGATGGCCGACCACCTCTGGAAGACCACCCGACCGCCGGCGGAGGTCACGATCAAGCACCGGGTGCCGTAGGTGAGCCGCCGCCGCGCGCTCGCCGCGGGAGCCGCGCTCGTGATCGTCGGCGCCGCGATCGTCGTCGTGCTGCTCGGCGGCCCGTTCTCCGGCGGCGGCCGGCCGCCCGTGCTCAACCCGGCGAGCGTCGCGGCCACGGTCGTCCCCGGGGCCTCGGCCGCCCTGATCGCCCCCCGTGCGGCGGCGCCCGGGGCGCAACGGCTCCAGATCATGCTTCCCGCCGCCGCGATCCATCCGCCGGCCGGCAGCGGCCCGCTGGAGACCGACCCGACGACGGCCTCGGTCTATGCCGGAGCCGGCTGGCGCGGCGCGATGATCGCCTCCGTCGTCGCGCCGACCGACCCCGCCCTGACCCAGTTCGTCACGACCGACAAGACCGGCGGCCAGGCCCCCGGGGCCTCGTTCTACCTCGACGGCGTCCTGCGCACGGCGCCCGGCCAGCAGCCGGCCGCGATGCCGATGCTCGACAGGGTCGCCCCGGCCCGCGAGCGCAAGCAGCTCGACGACAACATCCGGACCCTGATCGCAGGCCTGCCGCCCGGCTCGGTGATCCGCGCCGGCGTCCGCCAGATCCCCGTCGACCCCGCCGTCCGGGGGATGGCCTACGCGGTCTCGCTGAGGGTCACCGACCTGCGCAGACTCCGCTTCCGCTTCGGTGACATCTTCTCCGGCCTGGCGACCGGCCTCGCTCCGGGCCCCGACTCGACGGTCGAGGGTCTCGCGATCCACGTCGAGGACGCCGCCGGGCGCACCGCCGGCAGCTGGATCGCGACGCGGGCCGCGCAGGGGACGACCGTCGTCGACCCGCGGCTTCGCCTCCCGCGAATCGAGGTTCCCCACATCCACTTCGTCGACGAGACCGGCGGACCCAAGCCCGTCGCCTCGGCGCCCGCCGGGCCGGCCGGCTGAGCCGACGACGTTCGCGCGCGGCGGCTTGGGCGTAGATTGAAAGCAGTGAGGCGTCCCCGCCCGAGCAGCGCCGTCCCGGTTCTCGCCTGTCTCGTCGGCGCCCTGGCCCCGGCCGGCCTGGCGGCCCGGACCCCGGCGAAGCGCCCGATCGTCGTGCCGAAGGTCACCCAGACCTACGACCTCGGCGCCGCCTACAGCCGACTGTACAAGGCGGGTCTGCGGATGTCGATCCCCCAGGCGTTCTCGCTGCGCTCGCTCTGCCTTCCCACCGCCCGGACCCAGAAGCCGGCCGCCGACGCCCGCGTCGCGCGGGGTGCGACGGTCGCCGTCGGCCAGCTGACCTGCTTTCTCGGCAGCCCGTCCGGCGCCGCCCAGCGCGCGGCCGTCGTCCCCGACTTCAGCGGCGCCCCGGCCAGCTCGGCCGTCCACTGGGCCGAGCAGAACCAGCTCTACTGGGAGCTCGACCGGCTGCCGGCGCTGCGGCCGTCATCCCGACCCCAGCTGCTCGACAACTACGTCGTCACCAGTCAGCGGCCGGCCGCCGGCTCCCTGCTCGCCCGCGGCACCGCCTGCCCCGGGGCCGCGAGTGACGGCTGCCTCGTGCCGACGCCGCTGATCATGCGAGCTCGCGCCCGGAGGTGAGGCCCGCGCCGCGGGCCGCCCGCGCCGCTCGGGCCAGCCCGGAGTCGAGGATCCGTGAGATCAGCGCGTCGAAGGAGATCCCGGCCGCGTCCGCGGCCTGGGGGAGCAGGCTGGTGTCGGTCAGGCCGGGGATCGCGTTGACCTCGAGCACCTCGAGCCGGTCCGTCCCGGCCTCGAGCATCAGGTCGACCCGGGCGAAGCCGTAGCAGCCGAGCTCCTCGTAGACGGCCAGCGCGAGCTCCTGCGCCCCGGCCGTGATCTCCGCCGGCAGCACGGCCGGGCAGACGAAGGTCGTCCGGCCGATCTCGTAGCGGGCGGCGAAGAAGTCGTGGAAGCCCTGCTCCCGCGGAACCGCCTCGAGCACCGGCAGCGCCTGCGCGCTCCCCCCGTCGGCGCTCTGGAGGATCGACACGGCCAGCTCCCGGCCGTCGACGAACCGCTCGATCAGGACCTTCCGGTCGTAGGAGAACGCCGCGACCAGCGCGGCCGGCACGTCGCCGGCGCAGGCGGCGAACTTGACTCCCAGCGCCGACCCCTGGCCGGCCGGCTTGACGACCAGCGGGAAGCCCAGCCGACGCTCGATCTCAGGCAGCGCCCGGGCCGCCCCGAGCTCCTTGAAGGCGGTCTCGTTGAAGGCGTAGAAATCCGGCGTCGGCAGCTCTGCGTCGACCATCGCGTGCTTGGCGAGCACCTTGTCGGAGCAGTGGATGCACGCCGAGACGCCCGACGCCGTGTACGGGATGCCGAGGATCTCGAGCAGCTCCTGGATCGTCCCGTCCTCGCCGTCGCGCCCGTGCAGCGCGATGAAGGCGATCTCCGGCTCGCAGGCCAGGAGTCGATCGATCAGATCCCCGCCGACGTCGATGTCGATCGCCTCGTGGCCGAGTCGCTGGAGCGCATCCGCGACGCGCGCGCCCGACTTCAGCGAGACCTGCCGCTCGAGCGACCGGCCGCCCCGCAGCAGCGCGACCCGCGCCATCAGTCCCAGACCACCAGCAGCGCCGCGCGCGCCATCAGGCCCCGACCACCGGCAGCGCGGCGCGCGCCATCAGGTTCCGACCACTAGCAGCGCCGCTTCTGGCCCGGTCGGGCCTCGCCGTCGCCGCGCGGGCGACGGGGCAGCTCGAAGACGTCGGCCAGCCCGGTGTCCGGCTCGCGCGGCTCGGGCGCCGGCTGGAGCTCGGGCGGGAGCACGACCGACGCGCGGGCCGGGATCCCCCCGGCCGGCGCCGTCGTGCCGGAGACGGCCCCGTAGAGGGCGACCTGCGCCGCGATCGTCTTGCCGATCCGGCGCACGCCCTCGCGGATCAGCTCCTCGCTGACGCCGGAGAAGTTCAGCCGCATCGACGACCCCCCGCGGCCGTCGATGTACGCGGCCGCCCCCGGCACGAAGGCGACCTTCTCGTCGAGCGCCCGGGCCAGGAGGTCGGTCGTGTCGATGTAGTCGGGCAGCGTCACCCAGATGAACAGGCCACCGTGGGGGTGGGTCCACCGGGCCTGGGCCGGGAAGTGCTCGGAGAGGGCGTCGAGCATCACGTCGCGCCGGCGACGGTAGAGCTCCCGCAGGCCGGCGATGTACTCGAGCCAGCCGCCGGTCTGGAAGTACGCGGCGACGAAGTGCTGCGTCGTCGAGGACGAGCAGAGGTCGGCCGCCTGCTTGCCGAGGTTCATCTTCGCGAGCACCGGCCGCGGCGCGACCGCCCAGCCGAGACGCAGGCCGGGGG
Organism: Solirubrobacteraceae bacterium; assembly: GCA_035553395.1. GTDB lineage: Bacteria > Actinomycetota > Thermoleophilia > Solirubrobacterales > Solirubrobacteraceae > Palsa-513. Next base: position 9,325 of record DASZKP010000013.1, on the reverse strand, counting down.
AGAGGATCTTCGAGAAGGTCCCCAGGTAGATCACGAGATCCCCGCCGTCGATGAAGCGCAGCGTCGGCAGCGGCTCGCCCTCGTAGCGCAGCAGGCCGTACGGGTTGTCCTCGAGCACGAGCAGCTCCTGCACGCGGGCGACCTCGACCAGTTGCCGGCGGCGGGCCAGCGACATCGTCACGCCGCCGGGATTCTGGAAGGTCGGGATCGTGTAGATGAACTTCGGCCGCCGGCCGGCGGCCGCGAGCGTCGCGAGCGTCTCCTCGAGCCGGTCGACCCGCATCCCGTCGCCGTCGATCTCGATCTGGATGACCTCGGCCTCGTAGGAGCAGAAGGTCGGCACCGCGCCCGGGTACGTCGGCGCCTCGGCGATGATCACGTCGCCCGGGTCGATCAGCGCCTTGCAGACCAGGTCGATCACCTGCTGGCCGCCCGTCGTGATCAGGATCTCGTCGCGCGAGACGGCCATCCCCTCGGCGGCCATCACCTCGATCACGCAGTCCTTCGCCCCCGCCAGCCCCTCGGTCGGCCCGTACTGGAGGGCCCGGGCCGTCGCCCGCTCGGCGACCTGACCCATCACCTCGCGAAACAGCTCCGGCGGGAAGGTCGACGTGTCGGGGAGCCCCCCGGCGAGCGAGATCACCTCGGGGTGCTCGGTGATCGCCATCAGGTCGCGCATCGCCGACGAGCGCATCATCCGGGTCCGCGCCGCGAACAGGCTCGTGTAGCGCTCGATCTCGCGCGACGCCGGTCGCCGGGGGCGGACCGGGGCCTGGGCGGGTTGTGTCGGGTCGGTGTCCGCGGCGCGCTGATCCGCTCCGCGGTCGGAGCCGTCGGTTATCGTCATGCCCCTGAACCGTAGCGGACGATGAACACGATCCTGTACATAGCCCAGGGAGCCGGACTCGCCGCCGCGGCGGGTCTGCGGCCGTTCCTCCCGGCTCTGCTGGCCGGTGCGATCGCATCCGATGACCTCGGCCTGACCCACGGCCTGGCGCTCGATTTCACCCACACCGACTTCTCCTTCCTGCAGGCCGTGGTCTTCCTGCTCGCGGTCGTGGTCGCCCTCGGCCTGACCTACGTCCTTGCCCGCCGGCAGGGCTCCGAGCGCTTCGAGACCGGCCCGCTCGGGTCGGCCGTCGCCGGCCTGGGGATCGGCGTCGGGGCGCTGCTGTTCGCCGCCGTCCTCGCCGAGCATCACGACAGCCTCTGGATCGGCCTGGCCGCCGGCGTGCTCTGCGCCGGGCTCGCCCACCTCGCGTCCAGCCCGCTGCTGGCCCGAACCCGCGGCCGGCTCGCCGAAGGCGCGGCCCGGGACGCGCTGACGGTCTACGTCGACGCCGCCGCCCTCGTCCTCGCCGCGCTCGCGATCTTCGCCCCGCCGGTCTCCTTCCTCGCCCTGATCCTCCTCGCCCGGCTGCTCTACGGCGCCCGCCGGCGGGAGGGCGAGAAGTACGCCGGCCTGCGCATCCTCCGGTGAGCAGGAAGCTCATCCTCGTCGTGATCGACGGCGCCAAGCCGGCGATGCTCGAGCGGACGATCGCCGAGGGCCGGGCTCCGATCCTCGAGCTGCTGATCGACAGGGGCACCTACGTCCGCGACATGGTCGCCGTCTTCCCGTCGGTCACGCCGGTCTGCGCCGCGTCGATCGTGACCGGCGTCGGCCAGGACCGCCACCTGATCCCCTCGATGAACTGGTTCCACCGCGGCGAGGGCCGCTACGTCGAGTACGGATCCAGCTTCCGCGCGTCCCGTCGCTTCGGCCTCGCCCGGCAGCTGACCGACACGATCTACAACATGAACCGCGTCCATCTCGCCGCCGACCAGCTGACGATCTTCGAGTCGCTCGACGACGCCGGGATCCGCACGGCCGGGACGACCTACCTGATGTACCGCGGCCGCCATCTCCACGAGCCGTCGCTCGAGACGACGCTCAGCCGGGTCGCCTCGAGGACGCTCGTCCGCCACCCGGTGATGGGGCCCAAGGAGCTCTTCTACGCCGACATCTTCGCCAGTCGCGAGACCGGCTGCCGCGGCATGGTCGGGATGCCCGGGATCCGCGACCAGCACTCCGGCTGCGTGGGCACCTATCTGGTCGAGCACGACCTGTTCGACTTCATGCTGCTCTCCCTGCCCGACAACGACGCCTACTCCCACAAGCACGGCCCCCACGCCCAGGTCGACTCGATCGCGCTCGCCGACCGCCAGCTCGCCCGCCTCGTCGAGGCCGCCGGCGGGCCGGAGGCGTTCCTCGCCGACCACGCCGTGATCGTCGTCGCCGACCACGCCCACGGGGCGATCGAGCGGTCGATCTCGCTGGCCGACGAGCTGTCTGACTTCGCCACCCTCCAGCCGGCCGACACCCGACCGCAGGACGCCGAGATCGCGCTCTGCCCGGCCCAGCGCTCGGCGATGATCTACCTGCTCGGCGACGCCGACGCCCGCCGGGACGAGCTGATCGCCAGGACGCGCGCGATCCCCGGGGTCGACCTAGTGATGTGGCGCGAGGACTCCCCCGACGGCCTCCTCGGCGTGCTCGCCGGCGCCCGCGGCGAGCTGCGCTTCGCGCCCGGCGGGCAGGCCAGCGACCTGCGCGGACGCCGCTGGCACGTCCGCGGCCAGCTCGGGACCGTCGACGCCCGGATCGACGCAGGCGTCTTTCGCTCGGACCACTACCCCGACGTCCTCGGCCGCGCCTGGGACGCCCTCGCCTGTCCGACCTCCGGCGAGATCCTGCTCTCGGCGGCCCCGGCCTACGAGTTCTGCGACTGGGGCGGGGGCCACCACGTCGGCGGCGGGAGCCACGGCTCGCTCCACGCCAGCGACTCGCTCGCCCCGCTGATCTGCACCGGCCTCGACGGCGACGTGCCCCACCGCGAGCAGTGGTCGATCAAGGACGTCGCCCCGCTCGTGCTCGGCCACTTCGGCCTGACGCCGGCCTCGATCGAAGCCGGCCGGGGGGGATACACCGCCGCCGCGGCCAGCCCGGGGTCGCCGGCTTGAGGGCCGCAGTCCTGGGCACGCTGACCGCTGGCTCGACGCGCGCCGTCCTCGCCACGCTGACCGCCGGCTCCCGGCGCGCCGTCCTCGCCCTGCTGACCCCCGTCCTCCTGCTCGCCGCGGCGACCCCCGCGCTCGCCGCCGGCCGGCCGATCGCCTCGACCCCCGCTCTCGCCGCCGGCCGGCCGACCGCCTCGACCGGGCTCCTCGCGACGCTGTCCTCCGGGCCCGCCGTCGTCGCCCCCGGCGCCCTGTTTCGCCCGAGCCTGCTCGACCGCCGCCCGCCGTACCACGTCCGCACGCCGAATCAGGTGATCGTGATCGCCGCGCGGATCCCGTCGGTCGCCGCGGCGATCCGATCCAATCGCGGCGCCTACCCCGTGGCCTACGAGAAGGGCCCCGACCAGTGGCAGGTCAGCTACTTCACCCCCGCCGGCAAGGAGGCCGCCCAGGTCCTGATCGACGATGCGACCGGACGTGTCCGAGAGGCCTGGACGAGCTTCTGGGTCGCCTGGACGATGGCCCGCGGCTACCCCGGGGCCTTCGGCCGCCGGGTCAGCGCCCTATACGTCTGGATCCCCCTCTGCCTGCTCTTCGTAGCCGCGTTCTTCGACCGCCGCCGGCCGTGGCGCCTGCTCCACCTCGACCTGCTCGTGCTCGTGTCCTTCTCGGTCTCGCTGGCCTACTTCGACCACGCGGACATCTACCAGTCGGTGCCGCTCTCCTACCCGCCGATGCTCTACCTGCTCGGCCGCATGCTCTGGATCGGCCTGCACCGCCGCGCCCGCTCGCCCGGGCCGCTGAAGCTCGCCGTGCCGGTCCCCTGGCTGACCGTCGGCCTGGTCTTTCTGATCGGCTTCCGGATCGCCCTCAACGTGACGGACTCGAACGTGATCGACGTCGGCTACGCCGGCGTGATCGGCGCCCAGAAGATCGTCGACGGCCAGGCCCTGTACGGAACCTGGCCGACCGACAACCCCCGCGGCGACACTTACGGCCCGGTCTCCTACGAGGCCTACGTCCCCTTCGTCGAGGCGTTCGGCTTCAGCGGCCGCTGGGACGACCTCCCCGCGGCCCACGCCGCGTCGATCGTCTTCGACCTGTGCTGCATCGCCCTGCTCTTCCTGATCGGCCGGATGATCCGCGGGCCGACGCTCGGCATCGCCCTCGCCTACGCGTGGGCGGCCTTCCCGTTCACGCTGTACGCGGCCGAGAGCAACACCAACGACGCGCTCGTCGCCGCCCTCCTGCTCGCGACGCTGCTGTTCGCCGCGAGGCCGGTCCGTCGCGGCGTGCTCGGGGCGCTGACCGGGCTGACCAAGTTCGCCCCGCTCGCGCTCGCCCCCCTGCTCGCGACGCACGGGCTCCTCGAGGAGCCCAGCCGGGCCCGGCGGGCCCGCGGGCTGGCGCTGTTCGGCGTCGCCTTCGTCGCGACGGCCGCCGTCGTCTCGATCCCCGCGCTCGCCCACGACTCGCTCTCGCTGATCTACCAGCGGACCGTCTCCTACCAGGCGACCCGGCCGGCCCCGTTCTCCGTCTGGGGCCTCTACGGCGGCCTCCAGTGGGAGCAGACGGCCGTCCAGATCGCCGGCGTCGGCCTCGCGATCGGCCTCGCGCTCGTCCCCCGGCGGCCGGACGTGATCGGCCTCGCCGCGCTCTGCGCCGCCGTCCTGATCGCGATCGAGCTCGGCGTGACCTACTGGTTCTACCTCTACATCCCGTGGTTCTTCGCCCCGGCGATCATCGCCCTGCTCGGACGCTTCGACGACGGCTCGCCAGCTGACCCGCTCGACGCGCGGACCGCCGCCGCAGACCACACGCCGGTCGAGCTGATCGCCGCGCCCGCCGGCTGACGCGGACCCGCCCGAGCCCCGGCCCGGCTCCTCGAGCGCCGGCCGCCGGTCGCGCCGGGAAGCGGTCCGAAAGATCTACAGCTGGAAGCGCCCGTCCCGGTAGATGACCTGCTCGGCGCCCCCGCGGAGCGTCGCCGTGACCGTCCGGTCGGTCGTCGAGACGATGTCGGTGTGGACGCTCGAGTCGTTGAACCCCAGACGCGCCCACTCGTCCGGGCTGACGCCGTCCGGGTCGCCGTCGTAGCAGTCGTGGTAGGCCGAGCCCAGCGCGACGTGCGTGTTGCCGAACGGTCCGCCGACGTTCTCGTCGTACAGCGTCTCGGCCATGAACTTCGTGATCCGCGAGAACCGGCTGTCGGTCATCGAGAACTCGCCGACCTTGTCGGCGTTCTCGGTCGCGACCATCTCCCGCAGGACGTTCTCGTTCTGGTCGGCCGTCGCCTTCACGACGAGGCCCCCGGCGAACTCCAGGCGGATCCCCGAGATCAGGTTGCCGTAGCGGTAGAGCGGCTGGTTGAAGCGGATCCACCCCTCCGTCCCCCGCCAATCCGGGCTCGTGAAGATCTCGAAGCTCGGGATGTTGCGACCGCTCCCGCCGATCCAGCAGCGCTGCTCGCCGAGCGAGATCCACAGGTCGACGTCCTCGCCCTCGACGTGCAGCCGGTCGATCTCCAGGGCGTCGAGCCGGCCGACGTAGTCGGAGATCTGCGCGCTGACGCCCTTCCACCGGGCGATCGGATCCTCGTCGTCGAGGAAGCACGCGTCGATGATCTGCTGCCAGTACTCCTCCTCCGAGAGGCCGGCCTCCGCGGCCATCGCCGGCGTCCCGTAGAGGCCGAGCGTCCACGTGAAGTTCCCCGCGCTCTCCTTCTCCCGCCGCCAGTCCATCAGCGGCTTCATCGCCCGTCCGGCTCGCATGATCCGGCTCGGCTCGACGGTCTGCAGGGCCTTCGGGTCGCTCGTCGAGATGATCGCGATCTGGTGGTCGAGCTCGTCGACCATGCCCCGCGTCAGCCGCGCCGGGAAGAAGTCGAGCTGCTCGTCGGAGGCGATCTCGAAGAACCCACGCCGGAGGTTCTCGGGCTCGGCGTCGTCGGGCAGATACTGGCCGATCACGTGGCCGCCCGACCGCCAGACCGCCCTGTTGACCGCGGCGTAGAGCGGCTTGGCCGCCTCGTGCCCGACGACCCGGACGACCTCGCCCGGCTTGATCCCGCTGCCGCCGCCGAGCGCGAAGTCGACGAACACCCTCGCGTAGCGGTCGAGGATCTCCTGGGGTGGGGTGTAGGCCATCGCGATCTCCTTGGCGTCAGCTTGAGGGCATCAGGATCTGCTCGATCGACTCGGCTCGCAGCGGCGCGCCGCAGCGGACGATCACGCCCATCACCCACGGGTCCTCCTCGGACGTCGAGAAGCGAACCGGCATCTGCGTGACCAGGGACTCGAGGGCCTGCTCGCGCTTGACGCCGATCACCCCGCCCCGCGGGCCGGTCATGCCGACGTCGGTGATGTACGCGGTCCCCTTCGGGAGGACCCGCGCGTCGGCCGTCGGGACGTGGGTGTGCGTGCCGACGACGACGCTGACCCGGCCGTCGAGGTGCCAGCCCATGCCGATCTTCTCGCTCGTCGCCTCGGCGTGCATGTCGACCAGGACGTGGTCGACCTTTCCCCGCAGGTCCGAGAGGATCCCGTCGACCTCGGCGAAGGCCGACCGACCCGCCTTCAGGTACAGGTTGCCCGACAGGTTGATCACACCCAGCCTGATGCCGTCCCGCTCGACCACCGTGTGGCCCCGGCCCGGCTGGCCCTTGAGGTAGTTCGCCGGGCGGACGATCCGCGACTCCCGGTCGAGGTACGGGTAGATCTCCCGGTGGTGGTAGGCGTGGTTGCCGAGCGTGATCGCGTCGACGCCCGCCCCGAGCATCTCGTCGGCCAGCTTCGGTGTGATCCCCAGGCCGCCGGCGACGTTCTCGCCGTTGACGACGACGAAGGTCGGCTCGTAGCGCTCCCGCAGCACCGGCAGCGTCCGCAGGAGCGCCCGCCGGCCGACGCTGCCGACGACATCGCCCAGGAAGAGGATCGATGCCTCCACGGCTTGTGCTGAACCAGTCAACCCCGCGAGCCTAACCCGATGCGCCGTCGGCTGCGCATCCCCTGCCCGCGCCCCGCCCGCCGCCCGACCCGCCGCCGCGCCCGCGCACGGCCCGCGCCGACCCCGCGTCGAACCCGCGCTCGACCCGCACCCGCGCCCGGGGGCACCGGGACTCCGGGTCGTCGGGGACGGGCGGCCGGGGCATACTCTCTGTGATGGGCTCGACCACCCAGCACCGCTCAGAACCCGACGCGCCGGCCGCCACCCCGCCCGAGGACCCGGCGGCGGGGCCGGCGCCCGCGACAGCGCCGCAGCCGGTCGCGCCGGAGCCGCTCGTGCTGGCCCGCAACGTCCAGCTCGTCCTCCTCCTGATCGCCGCGCTCGGCGTCTGGTCGGCGGTCCGCGCCGCCCGCAACGTCGTCCTCCTGTTCGTGGTCGCCAGCCTGATCGCCCTGATCCTCAACCCGCTCGTCGGCTTCCTCCACCGGCTCCGCGTCCCCCGCGGCCTGGCCGTCCTGCTCGTCTACGTGTCGTTCTTCGCCGGGGTCGTCGGCATCGGCTACCTGCTGTCGTCGCCGATCTCAGACCAGGTCGGGTCGTTTCGCCACAACGTCCCGGCCCTCGTCGACCAGGCGAACAAGCGGCTGGCGGCGACGCAGCGGTTCTTCGACCGCAACGGCATCCACATCCAGCTCGTCAAGCAGGGGGCGACGGCTCTCCAGACGCTCGGCGACCAGCTCGTCAAGGGGTCGAGCTCGCTCGTCGCTTTCAGCGGGGCCCTCCTGACGAAGGCCGCGAGCGTCTCGCTCGACCTCGTCCTGATCCTCGTGCTCAGCGTCTACATGCTCGTCTACGGCGCCCAGATCGGCGGCCTCGTGCGGACGATCATGCCGGGCGACGGCTCGCCGCAGGACGACTATCCGCTCCGCGTCCAGCGGGCCGTCTCCGGCTACGTCCGCGGCCAGCTCCTGTTCAGCGCGGTGATGGGCGCGACGGCAGGCCTCGCGCTCTACCTCTTCGGCGTGCTCGGGATCTTCCCCGACGGTCGGACCTACGCCTTCGCGTTCGGGGCGTTCTTCGGCGTGATGGAGCTCGTCCCGTTCATCGGGCCCCTGCTCGGCGCCGTCCCGCCGATCGTCGTCGCCCTGTTCGTCAATCCCCTGACCGCCGTCTGGGTCGGCCTGCTGTTCCTTGCTCTCCAGCAGCTCGAGGGCCACGTCGTCGCCCCGCAGATCTTCAGCCACGCCCTGCGGATCAACCCGCTCCTGGTGATCTTCGCCCTGCTCTTCGGCGACGCCGTCTACGGTCTGGTCGGCGCTCTGATCGCCCTCCCGCTGGCAGCCGTCCTGCGCGAAACGATCCTCTACCTCCGCCGCCACGTCGTCCTCGAGGCCTGGAACGCGTCAAGGACCCGCTCGCCCGGGTAGCCTCGCGCTCCGTGCAGGACGACGCAACGACACCCGACCGGCCGCCGGCCGTCGCAGACGCGCCGCTCGAGGTACACGGCGTGAGCATGCACTTCGGCGACCGCCGGGCTCTCCGCGACGTCAGCTTCTCGGTCGCCGCCGGCGAGCTGCTCGCGATCATCGGGCCCAACGGCGCCGGCAAGACCACGCTGCTGTCGATCCTCGCCGGAATCCGCAAGCCGACCGCCGGCAGCGTCACCCGGTCGGGCGGCGCTGACACCCGCGTGGGTTGGGTGCCCCAGCAGACGGCGGTCTACGAGAAGCTGTCGGTCGCCGAGAACCTCCGCCTCTTCGCCCGCCTCGAGCGCCTCGCCGATCCCCAGGCCGAGGTCGTCCGGATGCTCCGCCAGACGGACCTCGTCGACCGCGCCGACGACGAGCTCGGCCGGCTCTCGGGCGGCAACCGCCAGCGCGTGAACATCGCCGTCGGCCTGCTCGGCGACCCCGTCGTCCTCCTGCTCGACGAGCCGTCCGCGTCGCTGGATCCCCGCCAGCGCCAGCGGCTGTGGAACTTCATCACGCGGCTGGCCGACCGGGGGACCGGCGTCGTCTTCGCGACCCACGACATCGCCGAGGCCGAGCGCCACGCCCAGCGGGTGCTCGTGCTCGCCGACGGCGAGCTCCTCTTCAGCGGGACGCCGGCGATGCTCAAGGCCGCTGTCGCGCTCGAGGGCGGCGAGGATGACGGGTCGGCGGGGGGTGTCCCGGATTCCGTTGGGCCGGTCGCGGGCGGGCTCGGGCCGGCGGGGCCGCAGCCGGGTCGGCTGGGCTCGGGCGGGGCGGGGGAGTCGGATCTCGAGCAGGCGTTCGTGGCGTTCCTCCAGCGGAAGGGCCACTAGGGATGCGCTGGCTGCTGATCAAGGACATCCAGATCCTGCGGCGCTCGCCGCTGCTCGTCGGCCTGCTGATCGTCT
>DASZKP010000012.1:0-33755 GCA_035553395.1 Solirubrobacteraceae bacterium | reverse complement strand
TCGGGCTGCTCGGTCTGCTGATGCTGGGCGCCGGACTGACGCTGCGCCGGCGCTTCGGCGGCCTCGACCGCTGAGGCTCGGCAAGACCTGCGACACCGCGAGTGGCTGCTCCAGACGGTCAGCCCTCGGGGTGTCGCCGGTAAGTCGTGTGGTCCTTGCGTCTCGGTTTGGTCGGTGGCTGCGTTCCGCGCGACGCGGTCGCGACTGAACCTCTGGAGAATCGGGCGTGACCCCGTCCCGGTCAACGCGAACGGTGTTCGGATACGAACGGTGTTCGGATCCGAACGGTGTTCGTGTTCGTCACGACATGAAGACAGACTCGATCGCGGCGATCAGGTCGGCCACACTGCGGGGGGACGGCCGCCACGCGACGCGGACCGGTTCAAGCGAAGCCAGGGCTCGCCCAGCGGAGCGCTCGCCCGGCGACGAGCAAACCTCAGCTGGTCGGGGCGAAGAAACGGATCGACGCGAGCATGTGCTGGACCTCAAGCAGACTCTGCGGCGACGGGCTGAGGCTCTTGAACAGCACCTGGATGCTGTAGGTCCGATACTTGCTCGTGACAGCCGTCGACAGGACCAGGACCTTGGTCTTCGTGCTCGTCCTGGTCGTCCCGATGATCGCCGTGGTGAGCGCCGGCGTTACGCCGATCGGACCGGTCCGGCGACCGATGATCTTCGCGGGCTCGAACGTCTTGACGAGCTGGCTGTTGATCGCCGGGCGAAGCTTCGCGACCTCACCCGCCGGCGCCGGGTCAGAGATCGCCACGGTGGTCGCACCGTCGTCCGGGCTCGACAGGCTCAGGAGACCCGTCTCCGACGACGTCAGCCAGGATGTCGGCTGCTCGAGGCCGAGGCCGAGCGACGGGTAGATGCCGCGGCGAAGTGAGACCTGAATGACGTTTCCCGCGGGCTTGGGCGGCGGATTCGAAGTCGAGCCTGGGCGGCCGAAGACGAGCCAGCCGACCGCGCCGCCGACGAGGAGAGCACCCACCACGGAGAGCAGGTAGCCGTTCTTGAGGGCGCGTTTCATCCCCTGGGAGGCCTGTACGGGCCGCAGTCGGCGGTCAATGCTCCCGGGTATGTCAGGGCGATCTTCGTACTCACGGGCGGGCCGAGTCCGGCATGATAGTCGGCGTCTGACGCCGTGCGCTGCTGCGTTTTTGCCGGGACCACGCCTAGACTGCCAGCCTGTCGATGAAGCGCTTCCTTCAACTCGCGGCCAGTCGCCGCTCGCCCGGGCCGATCGCCTTCGCGATCGCGCTCGTCTGCGCGCTTGGAGTTCCTGCCGTAGTGCTCGCCGCCGTCGGCCGCGGCCACTGGACGCAGGTCCACCGGCTGCGCAGCGGCCGCGAGGTACACACCGCAACGCTGTTGCCCGACGGCCGGGTCCTCGTCACCGGCGGCTTCGGCAGGTCGGGGTTCGCCTCGACCGCCGAGCTCTACGACCCGACGACGCGGCGCTGGGATGCCGCGAGTCCGATGCTGGTTGGCCGCTTCGCCCACACGGCGACACTCCTTCCCGACGGCCAGGTCCTCGTCGCCGGCGGCGCGAACCTGACGACCGGCTACCTCACTGAGTCCGAGCTCTACAACCCGCAGACCGACACCTGGACGGCCACGGCGCCGATGGCCCATCCCCGATCCAACCACACTGCCACGCTCCTGAACAACGGCGACGTCCTCGTCGCCGGTGGCCTGGCCAACGGCTCGGCCGGCCTGCGCAGCGCCGAGCTCTTCGACCCGACGACCGACCAGTGGACACCGGCCGGGAACATGATCACCGGCCGGTACCTCCAGACGGCGACGCTGCTCGCGAGCGGGAAGGTCCTGGTCGCAGGCGGCCAGGACTTCTCCGGCGATTTCCGCAGGCAGACCGAACTCTATGACCCCGGCACGAACACCTGGGCGCCGGCCGCCCCGATGCACGTCGCAAGAACCAACTTCACTGCCACCCTGCTGCGCGACGGCCGCGTCCTCGTCGCCGGCGGCGGCGACAGCGCACCCGGCTTCACGGCGAGCGCGGAGATCTATGACCCCGCCCGCGACACCTGGCAGGTGGTGCGTCCGATGCCCACGCCCCGCGGCTTCGCCGATGCCGTGCTGCTGCGATCCGGACGCGTTCTCGTCGCCGGCGGCCTGAACGACTCGGGAGCCCTGCGCACTGCGGAGATCTACGACCCGACGCACGACACGTGGACCGCGGCGGCCCCGATGCACGGGGCTCGCTATCACGCGACGGCGACCCTGCTCAACAGCGGCAACGTGCTCCTCGCCGGCGGGGTCCTCGACAACGGGACGGTCCTCGCGACAGCAGAGCTCTACACCGAGCACAAGGGATGATCACCACCAACGCCGCCGCCACCGCCACCACCGCCACCACTGCCACCGCCACCACCGCCACGGCCGCCGCGGCCACGGCACAACGCGCCTGAGTCGAGGACCTCGCGCGACACGAAACCCCCCGCCGGCGGGGGGATGCCGCGGGCCCGCTGGATCGCGGCGTTGAGCGCCGGAGATCGCCGCACGACACGGCTTCGGACGCGTCTTCGAAGGCCGCCCGTCGCCGCTTGCCCGGCGTGAGCCACAATGACGACGGTGGGGGTCGCGGAGATCACGGAAGCCGGCGGCGGGGGAGCCGTGCACCAGCGGCATGGATCGGCCCCGCGGGCCATGGCCTGGCTGCGGACTCACGACCCTGGGCTCGCGGCGCTTCGCCGGGCCGGGCGAACCGCGCTCATCATGCCGGCGATGTTCGCCCTCGGCGACAAGGTGATCGGCAATCCGACGGTTGCGACGTTCGCGGCCTTCGGCTCGTTCGCCATGCTCCTGCTTGTCGACTTCCCCGGGCCGATCCGCGATCGACTCCGCGCCCAGACAGCGCTCGCGGTGGTCAGCGGCCTGCTCGTCTGCGTCGCGACTCTCGCGTCGCAGACGACCTGGCTTGCGGCGGCGGCGATGGCGCTCGTCGCCTTCGCCGTGCTCTTCGCGGGCGTCGTCAGCTCAGCGCTTGCCGGCGCCACGACGACATTGCTGCTGTCGTTCATCCTGCCGGTCTCCCTGCCCGGACCGGCCTCCTCGATCCCGGATCGCCTGGCCGGCTGGGGCCTCGCGTCGGCTGCGTCGATCGTCGCGATCGCAGTGCTCTGGCCGGCACCGGTCCGCAACCCCCTGCGTGCTGCGGCGATCTCCGCGTGCCGGGTGCTGGCCGCGCGACTGCGAGTCGAGGTCGGCTACGTCCTCGGCCGCGGGTCGGGATGGTCGGAAGCCGACCACGACGCCGCGATCGAGCACGCCGACACCGCCTTCCGGCTCCTCGATGCCGTCTTCTTCGCGACCCCCTACCGCCCATCCGGGCTGAGCACCTCCGCGCGGGCGGTCGTCCGGCTGGTCGACGAGCTGAAATGGCTGAACGCCGTCGTCGCACAGGCGGCACCCCGACCCGGCGGACACGCCGCCGGCACGCCCGCATGCGCCGTGAAGTCGGCCGCGGCGCACGTCCTCGAGCGGAGCGCCGACCTCCTCGACAAGCCGGGCGGTCGTGACGAACTGCATGCGGCGCTCGCCGACCTCCGCGGCGCGCTGATCGAGCTGGAGCAGACCACCACGCGCGCGCTGGTGATCAGCCCGGCCTCGTCGGTGGACGCCGCCGGCCGGGAGGCCGGGATGAGCCAGGTGATCTCCGCGATGGACCCGAGCTTCCGCGCGCAGGAGCTGAGCTTCGTCGTCTCGGCGATCGCAGACACCGTCGACCTGGCCGCAGCCGCCGAGCAGCGCGGCTGGCTGGACCAGCTCCTCGGGCGCCTACCCACGCGCACCTCCGGAGGAACGCTGTCAGCCGCGCGGCGGGGAGCCGCCGCGCACGTCGAGCCCCACTCGGTGTGGCTCCACAACAGCCTCCGGGGCGCCGCCGGCCTCGGGCTGGCCGTGCTCGTCGCCGACCTGACCGGCGTGCAGCACGCGTTCTGGGTGGTGTTCGGGACTCTGGCCGTACTGCGCTCGAGCGCTCTCAACACCGGACAGAACGTCCTGCGCGGCCTGCTCGGGACGGTCGCCGGCTTCGTTGTCGGCGCCGTTCTCGTCACGCTGGTCGGTACCGACACCATGCTGCTCTGGCTGCTCCTCCCGCCGGCCGTCCTGCTTGCCGGCCTCGCGCCGGCGGCCGTGTCGTTCGCCGCCGGCCAGGCCGCGTTCACCCTGACTCTGCTGATCCTGTTCAACATCCTTGCGCCGGCCGGCTGGAGTGTCGGGCTCGTGCGGATCGAGGATGTCGCCCTCGGCAGCGGCGTCAGTCTCCTCGTCGGGCTGTTGTTCTGGCCCCGCGGCGCAGGCGCCGCCCTCGGCAGGGCGCTCGCCGAGGCGTACGTCGACAGTGCGGAATACCTCGCCCGCGCGGTCGAGTTCGGCGTCGACCGGTGTGACGGGGGCGTCCCGAACCGGCCGCCGCCAACCGACGCGGCGATTCGTGCGGCCGCATCGTCCCGGCGACTCGACGACACCTTCCGCAGCTATCTGGCCGAGCGTGGCGCCAAGCGCGCCCGCCTGGCCGACGTGACCGCGCTGATCACCGGCGAGGCAGGCCTCCGGCTCGCCGGCGACGCGGTCCTCGATCTCTGGCAGCGCGACGACCCCGCCGGCGGCGACCGCGCGGCCGCGCGGCGAGAGCTGCTCGAGAGCACCGCGCTGATGACCGGTTGGTACGGCGGCTTCGCGACCAGCCTGACCGGCCCGGGCCAGGTGCCAGAGCCGCTGATGCGCGACCGGCTGGCCGACGAGCGGCTCGTCGACGCCGTCCGCGGTGATCTGCTCAGCGCCGAAGGCCAGGCCACGGCGACCGCCGTCCGCGTGATCTGGACCGGCGACCACCTCGACGCCGCGCGCCGGCTCCAACGCTCCCTGGCCGGACCCGCCCGGGTCGCCGTCGGTCTGCGCGGATGACGATCCGCCGACGGCGACGTCCCGACCTTGCGTGAGGCGCTCGGTGTCGCCGGGGCCGTCGTCGCCGGCGGGGCCGCGATCTACTACATCGTCGACATCTACCGGGGCGGGACCCGCCCACACCGGGTGTCATGGGCCGTATGGACGGTCGTCGCGGTCCTCGGCTACGGGTCGGCCGGCCACGCCGGAGCCGGCGCCGGGGCCGACGCAGCCGGCATCTACGTCGTCGCGTGCGCCGCGACCCTGGCGATCAGCCTCCTGCCGGGTCGGGGCAAATCCGGCGGCTACCGGTACGACTGGCCGCTCGGGGCGATCGCGATCGCCGGGGCCTTCCTCTGGCGGTACGGGCCCCTGTCGGACGCCGCGGCCGCCGGGTTGGCCGTCGGCTGCGACACGGCCGCCCTGTGGCCGACGCTGCGGGCCGTCTGGCGAGACCCGTCGTCCGAGTCGCGCGGCGCCTGGACCGGCGATGTCGTCGGCTGCGCGCTGGCCCTCGCGGCGGTCGACCACTACGGCTTCGCGAGCACCGCCTATCCGGCCTACCTCGTGATCAACACCGGCCTGATCTCCGCGATTCTCTGGCTCCGCCGCCCGGCAACCGCCTATGCGGCCCGGATCGGCCCGACGCCGACCGGCGGCTGACACGCCGGACCTGCCGGTTGCCTGCCGGCTCAGGCGGGCCGGGGCGCCGCTCGCCTGCCGGGTCAGGCGGGCCGTGGCGCCGCTCGCCTGCCGGCTCAGGGGGGCCGGGGCGCCGGTCGCGTCGGGTCAGGGGCGCCGGTCGCCTCGGGTCAGGCGGGGCTCCCGCGCAGGCCGTCCCGGGTCAGGCGGGGCCGGGTGTGCTGGTGAGATCGAGGTGCTGGCCGACCGGGCCGTTGGCCGCCCAGACCGCGGTTGCCCCGCGCTTCCCGCAGGCCAGGGACGGCCCGGAGAACGGCTGGTCGGTGGCCGTGTTCCGGGAGATCGTCTGCCCCGGCGCGACCGGCCGCCCGGTCGACGGGATCGTGGTCGACAGCTCGCTGAACGTCCCGGTCGACGATTCGGTCCTCCAGGCGACGTATGCGTTGCCGCGGGTGTCGTCGCAAGCCGTCATGAACTCCCCGGGATCGGGCGCGAGGATCTCGACCGGACCGAAGCTGCCGCCGTTGGGCCTGACCGCGGCGACGACACCACCGGCCTGGCCGGTCGCCGCGAGTGACGGGTAGGCAGGCGACCAGGCGACCGTGACGTCGCCGCGGGTGTCGAAGGTCGCGGCGATCGCGTCGACGCTGTCTGGGGTCAGCATCTGCGGCGCCGAGAAGCCGGCGGCTCCGGGACGTCGGACGGCGTAGTCGAGGAAGGTGTCGGTCCCGCATTCGGGCGTCTTGCAGTCCGCCCAGATCAGGATCGCCTCTCCGCGGGGGTCGATCGCGACGAGGCCGCCGCCGAACGCGTCGGGGTCGATCAGCCGGGCCGGGCCGAAGCGGCGCTGACCCCGGCGGACCGACACGTACACGCCCTGGCGGGCGCCGCCCCACGCGACGACCGCGTCCCCGTTGGCGGCGACTGCGTACTGCGGGCTCGACGGCGCCGCGTCCGCGGGGTTCGCGATCGTCGTCGGCGCACTCCAGGCCGTCCCGGCCGCCGACCGGGTCGCGACGTGGACGACGTCGTCGGCCGCATCGATCCAGAACGCCGTCGCCCGGCCGCGGTCGTCGACGCCGAGTCCGGCGTCGCTGACGGTCGCCCCGCCGGGTTGATCGAAGACCGTCTGCGGCCGGCCGAAGCTCCGTCCGGCAGGCTGCGCGGCCGCCTGGACCTCCGTGCGGTATGAGTTCCGGCCGGCGATCTCGCTGATCCACAGGACTGTTGCGTCGCCGCGGGGGTCGACCGCCGCGAGCGGCGCGCCGTAGACGGGGGCCTTCGCGCCTGACAGCGTGGCCGTCGGACCGAACCCGCGTCCAGCCGGACGCACGCGGGCGGCCGCCCGGCCGTCGGGCTCGAGCCAGGCGATCGCGGCGTCGCCGCCGGCGTCGAAGGCGATCGCCGCGCCGTCGGTGCTGACCGAGACAGGCGCGAATCCGGCGGGCGGCGACCATGTCGACCCCGAGGCCGAAGTCGAAGCCGGGCCGGCACCGGCGACGGTCGCAACGCCGAGCGCCCCGCCGGCCGACGCCGACGCCGACGCCGAAGCCGGGCCGGCGACGGTCGCGACGCCGAGGGCACCCGCAGCCGACAGGAGGCCGAGCACGAGGACCGTGAGGACCCGGGTGCGGCGACGGCGCCGGCCGCGAAGTGACATGTCAGTCGTCGTGGGCGACCGGCGGCCGGGCATCTCCGGTCGTCATCTCGACGTCGGTGATCAGACGGGATCCCCGCGACCGGCTGAACAGGGCGAAGCCCCAGCGGACGAGGACGACCAGGCGGTTCTGGAATCCGATCAGGTAGAAGAGGTGGACGACGAGCCAGGTCAGCCAGGCGAGTGGTCCGCTGAGCCGCACGAAGTGGAGGTCGGCCACGGCCCGGGCCCGGCCGATCGTCGCGAGGTTGCCCTTGTCGCGGTAGTGGAAGGCCGGCGTCGGCCGGCCGTCGATCCGATCGCCGATCAGCCTGGCGGCGTAGTTGCCCTGCTGGATCGCAACCGGCGCGACCCCCGGGAGGGTGACCGGGTCGCCCGACGCGGCGTCGCGGACGCGGACCATGTCGCCGGCGACGATCACCTCTGGATGACCGGCGAGCGTCAGGTCGGGCTCGACGGTCAGCCGTCCGCCCCGGTCGACGTCGGCCCCGGCGAGCGTTGCCAGTCGCCCGGCGAGGGGGGACGCGCGGACGCCGGCGGCCCAGATCACGGTCGCGGCCTCGATCCGCTCGGTCGTCCCGTCGGGCGCCTGGAGGACGACACCGGCGTCGTCGATCCCGACGACCATGCGGTCGGTCATCGGGGTCACGCCGAGCTGACGCAGCTGGCGCTCGGCCTTGGCCGAGAGCGACGGCGGGAAGCTCGAGAGCATCCGGTCGGTCGCCTCGACGAGGAGGATCCGGGCGTCGCGGGAGTCGATCGAACGGAAGTCCTCGCGCAGGGCGTGGCGAGCGAGCTCGCCGATCTGGCCGGCGATCTCGACGCCGGTCGGTCCGCCGCCGACGACGACGAAGGTCAGCTGGGCCTGCCGGCCGTCGGCGTCGTCGGTCGCCTCGGCCGTCTCGAAGGCGGCGAGGATCCGGGCGCGGGCGGCGATCGCCGACTCGAGCGACTTGACCTCGGGTGCGACGGTCGCCCAGTCGTCGTGGCCGAAGTACCAGTAGGCCGATCCGGTCGCGACGATCAGTGTGTCGTAGGAGATCGACGGCGGCGTGGGGACGCCGGCGACGGATGTCAGCAGCACGCGGCGGTCGTCGAGCTCGAACCCGGTCGCCCGGCCGAGGACGACGCGGACGTTGGCGGCCGAGCCGAACAGGGCCCGCAGGGGGTATGCGATGTCACCAGGCGCGAGCGCGCCCGTCGCGACCTGATAGGTCAGAGGCTGGAAGAGGTGGAAGTTCCGCCGGTCGACGAGGGTCACGTCGACATCCGCCCGCCGCAGGCCCTTCGCGGCGTTCAGCCCGGCGAACCCTCCGCCGATCACGACGACATGGTGGCGGGATCGTTGCCCGTCGTCGTTCATCCTCACATTCTGGACCACGCCCGGCGGACCGAGCGGTGCGGGTCGATCGACCGCCGGTCGGACTCGGGCAGGAGGACGGCGGGCCGGGTCGTCGTGGGGGACAGCCAAGGCCGCCCGGGCCGCGACCCCGCAGGCCGGATCTGCGCGGGGCGAGCCGGTCGCGGCTAGGCTCAGACGGTGTCCGCCGGCGAACGAGCAAGGCGTCGGGAACCCCGCGGATGCGGCGAGTGACGGCCGTGGACCCGGGCCGACGCAGCCGGGGCGGGTGCCCGCGCCGAGCGGCGCTCGCCCGCCGGATCGACGATTGCGCCCACCTGACCGGCAGCTTCCGGCTGCGGTCGGGGGCACTGAGCGGCGAGTACTTCGACAAGTACCTCTTCGAGGCCGACCCCGCGCTCCTGCGGGACGTCGCGGTCGAAGTGGCCGGCCTCCTTCCCGCCGAGGTCGACGCGGTCGCGGGTCTCGAGCTCGGCGGTGTCCCCCTGGCGACGATGGTCTCCCAGCTGACCGGTCTGCCGGCGCGGTTCGTCCGCAAGCAGGCCAAGACGTACGGGACGTTCAGGCTGGCCGAGGGCGGCGAGATCTCCGGACTGCGGGTCGCGGTGATCGAGGATGTCGTGACATCCGGCGGTCAGGTCGTCGAATCCGTCGGCGCCCTGCGCGACGCGGGCGCCACGATCGCGGCGGTCGTCTGCGTGATCGATCGTCAGGCCGGCGGTCCGGCCAACCTCGCCGCCGTCGGCGTCGACCTGCGGTCGGTGTTCACAGCCGCTGAGCTTGCCGAAGCCGCCTCGGCGTAGATCGTCGCAGCCGGTACGGCCTGACGCCGTCGCCGGCGCGGCCCGGAGTCCAGTCGAAGGCGTACTCGTCGAGCTCACCATATTCGTCGCTGCGGGCCCCGCCGCCCGAGTCGCAGGCCGGCGTCGTGCGAGTAAGTCGGCGGACACTCCGATCCCGGTCAGAAATGACACGTTCAGATCGCCGTCAGGCGAGTATCGTCGTCGTGATGGTGGTCGCCGACGGTCTCGACGCAGGTGACTCGACTTGGCGCACGCCGTCCGCCCGGCTGCGGACCCTCCGCCGCTACGAGGTCGTCTCCGGCACCGGGCTGGCCGTGATCCTCGCCGCCGTGGTCGGCCTCGTCCTCGGCTCGGCCGCTCCCGCCGGGTTTGCCGTGGCCGGCGTCGTCCTCGTCGGCCTCCTCGCCGACGTCCTCGCCGGCCGGCGTGTCCGGGCGTGGTCATACGCCGAGCGGGCCGACGACCTCCTCGTCAGGCGGGGTGTGATGTTTCGCCGGATGTCGGTCATCCCCTACGGCCGGATGCAGTACGTCGAGGTCACCGCCGGCCCGTTCGAGCGGGCCTTCGGGCTGGCCACGGTCCAGATGCACACGGCTGCGGCCGCCAGCGACGCCCGCATTCCCGGGCTCCCGGCCGACGAGGCCGGCCGCCTGCGCGACCAGCTGACCTCGCTCGGCGAGGCTCAGGCGACCGGCCTGTGATCGACGGCCCTCCGCCGGCCGGCGCGACCCCCCCGGCCGAGGGGGCGCTGCCCGGCCTCGGCGGAGACTGGCAGCGCCTCCACCCGCTCTCGCCGCTCGTCAGAGCCGGACGCGGCGTGATCGCCCTCTTCGTCGTCGTCGTGATTCCCCTGCTCGCCAGCCGCAACCCCCAGAGCGGTAACAGCCTCGTCCACCTCGGGATCCTGCTCGTCGTCCTCGTCCTCGCCGTCGTCTCCTGGCTGGTCACCAGGTGGCGGGTCGACGAAGGCGTCCTGCTCGTCGAGGCCGGCCTGATCCGCCGGACGTCCGAGCGGTTTCCGCTCAGCCAGATCCAGGCGATCGACACCGTCCGCCCCGGCCTGGCGCGGATCTTCGGCCTTGCCGAGCTCCGGATCCGCCTGGCCAGCGGGACCGGCAAGGCCGGTCGTCTGGCGTATCTGACCAGCGACGAGGCCGACGCCCTCCGCGCCCGGCTGCTCGCCCTCGCCCACGGCCTGGCCGCCGAGACGCCGGCTCCGCCCGAGCGGCCGCTGGTCAGCGTCCCGACCGGCCAGCTCGTCGCGTCGATCCTGCTCAGCGGGCCCGGCCTCCTGCTCGAGGTCGTGATCGCCGGGCTCGTCCTCCTCGCGACGCTCGCCCCCGGTGCCGCGGCCGCGACGATCAGCGGCGGGGCCGCCCCACTGCTGGGCGTTCTGTTCGGCGTCTTTCGCCGCTTCAACGCCGAGTACCGACTCCAGGTCGCCGAGGCTCCCGACGGGCTCCGGCTCCGGTCCGGCCTCATCGAGACGTCCGCGGAGACGATTCCGGCCGGTCGGATCCAGGCGATCCGAATGATCGAGCCGCTCGCCTGGAGGCCGTTCGGATGGTGCCGGCTCGAGGTCGATGTCGCCGGCCAGAAGAACCGCGGCCGGCAGGACCGCAACCAGGCCAAGGCCGCTCGGGCCCTGCTCCCGGTCGGCAGCCACGACCAGGCGGCCTTCCTCCTCGGCCGGCTGTTTCCCGACCAGCCGACCGACCGCCTCCGGCCGCCGGCTCGGACCCGGTGGAAGTCGCCGCTGCGCTTCAGGTTTCTCTCATGGGCAGTCAACGACTCGTACGCTCTCACGACGTCCGGACGGATCCGGCGGGTCACCGACTGGGTCCCGCTCGCCAAGGTCCAGAGCGTCCGCTCGGTCGAGGGTCCGGTCCAGCGTCGCCTCCGACTTTCGAGCATCCACCTCGATACCGCCGGCCGGCGGGTCCACGCCGTGATCCGCGACCGGGATCGGGCCGAGACGACTCGTCTGATGGACGACCTTCCCGTTCGGTGTCGACGGGCCCGCGCGGTGGAGGCCGCCCACCGCGCCCGGCAGCTCCACGATGCCGGCCGGCCGGCGGCGGTCAGCGGTCAGCGGGGTCCGGAGTGATCGAGGTTCCAGTGCCGGCCGACGCTCCCCATCCACTGCCCGTCGCCGGCTGGGACCAGGCTGAACCTGCTGATCGTCCGCTGGCCACCGACCTGGTCTGAGTAGAGCAGGTCGACGGTGACCGGCCGGCGCTCCGCTCGCGCATCCGCCAGTCCCGGGCGGATCGGGTCGTTCGCGTCGCGGATCGCCCCCTGCCAGAGGCCGATGTCCCCGGGCGCGATGTAGATGTCCCGTGTGTGCCGTCGGAAGTCCTCCTCCGGCGGGTGGGCGATGTCCCCGAGGACCTGCCGGTCCCACGGGTACCACGCCTGGAGCACGGCCAGGCCGGCGCCGACGTTGCGCACGGCGAGGACCAGGTAGACGATCCCGTCCCGCTCGTCGACCGCCGCGTGGCTGCCCTCGACCCGAACCCAGTGACCGTCGGCGAACATGATCTTCTGGGCGGGGTCGTCCAGCCGGGCGTGGACGAGCACCGGTCGTCGCTGCTCCTGCAGGGCCTGCTCGGCGACCCGCGCCGACCGGTTCGAAGACCTGACGGCCGAGAACGTCGCCACGGCCAGGACGAGCGTCCCGGCCGCGGTCGCCAGCGACGAGATCGTCGCCCAGTCGGTCATTCCCCCGCCAACCTGGTCCGTGTCAGCCCTACGCGTCGGGCAGCGCCGCGTAGGCGTGGGCGGCGTGGACCCCCGGCGGGACACCGAGTCGGACGCCGATCCGCGAGAGCAACTCCAGCAGCTGGGACCTGTCGGCGTCGGTCAGCTCCGCGCACAGGCTGCGCTCGTAGGCGACCGCGAGGTCGAACGCCCGGTCGAGGAGATCCCGACCCGCGTCCGTCAGATGCAGCGCCCGCGTCCTGCGGTCGTCGGCGTTCTGCCGTCGCTCGAGCAGGCCGCGGGACTCGAGCAGATCGACGAACGCCACCATCCGGCTCGGGGCGATCTTCAGGCGTTCGCCGATCACCTGTTGCGACCGACCCTCGTCGGCCGCGACCGCCCGCAGCAGGGCGAAGTCCCGCGGCTCGATCCCCAGCGGGTCGAGCGTCTCCCGAAAGCCGCGGGACACCTCGTAGCCGAGTGTCGAGATCGTGAACCCGACCGACTTGAACGGCGGGCTCGAGCCCACTGACGGCGTGGATCGGTCGAGGTCGAGGCCTGGGGCGTCCTCGCTCGGGCTGCTCATCAGTCGATCATAGACAACGAAAATGTTTTGTGCTAGAAATCATTTCGTTCTGTAGTGATTATGCGAGCGACCAATCTCTGGGGGCAGACGATGACCGACGAGCCCGGCAGCAGGCCGAACAAGCAGTCTGGACCCCGACCGGTCCCCGAGAACACGATCACCCGCCTCGCCGGGTGGGTGATCGCCCACCGTCGCCTGGTCATCGTCTTCTGGCTCGTCGCGTTCATCGCCGGCGCGGCCGGCGCCAGCCAGGTCTCGAGCCGCCTGTCGTTCGACTTCTCGCTCCCCGGCCAGCCGGGCTACGAGACGGCCGCGAAGGTCGACCGCCTCTACGGCAACGGCGGCAACGGCCCGGCGTCGGTCGCGGTCGTCACGCTCCCCGCCGGCCAGACCGTGTCGGGCGACGCCGGACCCCTCGCACGGGCCTTCGCGATCGCCCGGCAGTCGAATCCGCGCGCCCGGATCGTCGACTACGCGGCGACCCACGATCCGGTCTTCGTCTCCCGCGACGGCAGCTCGACGTTCGCCATGGTGTTCACGCCGGTCGAGAAGACCTTCGGCGCCCCGAAAATCCCCGCGGGGGTCGCGAGGGCCCTGTCAGGCGCGCTGCCGACCGGCGCCCGTGTCGAGCTGACCGGCCTCAACCAGCTGGCCAGCGGCGGATCGAGCAAGGGTCCCGGCGTCTTCGTCGAGACGCTGATCGGCGCCGGCGGCGCGCTCGCCGTCCTGGCGTTCGTCTTCGCGTCGATGCTCGCCTTCGTCCCACTCCTGATCGCAGCCGTCTCGATTCTCTCGACCCTCCTCGTGATCCTCGGCCTGACCGAGATCACCGAGGTCTCGTTCATCGTCCAGTTCCTCGTCTCCCTGGTCGGGCTCGGCGTCGCGATCGACTACTCCCTCCTGATCGTGACCCGCTGGCGTGAGGAGCGGGCCCACGGGCGCGACAACGCCGACGCCGTCGTCGTCGCGATGGCGACGGCCGGACGCGCCGTCGTCCTGTCGGGGTTGACCGTGGCGATCGGCCTGCTCTCGCTCGTCGTCCTGCCCGTCCCCGGGCTGCGGAGCGTCGGCTACGGAGGCATGCTGATCCCCCTCGTCTCGACGCTCGTCGCCCTGACACTGCTCCCGGCCCTGCTCGGCGGGATCGGCCCGAAGGTCGACTGGCCGCGCGTGCGACACGAGTCGAGCGCGAGCCGTGGGTGGACGTCGTGGACGCGGGGGATCGTCCGCCATCGCGGCCTGACGGTCGCGGTCGCGGTGATCATGCTCGCGATCTTCATCGTCCCCGTCTTCAGCCTGACGACCGGCGAGACGAGCGCCAGCGCCCTGGCGAAGACCGGGCCTGCGGCCGACGCCTACTCACGGCTGCTCGCCGGCGGCGGCCCGAGCGGCGTCCTGACCCCGATCGAGGTGCTCGTCGAGTCCGCCGACGCGGCCGCCGTCAGGCATGAACTGGCCGGTGTACCCGGGATCGCCGCGGCCGTCGAGTCGACCGCGGCCGACAGCACGCGGGCTGGCACGACCCTGGTGATCGGCATTCCGAGGACCGAGACCGTCAACTCGACGACGCTCCAGCCGGTCACGGCCGCCCGCCTGGCTCTCGCGCACGCTCCGGTGTGATCGGCCTGACCGGGGTCGGGGCGATCGAGCTCGACTACCAGCACGCCGTGTTCGGCAACTTCCCGCTGATGTTCGCCGTGATCGCCCTCCTGACGATCATCCTTCTCGCCCGGGCCTTCAGGTCGTTGGTCCTCGCCGTCAAGGCCGTCCTCCTCAACCTGATCTCGATGGGCGCGGCGTTCGGCATCATGACGTGGTTCTGGCAGGAGGGACACGGTTCGAACGCACTGTTCGGTGTGCCGGCGACAGGTGCCATCACGTTCTGGATCCCGTTGATGGTGTTCGCCTTCCTGTTCGGCCTGTCGATGGACTACGAGGTGTTCATCCTCGCCCGTGTCCGCGAGGAGTATGACCTCAGCGGGTCGACCGACGCCGCAGTCGTCGAGGGCCTGGGGCGGACGGGTCGTCTGGTGACGAGTGCGGCCCTGATCCTCTTCCTCGCGTTCGCGTCGCTCGCGTCAGCCCCCGACACTGACATCAAGGTCCTCGCGACCGGCTTGGGCGTCGGCATCCTCCTGGATGCGACGGTCGTTCGCGCGTTGCTTGTCCCGGCTCTCGTGTCGGTTCTCGGTAGGTGGAACTGGTGGCTGCCGGATGGCCTGGCTCGCGTCCTGCGAGTCCCGGTCTCACGGATGCCAGTGGTCCGCCCGGTTGCCGAGACCGGCGGCTGAACTCGGGTCGCCGAGACGTCGGTCCTCCGAGACGGCCGTCTTTGAAACGCGGCTGGCCGGCGGGGTGTCCCAACGGCTGGCCGGCGGGGCGTCCGATCAGGACGGGCCCCGCCGGCGACGGGTTGGACGGGCGCCCCTTGGGGCGACCGGTTGGGGACGGCGCCCGTCGCTGGGACGCCACCCGTCGGCGACTGTGAGCGCACCGGTGGCTGGTGAGCGCGCCGGTGGCTCGGGGCGGCTAGATGCGCCCGCGACGGCTGAAGCCGTATCCGCCTCCGGTGAGGAAGAGAACGAGGAGGACGATCAGGATAATCGTGAGCATGTCGGTGATCCTTTCGGCGGTTGACGTTGGTGGTCAGCTGTCGCCTCAGTACCCGAAATCCCCGGTTCGACACGACATCCCGAAAATCCCCGGTCGACGGGACGCGATCAGACGAGGCGACGGCCCTCGAAGCGGGCGACGTCGGCGGCCTCGGTCCGGAGTCCGTGGCTGACGCGTTGCTCGAGGTGGCCGACCGGCTCGACGTTGACGGGTACGTCGTCTCGGGGGTGGAGCGGCTCGAGCTCGACGGGTACGTCTTCGTGGGGGTGGAACGGCTCGACCCTGACGGCCAGTGTGCCCTCGCCGCGTCGGGCGCTCCAAGTTCCGATCGCCAGGCCGTCGTCGCAGGCGACCGCCCGGAGCATCCCGCCGCCGGGATGGACGCGCCGGACGTGGCCGGCGGCGACGGCGAACGTACGGTCGTCCCAACCGAGCATGTAAGGGTCGAAGGACGGCAGGAGCACGGGGTCCAGCGGGAGGGTCGACGGCTCTCGCGAGCGGAGGTCGACGAGCCCGCCGCCGAGATCGACGAGCTCACCGGCGATCCTGGCGAGGCCGCGTCTGGCGTCGCGCAGGCCGAGCCCGGACCACTTCGCGAGATCGCGGTCGGCGGCCGGTCCGTGGCCGATCAGGTAGCGGCGGGCGAGCTCGGCCAGCGCGGCGTCCCGGTCCTCGCCACGGAGCTCGGTCGGCGGCCGGCTGCCCAACCAGTCGTCTGTCAGGGCGAGCGAGTGGTGGTCGGTGCAGGTGGCCGCGGGGATCGCGATGCCGTGGAGTGCGCTCAGCCCGATCAGGTGCACGATCGCTTGACCGGCCGTCCGGATTCCCTCGCGCTCGATCCGTTCGGCCAGCTCGCGTCGGGTGAGCGGGCCGTCGGCGGCGAGGGCTCGCTCGATCGTCGTGACGCCGCGTTCGACGTCCGTCGCCGCCAGGCCCTCCTGCGCCAGTCGGCGTCTGCTTCCAGCGAGGCGGCCGGGGGCGGTCAGGCCGAGCAGCCAGGCGTAGTCCTCGACGCAGACCATCTGGAGCGTTCCCCTGACCAGCCACCCGACCACGAGGCCGGGCCGGGGGCACAGCTCGCGTTCGACCTCAGCCTGGTCCAGTCCACGGCTGCGAGCTCGGAGCGCGAGGCCGGGCGACCGGTAGTCCTGGGCCTGGACGGCGAGAAGGTGGCCGACGATCGCCGTCGGGCCGAGGCCGGCCGGTCGGTCGAGCAGCTGAGACCGGGCCCGCCGGCGGCGAAGCTCGCCGGTCAACCGCTCGAGGTCGCCGGCCGCCCGCGGGAGATCTCCGGCGCCCACCGACCGTGGCACGTCGTCGACAGCCGCCCGGTGGAGATCGTCGAAGGCGTCCCGCAGGACATACGATGGCCGGCGATGTCACCGATCTGGATCTGGATGCAGGCGGCGATCGTCGTCTGCGTCGTCGTGGCGATGATCATCGCGATCGTCAAGCTCAGCTGACCGACCGTCAGTCGGGCTGCCGGGCCGAGCGCCGCCAGCCGCGTCGGGCCGGGCGGGGGGGCAGCAGCCAGGGTGGTGTGTCGGGGAGCGGGCCGCCGGTCAGGATCGCGTTGGGGAAGTCGTGTGCGAGCAGCTGGATGTGGTCACCGAGGCCTGCCTGCTCCATCGCCTCGGCGATGCCCGGCGGCCGGCGGATGCAGTCGTGGGCATCCGAGGCGACGTTGTGGATCAGCCCGGCGCGGGCCATCCAGAGGGCGAACTCCTCGACGTCGTGCCCGAACTGGCCGACGAGCGACCCGGCGGTCACCGAGCCCAACATCTCCCCGTCGCGGATCAGGGTCTCGAGGACGTCCGGGCGGCGGTGGAACCCCGGGCAGCGCTCGGGGTGGGCGAGGACGAGCCGGTACCCGCTGCGCCCGAGCGCGCCGAGCGCGGCCGGGAGGGTTTCGACCGGTGTCTTGAAGGGACTCTCGATCAGCAGCCAGTCGCCCCCGTCGAGGCCCAGGCGCGGCAGCTCGCCGTTGAGGAGATCGGCAATCTGGGGGATCGCGATCTCGGCCCCCGGGCGGACGTCGAGCGTGACGCCGGCGTCGACGAGCGCAGCCCTGACCGCGGCGACGCCGTCGGCGATCAGGACCGAGTCGTTCGGATAGCGGGGGCTGACGTGGGGGGTCGCGACCATCGTCGTCGTTCCGAGCGCGGCCGCCATCCGGACGAGCTCCACGGCCTCCTCGATCGTCTCCGGACCGTCGTCGATCCCCGGCAGGATGTGGCAGTGGAGATCGATCACCGCTCAAGCGTACGGGGCCGCCACGGCCGGGGCGGGACCGCCGAGGCCGGGCTATGATGCGATCAGTCCGGCGAGACCACTCGGGTATTGGAAGGACAGGTTGTTCAGCTCGATCGTTGTCGGGACCGACGGATCCCAGACCGCAAGTGAGGCGGTCGGGCAAGCCGTCGCGATGGCCAGGCTGATGGGTGCCTCGCTCCACATCGTCTCGGCCTACGAGTCGGTCGCCGGACAGGGGCCTCGCGATGCGCCGGCCAGGTCATCGCAGCCGGATCCCCAGTGGGTGATCAAGCTGCGCGAGGACGTGGACGTCACGCTCGCGGAGGCCGCCGAGGTCGCCCGCGAGGCCGGCGTCGCGGTGTCGGTCGACGCGCGTCAGGGAGACGCCGCCGACGCGATCCTCGATGTCGCCGAGGAGCGCGGCGCAGACCTCGTGATCATCGGCAACAAGGGGCGGACCGGCGCCAAGCGGTTTCTGCTGGGCTCGGTCCCGAACAAGATCTCACACTATGCGCCGTGCGCGGTGATGATCATCCGGACTCGGTAGAACCTTCCGGCCGCCCGCCGATCGTGGGCGGGCGCCGATCCTGTGGGTCGTGAACAGCGATCCTGTGGGTCGTGAACAGGCGTGCTTCGTGCACGTGACACACGCCGCTCACGCGCCCGAGCCGACCAGCGGACTGGACCGCGGGCCGGGGCGGCGTCAGACGGCTGCATTCGAGGCTTGTGGGTCGACCTGGTCGAGCGGCCTGACCCCGGGCGACCCGCGGCGTCCTCCGCCCAGCAAGGCTGAAGCTGACCTAGAGGGTTGGTATCTACCTCAGGTAGAGGTTGAGATAACGCCAGGAGGAGGAGAGCTGCTCCCGGGTGCGATCGCTCCGGGCCCGCCGGGCAGCGTGGCCGCGCCCGCGTCGAGCAGACCAGCTCCGAACCGGCCAGGGTCCGAGGTCGTTCCGAGCGATCGCGCCGTCGCCTTCAGTCGGGCGACGATCGCGTCGGGGGTCGGGTGGGGGCCGAGCACGCCGCTGGCGATGACGAGAGCCGCAGTCGCGGAGACATGGGGGGTGGCCATCGACGTCCCCTCGTACCCGGACGGCAGACCGAACCGGCGGGGCGATCCGTCGACCAGGGTCTCCTGATAGATGTCGGCGCCGCTCGGTCCCTCCGGCGCGCAGTTGGGGTCCTCGGACTGGCTCCGTAGCCGGGCGTCCGCGCCACCGCCGGGCGCGAGGATGTCGAGACCGCGGCCGTGGTTGGAGAAGTCGGCCGGACACCCATGCTGGGTGCTGGCGCCGACCGCCACGACATACGGGGCGCGCGCGGGGTAGGCGATCCGGGAGGTCCCCTCGTTGCCGGCGGCGCTGACGACGAGCACGCCGCGGGCGTGGGCGAAGGCGAGCGCCTGGGCCAGTTCGGGTACCGACGCCGCGGTCACGTCGGCGGTGAACTCGAGGCTCATGTTGATTATCTGAGCGTGGTGGAGGACGGCGAAGACCACGCCGCGGGCGATCGCCGAGGCGTCGCCGTCGCCCCGGCCGTCGAGCACCCGGACGGGCATGATCCGTGCTCCGTAGGCGAGGCCGGTCAAGCCGATCGCGTTGTTGGTCTGCTCGGCGATCGTCCCGGCCACCTGGGTTCCGTGACCGTTGTCGTCGTTCGGGTAGGGGTTGCCGTTGACGAAGTCGTAGCCGCGTACGAACTGGGCCGCCGTGAAATCCGGCGAGCGGCGGAAGCGGCCGCGGTTGGCGTAGGCGACGCCGGTGTCGAGGACGGCGATCACCACACCCTGGCCACCGGGACGACCGGCGGCGATCAGGTTGCTCCAAGCCTCGGGCGCGTTGACACCGAACGGGCCGGCGAAGTTCCACTGGAGCTGCGCCCACCCCCCTGGACCCAACCTTCCGGGGTCGTTGGGGAAGAAGGGCGGATACGTCGGTGCGACCTGCGGGACGACCGTCGGGGTCGGCGCCGGGGTCGGGTAGTCGGCGGCGTGGGCGACGTAGTCGGGCTCGGCCCAGACCACGTCGGGGCGGCGTCGAAGCAGCGCGAGTGCGTCGGCCACGCTGACACCCCGCGCGAGCCGCAGATCCCGTGTATCGGCTGACGCGGGGACGGCATCCACGCTTCCGCTGCTTGCGAGATCGGCGGCCCGGGCCAGCGGAGACGTGTCTCGGGCGAAGCGGACGACGACGACATGTGGGCTGAAGACGGGAAACCCGACCGCCGAGCCGGCGGGCGCGGCGAGACCCAGCACGATCGTGGTCGCGCCTGTCGTAAGGAGCCGGCGAAGGACTCGGGGAATGGGGGGCAGGGGCGCCATCTCTGATCTCCGACGGATGGCCGGCGGGAAGCTCTCCGGAGAGTAATGATGCACGTCCGCCGGTCGCACGAACGGGCTGCGCCGGGTTGCCATGAGCGATCGCTTCTTTCCCCTCGACGAGCACTTCATGCGGCTGGCGCTCCGCGAGGCGGCGCGTGCCGTCGGCCACGGCGACGTCCCCGTCGGTGCCGTCGTCGTTCACGCGGGCGAGGTGATTGCGGCGGCGTGCAACGAGCGGGAGCGCAGACAGGACCCCACGGCCCACGCGGAGACGCTCGCCCTGCGTGACGCGGCTCGGGCGGTCGGGAGCTGGCGCCTGCTCGACTGCGTTCTCTACGTGACGCTCGAGCCGTGCGCGATGTGCGCCGGGGCGATCGTCCTCGCCCGCGTCCCGCGTGTGATCTACGGAACCGCGGATCCGAAGGCCGGGGCTGCCGGCAGCGTGCTCGACATCCTGGCCGAACCCCGCCTCAATCACCGTCCGGAGGTCGCCGGCGGTCTGCTCGCCCCGGAGTGCGCCGAGCTCCTGCGGGGGTTCTTCCGGTCACGCCGCTGAGCCCCGGCCGCGATCGGCACACCGCCGGCCGGCGATCGGCACGCGGTGGCCCGCGATCGGCACGCCCCGCGCCGGCGATCGACGGCGACCCCTTCTGCGGCGGATCGGGAGCCGTTCGAGAGACGGATCATCTAGCCTGAACTCCCGGCACTGGAGGGGTGGCAGAGCGGTTGAATGCGGCGGTCTCGAAAACCGTTTCGGGTCTTACAGGTCCGACGAGGGTTCGAATCCCTCCCCCTCCGCTCCTCCTCGCCCCGCCGGCCCGCCCGTGCCCGCGGAATCCCGAATCCGACCGACTCCCTCGCCGGCTTGTCCGACCTCAGGACCGCCCCTGGAGCCTAAATCTCGCGTCGAGCCTTAGGGTTGGTTACCGCGGGCCGGCCCACGAGTCGGGCGGTCCGCCGTCGGCCTTACGGCGCGGGGCGGGCTCGGCGGGCGTGTAACCCGCCGGGTACGGGGCAGGCCCTCAGCGGATGGCGGCAGGCGGACCGAGTGGTAGCTTTGACGGCGTGAAGCTGGCCCCACCCCGTCCTCTCGACGGCCCGACGGCGGGTCCCGGCTCGAAGTCGAGTGCCGCGACGCTGCTTCCGCGGACAGCCGTGCGGCCCGGCGGCCTCGCCGGAGGCCATCCGCGCGCCGTCCGGCGTCTGCTGAAGGCGCTGGCCATCCTGCTCGGCGTCCTCGGCGTTCTCGCGCTCGTCGACGGCGTCCTGACGCTCGTCTGGCAGGAGCCCGTGTCCGGGCTGCTCGCCCACATCTCGCAGGGCGAGCTGGCCAAGAGCCTCAACACGCTCGAGCACCAGCGGCCGACCCTCGCCGACGAGAAGGCCCTCGACGGACTGCCGACCGACCAGCAGCGGATGGCCTTCTTCGCGAGCAGTCTCGAGCAGACCGCACAACCCGGCCAGGCGATCGGGCGGATCGTGATCCCGAGGATCGGAGCCGATTTCGTCGTCGTCGCCGGGACGTCCGCGGCCTCCCTGGAGAAGGGCCCGGGTCTCTACTCGGGCACCTCGGTCCCCGGGCTCTCGGGGACCGTCGGAATCGCCGGGCACCGGACCACCTACCTTGCCCCGTTCAGGCGGATCAACGAGCTCGGGAAGGGCGACCTGATCACGCTCCAGATGCCCTACGGCATCTTCACCTACACAGTCACCGGCCAGAAGATCGTCGCGCCGAATGACATCAGCGTGCTGCGGCCGACCGGATACGACCAGGTGGTGCTGACGGCATGCAACCCGCTCTACAGCGCGTCGCAGCGGTTGGCCGTGTTCGCGCGGCTGACATCCAGCGTGCCGACCGGACTCGCGCTGAGCACCTCTGTTCCGCCGACTCCGGCAGTCGCGGCACCCACTCCCAATCTCGATGTCTCACAGTTCTCCTCCGCCCTGCTCGGGGCGGTGCTCCAGACCGGCCTCGGCCCCTTCGCCTCCGTCGATACGCCGGCCGCCGGCAGTCAGTCGGACGGGATCCTGGTCGGACCGACGACGCTCAGCATGCGCAGGCCGGTGCGGAAGGCAGCCGCACCCCACCATCCCCAAACGACCTCGACCCCACCGCCGGCGGCGACCCAGACGCCAAGCCGCTCGACGGCTCCGGCCGTGCCCACCGCGCCGCCGGTGACGGCGGCTCCACGTCAACCCGTCAGGGTCCTCCCGACGGTCCGCCCGCGCACCCCTGCGCGCTCGACCGGATCCGCCGGTGCGTCACCGACCAAGCAGTCCTCGGGGACCCACACCAGCAGTCCGGTCACGAGCTCGCCCGTGACGCCGACCGCGTCTCAGGAGCAGACCCGCGTCCAGGGTGCGCCGGGAGGTCCGGCGCCGATCATCGGCACGAGCGGCTGAGTACGCCGCGCCGTTGGTTGGTTGATCGGCGGCAGGCGGGTGAGTGATGGGGGAGTGGCGGCGGTCCTGGTCGTGTTCGATTCGACTGCCGCCGCGGCCTGCGCGTTCGCGTCCGCTCGGCGCCTGATCTGGCCCCCGGCCGCCCAGCGGCGGGGAGTGCAGCCCGCGGCCGTGGCCGTCGGCCGGGTCGGCGGGATCGCCTGCATGAAGTCCGGCCCCCCGGTGCGCGGGGGACGGCCGGCGTCCCGGAGCTGCTCAGAATCCCGGAGGGCGCCCCGAGCGGGCTGGTCGGGACCCGCGGCGGAGCGTCAGTAGCTGGTGCCGTTGGCGCAGATCTTGTAGCCGTAGCCCTGGCCGAGGAGGGTCTCCTGCTGGCGCCAGGACGACAGCTTCAGCGCGAGGGCCTTGGCGGCGTATGCATGGTTCGCGTGGATCGAGTTCGCCAGTGCGATCGAGTAGATGCCGAGCTCGCTGACCGCGTGCTCGTAGCGTCCGACCGCCGCCTTGTCGCCCGGCGGAGGCGTCAGTTTGCCCAGGGAGGCCGCGAGCGACTTCGCGATCGCGGCCTGCTGGCGAAGCAGCGGCACGAGCTGGAGCGCCGTCGTCTTGGGAGTCGCCTCGCCGTGGACCGCGCCCTGACGCGCGTGAGCCGTCTTGCAGAGGGCGTCGGCCTGTGCGATGAACGCGGATCGCGTGGTAACGGCCGCAGTCGTCGTCGTCGGCGAGGTGGAGCCCGACGTCCCCGACCCTCCCGGGCTGCTCGTCGCCGTCGATCCACACCCGGCTAGGACGAGGGCTGCCAGCGCCCCGGCTGAGATCTTGCGTACGGGCATGCGGCGGAAACCATAGCGTCAATCGGCACCGCCGGCGTCCGCATCCGCCCCTCCGGCGCCGCCGCAGGAAGCCCTCCGGAGGTTGACAACGATCCCCGGATCGAAGAGTATGGGGCCAGCAGCGGGGGCGCGCTGCCGCCGTTGGATTTGTTAGGCTCGTTGCCGCAAGGCTCGACGTACGGTCCAACGTCATCGAACATCGGTTTTGAGCGTCCCCACGGCCCAACAGCAAACCTTCACCGGCACGTCAAGACCAGCGATGTTCTTCAAACCACTCCTCACACGCGTTTCGCGCGGCCGCGCCGTCGGACTTGCGGCCCTCGTCGGCCTCTGCGCGACCGGCGCGACCACCGCCTCGGCGCAGGCGACGACCGCGGTCCCGCCAGCCGGGGACGCCGTGATCGCCAGCGCGAGCGGGACGACGATCGACACGACATCGGGCTCCCGCGTGACCGTCGGCAGGACCGAGGGCCGGTCGGCCGGGTCCGACTCCGGGACGCTCACGCTCAACTCGTCGGACCCGGTCACTGCCACCGCGGCCCAGGCGCCGGCCGCCAAGGCCTCGACCGGCACGCAGATCGCGCAGACGAACCTCGAGTCGCCGATCGTCGGCTCCACGAGTCACCGGCCGTCAGCCAGCCCGCGGGCAGCGTTGGCCCAGCTTCAGTCCGGCGGCCCGATCGTCGCCCTCTCCGGCACCGCCGCCGTCCCCACGCGGAGCACGCACAGCCGGGAGGTCGCAACCGGGACCACCAGGGGATCACGGGCCTATGGTTCGAGGGCGCCGATCGCCGCCGGCTCGACGATCCAGATCAACGCGCCCGGCGTCTCCCTCTACATCCCCCAGAACGCGGCCCGCCGTCCGGCGTCGGATACCCGTACGGCTTCGCCCGCCCGCAACCTGCCGCAGGCCGGACGCCCGGGTGCCGGGTACTCCGGGCTCCTCCCCGCCGATCCCCGCCCGGCGCCGTCCCCGAGCGGACCGGCCAACACCACGCTCTTCGGAAGCGGCTCGGGACCAGCCGGCGGCAGCTCGCTGCTCGGGATCGACGCGCTCTTCGCCATCGCAGCCCTCCTCGTCGGTGCCGCCTGGCGCCGGAGGTCCTGGGATCTGCCCGTGCTCGCAAGGCAGTCAGCACTGCTGTCCTTGGCGCTGGATCGTCCCGGCTAACTTGCCGGTCGGCCAATACACTACGCCGCCTCGCGGGAAGCGATTCACGCTGGGGCGGACGGATTGCCGTTCACAACGATCTCTCAGCACGACCAGGCTGACGCCTGGGAGAAAGGAAGTTAGTAATGAATCGGAAGCTCATCACCATGTCCGCGGCTGCGGCCGTCCTGGCCTTCGGGGTCACCGCGGCGTCCGCCGATACCACGGTCATCGGCAGCACGGGACAGTCCAACCAGCAGGGCGTCAACAGCAGCCAGTCCGGTGAGAACGGCAGCAGCGGCGGCAGCACGTACATCCTCGGCGACTCGGCTCCGACGACGACGCAGAACTCGGAGAACGTCCTTGTCAACGTCCAGGACGTCGGCAGCCTCACGGGTGCGACGACGACGCTCATCGCACCGGGCAACGACTGCTTCTGCCAGTCGAGCCAGCAGGGCGTGAACAGCTCGCAGGTCGCGGTCAACGGCGACGGTGGCGGAACGATGACGGCGATCCTCGGCGACTCGGCTCCGTCGCTCACGCAGAACTCCGAGAACATCGGGGTCAACGTTGAGCTGATCGGTGCCGGCTTCGGCGGCGACACCAC
The DNA here is from genome assembly GCA_035553395.1 of Solirubrobacteraceae bacterium. Classification (GTDB taxonomy): domain Bacteria; phylum Actinomycetota; class Thermoleophilia; order Solirubrobacterales; family Solirubrobacteraceae; genus Palsa-513. Next base: position 8,914 of record DASZKP010000012.1, on the reverse strand, counting down.
GCTCATCGGCGGCAGCGCCCAGACCAACGACCAGGCGTTCAACTCCGCGCAGAGCGGCGAGAACACCTCCGGCGCGACCGGAACCCTCGTCGTCGGCGGCGACTCGCTCGCGACGCTCGACCAGAACTCGCAGAACGCGCTGATCAACGTCGCACTCCTGGGTAGCTGAGCAACAGTCCACTAGATCGAGTCTGATGTCCCGTTGCGTCCGCGCGGTACCGGTAAGCCTCGCTGCCCTCCTTGTGGGGGCAGCAGGTGCCGTGTCGGGCGGCGGGACGTCACTCGCTCTCGCTGACCCGACCCCCTCGGGGGCCGTCGTCAGTTCGAGCGCGGCACCGACTGACGGAAGCGGCGTGAGCCAGGACCAGACGTCGGGCACGATCGTCGTCGGTGGTGGCGGCGGACAGCAGGCCACGCAGGCCCAGTCGACCGCCGAGGTCAATGATCAGGGAATCGGACCGGACAGCGGGACGATCGTGATCGGCGGCACTGCGCAGGCCAACCAGCAGCAGTCGAATACCCAGCAGAACATCGATCAGACCGAATCAGGGACGTTCCTCGTGATCGGTAACAGCCTTCATCAAACGGCAAGTCAGGTCGCCCAGACGGTATTGGCGAACGGGCAGTTCGTCGACGGGAGCCTGGTGCTCGGCGGCGTGACCCAGACGAATTCGCAGGACGCGAACATCAACCAGTCGATCAATCAGAGCCTCACGGGGACATTCGTGATCCTCGGCGGGTCCCAACCCGCCGCGGCGAGTGGGCTGACGCAGAGCTTCAACGCGCTGGCCAAATGTGGAATCTGCGCCGACGCCGTGTCAGACAGCGGTGCCGGCCTCGTCGGGGGCAACCTCGACGTGAGCAACAGCCCCAACGAGTCGAGCAACGGCATCTACGTCGTCACCGGCGACCTCAATCAGACGTTCGACCAGACGGACACCACCGTCCTGGTCAACGGTCAGTCCGTCGATGGCAGCGTGATCGTCGGGAACGTCTCCCAAACCAATGCGCAGAACGCCAACGTCAACCAGTCAATCAACCAGTCCCTGTCGGGTACGTATCTGATCTTCGGATCGCTCGACCAGGACGCCGGCCAGCTGGCGTTGATCAACGAGTCCAACAACCAACAAACCCAGGGCGGGTGATGATGTTTAAAAGATATCTCTGTGGCGTGCCGCTCACTGCGGCATTCCTCGCGCTTGCTGTCGGCCCAGTCGGCCTGGCATCGGCGCAGACGGTCGTCAGTCCGTACACCGGGCAGACCGTCGCCCAGCCGAACGGTGGCGGCCAGACCGTGACCCAGCCGACCGGCCAGGGCGTGACCCAGGCCGGCGACGGTCAGACACTCACGCAGCCCAGCGCAGCCCAGTCGATCAACCAGCCGGCCGAGGGCACCCAGACGCTGACGCAGCCAGGGCAGTGCATCCAGCAGTCCGCCGCGGGTCAGGACGTGACCCAGCCGGGCCAAGACGTTCCGCAGGGCGTTCCAGCCGGGTCATGTGGCGCCAGCACGGCAGGCACCACTCCGACGGCGACAACGCCGGCGGCAACCACCACCCCGGGCACGACGACCACGCCGGGCACGACGACGAGCCCTGAGGGTCCCGCCGGTCCAGCAGGCCCCGCTGGTCCCTCCGGTCCGGCCGGCCACAGCGGCACGACTGCGCAGCCGGTCCTCGTCGCGACGACGAAGAAGCTGGCGTTCACCGGCTTCGACGTGTGGAAGCTCCTCCTCATCGGCGGTCTCTTCGTCGGTGCAGGCGCAGGCACGTGGCGGATGGCCCGCAAGGTCGGGCCCACGACGACCAACCGCTAAGTAGACCCCGGCGGGCACCGGCCAACGCGGTCGGTGTCCGTCGGCGCAGTTCTCCGATCTATGCCGGCATCCGCATAGCGCCAACCATGCGAGCACCGCGGCTACGCCGAGCCCGGGAGCCATAGGCAGCATCGGAGGGCTTCCTTTACGTCGCGAAGACGGCGTTGAGGATGCCGGTGCGTCGCCCGTGATCTGTGTCAAGATCTTGACGTGGCGCGAGTTGATATCGACACCTCAATCGGCTACGCGTTGAAACGGACCGCCACGGCGCTGCGGACGGCGATGGAGGCCTCGCTGCGGTCCCTGGGACTGAGCGTGCCGCAGTATTCATGCTTGGAGATCCTCAACGCCCGCCCCGGCATCTCAAACGCGGACCTCGCCCGGGGTGTGTTCGTCACCCGGCAGGCGATGCACCAGCTCCTCGGCGGCTTACAAGAAGCAGAACTTGTCAGTGCCGGTGGCCACGGCCGCGTCCAGCGCTACTCCTTGACTCCCGAAGGACAGCGAATCATCACGGCCGCATCAGCGGCCGTCGCAGCGGTGGAGGAACAAATGCTGTGTGGCTTGCAGCCATCCGAGCGACAGCGGCTGCACAGCGACTTGGAGAGCTGCACCGCAGCTCTCGGTGAGAAGTGACTATCGAGCCGAGGGCCAGCGTCGAGCGCGGCAGCGCGGAGCATCTGGCCGCGTCAAGGTATTGACAATTGTCAAGGTCTTGACGTAAGCTTGCCTGAGACAACCACCTCCAGAGGAGCTTCTGATGCCCGCTACCGGGCCCGATTTCATCTCACTTCAAGTCCGTGATGTCGCAACCGCCGCCGCTTTCTACGAGCGGTACCTCGGTCTGGTCCGCAACCCCGCAGGCCCGCCGCACGCCGTCGTCTTTGAAACCAAGCCGGTTGCGTTCGCCGTCCGCGACCCGCTGCCCGGAGTCGATCTGAACGCCATCGCGCAGCCCGGCGAAGGCATCGCGGTCTGGTTGCACGCACCTGACGCCCAGCAGATCCACGACGCGCTCGCCGACGACGGGGTCACGATCGTTACCGAGCCCTTCGACGGGCCGTTCGGGCGGACCTTCACATTCGCCGACCCGGACGGATACCGGATCACCCTGCACACCAAAAGCTAGAAGATCGCAGAGCCGTCCGCCTGTCGACCCCCGAAGGGCCTTGGGGCCGCCGCCCGCCTCGGCAAAACCGGACGGCCCCCGCCCGCGGGGCCCGGGCCCGAGCCGGTCGGCGGCTGGCATCGGAGCTCCCACCCAACGACAGAAGCCCCCGCGGGCGGCGAGGGCCTCTGGCGGACCTGGGTAGGTGAGGTCGGCCGTGCGCCGTCCTCGCCTGGGACGTCAGGTCAGTTCGTCGCGGTCCAGTGGATCACGCCACTCGAGCACGTGTCCGTCAGCGCGCCGGCCGAGTCGTTGATCGTCACGTTGACCTGGAACGTACCCGCAGCCCGGAGGGGCGATGTGAACTTGCCGAAGAGCTTGATGTTGAAAGTTCCCTTGTCACCATTGCTGAACGACCGCGTGAACGAACCGCTGTCGGTGAAGACACTCGCCACGATCGGTTTGTTCAGCGTGATCGACAGGCCGCCGTATGACCCCCGGCCGGTTGGGCTGGTGCAGGTTGCCGACCATTCGATGTCGAACCGGGACATGAACGTCCCGTTCGGCGACGCGCGGATGTCGAGCGGGAGCGGGACGTTGCCCGACTTCTGCGAGCTCGTTCCCGCGAACGCGGCGCCCTTCCTGGGGAAGACGTGCTTCGCCGACTTGCTCGCCGCGCCAGCCGAAGCAACCGGTATCGCGCTCGCCGTGAGTGCGGCCCCCATCACCAGTGCTTTGGACATCCTGCGTTTCATTTCGTGCATCTACCAGCCTCCGTTGTGGGTTCTCGTACGGTCTGAAACCTGCGGGTCATCCACCGCAGATCGCGTAAGCCTGGAAGAACGTCGTCCCCGCCGTCTGCCCCGCCGTCGTCGGGATGTTGACGATTCGCACGCGCCAGCCGCTCGTCCCGTTGCTCGCGAACGGATCGCTCTCCTCAACCTCGTCCACAGACCCTGGCGGCAGCCCGGCGTTCAAGGACGGGACCGTCCGTGTCAGGTCGTTGAACCCTCCGCCGAGTACCTTCGAACCTGAGGCGCATGTCGCCTCCGCCGCGCCGCTCTGCGGGTCCGCAGTCGTCCCGTTCGCCTGGAACACGATCGTCACGACGCCCGGTGAGTTGAGACCGCTCGCCCCGGCCGGGCCGGCAGGTCCGGCAGGCCCGGCAGGACCTACTCCGGTCGTGCTCGGCGGAAGCACCGACGCCGGGAACTTGCCGTCAGGGCCGAGCGGCAGCAGGGTATCCGGTGTCGGATGAATCGATGCCTTGTAATTGTTTACCTCGTCAGCGTTGTCCGCGTACCTCGCGTGAGCGACAGGTGGTGTCGCCTTTGGCTTCGCCTTCGCCTTGGTGCTCGTCGCTGCGTCAGCGATCGGCGTGGCCGCCAAGGCGACTGCGACAACCGCCAGAAGTGTGCCTGACGGGGGACGTCGAACGGACTTTCGGGCCATCGCAGACACCTCCCTGCTCGTAGGACTGTTGACGCTCGACTGATCACGATCGAACGCGCGCTCGCGGGAGTTTCCGGAACTCGGAAAGTCGGGCAAGCCTAGCAGCGCAACTCGACGCTCGGTGCCGGATCTCCCGGCTCAGGCATGAACACCCGATCCTCCCACGAGTTGCGCCGATCCCCGATTTCGGGCGTCATCTCCCACCGGCTTTTCGCCCGATCCCGGGTGCTTCCCCGAGGACCAGGCGGATCGCGACGTACTGGTCGGCGTTCAACCGATTTCCCGCCAGCGGGAACTGCGACCCGACGACAAGCACGAGGGATGCACCTCCCCGCCTGCGGCGTGCCCGGCTCAGACCGCGGACACTCGGACGGAGGATCACCCCGAGCGAGCACCCCGACGACGCGAGCAGCCGCTTCGCCGCGGCCAACGAGTGGCGCGCGAGCGCGGGGACGACGCAGGACGTCGTCGGCCGGCCCGTCGCCGGAGCGGGCACAGGGGGAGTCGGCGCCGGCCCGACGATGACCACGAGCGAGACGGCCTGGTCCTCGACGATCTCGTCCGACGCCCCGTCGAGATACCCGCAGATGTAATACGTCCCGGCCGTGGCCGGCGTGAACCGGCTCGTCGCCGTGAACTGTCCCGGCGGCGCTGGGATCACCCGCTGGTCGACGTGCAGCGCGCCGCCGGCAACCTCCTGGCCCTGGGAGGCCAAGCAGCCCTGGCCGAGCTGCGCGAAGACCTCGAGCGTGCTCGTGACGCCGACCTGCCCGGACTCGGTGATCGTGATCGGTCGCCCGGCCTGAGGACTTGACGAAGGCGTCAACTTGAGCGAGCCCTGACCGGCGCTGACCGACGTCGTATTCCCCAGGCTGGGAGTGATCGCCCCGGCAGCCAGCCAGGCCGCGCTCGTCACCAGCGCCAACCCGAACACCCCTGCGGCAGACCGACGACGCGTCGCGTCCCAGCTCCCCAGACCCCTCCCCACCATGCCGCGATCATATCCCTGGCCGGACGCCGTCGACCGGCCCGGCGTCCCGGGTGAATATCATCGACTGGCCTGTGGCACGGACGCGCCTCCTCCTCGACCTGCTCGCCCGTCCGAACACCTACCGCTACGGTGCCAACGCCTCCCAGCGTGCCGATCTCCACCTTCCCGACGGGCCCGGGCCTCACCCGGTCGTCGTCCTCATCCACGGTGGTTCGTGGGCCGCGACCTACGGCAAGATCATCATGCGCCCGGTCGCCTGCGAGCTCGCCAGGCGCGGCTGGGCTGCTTGGAACATCGAGTACCGCCGCATCGGCCGCGGCCAGGGCGGCGGCTGGCCGGTCACGTTCGAGGACGTCGCAGCAGCGATCGACCACCTCGCCCTTGTCGACGACCCGATCGACATCGACCGGGTCGTCGGGCTCGGCCACTCGGCCGGAGGCCACCTCGCCCTCTGGGCGGCCGGGCGTTACAAGCTCCCCGCCGGCGCCCCCGGTTCCCGGCCCGTCGTCGAGCTGACCGCGGTCGTCTCGCAGGCCGGCGTCAACGATCTCGGCAGCGCCTACGTGCAGGCCCCGGCTGGCGCCGTCGGTACGTTGATGGGCGGCTCTCCGGCCGATCTGCCAGCCCGCTACGCGATCGCTGACCCGATTCTCGCGGTTCCCCTCCGTGTGCCCGTCCTCCTGGTCCACGGCACCGACGACCGGACGGTCTCGGTCCGTCGCAGCCGCGACTATGCCGCTGCCGCCCGAGCTGCCGGCGGCACCGTCGACGTCGTCGAGATTCCCGGCGAGGCCGGCGAGCACCGCAAGCACATCGATCCGGGCGGCGCGTCCTTCGCCGCCGTCCTCTCCTGGCTGGCCGCCGCCCCGTCGCCCCCGCTCAGTGAGGCCGCCGGTCGTCGAGCACCCTGACGGTGCCGGGACCTCTCAGCCGGTCGGGAGCGCGAGCAGCTCCGGACCCTCGGGCCCGCCCGACTTGTTGACCGCCGGGTTCGCCGCCCCGACGTGCATCCGCTCGTCGGCCAGCGGCTCGCACATTTCCCGCGCGGCCTGCCCGTCGACGTCCGGATCCAACCACGCGAGCTCGCTCGCCCGGTCGGGGAGGATCACCGGCATGCGGTCGTGGAGCCGCCCGACCACACCGTTGGCCCGACACGTCAGGATCGTCGCGCTCGCGACCCGCTCGCCCTCATACCAACCCGGCGTCCAGAGGGCGGCCAACGCGAATGGTCCCCCATCGTCGACCGTGAACCGAAACGGCAGCCGCGGCTGCTTCGGGTCCTCGCTGCGAAGCCATTCGTAGAACCCGTCAGCCGGCAGCAGCGCCCGGCGAGTCGCCCTGCCGATCAGGTCCCTGTACGTCGGTTTGGTGTCAGCCGTCTCCGAGCGGGCATTGATCATCGTGTGCGAGATCCGCCCGCTCCTCACCCACGACGGGATCAGCCCCCACCGCAGTACCCGGGTCTCGGCTTCTCCCTGCTTGTCGAGGACGATCCCGACCACCGACTCGGTCGGGGCGACGTTGTACCGCCGCGTCCCCTCCGAGAACGGCAGCCTCAGACCGAATCGCTGTTCGAGGGCCTGTGGATCCGCCGTGTTCGTGTAACGACCACACATCTCCCACCCACGCTACAGACCTCGCCAGTCGGCTTCTCCCGACCACCCCATCCGCCGGTTGGGCGAGCCTCACGCCCGGCGCAAGCTCGGCCGCGGCCGACCGGCTAGCGTTCGCCCGAGCACGGTCCCAACCCAACGCCCGACTACCCATGACCGAGCCCCGAGACGTCCACGAGCTCCCGCGTCGCTGGCGCCTGCGACTTGCCGTGCTCGGCAGTCTGACCGCAGCCGTCGGCGCCTTCGTCGTCGTCGTCATCACCTCGCTCCACCTCGCCCCGGGTGCCAGCCCGGCCGTACGGACCACGTTGCTCACCGTCCGCCAGGTCGGGGAGCTCGCGACGCCGGTACAGAGCGCAGCGGGTGTACCCCCGGAGACCGGCGTTGGAATCGTCGTGGTCGGCGGGCTCAACCAGGCCGGGGCCGCCGTCGACGCTGTCCAGCAGTTCGCCGGCTCCAAGGCCTCTGTGCTCGGACTCCTCCCGAGCGCCGTGCGCAGCGCGGGAGCCGTGCAGATCGGCTCGACCGCATATCTTCTCGGCGGCGTCGGCTCTCCCGGCGGCGCGGCGATCCTCAGCCTCCCGAATGGTCCCGGAGCTCCCGCCAAGCAGGTCGCCGCACTGACGCGCCCGGTCTCCGACTTCGCCGCCGCCAGCCTCGACGGCGAAGCCTACGTGCTGGGCGGGTTCACCGGCCAGCAGCCCACCGCCGCGATCTACTCCTGGGCCCCCGGCGGTGCCGTCCACCCGACCGCCCACCTCCCGTCTCGCTTGCTCTACGACGCCGCGGTCGCCGTCAACCACCAGGTGATCATCATCGGCGGCATCGTCAACGGCGCCCCGACCCGCGCGATCCTGAGCTTCGACCCGGTCCTCCACAGGGTGACGACGATCGGTCAGCTCCCGGTCCCGATCGCCCGAGCCGCGGTCGGCGTGATCGACGGCGAGATATTCGTCGTCGGCGGACGCGTCAACGGGCCGACCAGTCAGACGCGTGCGATCTATCGGGTTGATCCGACGACCGGAACCGCGTCCTACGCCGGGGCGCTGCCGGTCCCGCTCTCAGACATCGCGATCGCCAGCACCGGCGGCAAGCTGCTCGTCGCCGGCGGCGTCAACCGCTCGGGGGTCGTCCAAGGGGCCATCTACGAGCTGTCGGAGCCGTAGGCCGGCCGCCCGGGCCCGGTCCGCCGACGGGGGTCGGTCAGTCCTCGAAGCGCTCGCGAAGCCCCGAAGCGTAGTCCTCGTTCTGCTGGGTCTCGCCCCGCGCCTGGATCACGATGAAGACGATGATCGCGTTGACGAGCACTCCGATGCCCCCGAAGGTGGCGATCAGACCGAGTGTCTTCGATAGGGCGGGGCTCATCGCGAGCACGGGACCACTCCGTTTTCGGCGTCGGCGCGGCGCCTGGGCGGACCCCGCGCACCTTGTCTGGAGTCGCCAGATTACCGCTTCCCGTAGCCTTGCTGCGTCGCACACCCGGAGAGGTGCCGGAGCGGTTGAACGGGCGCGACTGGAAATCGCGTAACGGGGGAAACCTCGTTCGAGGGTTCGAATCCCTCCCTCTCCGTCTGTCGATCGGTCAACCCCGCGACCCGGTCAAGACGGTGACTTCGATCTTGCGGTCTGGGTTGGAGACCACTTGGAGCGCCACACTCGAAACCTCGCAGGTCTCGCGCGGCATCCTCTGTCGGGCAGCCGTCGACTACACCCTGAGGACAGTTGCGTCGGGTCCCACGAGCCGGCGCATGTCGTCGGGTCGGATGTCGCGACTGCGTCGCCACGGCGGCTGACACCCACGGCGATGCAAGCGTCGATCGTGCCGGCACCAGGCGTTGCTCGGCGCAGCTTGCCGGCGTCTCGCGCCCTGCGCTCGTCAAGCGACTCTACGCCGCACGCCTTCAGCAAGCGGCCGACACGGGCGTTCTCGGCGT
>DASZKP010000011.1:0-19670 GCA_035553395.1 Solirubrobacteraceae bacterium | reverse complement strand
CAACATCCCCGACGAGTACCAGCCCGGCCTCAACGTCCGCTTCATGGGCATCAACGAGAAGGCGATGATCTCCTACCTCGTCAGCACGTACTACTCGGCCGCGGTCCTCGTGCCCGACGCGCTCGCGATCCTCGAGGACGTCCAGGTCGGCCGGACCGCCTAGACCGTCGTCCCGCGGTCGCCGGCCAGCCTGATCAGGACGATCGCCCAGGTCCGAAACGGACGCCACCTGTCGGCCAGTGCCGCGAACTCGTCCACTGTCGGGGAGTGGTCGAGGCCGTAGAAGCGCTGGGCGTGGGCCAGGCCCTTCGTCTCCGGCACGCCGAGCAGGGCATCGGCGAAGCCGGCGGCGCGGATCACGATCAGGCCGGCGTAGAACGGCCCGATCCCGCGCAGTCGCTGGACCTCCTCGATCGCCCGCTCGGCACCGATCTCGTGGAGTCGATCGACGTCGAGCTCACCGGCGAGCGCCGCCCTGGCGACGCCGTGCAGCCGCGCGACCTTCTCCTCGGGCAGCCCGGGTCCCGGACCGACCCGGAGCAGGGCCTCAGGCTGGGGGAAGGCGTCGAGCTCGACGCCGGCGAGCGTGAACGACGACCCGAGCTCGCGGGAGATCCGCCGCCGGGTCACAGCGGCCTGGGAGGATGGCCGGCGGGCGGAGATCACCGACCAGGCGGCCGCCTCGTAGGGTGAGTGGAAGAGGACCGGCCGCTGGCCGGTGTGGGCCCGCTGGAGCGCCCCGAGGACCGGGTCGGCCCGGCCGACGTCGAGGAAGGCGTCGCCGTCGTGGTCGAGCGAGAGGATCCGAGCGACCTGGCGGGCGACGACCTCGGTCGCGACGTCGCCATCCGAGCAGTCGATCTCGAGCTCGACCGGTCCGTCGTCGGCCGGCTGGCGGGCGACCACGCCGGCGTACCCGGCACCACCGTCGACCGGAAAGGCGAGACGCATCGCCCCGTCGAAGGGATCCGGACGACCCTCGTTGGGCCCGAACCCGAACCCGGCGGCCGCCGCGAGCGAGAACGGTCCGTGGGTGTCGAGCGAAATCGCCGCCGGCGCCGGGTCTGCCACGCGCGAAACGTAGCTCACGCCGGCCGAGTCCGCCGAGTCCGCCGAGTCCGACGCGCCGAGCCCGCAGCGCCCGCCGAGCCCGCAGCGCCCGCCGAGCCCGCAGCCCCCGCCGAGTCCGCCGAGCCCGCAGCGCCCGCCGAGCCCGCAGCGCCCGCCGAGCCCGCAGCGCCCGCCGAGTCCGCCGAACCCGCAGCGCCCGCCGAGTCCGCCGAACCCGCAGCGCCCGCCGAGCCCGCCGAGTTCGGCGAGTCCGCCGAGTCCCCGAGTCCGCGGAGCCGGTCGAGCCGGCCGGCTCGCCGCAGCGCCGGGGTGGCCCGTCGGGCTGGTCGTTTGGGACGCGAGGCCCAAGACATCAGCCGCCGGCGTCTGGATCATCGTCGGCAGCGTCCGGGCGCAGTGCCCGTCCGGAGGTCAGCGGCCCGTTTCGTATCAGCCGACAAGGAGATCGACACCGATGAGCACCGTCGCCGCGGAACCCGCCAAGTCCACGCCGGGGGCCTCGGGAGGCCTGCGGCGAGGCGCACTCGGCTTTCCACCGCTGCTCGCCCAGGGGGTGGCGGCGATCTCGCCGACGATGACGGCCGTCCTGATCATCCCGCTCGCGTTCGGCGACGCCGGCGAGGGGACGTGGGCGGGGGTACCTGTTCGCGACGATCATGCTCCTGTTCGTCGTCCTCGGCCTCAACCAGTTCGCACGGCGGTCGGCGACCGCCGGGTCGATGTACGCGTACACGGCCCGCGGACTCGGCCCGGTCGCCGGCGTGCTGTCGGGCTGGACGTTGATGTGGTCCTATATGTTCATCGCGATTGCCGGCCTCGCCGGATTCGCGATCTTCTCGGCGCAGCTGCTGACGGCGTTCGGGGTCCACTCGACGGTCACGCCGTTCGCGTTCTTCCTGCTCAGCGGCCTGACGTGCATCACGATCGCGTGGAAGGACATCCGCCTGTCGTCGGTCCTGACGCTCGTCTTCGAGGGCCTGTCGGTCGCGTGCATCCTCAGCCTCGCGGTGGTCGTCCTGTTCCGCCACGGGATCTCGTTCGACACCGCGCAGGTCCAGCTCAAGGGCGCGAGCTTCAAGGGGATGGACTTCGCGATCGTGATCTGCATCTTCAGCCTGGTCGGCTTCGAGAGCGCGACGGCGCTCGGCGGCGAGGCGAAGAACCCGCTGCGGACGGTGCCGCGCGCGGTGATCTGGAGCCTGCTGATCACGGGGGCGTTCATGGTCGTGATGAGCTATGTCGAGGTCTTCGCGACCCGCCACTACGGGACGTCGCTGGCGTCGATCACGGCTCCGCTGACCGTGATCTCGCAGATCTACAACGTGACCTTCTTCAAGATCCCGGTCTGCCTCGGGGCGATGGTGAGCTTCTTCTCGCTGACCCTCTCCTGCCTGAACGCCGGCTCGCGGATCGCCTTCCCCCTCGGACGGCACGGGTACCTCCCGCGGGCGATGCACAGGGTGCACGCGATCAACAGGACACCCCACGTCGCGCTCGCCGTCTACGGTGGGGTGATCCTCGCGGTCGCGTTCGTCCTGCACGCATCGGGCACCGGCGCGGTCACGATGTTCGACGACGCCGGGACGCTCGCGGCCTTCGGATTCCTGCTCGCCTACTTCATGATCTCCGTCGCCGCACCGTTCTATCTGCGCAAGCTCGGCGAGCTCCGTACCCGGGACGTGATCGTCGCGGTGCTCGCCTTCGTGTGCCTGTTGGTACCGACGGTCGGGAGCTTCTACCCGGCGCCGCCGTCGCCGATCAACCTCTTCCCGTACATCTTCGTCGCCTACCTGGCGGTCGGCGGATCGTGGCTCTTCGTCCTCAACCGGCGCCGGCCGGGGACGGTCGCGGGGATCGAAGCCGACCTCGAGCGGACGCTCGAAGCTTCGGTCGCGGGCGGGCTCGACGCGTCCGGGTCGGACCTGGCTCCGGCCCACGGCTTCGAGTTCACGCCGGCGCCCGCGGGATCGAGCATCGTGGCCGCGTCGATCAAACCGGAGTGAGCCGGGTCGAGACCGCGGCCGGACGCGACGTCGCGGCCGCGGGGTGACGTCGCGGTCGGGGCGACGCCGGCCGCGACCGGGCCGAGCCGGGCGGCGGCGAGGGTGACGGCGCTGGCGACGACGCCCGTCAAGGGGCTTCGACTCGTCCAGCGCGACGCGGTCGCGCTCGAGCCGGCCGGCGTCCCGGGAAACCGAGCCTTCTACCTGATCGACGACCGGGCAAGGCTCGTCAACGGAAAGCTCGTCGGCGTCCTGGCGGCGGTCGTCGCCGACTACGAGGCGGGCCGGGCGGGCGACGACGCGGGCGAGAGCCGCGACGAGGCGGGCGAGGCGGGCGACGGGGGAGGCGAGGCGGGGGAGGGGCGTCTGACGCTGACGTTTCCCGACGGGACGATCGTCTCCGGGGCGGTCGGTCTGGGAGCGACGGTGCAGACGCGGTTCTTCTCCCGCCGGCCGACCGCGCGTCTGGTCGAGGGGGCGTGGTCGGACGCGATCTCGGAGTTCGCCGGCCGGCCGCTGCGCCTCGTCATGGCCGACCCGCAGACGGGTGGCGTGGATCGCGGGAGGGGCGGCGTCGTGTCGCTGATCTCGACAGCTTCGGTCGCCCGACTCGAGCGGGTCGCCGACGGCCGCGAGGTCGACCCGAGACGATTCCGGATGCTGATCGAGGTGGCCGGCCCCGTCGCTCACGAGGAGGATCGGTGGGTCGGGCGAAACGTGCGGATCGGCACGGCGGTGGTCGCCGTCCGCGGCCACGTCGGCCGATGCCTGGTGACCAGCCAGGATCCGGACACGGGCATCGTCGACCTGCCGACGCTCGACCTGCTCGCCTACCGGCGCGGCCTGCCGACGACCGAGCCGCTGGCGTTCGGCGTCTACGGCGAGGTGCTCGACCCCGGCCGGGTGGCGATCGGCGACGCCGTCGACCTCGTCTGAGCGGTCCGCGCAGGGCCCGTCCGAGTGGGTCAGGCGACGAAGCGGGTTCTGACGGTGTTCGACTAGGCCGACCGCCGGGTTCTCGACTGGGTCGGGTGGCCCGCGGAGAGAGCGAATGTCGCAGGTGCTCCTCGATTTGAAGCCTGCACGCTCTCTCCTTCTCTCCTTGCCCCGGATCTCAGCCGTCGACGTGGATCTCGCGAATCAGGTGGGTGTCGACGTCGTAGACGAAGCCGCGGACCTCGTCCCGGTGCAGGAGGAAGGCGGATCGGCGGACGCGTCGGACGGACTGGCGGACGTCGGCGTCGAGGTCTTTGAACGATTCGATCGCGAAGGCCGGGGCGACGCCGGTCGCGGCCTGGAGCTCGGCGCGGAAGCCGTCGTCGGTGAGCGACTGCATCCCGCAGTCGGTGTGGTGGATCACCATCACCCGGCGGGTGCCGAGCCGGCGCTGGGAGACGGCGAGCGAGCGGATCGCGTCGTCGGTGATCACGCCGCCGGCGTTGCGCAGGATGTGGGCCTCGCCGTCGAGCAGGCCGAGCGCGGCGAAGACATCGACACGGGAGTCCATGCAGGTGACGATCGCAAGCGCCCGGGCCGGCCGGACGTCGAGATGGCGGATGGGCAGGGAGGCGGCGAACGCCCGGTTGTTGGCGACGAGCTCGTCGATCACGTCCACGCCGTGAACATTAGGACCTCGACGCCGGCCGGGCGGGCGGGTGCGGCGCGCGGCCGGCGGCACGGGCTAACCTCGTCGAGTTGCTTGAACGATCGTTTGGGCCGGTGTCGGGCGGTTGGCCGGCTCGTCGGCCGGAGTCGCGCACCGGGACTCGGGCGGCTTGGTAGCCGCCGAGGAGACCGGGCGGCCGCACCGTGGGCCGTGGCGGCGGTTCCTGCTCGGGAGCCTGGCGATCGTGGCCCTGACGACGATCGCGACGGTCGCGGCTGTGCTGCTCGAGGTCAAGCACGTCGCCGACCTGATCGGCCCGGCGACGCTCGAGACCGCCGCCGGCGTGATCACGCCGGCCCAGGCCGGGAGCGCCGAGACGATCCTCGTGATCGGCACGGACGCACGCCAGCTCTCGAAGGACACCTTCGACCGGTCGGATCCGCCGCATTCGGACACGCTGCTGCTGATCCGGATGGACCCGGGCAAGAACCAGACGTCGGAGCTGTCGGTTCCGCGGGACCTGCGGACGACGATCACGATGCCGAACGGGTCGGCGAGCATGGGGAAGATCAACTCGGCCTACACCTACGGGGGCGTCTCGCTCGCGGCGAAGACCGTCGAGAGCACGCTTCCGGGGATCCAGATCAACCACATCATCTCGGTCAACTTCGCCGGCTTCCGCAAGCTGATCGACGCGATCGGATGCGTCTACGTCTACGTCGACCGCCACTACTACAACGTCAACACGGGGACGGCGCTCGACAACTACGCGAGCATCGACATCCAGCCGGGCTACCAGCAGCTGTGCGGGCAGCCGGCGCTCGACTACGTTCGCTACCGGCACACCGACTCGGACTTCGTGCGGGTCGCCCGTCAGCAGGACTTCGTCCGCCAGGCCAAGCAGCAGATCGGCGTGCAGGGGCTGCTCGACAAGGAGGACCTCCTGCTGAGCGCGCTGCACAGCGCGGTGGCGACAGACATCCACGGGACGGCCCAGATCTTTCATCTGTTCACGCTGGCGGCGTTCTCGCTGGGGCGGCCGATTCGCCAGGTCGCGTTTCAGTCGGACCCGAACGTGGGGATCGGTGGGGTCAGCTACGTCGTCGCGTCGCCGGCCCAGATCCGGGCGACGGTGTCGGATTTCCTGAACGGGAACCCGCCGTCGAAGATCACGGTTCCGACGGTCAGGCTGAAGGGCGCGACGTCGGCGCGGACGGTCGCCGGGCTCGGCCTGAGCGGGACGCCGGCGGGCGACACCGGGCTCGCGAACGTCGCGTCGGTGGGCCTGCCGTTCCGGATGTACGCGCCGAGCCTGCGCGTGCAGAGCACGTCGGTCGCGGACGACGTCCGGGCGTACGCGCTGCGCGACGAGTCCGGCCGCGAGCACCGGGCGTACGTGATCTCGATCGCCCGGGGCCTGGTCGGTGAGTTCTACGGGATCGAGGGGACCAACTGGCTCAACCCGCCGATCCTCGCCGGGTCGCACGAGTCGCGGCGGATCGGCGGGCGGACGTACGGCGTGTATCTCGACGGCAGCCACATCCGCGTCGTCTCGTGGAAGGCCGGCGGGGCCGTCTACTGGCTCAACAACACCGAGGACACCGAGCTGACCAACCGCCAGATGCTGGCGATCGCCGAGAGCTGCAAGCCGATCGTCTGACCGGGGTCAGCCGGGGATCCGGTCGTCGGGGCCGAGCGGGGACCGCTGGGCGTCGAGCCCGGGGGAGAAGCTGCGGGCGCCGGTGCGCTCGATCGCGCGTTCGACATCGGTCAGCACGGCGTCGGCTTCGTCGGGCAGGCCGACCGATCGGAGGGCTCGGGCGAGGACCAGCTTGGCGGGGATCTCGTAGATCCGCGACTCGTAGGTGCGGGCGAGGTCGACGGCGACCTGGGCTTCGCGATGGCCGGCGTCGAGGTCGCCGAGGGCGAGGCTGGCGACGGCGAGGTGGGCGTGGGCGAGCGGTTCGAGCATCCGCCCGGCGTGGTGCTCTTCGACGATCGCGAGCGTCCGGCGGGCGCTGGACGCGGCCGCGTCGAGGTGGCCCTCGGCGGACTCGAGGGCCGAGAGGCAGGAGTAGGAGAGCGCGAGCGAGAGACCGTCGCCGGCACGCTCGGCGATCGAGACGGCCTGCGTCGCGGATTCCCGGGCTTCGTCGAGGTCGCCGAGGGCGCAGAGGACGCTGCTGAGGTGGGCTGAGGACCAGGAGACGACCTCGAGGTTGCTGTCGGTCTCGGCCTGGGCGATCGCGGCCTCGAAAAGGTCGCGGGAGGCCTGGTGCTCGCCCATGTACATCAGCGACAGGGCCTGGCTGTAGTGGCTCCAGGCGAGCGGCGAGTCGAGCGCGAGGCCGGCGCCGGCCTCGGGGTGGGCGGTGGCGTCGGCGTGCATCGCGCGCCCGACGGCGAGGGCCTCCTCGAGCCGGCCGCGGTGGATCAGCGAGAGCTGGAGTGGCGCCCGCGTCGTCTGGAGGATGCCGAGATCGCCCGAGCGCTCGCCGAGCTCGACGGCCTCCTCGGAGAGCTCGAGGAAGCTCCGTCCGTGACCCGAGAAGCCGCGGACGGCGGCGTAGTTGCCGACGGCGAGCGCCTCCGCGCCGATGCTGCCGACCCGCCGGGCGAGGTCCCGGCTCTGGGTGTAGAGCTTGGCGACCTCCTCGGCGCCGGCGCCCAGCCTCCAGGACAGCGTGAGGCTCCGCAGGGCGGCGGTCATCGCCAGCCTGATCGCCTGCTCGTCGGCCGGGAGGGCAGCGGTCAGCCGGCTCACCTCGCGCCAGTGGACGAGGGCGGTGGCCGGGTGGCTGAGGCCGACCCAGCCGGCGGCCCGGGCGTTCCAGTGGGCCGCCGGACCGGGTTCGCCGGCCGCCTCGAGGTGGTAGGCGATCAGGGCGGCCTGCTCGTTGAGGGAGTCGGACTGGAGCGTGTCGATCGTCGCCTGGGCGACCAGCGCGTGGAGGCGGCGGCGGTCGGCGCTGAGCAGGGACGAGTGGGCGACCTCGCGGGTCAGGGCGTGGCGGAAGCTGCATATCCCGCTGTCGAGGCGGTCGACGAGGGCGGCGGCGCAGAGCGCCTGGAGCGAGGACTCGTGGGAGTCGGCATCGCCGGCGGCGACCGCGTCGAGCAGGGCGGGATCGAACTCCCGACCGATCACCGAGGCGGTCTGGAGGACGCGCTTGTCGGTCTCCGGGAGACGGTCGATGCGCGCGGCGAGGATGTTCTCGACGCTCGGCGGAAGACTCGCGGGGAGCGGCGCGACGCGGCGGTGATGGCCGGGGGCGCCGGCGATCGTGCCCTGCTCGAAGAGATTGCGGACGAGCTCCTCGATGAAGAACGGGTTGCCCTCGCTGCTGCGCTGCACCTGGATCGCGAGGTCCTCGAGCGACGGGTCGGTCCCGAGCAGCTCGTTGACCAGGCGCTCGCTCGAGACGTGGTTGAGCGGGGTCAGCTGGATCACGCTGCAATGGGCGGCCGACAGGCGGGCGTTGGCATAGCCGGTGCGGTGGTTGATGACGAGCAGCGTCCGGGTCCCGGCGACGGCCTCGATCAGGCCGTCGAGGAACGGCTGACTGGCGTCGTCCATCCAGTGGACGTCCTCGATCAGCTGGACGACCGGCTCGAGGCGGCTGCGGGCGTGGACCATGTCGGCGATCAGCTCGATCACCCGGCGCCGGCGGGCGTCCGGATCCATCGGCAGCGGGCTCTGGCCGGCGGGTGTGACGCCCATGAAGTCCCACATCAGCTCGGTCCGGCTGGCGATGTCGTCGCCGAGCCGGCCTAGGACCGTGCTGATCTGGTCGCGGGCGACGTCCTGCGGGGTGTCGGCTTCGGTGTCGAAGACGGCGCGGAGCATCTCGAGGACGGGTCCGAGCGGACGCATCCGGCCGAGCGCGGTGACGCTGGCGCTGACGACGTTGATCCCGGCGGTCTGGCAGCCGTCGACGAACTCCCAGGAGAGCCGGCTCTTGCCGACGCCGGGGTCGCCGATCAGCTCGATCACCTGTCCGTCGCCTGCGAGCGCCCTGGCGAACCCGGCCTCGAGCTG
The DNA here is from genome assembly GCA_035553395.1 of Solirubrobacteraceae bacterium. Lineage (GTDB taxonomy): Bacteria > Actinomycetota > Thermoleophilia > Solirubrobacterales > Solirubrobacteraceae > Palsa-513. The sequence goes on along the minus strand of DASZKP010000011.1, from coordinate 10,951 downwards.
TGCGAGCTCACCTTCGCGGCCGACGAACGACGACCACTGTCGGGTCCGCGGCATCTCGTGGCGGGTGCGCAGGCGGGCGAGTCCGTGGAGCGCGAACAGCCGGACGGGCCGCTGGGTGCCCTTGACCTTGACCGGGCCGAGCTCCTCGAGGGCGAACTCGTGCTCGACGAGGGCTGCTGTTCGCTCGGAGACGTAGACGGACCCCGGCTGGGCGAGTGACTGGACGCGTTGGGCGAGACCGACGGTATGACCGATCACCTCGGGGGTTCCCCGGCTTCCGCGGAGGTGGCCGAGGACGACCTCGCCGGAGTTGATTCCCATGCGCACGCGGAAGCCGGGGGTGTCACTGCTGGCCAGCGCGTCGCCGAGCCGCCCGAGCGCCCCGCGCAGCTCGAGTGCGGCGAGGCAGGCCCGCCGGGCGTGGTCCTCGGTGGCCTGACGGGCGCCGAACAGGACGAGTGCCCCATCGCCGGTGAACTTGTCGACGGTTCCCCCGAAGGGGTCGACGGTTCGCTCGACGGCGGTCAGGAAGTCGTCGACGACGGTGGCCCAGCTGTCGGACTCGAGGTCCTCGGAGAGGTCCATCGACCCGACGACGTCGACGAACAGGACGGTGATCAGCTTGCGCTCGCCGCGCAGGCCGCTGACGACGTCGGCGATGCGCGGGGCGGCCGGCGGGCTGGTCGGCCGATCGCCCACCGGCGTCTGGCGGGTGGGCGTCGCAGCCCCGCAGACCTGACAAGTCGGGAGGTCGTCGGATAGCGGCTCACCGCACGCTCGGCACGTCATCCGCCGTCAGGCCCCGTTCGCCATCAATCTCCCGTCCCCGTCTTCCCTTCGTAGGAGTATGGCCGACGCGCGTGCTCGTCGTCGGCCGAAGTCGGGTGGCGGCCGTCGGCTTTGACCTATCGTGTCGAGGACCGACCAGAGTCACGGCCATCCGGCCGGCGGAGAGGAAGTTCGAGATGAAGGCTGTGCGATTCGCTGAGTACGGAGGCCCGGGCGTCCTGCGGGTCGACGAGGTGCCGGAGCCCCACCCGGCCGCCGGTCAGGTCCGGGTGTCGGTCCGTGCGGCCGGGGTCAACCCGGTCGACTGGAAGATCCGCAGCGGGGCGATGGCCGGGGTCGTGCCGGTCGACTTCCCGCGGACGATCGGCAGCGACGTGGCCGGCGTCGTCGACGAGCTGGGCGACGGGGTCAGCGATGTGAGCGTCGGCGACGAGATCTTCGGGAGCGCGGTCGGCGGGGCGAGCGCCGAGTACGCGGTCCTCGACCACTACGCGGCCAAGCCGGCCAGCCTGAGCTGGGCGGAGGCGTCGGGATACCCGGTGGTCGTGGAGACGGCGCTCCGCGTGCTGAAGCTGCTCTGCGCCACCGACGGCCAGACGCTGATCGTCAACGGCGCGGCCGGCGGGGTCGGAATCGCCGCGGTCCAGTTCGCGCGGGAGCGGGGAGCGCGGGTGATCGGGACGGCGAGTGAGTCCAACCACGACTTCTTGCGTGAGCTGGGGGCCGAGCCGACGACCTACGGCGACGGCCTCGTGGCGCGGGTCCTGGAGCTCTCGCCGGGTGGAGCCGACCGGGCCTTCGACGCCGCGGGTCACGGGGCGCTGCCGGCGCTGATCGAGCTGACGGGGAGCCCGGACAACGTCGTGACGATCGCCGACTTCACGGCTCCCGAGCATGGGGTCCGGGTTACCACTGGTCGTGATGGCCGGTCGTGGGAGGCACTCGGGCAGGCGGCCGAGCTTCACGACCGGGATCGGTTCACGCTGCCGGTGGAGAGGACCTTTCGCTTCTCGGAGGCGGCCGACGCCCACCGGTTGAGCGAGGAAGGCCACGTCCGGGGAAAGCTCGTCCTCGTCCCGGACGGTCTCGCGGATGCCTGAGGCGGGCGGGGACGACGCGGGCCCGAAGGGGTGGTGCGTGTGCGGCCAGAAGGTGACGATCGAGGGGGCGCAGGAGATCACGCTGCCGAACGGGCGCGACGGCTGGGAGGGCCGGTGCCCGGAGTGCGGGGCGCCGCTGTTCGCGATCCGCCGCAAGCCGAGGGCGGTCTGAGCCGCGATCGGGCTAGGCCGACCGGGTGGTGAGGGTCTGCGTACGACGGTAGAGGGCGATGATCGCGGCGGCCGTGGCGGCGAGGCCGGCGACGAACAGCCAGGAGAGCGGGTTGGCGTGGTCGAAGTCGCTCCAGGCGCGGGCGGCACCGAGCAGGAGGAGGACGGTGGCGACCAGGAACGTCTGCAGGAGGATGCGCCACGTCGACCAGCGGGAGTCTCGCGAGAGGAGGATCGCGCCGGCTGCGACCTGGATCGTGAACGAGGCGAGGACGCGGGCGCTCAGCGGCGTGAGGTGCCACGGCCAGACGTGCATCGCGACCGACGGCGCGATGTAGAAGATCGCGCCGACCGTGAGTGCGCCGAGCCCGACGCCGCGGGCGGCGAGCAGGACGGTGGGCGGCAGGGCCGGGTCGTGTGGTTCTCGGACGCGGGGATCGGTCCGCCGGTTGCGCAGCCAGAGGAGGCCGACGAGGACGGGGGAGACGATGTAGACGACGACCCAGCCGTAGAACATGAACGCGCCGAGGAACGGTGCGTTGCCGTGGTTGAAGCGGTCCCAGTGGACGAGGGTGGCGATCAGCATCAGGAGGGCGAAGACGGCGGCGGAGATCACGCCGGCGGAGACCTGATGCCAGCGGTGGCCGCCGCAGGCGCGGGCGAAGAAGTAGGCGCCGGCGGCGTAGCCGGAGCCCATGAAGATCGGCGTCATCCGGGGCTTGATCGTCCAGGCCCAGTCGTCGGCGGTGTCGCCGGGGATCCACCAGAGGATCACGAAGGCCGGGATCAGGACGACGACGACAGCCAGGCTGACCCAGCGGGTCGCCCGGAGCACCTCGTCGTTGCGGGTCACCGACCCCTCCACGGCGAACTTCTCCCCGAAGCGTGTGTCGCCTGGGCGGGGTGCCCGGCGCTCGGGCGATCCTAGCGCCGGGCGCCGGGCCCGGCAAACCGGATTTGATGCGATCCTCGGGGCGTGACGAGCGCAGCTCAGCCCGACCGTGCCGGCCGACCGTTTCTGACGGCCAGGTGGGAGAACCTCCTGGTCGTGACGTACGCCGTGCCGGACGCGGCGGTCGCCCGCCACCTGCCGGACGGGCTGTCGATCGACCGTCTCGGCGGGTCGGCCAGGGTCAGCTTCGTGGCGTTCGACTTCGCGCGGACGAGGGTCTACGGCGTGCCGGTTCCGTGGTGCGTGAACTTCCCGGAGGTCAATCTCCGCTTCTATGTGCGGGCCGGGGACGACCGGGGGATCGTCTTCATCCGGGAGTTCGTCCCGAGGTGGCCGGTCGTCGGGGTCGCCCGCGTCCGCTACAACGAGCCGTATGTGCGGATCCCGATGCGCAGCGACGTCCGCCCCACGGGTGGAGATCCCGGCCGGCTGCGGGTCCGGCACGTGCTGGGCAGGCGGCTGTCGGTCGTCACGGCGGACGTCGCCGCGGCGGGTCAGCCGCCGGCGGACCGCTCAGACGGCCGGTGGCTGACCCACCAGGAGTTCGGGTTCGGCCGGACGCGGCGGGGAGCGGTCCGCCAGTACCGGGTCGAGCACGCGCTGTGGCCGCTGCACGAGGTCCACAGCCTCGACCTCGATGTCGACTTCGCCGGCCTCTACGGCGCGGAGTGGGCGTTCCTGGGAGACTCGACGCCGAGCCACGTGACGTTCGCCGGCGGGTCTGAGGTCGCGGTCTACCCGCCGGGCGCGTAGTTCGGCCGGCGGGTCGCGTCAGGCGGCGCGGGCTGCGAGCTGGCCGCAGGCGGCGTTGATGTCGCGTCCGCGCGTGAGCCTGACGGTCACCGGCAGCCCGTGGGCGGCGAGCACGGAGCGGAAGGCGGCGATCGCCTCGCGACTGGACCCGTCGTAGGCGGAGTCGGTCGGGTTGTAGGGGATCAGGTTGACCTTGAAGACACGCGGGTCGAGCAGGCCGCGGAGGGCCAGGGCGTCGGTGGATCGGTCGTTGACGCCGGCGAGCATCACGTACTCGACGAAGACCTTCATCTTCTTGGCCTCGTGCCAGCGGTGACACGCGGCGAGGACGTCTGACAGGGGAAAGCGGTCGTTGACCGGCATCAGCCGGGAGCGAAGGTCGTCGTCGGGGGCGTGGAGCGAGAAGGCGAGGCGGACCGGCATCGGGTCGTCGATCATCGCGTCGATCCCGGGGATCCAACCGACGGTCGAGATCGTCGTACGGCGGTGGGTGATGCCGATGTCCGGGAGCCGCCGGCAGGCGGCGAGGACGTTGGCGACGTTGAGCAGGGGCTCGCCCATGCCCATGAAGACGAGGTGGTCGACAGGCTCGATGCGGCGGAAGTGGAGCGCCTGGTCGAGGATCTCAGACGTCCTGAGGTTGCGGGCGAAGCGCATCTGGCCGGTCGCGCAGAACGTGCACGTCAGGGGGCAGCCGGACTGGGACGAGACGCAGAGCGACCGGCGGCCGTCGCGGAAGCGCATCAGGACGGCCTCGACCGACTTGGCGTCAGTCGTTCTGAGCAGCGCCTTCTCGGTCCCGTCGTCGGCGTTCGACCGGGCGGCGAGGGTCAGCGTCGAGAACGGGACGTGCTCGGCCAGCTGGGCGCGGAGCGCGGCCGGGAGGTTGGTCATCGCCGCGTAGGACCGGGCGCCGCCGGCCAGCCACTTCCAGACCTGGGCGGCCCGGTAGGTCGGTTCGCCGAGTTCGGCGAGGGTGGCGTCGAGCAGGTCGAGATCCATACTGCCTATGGTTGCAGCCGTGCGATTAGGCAAGTACCTCGCCCACGCCGGCGTCGCGTCCCGGCGGGGAGCCGAGACGATCATCCGGGCGGGGCGGGTCAGCATCGACGGCGTCGTCACGGTCGACCCGGCGGTCGACGTCGGCGGCTACGAGGCGGTCGCGTTCGACGGACGGCTGCTCAGCGGGCCGGAGGCGCATGTCGTCCACGTGCTCAACAAGCCGGCCGGCGTCGTCTCGACGGCGAGCGACCCGCAGGGCCGGCGGACGGTGATCCAGCTGATCGACACCGGAGCCGTCCGGGTCTACCCGGTCGGGCGGCTCGACGTCGACACGACGGGGCTGATCCTCCTGACCAACGACGGGGAGCTCGCGAATCTGCTGATGCACCCGCGCTACGAGGTCGAGAAGACATACCGGGCGACGGTGGCCGGCGGACCCGTCGGCGGTCGGGCGATCCGGGCCCTGCGTGAGGGCGTCGTGCTCGAGGACGGGCCGACGGCTCCGGCCGGCGTCCGCGTGCTCGGTGCCAATCAGCTCGAGCTGGTCATCCACGAGGGCCGCAAGCGGCAGATCCGGCGGATGTGCGAGGCGGTCGGCCACCGGGTGATCGCTCTCGAGCGGGTCGCCTACGGACCTCTGGAGCTCGGCAGCCTGAAGGTCGGCGAGCACCGCAGGCTCGCGGAGGCCGACGTCGAGCGCCTTCGGGCGGCCGCGGCGCCGCCGAGCTGAGCGGCGGTTGCCGCCGGGCCGGGCGCCGTCGACGGCTGGGCCGGGGCCTCGCGGGAGGTTTCGGCGGGTCTGGCGGGAGGCGGGCCTGCCGGCGACGCTAACCTCAACGCGGGATGCACAGCCGACGGCTCGCGAGACCTCCACAGAACCGACGCCCGGCCGACGGCCGATGACGGCGCGGCTCTTTGCCCTGCGGGGGGCGACCAGCGTCGAGCGCAACGACGGCCCGTCGATCCTCGCGGCGACCGAGGAGCTGATGACCGAGCTGCGGTCGCGGAACTCCCTCGTCCCCGACGATGTCGTGAGCTGCATCTTCACGGCGACCAACGATCTCGACGCCGAGTTCCCGGCCGTCGCGGCCCGGCGGATCGGTTTCGAGCGGGTGCCGCTGCTGTGCGCCCGGGAGATCGACGTCCCGGGATCCCTGCCGCGGGTGATCCGCGTGCTGATCCACCACTACGCGCCCGAGGCGCACGTCGCCCGGCACGTCTACCTCGGCGCGGCGCGGAGCCTCCGGGCCGACCTCGAGTCGGCCCAGTAGGCAGGCGACGATGGGACTCGAGTTCTCGGCGGCCGTCGGCCGCATCCCCGAGTATCCGGCTGCCGCGGGCTATGCGTGGACCGGGCCGCTGGTTCGCCTCGCGAGCAACGAGTCGCCGTACCCGCCGCTGCCCGAGGTCGTCGAGGCGATCACGCGCGTGCTCGGCGGCCTCAACCGCTACCCGGACCCGACGAATGGCGAGCTCCGCCGATGCCTGTCTGACCGCTACGGGGTCCCGGCCGAGCGGATCGCCGTCGGCAACGGGTCGTGCGACATCCTGCTCGCCGCCGGCGAGGCCCTGCTCGAGCCGGGGGCGGAGCTGATCTACGCGTGGCCGTCGTTCTCGGTCTACCCGCATCTCGGGGCGGCGTCGGGGGCCCGGGCGATCGAGGTGGGGCTCGACGCGGACGACCGCCACGACCTCGCGGCGATGGCGGCCGAGATCACGGTGGCGACGCGGCTGGTGATCATCTGCAACCCGAACAACCCGACGAGCACGGCGATCGGCCTCGAGTCGATCGCCGGCTTCCTCGACGAGGTGCCGGAGCGGGTCTGCGTGATCCTCGACGAGGCGTACTGCGAGTTCAGCCTGCTCGACGACCCCGACAGCTCGATCGATCTGCTGGCCCGCCACCCGAACCTGGTTCTCCTGCGGACGTTCTCGAAGGTCCACGGCCTCTGCGGCCTGCGGGTCGGCTACGCCCTCTGCGCGTCGCGGGAGCTTCCGGACGCGGTCAACAAGGTTCGCCAGCCGTTCTTCTGTAACGCGGCGGCCCAGGCCGCGGCGATCGCGGCGCTCGGCCGCCAGGATGCCGTCACCCAGCGGGTCGAGCGGACCGTGGTGGCTCGGGCCGAGCTCTACGAAGGCCTCTCGGGCCTGGGTCTGTACCCGGCGCAGTCACAGGCGAACTTCTGCTGGTTCTCGCTCGGCGACGGTCGCGACGAGGTGGCGGTGGTCGACGGACTCGCGGAGCAGGGCGTGCTCGTCCGGGCCGGCGGGTCGCTCGGCAGGGCCGGCTCGCTGCGTGTCACATATGGGACGCCGACGGAGAACGCCAGGTTCCTCGAAGTGCTCGGCAGCCTCCTGGGCTGAGCTGTGAGGCCGGCCGGTCGTCGGCGGTGGGTCAGGCCGGGGGACCGAAGCGGTGAGCTCCGGCGCCGTTGGTGGTGAGGTTCAGCGCGACGGTCCGAGGGCCGGTCTCCGACAGCTCGAAGTTGAACGGGACGACGGTGCGGATCGCGTGTCCGAGGGCGACGGGCTCGGCGAGGTCGATCGTGAATCGGGCGCGGTCCGCCGCGAACGTCGTCAGTGCGACGGCGTGCGCCGCGGGAACCCTTTGGAGGGCGCGCTTGAAATTCGCGACGCCGGTGATGTCCGCGAACGGGCCGGCGTCGATCGTCACGTGGCCGGTGAGGAGATGATCGAACCCGATCGGATTCCCGGCGGGCCCGAGACCGTCGGGGCCGGCCGGGTCGGTGGCCGCGCCAGCCGCGGGAGGTGGGCCTGCCGGGGTCCGGCTCGCGGCGAGCAGGCGGGCGGCCGCGTCGTCGACCTCCGCGCGCAGGGCCGACAGGTCGGAGAGGAGCCGCCCGAGACGCTGTGACCACTCGATCAGCCTCGCGGCGTCCCGGGCCGGACGGTCCGCCGGCGGACCGCCCGGCACGGGCTGGGCGTCGGCCGCGTCGGTGGCGGTCTCATCCGCGGGTCCGTCGGGCGCGGAAACCGCCCGCGCGAGAGCTGCGAGCCTCGCGTCGAGATCGGCGATCGCGAGCAGGGCGTCGTCGTTCACGGCTGCCGAGCTGCGGCCGCGTCGCCGCGTTTGGTTCGGTGCGTCCGCCCGGGCCCACCGTCTGCGTTCAGGCCGGGCCGCCCGTGGAGACGTTGACCATGAAACCCAGAAGATGCGATCAAGGTGACAAAAACGTAGCAGATGTCAATCGAGCGGTTGTGGTCGCGCATGTACACAGAGTGACGCGCCGTGAGGCCCGGCGGCCGGCGCGCGAGGTTCGGGTTGGCGTGCGGCGGGGTGATCACATGGGCGGGCACGAAGTCGGTGTCAACGCGCGGGGGTGCGGGCACCGGCGATGCCCGGGCGAGAGTCCGCGGCGAACGGCCGGCGGTCGATTTCTCCGGTCAATCCTGCGGCGGGTCGGGCCGGGCGGGGAGTGTCGTGCGAAGGTGCTGATACTCGTCGTGTGTGATCTCGCCGGCCGCCTGATGACGGTCGAGGATCTGGCGTGTCGCGGGTCGGGTGGGACGCCGGGTGCGCGGGCGGCGGGCGTGGCCGGCGGCCCCCGGCGGATCGGGGGCGAACCCCGTCGGGCCGGCGGGTTGGACTCGGGGCGGCCGGTATGCGACAATTCGGGGCAGCGATGAGTCGTGCGACCAGCCCAGCTCTGTCGGATCGCGGCGCCCTCGGCGTCCAGCTGGACAGCGGCTATCGCGACTTCTGGTCCTGGCGATTTAGCTAGGCGCTCGGACCCGCGCCCGCCCGACGGCGGCGCGCGACGGCTCGAAAGCGAGGTCCGGAAAGGGCCGAGCGCCGCTCCAACGCAGCTGGGCTTCGACGCCCACCGTCCGACCACCAATTAGGCTCCAGGCTGCACTGGAAAAAGGAACCGGCAGATGATGATTGTCATGAAACCTGATGCGACCGAGGACGAGATCGGCGCGATCGTCGAGCGAGTCGAGAACGCCGGCGCGCGAGCGCATATCTCCAAGGGCGACGAGGTCACGTTGATCGGCGCGCTCGGCGACCGCGAGCACGTCGCGCGGCTGGAGCTCGAGGGAGCGCCCGGCGTGGCGCAGGTCGTGCCGATCCTCAAGCCGTACAAGCTGGCGTCCCACCAGCTGCGCGACGCGTCGGTGCTCGAGATCGGGGGGCGGAAGATCGGCGGGGAGAACTTCGCGCTGATCGCCGGGCCGTGCACGGTCGAGTCGCGCGACCTCCTGCTGAGCACGGCCCACGTCGTCAAGGACGCCGGGGCCGCGATGCTCCGGGGTGGCGCGTACAAGCCGAGGACGTCGCCGTACGCCTTCCAGGGGCTCGGCCAGGAGGGGCTTCGCCTGCTGGCCGAGGCCAAGCGGGTGACCGGCATGCCGATCGTCACCGAGCTGATGGATGTCCGCGACATGGAGGCCGTCCTCGAGGTCGCCGACGTGATCCAGGTCGGCGCGCGCAACATGCAGAACTACACGCTGCTCTCGGAGGTCGGCCGCAGCGGCTGCGCCGTGCTGCTCAAGCGGGGCCTGTCGGCGACGCTCGAGGAGCTCCTGATGGCGGCCGAGTACATCCTCAAGGAGGGCAACGAGCGGGTGATGCTGTGCGAGCGGGGGATCCGGACGTTCGAGACGGCCTACCGGTTCACGCTCGACCTGATGGCGATTCCCGTGCTCAAGGAGCTCTCGCACCTGCCGGTCGTCGTCGATCCGAGCCACGCCGCAGGTCGGCGGGATCTCGTTCTGCCGCTCTCGCTGGCGGCGGCGGCGGCCGGCGCGGACGGAATCATCGTCGAGGTCCACCCTGACCCGGAGCTGGCGATCTGCGACGGTCCGCAGGCGCTGCGCTCGGCGGACTTCGCGGACTTCGCCGCACAGGTCGAGCGGGCGACGGCCCTCGCCGGCAAGGCCTTCACCGCGGCCGCTTAGTGGCCGGTGGCCGGCTGGCGATCGGGACGCGCTAGTGGTCGTCGCGGTGGTCGGCGTCGGCCTGATCGGCGGTTCGATCGGCATGGCCGCCCGGGAGCGGCTCGGCGCGCGGGTGACGGGTTTCGACCCGGACCCGGCCGTCCTCGAGGCGGCTCTGGTCCGCGGGGCGATCGACGAGGCGAGCGCGAGCCCGGAGCTGGCCGTCGGGAGTGCGGATCTGGTCTTCGTCGCGGCGCCGGTCGGCAGGCTGGGACGCGCGATCGAGGAGGTCCTGTCATACGCGCCGGAGGACTGCGCGGTGACCGATGTCGGATCGACCAAACGGCGGATCGTCGCGGGGGCGAACGACCGGCGCTTCGTCGGCGGACACCCCCTGGCGGGTGCCGAGACGTCGGGCGTCGAGCACGCCCGGGCCGATCTGTTCGAGGGCGCGACGTGGTACCTGACGCCGCACGCGAGCACCACCGGCGTCCTCTACGAGCGCCTCCACCGGGCGATCGCCGGGATCGGCGCCCAGCCGACGGCGATCGATCCGGAGATCCACGACAGGGTGATGGCGACGGTCTCCCATCTCCCGCACGTGCTGGCCAACGTGCTCGTCGCCCAGGCCTCCCGAGCCCTCGTCGATCCGGGGAGCCCGGGGGAGGCCGAGCGGGTTCCGGCGACCGGACCGAGCTTTCGGGACGCGACCCGCGTGGCCGGGGCGAACGGGGCGATCTGGACGGACATCTACCTATCCAACCGGGATGCCCTGATCAGTGCGCTCGACGGGACGATCGCCCGCCTCGGGGAGATCCGGGCTGCCCTGGCGTCCGCCGACCGGGGAGCGATCGACAGCTGGAACGACGCCGCCCGGGGAGATCGCGACGCCCTGCTCGGTGCGGGGCTCGCCGGGGGGACGGTCCACGAGCTCCGCGTCGCCGTGCCCAACCGGCCGGGGGTCGTCGCCGAGATCGCCCTGACGCTCGGTCGGGCTGGGGTCAACATCGTCGACATGGCGCTGTCGCCGTCCCAGACCGACGGCCAGGGTGTGGTCGCGCTGTGGTTCCGGGGAGAGGAACAGGCCGACCGGGCGGCGCGGCTGATCGCCGGCCTGTCGATGCCGGTGGCGCGGGCGTGAACGCCGCGGGTCGGCGAGTCCCCGTCGCGGCCGCGGCATGACCGATCTGCGTTTCGATCCCGGCGGGCGGCTCCGGGGTGAGCTGATCGCTCCGGCGGACAAGTCGATCTCCCACCGGGCGGCGCTGCTCGGGGCGATCTCGGC
>DASZKP010000010.1:0-11539 GCA_035553395.1 Solirubrobacteraceae bacterium | reverse complement strand
GCCTTGAAGCCGTAGGTCCCCCACCCGGCCGAGACGTGCAAGTTCTCGACCTCCGTCACGCCGAGGATCGGGCTGTAGTCCGGGCTGAGGTCGCACAGGCCGGCCCAGCTGCGCAGCAGGCGGGCGTGCTCGAGCTGGGGGAACAGCTCGAGCACGTGGCGCGACAGCTCCTGCAGGAAGTTGAGCGTTCCCAGCGTCCGGTACGTCGTCCACGGCTCGATCTCCGACCCCATCACGAACTCCCCGCGATCCGACTGCGAGATGTAGACGTGCATCTGCGACGAGACCACCACCACGTCGAGCAGCGGCTTGACCGGCTCGGTCACGCACGCCTGGAGGATGTGCGTCGTGATCGGCAGCTCGACCCCAGCCAGCCCGCAGACGAGGCTGCTCCAGCCCGCCGTGCAGCTGACGACCTGGCCCGCCGCGATCCGCCCCCGGTTCGTCTGCACGGCCGCGATCCGGCTGCCGACCCGCTCGAGGCCGGTGACCTCGGTGTAGGGGTGGATCTCGACGCCGCCCCGGTCGGCCCCCCGCGCGAAGCCCCAGACGACCGCGTCGTGGCGGATGATCCCGCCCGGCGGATGGTAGAGGGCTCCGAGGATCGGGTGGATCGCCTCGTCGGAGACCCGCAGCGCCGGACACACCTCGCTGACCTCCGCCGGGCCGATCAGGCTCGAGTCGATCCCCTCCAGCCGGTTGACCTCCGCCCGGTTGGCCATCACCGCCAGCGCTCGGTCGGTGTGGGCGAGCGTCAGGTGGCCGCACTGGGAGAACAGCAGGTTGAAGTTGAGCTCCCGCGCCAGCCCTTCGTAGAGCTTGATGCTCGCGTCGTAGAACCGCGCCCCCTCCGGCGTCTTGTAGTTCGACCTCAGGATCGTCGTGTTCCGCCCAGCCGCCCCCGATCCGATGTAGCCCTGCTCGAGGACCGCGACGTCCCGGACACCCAGCGCCTGGAGGTAGTACGCGAGCGCCAGCCCGTGCGACCCGCCCCCGATGATCACGACGTCGTAGCTCGACCGCAGCTCGCCCCGCTCACGCCACATCCGACGCGGGCGCACCAGGTCACGCATCCGCGCCGACCCCCCCGCCGCCGAGCGACTCCGCCGCGTCGATCGCGACGTCCCACACATAGTCCGAGTACGCCCAGCCGAACAGCAGCAGGAAGACGTCGGCCGCCTCGCGCAGGACGATCCCCGGCGTCCGCGCGATCGATCCCGGCCGCACCGCGCCGACCGGCGCCTCCCGGTCGCGGAGGTCCAGCGCGCAGAAGCGGGCGATCGTCTCCCGCGCCAGCGGACCCTCGATCCGCACGCCCGCCAGGCTCGACGTGACGTCCAGGGCACCCCGGATCCCCGCCGACGACCCGACGACGAGCAGCCGCCCCGGGTGGAGCCGGCACCACCACCCGCCGTCCCGATACGTCGCGATCCCCGGTCCGGATGTCGCCGGGCCGAGCCCGCCGGCGAGCTCCGCCACTGGACCCTGCAACTCGGCCATGGCGAGCTCCGCCGCCCGGCCCTCCAGCTCGGCGATCGGCAGATGCGACGCGTCCCGGACGCCGACCGTCCCCGCGATCCACGCCCGCTCACGGTCGATTCCCGCGAGGTCCCCGGCGACCGCGAACCCGTTCCGGACGACCATCCGCGCCCCCGCCCGGGCCGCCCGCGCCGCGATCGGCGAGCGGGCCGGCGCACCCGCGGACACCGCCAGGAAGTCAAGTAGTGCCGCCGCAGGACTCTCGAGAGATTCGCTCACGAGCGTCTCGGACACTGGGCGGCGGCCACGCTCACGAGCGCACCACCGCGCCCTCGGGGTCGAAGAACGGGGTCGTCGAGACCGTCGCCGACAGCAGGCGCCCGGCGTCGGAGATCGTGATGCTCGCCCCGTCATCGGCCAGCCCCGCCGGCATCCAGGCCATCCCCAGCGACCCGCCGGCCCGGGGCCCGTGGCGCGCGCTGGTCACCTGTCCGGCCGCCGCGCCCCCCGCGTCGAGCACGACTGCCCCCTCCCGCGGCAGCTCCGCACCCGAGACCCGGAAGCCGACCAACACACTCTCGGGCGCCGCACCGGCCGCATCCGTGAGCGCCCAACGCCCGACGAAGTCCTCCTCCCTGTCGAGCTTCACGGCCCAACCCAGGCCGGCCCCGTACGGCGTCGACTCGGCGTCGGTGTCGGCCCCGACGAGGATGTGGAGCTTCTCCAGGCGCAGCGCCCGCTGCGGCTCGAGCCCGAACGCCCGCAGGCCCGCCGACCCCCCGGCCTCCAGCAGCGCCTCCCAGAGGTGCTCGGCGTGCGCCGCCGAGCAGTGCAGCTCGAACCCCAGCTCGCCGGTGAAGCCGAGGCGCAGCAGCAGGCATGGGACGCCGGTGACGACGCCCTCACGACCGTCGAGGTACGCGAAGGCGTCAGCCGACACGTCGAGCTCGGCGACCGACGCGAGGATCTCCCGCGCGCGAGGACCAGCCAGGTTGAAGGCCGACAGGCCCTGGGAGAGGTCGGTGACGCTCGCCTCCAGGCCCCACCCCGTCTGCCACCAGCGAAACCACTGGACTGCGCCGGCCGCGCCGGTCGACGTCGTCGTCACGTAGAAGGTCTCCGCGTCCAGCCGGCAGATCGTCCCGTCGTCGAGGATCCGTCCGCTCTCGCCGGTCAGGATCGCGTACCGGCAGCGGCCGATCCCGAGCGTCGAGATCCGCCCCGGGTAGAGCCGGTCGAGCAGTTCGCCGGCCTGCGGTCCGCGCACGAGGAGCTTGCCGAGCGTCGAGACGTCGATCAGCCCGGCCCGCTGCGCCACGGCCCGCGCCTCGGCCTGCGGATCGCCGTAGTGGTACGGCCGGCGCCAGTCGCCCGTCCACCGTATGACGCCGCCGTGGGCCCGGTGCCACGCGTGGATCGCCGACCGCTTCGCCGGCTCGACCGGCCGGCCGGCGAGCGCCCCCAGCGGGACGGTCGTCCATGGTGGGCGGGCCGTCGTCGAGCCGACGATCTCCCGTCCGGCCCCCGTCGCCCGGCCCACGACCGCAGCGCTCTGGCCCTGGCAGATCCGTCCCTGGCACGGGCCCATCGTGACCGTCGTGTACCGCTTGGCGAGCTCCAGCGACTCGTACCCCTCCCGAACGCCCTGCTCGATGTCCTTCACGGTGACGTCCTCGCAAAGGCACGCAAAGCACCGCCGCCCGCCCGAGTCCACCGGCAGCGGAGCCGGCGCGACGACCTCGGCCGGCAGGTCGCTGGCCAGCGCGACCTCCCGGGCCTTGCTGACCGGGTCACCCAGCCCGAGCGAGTGGGCCGCGGCGAGGCCGGCGGCCTCTCCCGAGCGCTCGCAACCCACCTCCCCGGCCACGCTCCCGGCGACGAAGCAGCCCCGCGGCAGCGAGACCAGCACCGACTGCGCCCGCAACTCGTCCCACCCGCTCCGCGCCCCGGCCTGCGCCGCGAGCCCCAGCGCCGGGGCGTCCCCCCCGCTCACCACGAGCAGGTCCGCCGCGACCGTCCTGACCACGCCGTCGCCGTCGACCAACCTCACCCGCTCGACGCCGGCCCGTCCCTCGGCGGCCAGCACCCGCCCGCCGTCGCGCACGTCGACGACCGCCGCGATCTCGACCCCGGCCGCCGCCAGCGCGCCTGCCGCCCGCAGCCCGCGATCCCCCGTGCACGCGACCACCGCCCGCTCGCCCGCGCGGATCGACTGGCGCGCGAGCAGCCGCAGCGCGCCGCCCGAGAGCATCACCCCCGGCAGGTCGTTGCCGTCGAACAGCAGCGGCTGCTCGAGCGCCCCCGTCGCGAAGACGTGGCGCGCCGCGCGCACCTGGTGCAGCGTGCCGCCCTGTGAGATCGCCGCCAGCCCGTCGTAGAGCCCGAGCACGCTCGCCCGCCCGAGGACCTCCACGCCGGCTGCGCCGGCCTGCGCCGCAAGGTCCCGCGCGCGGTCATGGTCACCCTCGTCGAGCAGCCGCCCGCCCAGCTCGAGACCCTCGTCGGCGAGCAGCACGTCGGCCCCCAGGCCCGCCGCGGCGATCGCCGCCGACAGGCCCGCGGCACCCCCGCCGCTGACCAGGACGTCCACGTGACGGCGGCGGTACTCCGTCCGCCAGGTCCGCTGCGCCTGCGTCGCCGGCAGCCGGCCGAGCCCCGAGGCTCGTCGCAGCAGACGTTCGTAGACCGGCCACAGACGGCGTGGTGCGATGAACGTCTTGTAGTAGAAGCCGACCGGCAGCGCCGCCGACGGCAGGTGGTCGAGGATCGCCATCGCATCCCGTTCGAGGCTCGGGAACGCGTTCTGGTGTGTCACGCACAGCCCGTGCCCCGCAGGTTCCATGCACGCCCGGATGCCGGGCCTGCCGTCGACGTGGACGAGGCAGTTCGCGCACTGGCCGGTCGCACAGAACAGCCCCCGCCGGCGGTGGTACTTGAAGCTCCGGGAGAACGTCCGCCGCCCGGCCGCGTAGAGGGCCGACGCGATCGTGTCACCCTCGTAGGCTGCGACCGGCTTGCCGTCGAACGTGAATGACACCTCCCGCGTCCGGTCGATCCCCTCCCCCGGCCGCGGTTGCAGGCGGCTCACAGGCGACCCGGATCGCCGGCCGGACCGGTCCAGTGAACCTGGTTGGTGCGTGTGTCACGCTCGGCCTGGAACCACGCCCCGCAGCCCGAGCGGTGATACCACCACTCACGCTGGACACCTGACACGTTCCGGCGGAAGTAGACATACCGGTAGAGCTCGCGGCGTGACGGCTCACCCGTCGGACGGGCGACCACCTCGCCGCCGTAGGCGAAGTCACTGACCTCCCGTGGCCCGCAGTGCGGACACCGCAGCACGAATGACATCAGCGGCCGCCAGACAAGCCGGATGACATCAGCGCCCCGGGACCCAGTCGGTTCCCGCGAGCGGGAGCCGACTCATCGCCGCCGCCTCGACGGTCAGCGCGACGAGGTCCTCCGGCTCGAGGTTGTGAACATGCGACTTGCCGCAGGCGCGGGCGATCGTCTGCGTCTCGAGCACGAGTGTCGTCAGGTAGTTGGCCAGCCGTCGCGCCCCCTCGACCGGGTCGAGCCGCGCCGCGAGGCCCTCGTCCTGGGTCGAGATCCCCGCCGGGTCCCGGCCCTCGTGCCAGGCGTCGTAGTACCCGGGCGCGACACCCAGCTCGGCGTAGTCGTCCGCGTACTCAGGTGAGTTGTCGCCCAGGGCGATCAGCGCGGCCACGCCGATCGAGACGGCGTCCGCCCCGAGCGCGAGCGCCTTCGCCACGTCGGCTCCCGACCGGATCCCCCCCGAGACGACGAGCTGGACCTCCCGGTGGACGCCGAGATCCCGCAACGCGTCGACCGCTGGCGGGAGCGCCGCCAGCAGGGGGATCCCGACGTGCTCGATGAAGACGTCCTGGCTCGCCGCCGTCCCCCCCTGCATGCCGTCGAGGACGACGACGTCGGCCCCCGACTTGACGGCCAGCGCGACGTCGTAGTACGGCCGGGACGCGCCGATCTTGACGAAGATCGGCTTCTCCCAGTCGGTGATCTCCCGCAGCTCGCCGATCTTGATCTGGAGGTCGTCGGGACCCGTCCAGTCGGGGTGCCGGCACGCGCTGCGCTGATCGATCCCCGGCGGGAGGTCGCGCATCGCCGCGACCCGCGGCGAGATCTTCTGGCCCAGCAGCATCCCCCCGCCGCCCGGCTTGGCTCCCTGGCCGATCACGATCTCGATCGCATCGGCCCGCCGCAGATCGTCGGGGTTGAGGCCGTAGCGCGACGGGAGGACCTGGTAGACGAGAGTCGCCGACGCCGCCCGCTCCTCCTCGGTCATCCCCCCGTCCCCCGTCGTCGTGCTCGTCCCCATCGCCGTCGCCCCCCGTCCCAGGGCCTCCTTCGCCGCGGCCGACAGCGCGCCGAAGCTCATCCCGGCGATCGTGATCGGGATCGCCAGCTCCAGGGGCTTGGACGCGTGGCGGGTACCCAGGCGGACATCCGTCGCGCAGCGCTCCCGGTAGCCCTCGAGCGGATATCGGGAGACGCTCGCCCCGAGGAACAGGAGATCGTCGAAGTTCGGCACCCGCCGCTTTGCCCCGCCCCCACGGATCGCGTAGATCCCCTCCCGCGCGGCTCGCTGGATCTCGGCGATCGCCGCCCGGTCGAACGTCGCCGACTCCCGCATGCTCGCCAGGTCGGGCGGCTTCGCCGGGCTCATCAGTAGGCCGCCGGCTGGCCGGCATGGAAGTGGTAGAGCGTCCGCGCCGACCCGTACCGGCGGAAGGCCCCGGCGTCGACGTCGTGGAGTCCGGCCGCGGCCAGCAGGTCGGCGAGCTCGGCGCGGTGCTCGGCGCGAAGCTCCTTCTCCACGCAGTCGGCGCCCAGGCCGGCGACGGCTCCCCGGACGTAGGCCCGCGTCTCGTAGATCGAGTCGCCGAACGCCTCCCCGGCATCCCCGCAGACGACGAGGCGGCCCGACTGGGCCATGAACGCGGCCATGTGGCCGACCGATCCCCGGACGACGATGTCGGCCCCCTTGAGCGAGATCGCGCACCTCGCGGAGGCGTCCCCGTGGACGACGAGGAGCCCTCCGTGGGCGCTCGCCCCGGCCGCCTGGCTGACGTTCTGCTCGACCTCGACCCGCCCGGACATCATGTTCTCGGCGACGCCGACGCCGCAGTTCCCGGCGACCCTGACCTCGGCCTGCTGGTTGGCGCCGGCGCAGTAGTAGCCGGCGTGGCCGGCGATCTCGACCACCACGCGAGCGTCGATCCCGACCGCCAGGTTGTGGCGACCCCCCGGGTTGCGCACGACGACCCGCGCTGGGACGTCCGGCCGGTGGAGCGCGGCGTTCAGCTCGCGGACGGTCACCTCCCCGAGGTCGAACTCCGTCATCCCGGCCACCCCGCCCCGACCGCTCATGCCGGCACGCCGCCCCAGCTGTAGACCCGCGCCGGCTCGGGCTCCCAGACGACGGCGTCGGCCGCGCCCGGGAGCGTCGCGATCGCCCGGTACTCGGACGCCATCGCCACCCAGTCGTCGGTCTCGGCCATCACCGCCGGCTTGCAGGCGATCGGATCCCGCAGGACGGCGAACCCGTCGGCCGTCCCGACGGCGAACGTGTAGAACCCGTCGAGGTCGCGCAGGCACCCCTCGAGCGCCGCCTCGAGCGTGTCGCCGTCGGCCAGCCGGTGGGCGAGGTACCCGGCGGCGACCTCACTGTCGTTGTCGGTCTCGAAACGGACGCCCGCCCGCCGCAGGCGCTCGCGCAGGCGGTTGTGGTTGGACAGCGACCCGTTGTGGACGAGGCAGAGGTCCTGACCCGTCGAGAACGGGTGCGAGTGCTCGGTGCTGACCCGGCTCTCGGTCGCCATGCGGGTGTGGCCGAGGCCGTGGGACGCCGACATCCCCCGCACACCGATCGACTCGAGCACCGCGGCCGCCGGGCCGGCCTCCTTGTAGATCTCGATCTCCTGGCCGGCCGAGACGACCCGGACACCCGGGGGCAGGACCGACCGGACGTCGTCCTCGGCACACCGGCCGACCAGCACGGCATGGCGGCCCCGCGGCCGGAGCTCGAGCTCCGCGTCGAAATGCTCGCCGAGCGCCGCCCGCACGCGGTCCCAGTCGGCCGGCGACGCGGCCGGCGCGTGGAGCGTCAGCTTGCGAGCCCCGTCGGGCGCCGGGTCCCTGTAGAGGGCGACGCCGACGCTGTCGGGTCCCCGCTCGGCCAGCTGCATGAGCATCCCCGCGAGGTGGAAGCCCAGCCGCCGCGAGACCGCATCCGACTTGCTGAAGATGCCCGCGATCCCGCACATACCGACGAGGCTAGGCCCCGTCCCCGCCCGATGCCCATGGGTGCTCCGGTCACAGTTGCCAGCCCGACTATGGGCATGGAGCCCATATGTCGGCTTGGTCTGTACCCCCGGGACGTTGCCTCGCCACATGCCTGGTGGTATCTATGTGAGCATCGAACATTGCTCGGCCACCTTCGGTGGTGTCGAATGCCTCGCGCCAGCATCAACCAGGAGGCCGCCGTGTCGCCAGTCAATCCGACCGCGTTGACCGCAGACGAGGTCCGTGCCCGAGTCCAGCGCGACGGCGTGCGGTTTCTGTTCGCCCAGTTCGTCGACCTCTACGCCAAGCCGAACGCCAAGCTCGTCCCCGCGAGCCACCTCGACGACCTGCTGACCGACGGCGCCGGCTTCGCCGGGTTCGCGGCCGGCGAGGTCGGCCAGTTCCCCAACGACCCGGATCTGATCGCGATCCCCGACCCGGCGTCCTACACGCCGCTGCCGTGGCGGCCGGACGTCGCCCGCTTCGCATGTGACCTCCAGGTCGACGGCCAGCCATGGCCGTACTGCCCGCGGACGATCCTCCGCGGCCAGCTCGCCCGGGCGCAGGAGCTCGGCTTCGAGCTGCAGCTCGGCGCCGAGCTCGAATACTTCCTCGTCCGCCGCCGCGACGACGGGACGATCGAGGTCGCCGACCGGCTCGACGACTCCCGCCAGCCGTGCTACGACATGCGCGCCCTGACCCGGTCGCTCGATTTCGTCACCCAGGTCTCCGACCACCTCAACGAGCTCGGCTGGGACAACTACGCGACCGACCACGAGGACGCCAACGGCCAGTTCGAGCAGAACTTCGCCTTCTCCGACGCCCTGACGACGTGTGATCGGGCGGTCTTCTTCCGCTACATGGTCGAGTCCCTCGCCCAGGAGCGCGGCCTGATCGCGACCTTCATGCCCAAGCCGTTCGCCCATCTCACCGGCAACGGATGCCACTTCCACCTGAGCCTCTGGCGCGACGGCGTCAACCTCTTCGACGCAGACCCGGCCGCCGACCCCCGGGGGATGGGCCTGACGCCCCTGGCCTACCAGTTCATCGCCGGGATGAAGGCCCACGCCCGGGCGACCGTCGCTCTGACCGCGCCGACCGTGACCTCGTACAAGCGCCTGGTGATCGGCGCCCGCAGCGGGTCGGCGTGGGCGCCGATCCACATCAGCTACGGCTACAACAACCGCACGCAGATGCTCCGGATCCCCGCGCCCGGCCGGATCGAGGACCGGTCGGTCGACGGGTCGTGCAACCCGTACCTCGCGGCCGCCGGGATCCTCGCGGCCGGACTCGACGGCATCGAACGCGAGCTGGATCCGGGCGAGCCGACGACGACGGTGAACCTCCATGCCCTGTCGAGCGCCGAGCTCGACGCTCGCGGGATCGAGAAGCTCCCGGCCAACCTGCTCGAGGCCGTTCGCGCCCTCGCGGGGGACGACGTCCTGCGGGCGGCGCTCGGCAAGTGCCCGACCGAGGACTATGTCGACTATTACATCGCCGTCAAGGAGCGCGAGTGGCAGGAAGCCCACGAACAGGTGACCCAGTGGGAGCTCGACAGGTTCCTCCAGCTCTATTGAACGGCGGCCCGTGATCGCCGGGCGCTCCCGCGAGGAGGTCGAGCTCGAGGCCCAGCTCGACCGGGTCAGGCTCGAGAGCGACACCCTCTACGCGGTGATCGCCGTGATCGCCGCGGCCCCCGACCTCGGCCGGATCCTCGAGCGGGTGGTCGAGGTCCTGACCGACGCGACCGGCTGCCACGCGTGCTTCGTCTACCTCCGCGCCGGTGACCGCCTCCGTCTGCGGGCGGCCTCCCGGGTCTTCGCCCACCTCGTCGGACAGATCGAGTTCGGGACCGACGAGGGCCTCGCCGGGTGGACGGTGCGCAATCGCGAGGCCGCCGTGATCAGCGAGAACGCGATCGACGACCCCCGGTCGCACTACGTCGCCGAGCTCCAGGAGGAGCACTTCCAATCGATCGTCACGGTCCCGGTCCACGCCCGGTCGGGCGAGGTGATCGGCGTCATCATCCTCCACACGGTCGCCCCCCACGAGTTCGACCGGTCGACGCTCAACTTCCTCGTCCACACGGCATCCCTGCTGGCCGGGGCGATCGAGAACGCCAGCCTCTACGAGGGCGCCCGCCGGCGGGTCGACCATCTCCAGAAGCTCTCGCGGCTCAGCCAGCGGATCGCGTCGGTCGACGGGCGCGAGCAGCTGTATGCCGAGACGACGGCCGGGATCCGCGAGCTGCTCGGTGCCGGGTCGGCCAGGCTGTACGAGCTCGACCGCAAGGCCGGCCGGCTGCTCTGCTCGGCCGCCGACCCGCCGGCCGACGACGACGAGCCGGCCGCGCGGGAGATCGACTCCTCGCGCGAGGGGATCGCCGTCCTGCTCGGCGCGCTCGGCCGCGGCCACGACACCGAAGGCGAAGGCGAAGGCGACGGCGGTGCCCACCGCCTGGTCGCGCCGGTCAGCGCCGGCGAGGACCCGTTCGCCGTGCTCGTCGCGCTCGGCAGCCAGCCCTTCCAGGACGACGCCGACGAGCTGCTCCGGGCGATCGCCGGTCAGCTGGCCGTCGCACTCGAGAAGGCGGCTCTGATCGAGCGGCTGACCGGCGCGAACATCGTCCATGACCTGTTCGCCGCGCTCGACCGCGGCGACGTCCGCACCGCCCAGGCCCGGGCCCGCGAGGCCCGGCTGGACCTCGCTCGGCCGGTGCTCGGCCTGGCGGTCGAGCTCGGCGGCGGCGGCGAGACGGGTGGCGAGGAGCTCGAGGAGGCCCTGCGCCGGGTCGTGCCCGGAGCCCTCTGCGACTCGGGCGAGCACCTCCGGGCGATCGTCCCACTCGGCCCGGGGACGGCCGCCGTGGCGTCGGCGTCGGCCGCGCTGGACCGGCTCGGCCGTGAGCGGGGCCTCGTGCTCGGGAGCAGCTCGCCGGCGACCGGGGCCGAGGCCGTCAGGCGGGCACTGCGCGAGGCCGGCGACGCCGTCCGCGTCGCCCACGCCCTGCGGCCGGACGGGGGGCTTGTGGCCTACGACGAGCTCGGGGCCTACCGCTATCTCGCGCACGTCTCGCTGGAGGAGGTGCCGGACGACCGGCACTCGCGGGCGATCGAGCTGCTCGTCGACTACGACGGCCGGCGGGGCGGGGCGCTCGTCCAGACGCTCGAGGAGTACCTGGCCAACGGCCGGGCGGTCGCCCTGACGGCCCGGGCGCTGATCGTCCATCCGAACACCCTCCGCCAGCGGCTCGAGCGGATCGAGACGCTGACCGGGCTCGAGCTCGCTCGGGAGGACCTCCTGTCGCTCGAGCTGGCGCTCAAGCTCGTCCGACTCCGGGCCGCCCTGGCCAGACGCCGCGCCGCCGGGTGAGCGCCCGGGTCGCCGGGCTGGCCGACCGGATCGCCGTGCTCGCGGTCGCCGCGAGCCTCCTCGCGCTGGTCGTGCCGTCGCTGACGCTCGCCCGCCACTCGGATCTCCTGCTGGCCGGACTGGTCGCCCTGACGGCGCTCGGGATCGAGCCGGCGGCGCTGCGGGACGCCCTGCGCCGCTACCGGCGGGTCGGCCTGCTCGCGATCGGGCCGTACGCCGGGCTGACGGCGGTCGGCGTGCTCGGACACGCCGTGCTCGGCGGCGCGGCCGGCGACGGGGTCCTCGCGCTGGGGCTGTCGTCGAGCGAGGTCGCCACGGTCGGTCTGGTCGGGCTGGCCGGCGGGGATGCGGCGCTGGCGCTCGG
>DASZKP010000009.1:0-2695 GCA_035553395.1 Solirubrobacteraceae bacterium | reverse complement strand
CTGGGCTCCGGGGGCGGCCCGCTCGCCGGGATCGGCTCGCTCGAGGGCTTCCTCCAGGGCTTCGGGATCAGTGTTCCCCTGCTCCCGGGGCAGCTGCTGATCAGCCGCAGCGTCTACACCGAGCCCCCGTCCAACATCGTGCCCGGCGTCACCGTGCTGCCACCGGGGTGCACGAGCGGGTGCGCCACCGCGACCACGGACGCGACGTATCCGTTCGTCTGGGACAACGACCTCGCCGACGGGAGCTTTGGCATCACGTCGAAGATCTTCCTTGACCAGGTCACGCCGACCGGCTTCCCGCTGAGCTCGATCGAGGTCCCCAACGGCACCGACCGGGGCGTCTCGCCGACGAGCGACCAGATGGTCACGAGCTTCTCCTCGAAGTCCGAGCTCTCGCTCAACCTCTCGACCGACGGCCGTGACGTCACCTTCATGGGCTATCAGGCGCCGGTCAACGCAATCGATGTCTCCAACTCGAACACGCCCGGCGCGGTCGATCCGACGAATCCCGATCCGCAGAGCTTCTACCGCGTCGTCGCCCAGCTCGACGGGAGCGGGAAGTTCCACTTCACCGACACCAGCGCCTACAGCGGCAACAACGGCCGCGCGGCGATCCTCGACAACTCGGGCGGTGCCGACTCGATCTACACCGCCGGGAACGCCGGCAACGGCGCGAACCCCCAGCCGACCGGAGTGGTCCTGGGAGCCGGCGCGCAGATCCTCGCCCCGGCCGGTGTCCCGCAGCTGGCCCAGTTCCCGGGCGCGCCCACCCCGGTCGCCAGCTTCAGCGTCACCCAACTCGGCGACAAGGCCGACAAGATCGGCAAGGACGACAACTTCCGCGGGGAGACGGTCGCGGGCAACGTCCTCTACTACACGAAGGGCAGCGGGGGCAACGGTGTCAACACCGTGTACTTCGTCGACACGACCGGGCACGCCTGCCCGAACGGGACGGGCCTGCCGGCACCGGGTGCGGCGCTGCCGAGCGCGCCGCTGGCCTACAACCCGGCGACGGTCGCTTCGACCGGCCTGCCGAGCAACCTGTGCATCCTCCAGGGCTTCCCGACCCAGCTCGCCAAGAACACGACGAACTCGTTCCCGTTCGGGATCTGGTTCGCGAACCCGACGACGCTCTACGTGGCCGACGAGGGCAACGGCGACACGACGTACTCACCGGCGACCGGCCAGTACACGGGCGCGGCCGCGCAGAGCACCGCCGGCCTCCAGAAGTGGGTCCTGACCGACGGCAGCTGGCACATGGCATACGTGCTCCAGAACGGGCTGAAGCTCGGCGTGCCGTACACGGTCGGCGGCTACCCGACGGGGACCAACGCGGCGACCGGCCTGCCGTGGGCGCCGGCCACCGACGGTCTGCGCAACATCACGGGCAGCGTGAGCAGGTCGGGCATGGCGACGATCTACGCCGTCACGTCGACGGTCAGCGGCAACGGAGACCAAGGCGCCGATCCGAACAAGGTGGTCTCGATCACCGACAACCTCGCCGCGACGACGACCCTCCCGGCGAGCGAGTCCTTCGCCACGATCAAGGCCGCGGGTTCCGGCGAGGTCCTGCGTGGTGTGTCGTTCACCCCGGGGACCTTCACGGCCGCCCCGTGAACCCGGGCGCCGGCGCAGGTCGAGGTCCGGGCATGGCTCCACGCCGCCCTTGGGTGAGCCGCGTTCAGAGGTGGACGGCGGAGGCGAGATCCGCGTCGACAGTGACGGTGCCCGGCTGCGTGACGTCGACGGCGGTCCAGCCGCCGGGCGCCGGGCCGACGCTCGCGGCGCCGGCGGTGATCGACCAGTCCGGGGTGTAATGGAGGCGCACGACGAACCGGCCGGCATGCGACGCCCGGAGCCTGAAGTTGTCGGCGCCGACCGCGGTCAGGAATCCGGGGCCCGCAGCGAGCGGGCGGGCCCCGGCGACGGCATAGATCCGCCAGTCGGTGCTTTCGTCGACGAGGCGCAGATACGGAAGCCCGCGCCGGATCAGCGCGTACTCCTGGACACTCGAGAAATCTGGTGCGCCAGTCGAGAGGGCGACAAAGCTGACAGCGTTGTCCAGCAGCCAGGCGCGGTACGCGCCGGCGCTCAGCGTCGGGGCGTAGAAGAGGGCGTCGTAGCGTGTGTCGAGTTGGCGCTCCCACCCGCGGGCGAGCAGGAAGCGCCCGGCGAGGATCGTGGCGTCCCAGTGGTCGCTTGTGAACGGCACCTCGATGCGCACCGGTCGGCCGCCGGCACGGCTCTCGAGGTAGTTGATCGCCGGGACATAGAACCCGTAGCGGGCAGCCGGATCGGCGGCGGCGCCGACCGACTGATCGATCGGACCGTCGACCTGCCAGGCGACGATCGCCGCCGTCAGCAGCCCCAGCACGCAGCCGGCTTCCCTGCGCCCGAGCGCCAGGCGCCCGGCGGGGCCGGGCAGCGCGCGGGCGGCTGTGTGGTAGGTGCGCTGGACGTCGGCGATCCCGACGCGGCCCACGACAGCTGCGGGGACGAAGAGGACTCCGAAGCGCACTGCGTTGCTGCCAATGGGCGAGCGGACGACGTAGGCGAGCAGGAGGCTGGCGAGGTAGAGCCAGCCGAGTCGGCGCAGGAGACGGTCGCCCGGGGGGAGGAGCGCGATCAGCGCGGCCGTCGCACCGCCGACCGCGAGCAGCGATGTGAGCCCGAACGGCTCGTAGCCGCCCTCGGG
>DASZKP010000008.1:0-47679 GCA_035553395.1 Solirubrobacteraceae bacterium | reverse complement strand
CGATCGTCACGGTGAACGCGTACCGGTGTCCGGTCGTGTACGTCGCCGCGTTGGCCCCGCCGGTGAAGCAATCCCGTGCCTTTGCGCCGAGCGTTCCGAGCGACGTCCCGCCGGCGCCCGTGCCCACCGTGACGCCTCCCTCGATGCGCCCGTTCGACGCGCGCGAAATCGCCCGGTTCAGGCGAAAGCCGATCTCATACGACGTGAACCCGTGGCCGCTCGGTGTCCCCGCGATGATCGGGTCCCGACCAGGTGGTAGCTTGACGAGCCGCTCGCCAGCGCGCCCGGCGCAAGGATTGCCGATGCGGCGAGCAGGCCGACGGCCAGAGTTGCGGGCTTCGATTTCAACGTCACCGGTCTTGCGTACCCCCCGAGTCGCGCCCAAAACACGTGTCCCCGGTCGGAGCGAGCTTCTCCAATAGCCTTGGCTGCCCACCCAGACCGATCCAGGAGGCCCAGCACGCCGTGCCCGAAGAGTGGATCCCGGCCGGCGAGTACTCGGACATCAGGTACGAGACCTCGAGCCCGGTGCCCGGCATCGCCAAGATCACGATCAATCGCCCGGAGGTGCGCAACGCGTTCCGCCCGCAGACGGTGATCGAGCTCTCGGACGCGTTCACCAGGGCCCGTGAGGACCTCGCGGTCGGCGTGATCATCCTCACCGGCGAAGGACCCGACGCATTCTGCTCGGGCGGTGACCAGCGCGTCCGCGGGGACTCGGGCTACGTCGCCGAGGGCGCCCAGATCGGCCGCTTCCACGTCACCGACCTCCACGTCCAGATCCGCCGCCTGCCGAAGCCGGTCGTCGCGATGGTGGCGGGCTACGCGATCGGCGGCGGCCAGGTCCTCCACGTCGTCTGCGACCTGACGATCGCCGCGGAGAACGCCCGCTTCGGGCAGACCGGCCCGCGCGTCGGGTCCTTCGACGGGGGCTTCGGCGCGAGCCTGCTGGCCCGGCAGGTCGGCCAGAAGCGGGCCAAGGAGATCTGGTTCCTCTGCCGCCAGTACGACGCCCAGCGGGCGTACGAGATGGGCCTCGTCAACACGGTCGTCCCGCTCGAGCGCCTCGAGGACGAGACGGTCTCGTGGTGCCGGGAGATGCTCGCCCTCTCGCCGTTCGCGCTGCGCCTGCTGAAGGCCAGCTTCCACGCCGAGGAGGACGGCCTCGCGGGGATCCAGCAGCTCGCCCACGACTCGAACCTCCTGTTCTACGGGAGCGACGAGGCACGCGAGGGCCGCGAGGCCTACCGGGAGAAGCGGGCGCCCGACTTCGACCGCTTCCCGCGGCGCGCGTGATGGCGGGTCCCGCCCGGGCCGGCAGGCGGGCGGCCGGGCCGGTCCCCAGCCGCAGCGCCGCGCTGGTGCCCGAGCAGGCGCCGGCCGGGATCCGGATCTGGCTGATGGCCGCCCGCCCACGCACGCTGCCGGCGGCGATCGCCCCGGTGCTCGTGGGGACGTCGCTGGCGGTCGAGCGCGGCGTCTTCCACGCCGTCTCGTTCCTCGCCGCCCTGCTCGGATCGATCTTCATCCAGGTCGGAACGAACCTCGCCAACGACTACTCCGACGCCCGCCGGGGCGCCGACACCGACGACCGGCTCGGCCCCGTCCGGGTCACGGCCGGCGGCCTGGCGCCGCCGCGCCAGGTCCTCCTGGCGACGTACATCACGTTCGGCATGGCCGTCCTCTGCGGCCTGTACCTCGTCGCCGTGGCCGGGCCCGAGCTGCTCCTCGTCGGCGTCGCCTCGATCCTCGCCGGGGTGACCTACACCGGCGGGCCCAAGCCGTACGGGTACGAGGGTCTCGGCGAGCTGTTCGTCTTCCTGTTCTTCGGCGTCGTCGCCGTCGTCGGCTCCTACTACGTCCAGATCCAGCAGCTCCCCTGGCAGGCCTTCGTCCTCTCGGTCCCAGTCGGCCTGCTGGCAGCGGCGATCCTCGTCGTCAACAACGTCCGCGACCTCGAGACCGACCGGCGGGCCGGGAAGCGGACGCTGGCCGTACGGCTGGGACGCGAGCGCACGCGCGCGCTGTACGCGGGGATGGTCGCCGGGGCCTTCGTGACGGCGATCGTCCCGTGGATCGCCGGTTCGCTGAGCCCGTGGCTCGCACTCAGCTGGCTCGCCCTGCCGCTGGCCGTCCCGGTCGTCCGGACCGTCCGCGACCGGACCGACGGGCCGTCGCTCAACGGCGCGCTGGCGGCGACCGGCAAGCTCCAGCTGGCCTTCTGCCTGCTGCTGTCGGCCGGCATCCTCGCCAGCTGATGGAGATCGCGATCGAGCGCGTGGAACTCCGCTTCGCCGCCGGGGTGCACACGTCGTACGGGGAGCTCGGTGCAAGGGAGATAGTTCTGCTTTCCCTTTGGAGCACTGACGGCATGATCGGCCATGGCGAGGCGGCTCCGCTGGAGGCCTACGACGGCGTGTCGGTCGACGACGTGCTCGCCGCGCTCGCGGTCTACCGCCCGCTGCTCGAGCGGGCCGACGAACTGCGGCCGGGCGACCTGCTCGAGGCATGCCGGGAGCGGGCGGATCTCCCGCAGGCGCTGGCGGCCGTCGACCTCGCGCTGTGGGACCTCGCCGGCAGGCGCGAGGCCCGGCCGGTCTGCGAGCTGCTGTGCGACTCGCCGGCGAAGACCGTCGCCGTCAACGCGACGATCACGGCGCTCGACCGGGCCGGCGCAGCCAGCCAGGCGGCGGCCGCGGTCCTGGCCGGCTACCGGTGCGTGAAGCTGAAGGTCGGCGTCGGCGACGACGCCGACCGGGTCGCGGCCGTGCGGGCGGCGATCGGCCCCGACGTCGCCCTGCGGCTCGACGCGAACGGCGCCTGGGGCGTCGAGCAGGCCCGGCGGACGATCGAGATGCTCGGGCCGGCCGGCCTCGAGCTGGTCGAGGAGCCGGTCCACGGGCTGGAGGCGACCCGCCGCCTGCGCGAGCAGGTGGCGGTGCGGATCGCGATCGACGAGACCGCCGCCGAGCCGGGCGCGCTCGCCGGTGGCGCGGCCGACGCCGTCTGTCTGAAGATCGGCCGCTGCGGCGGGATCACCGGCCTGCTGGCCGCCGCCGCCGTCGTCCGGGCCTCCGGCGCCGAGGTCTACGTCGCGTCGACCTTCGACGGCCCGCTCGGCATCGCCGCCGGCCTCCACGCCGCCGCCGCCCTGGCCCCGCTGCCGGCATGCGGCCTGGCGACGCTCGACCTCTTCGACCCGGTCGACGATCGCCTCGCCGTGCGCGACGGGTCGATCGCCGTCCCCGGCGAACCGGGTCTGCTGGCCGACCGGACGCACCCCGCGTAGCTCATCTCGTGCGGGTTCGGCTTGCGTGCCGGCCACCGATCGTCGGGTTCAGCCGGCGAGCGCTCTCGCTACGCGCTCGGGCGCCTCGAGCAGCAGGCCGTGCCCCGCGCCGGCGACCAGCTCCAGCCGCCCCGCCGGCAGCCCCGCGGCCAGCTGCCGCCCGAGCCCCACGAACTTCTTGTCGCGCTCGCCTGCAAGGACCGTGACCGGCCCGGAAAACTCACCCAGTCTCCCCCAGACGGGCACCATCGCCCCGGTGCCCAGGCCGCGGAGCGCCGCGGCCAGCCCGCTCGGCGAGTTGCGCAGCTGATCGGCCGACGCCGCCGCACGGACCGCCGGTGGTTCGCCGGCGAACAGCGGCTGGTCGCGCCAGCGTGTCACGAACTCCTCGAGTGGCTCGCGCTCGATCCGCCCGGCGAGCGCCTCGTCGGCCGCCCGGCGCGCGTCCCGCTCGGCGGCGTCCTCGATGCCCGCGGTCGTCGAGACGAGCACGAGCCGGCTGACCCGGTCGGGGTGGGCAAGCGCCAGGTGGAGGGCGATCCGGCCGCCCTGCGAGTACCCGCACAGCACGAAGCGCGGCGGCGCGGCCGCCGCGAGATCCCGGATGCACGACGCGAAGCTGATCGGCCGCCGCCCGCCCTGCGCGCCGTGTCCCGGGAGGTCCGGGGCCAGCGGGCGGTAGCGTTCGGCCGGCAGGGCGGCGATCACGCCGTCGAAGGCGCGATGCGTCTGGCTGAAACCGTGCAGCAACACGACGTCCTCGCCCACCCCGACATCTTGACCTCCCAGCCGGCCCAACCCAGCCCCGCGTCCTCCGAGGCGGCCGACGCCCATCTCCTGCTCGCGGCGTTCGTCGACGAGCTCGTCCGCTGCGGGATGACCGACGCCTGCACGTCGCCCGGATCCCGGTGCACGCCGATCGTCCTCGCGCTCGGCCGGGAGCCCGGCCTGCGAGCGCACTCGCACATCGACGAGCGGTGCTCCGGCTTCTTCGCGATCGGCCTCGCCAAGGCGACCGGCCGGGCCGTCGCGGTCACGTGCACGTCGGGGACGGCCGCCGCCAACCTCGCTCCCGCGGTGATCGAGGCCGACGAGGCCCGCGTCCCGCTGATCGTCCTGACCGCCGACCGCCCGCCCGAGCTGCGGGACGTCGGGGCCGGGCAGACGATCGACCAGGTCAAGCTCTACGGCGACGCCGTCCGCTGGTTCGTCGAGGTCGGCAACCACACGGCGACCGCGGCTTCCCTGCGCTGGATTCGCGGGCTCGCCTGCCGCGCGTTCTGGACGGCTCACGGCGAGCGCCCCGGCCCGGTCCACCTCAACTGGCCGCTGCGCGAGCCGCTCGTCCTCGACGCCCCGCCTCCCCCGCCGCTCCTCACCGGCCGCCCCGGCGGACGCCCGTGGATCACCCGGCGGACGCCGCCGCGCCCGGCGTCGGCCGGCGAGCTCGAGTTGGCCGACGCGGCCCGCGGAGTGGTCGTCGCCGGCGGCTGCGGTCACGGGTTGGCGCCCGAGGTCTGCGAGTTCGCCGCCCGGGCCGGCTACCCCCTGCTGGCCGATCCCCTCTCGGGCGCGCGGACCGGCCCGGCGGCGATCGCCCACTACGACGCCCTCCTGCGCCGACCCGAGCGCTTCGATCGGCCGGACGTCGTGATCCGCGTCGGGGATCTGCCGACGTCCAAGCCGCTGCGCGCCTGGCTGGCCCGGCTCGTGTCGACCCGTCAGATCGCGATCGATCCCCACGGCGTCTGGCAGGACCCCGACGGCGTCGTCGGCGAATCGGTCTGCGCCGACGCGCGGATCCTGCTCGCGGCCGCCGCGCCGGCCCCGGCTCCCGCGGCCTGGCTGGAGCGCTGGCGGGCGGCCGACCGGCTGGCGGCCGACGCGTTGCGCCGGCTCTTCACAGACGAGCTGACCGAGCCCGCCGTGGCCTGGGCGCTCGGCGACCGGCTCGGGCCCGAGGCGACCGTGTTCGTCGCGGCGTCGATGCCGATCCGCGACGTCGAGTCGTTCTGGCCGGTCCGCGACGCCGGGCCGACGGTCCTGTCCAACCGGGGGGCCAACGGGATCGACGGCACCGTCTCCAGCGCGTTCGGCGCGGCCGCCGCCGGGCCCGGCCCGGTCGTCCTGCTGATCGGCGACGTGGCCCTCGCCCACGACATCGGCGGACTCCTCGCGGTCAGGCGTCTCGGCCTCAAGCTGACGATCGTCCTGCTCGACAACGGCGGCGGCGGTATCTTCGACTTCCTACCCGTGTCCGGCGAGCGCGACATCTTCGAGCACCACGTGGCCACGCCGACCGGCCTCGACTTCTCGCGGGCCGCCGGCCTCTACGGCCTGGGCCACGAGCAGCCGCAGACACTCGCGGAGCTCGCCGGCGCGGTCGACCGGGCGCTCGCCGGCGAGAGCTCGACGCTGATCGAGGTCCGCGGCGACCGGGCCGCCAACGTCCGCCTCCACGCACGGGCGATCGACGCGGTCGATGCCGCCCTGCGCGAGGACTGAGGACGCCGACGGTGCCCCGCGCCAGGACGACCACCGAGAGCTCCGGGATCCCCCGGATCTCCGGGGGATCCGCCGGGGATCAGACGTCCGGGCGCGTGTCGGCCGGGCGGCTGCTGTTCGCGATGGTCGCGGTGATGTGGGTCGTCCAGGCGATCAACTCGCTCGACTCCCAGCGGCTCGACGACGCCGGGATCCGCCCGCGGGTGCTCGCCGGCCTCGACGGCGTCGTGTTCGCCCCGTTCCTCCACGCGAGCTTCAGCCACCTGATCGGGAACACCGTTCCCTTCATCGTGCTCGGCGGGACGATCGCCGTGACCGAGGGGATGCGCCTCGCGTGGGTCACCGTCGTCGTCGGTCTCGTCGCCGGCCTCGGGACCTGGCTGATCGCCCCGGACGGCGTGACGACGGTCGGAGCGAGCGGCGTCGTCTTCGGCTACGCGACGTACCTGATCAGCCGGGGCCTGCTCAGCCGCCGCTTCGTCCAGCTGGCGATCGGCGTGGCCGTCGGCGTCGTCTTCGGCCTGACGCTGCTCTACAGCCTGATCCCCAGAAGCGGCGTCTCCTGGCAGGACCACCTGTTCGGGGCGATCGGCGGGGTCCTCGCGGCGCGGGCGAATCGCGTCATCTCCACTTTCGACCGCTCGGCGCGCTAAAGTCGGGAGAGACGCTCCTCGGGGACTCGGGTCCGGTGGTGCGGAATCAGTCGGTTGTCGGCCGCAGCGGGGACGCGCCCCCGTGCGCCACGACGGGTCTGAGTCCGTGCGGGACATCCCCTGGTCAGGATGGTCCGCCCGGCGGAGCTGTCATGCTGACTAGTCGAGCGAAGGCGAACGGAGGCAGATGTCGGTAGCAGAGCTGCATGAGCTTGAAGAGGTTCGCGGTCTCGTGACGCGGGGCCAGCTGGTCGGCGTGCTCACCTACGCGGAGATCGCGACCGCCACAGCGGAGTTCGATCTCGACGAGGCCGACCTGGAGGAGCTCCACGCTTTCCTCGAGGGCTCGGCGATCGAGCTCGTCGAGGAGATCGACCCGGCGACCGTCGCCGGCAGCGAGGTCTCGCGCGCGCCCGACAAGCGGGGTCAGCGCAAGGCGAAGACCGCGCTCGACCTCAAGCCGGACATGACCACCGACTCGCTCCAGCTGTTCCTCAAGGGGATCGGCAAGGTTCGCCTGCTGACCGCCCCCGAGGAGGTCGAGCTAGCCAAGCGGATCGAGCGGGGCGACCTCGACGCCAAGCAGCGGATGGTCGAGGCAAACCTCCGGCTGGTCGTCTCGATCGCCAAGAACTACCGCAACCAGGGCCTGCCGTTCCTCGACCTGATCCAGGAGGGGACGCTCGGCCTCGTCCGCGGTGCGGAGAAGTTCGACTACCGCAAGGGCTTCAAGTTCTCGACCTACGCGACCTGGTGGATCCGCCAGGCGATCGCCCGCGCGCTCGCCGACAAGTCGCGGACGATCCGGATTCCCGTCCACATCGTCGAGAAGCTCAACCAGGTCAACCGCGCCGAGCGGCGTCTGGTGACCGAGCTCGGTCGGGATCCGTCGACCCGCGAGATCGCCGAGGTGACGGGCATCGACCCGGCCGAGATCGACTCGATCAAGCGCTCGGCGCGGGCGCCGATCTCACTCGAGAAGCCGGTCGGCGACGACGACGGGTCGGAGTTCGGCCAGTTCATCGCCGACGAGCAGAGCGAGTCGCCGTACGAGCGGGCGGCCGATGTCCTCGCGAAGGAGGCCCTCCAGGACGTCCTGGAGAACCTCTCCTACCGTGAGCGCCGGGTCCTCGAGCTCCGCTTCGGCCTCGGCGGCGGGCATCCGCGGACGCTGGACGAGATCAGCCGGACGTTCAACGTGACCCGCGAGCGGATCCGTCAGATCGAGAACCAGTCGATCAAGAAGCTCCAGACGCTCGACGAGGCCCAGAAGCTCCGCAGCGGCTTTTAGGCGCACCTCTTACGAGTTCAAGGGCCGGCGCATGCGCCGGCCCTTGCTCGTTCGGTGCCCAGCTGCCGCGAAACGGCGAGCTGCGAGATGCGCAGTGGCCGCCGGCTACTCCCAGTCGGGGCTGCTGTTGCCGGGCATCGTCTGCTGGGGCGCCCAGGTCGACCCGTCGAAGCTCGAGTAGAACAGGCGCCAGTCGCGGAACTCGCCCTTCCACATCGCGTACAGCTTCGTGCCGAACGTCGCCAGAGCCGCCCCGATGCTGCTGTTGCCCGGGAGCGTCTGCTGAGGAGCCCAGCTCGTTGCGTTGAACTTCGACCACCACAGCCGCTGGTCTCCGGTCTCGCCCCTCCACACCGCGTAGAGGGCGCCGCCGTAGACGGCGAGCGACGGGCCGACGGCGCTGCCGACGCCGGGGATCTCCTTCTGCGGGGACCACGCCGTCCCGTTGAACGTCGAGTACCAGATTCCCTCGTCGCCGGTCTCGCCCTTCCACGCGGCGTACAGAACCCCGTCGAACACAGCGAGCGACGGACCGACGCTGGTGCCGACGCCGGGGATCTCCTTCTGCGCGGCCCACGCGTTCCCGTTGAACGTCGACCACCAGATCCCCTCGTCACCGGTCTCGCCCTTCCACGCGGCGTACAGAACCCCGTCGAACACGGCGAGCGACGGACCGACGCTGGTGGCAACGCCGGGGATCTCCTTCTGCGCGGCCCAGGCGTTCCCGTTGAACGTCGACCACCAGATCCCCTGGTCGGTCTGCGCGCCCTTCCACGCGGCGTAGAGCGCCCCGTCGAAGACGGCCAGCGACGGACCGTCGCTCCCGGCGACGCCCGGGATCTGATTCTGCGCGGCCCAGCCGGTCGTGAACGACGAGTAGAAGAGGCGCTCGTCCTCCGTCTCGCCCTTCCAGGCCGCGTAGAGCCGGCCGTCGAATGCCGCGAGGCCCTGCGACTTGCTGCTTCCGACCAGCGGGAACGGGTTGTCCGGGTTGGACCCCGGGATCGTCGTCGTTCCCGGGTAGTTGTCGTCGAGCAGCTTCTTGAAGGCCGGGAACGGATCGCCCGAGTGGCCGGTGAGGTTCTTGTAGACCCCGGAGAGCTCAGGCGCGGCCGCCGCGATGATCTGGTTGATGCTGTAGCCGAGCTGCGTGTGCAGGTAGTAGATGAACAGGATCGAGCAGCCGGTCTTCGCGTCAATCGAGTGGTCGGTGACGTCGATGTGGTTGACGTAGTCCAGACGCGGGCTGTTCATCCACTTGTTCGCCAGGCCGAACCCCGACTCGGTCACGCCGAGCCCGTTCGCGATCAGGAACTGGCCCCCCAGGAAACGCGACAGTCCCTCGCCGGCGCTGCCCTCGTTACCCGCCCCGTACCACCCCTTGTTCTGGGCCTTCATGAACATCTCGGTGGCCTCGGAGACGAGCAGATAGCGGACCAAGTCGCCCGACGAGCCGTTGCCCGGGGTGAGGCCGATCGGCGGGCCCCAGCCGGCGCTGGCGTACGGTCCGGGCTTGATCTGGACGGAGACCGGCAACTTGAACGGCAGACCGATCCCGCCGAACCAGCCGGACATCAGGTTGTAGTCGGCCTCGCAGTGCGTGATCAGCGTGTTGCCGCGGTTCACGCCGTCGGCCGCCGCGAGCGACGAGTCGTACTCGATCGCGTAGTGGGTCGTGACCCCGCCGTTGGTCAAACCGGTGGTTACGAACGTCATAGAGATGATCCCCCTGAGCAGATTGCAAGTCGAGATCGCCGGAGGCTTGCGCTGCCCCACTCCGGCGTGGGCGCGATCTACGCCGCGACCAGCATGCCGCCCACTCGGGCGGCGTGGTGTGAGATGCGTCACACAAGGCCGATCGCCGACTCGAGTTCGGGTTCAGTTCAGCGCCGGTCGAACCGACTCGGGGTCGCGTTCAGTTCAAGGCCGATCGGACCGACCTGAGCTCGAGTTGCAGCGCGGCGGCCTGGCGGTCGCCGAGCGGCAGCTCCATGCGGAGCTCGGCGGCCCGAATCGCCCGGACAACGTCGTTGCGGCGGCGGTAGGAGCCGACGAGGTTGTTGAGGACGCGGAGCACGGTCTGATGCGCGTCCCACTGCTCGACCCGGGCGGATTCGGGGATCTCGAGCCGGACTCCGCCCGCGAACGGGTCGATCAGTAGGGGCTCGTGCCCGCCGAAGTGACCGACGACGTAATGGCCGGGGAGCCCGACGCCGGCAAGGTCGATTCCGGCGCGTCGCGAGGTCTCGATGTAGACGATCGACAGGAGGATCGGCAGGCCGGTGCGCCGCTCGAGCACCCGGTCGAGCATCGAGTTGGCCGGATCGTCGTAGTTCTCCCTGTTCCCGGAGAACCCGTGACGATCGCCGAGGATCGCGACCACGGCGTCGAGCTGCGCCTGCGGATTCATCTCGCCGGCGCCGGCCCCCGCGATCTCGGCACCAAGTGTCTCGAGCCGGTCGCGGGCGCCCCGCGCATCGCAGTCGCCGAACTCGCCGGCGAGGGCGAGCAGCATGTCGTCGAGGCGGGGCCGGCGGCTGGCGGCCAGCTCGCCGAACGTGACCGTCATGCCGACTGCGCCCGCGACGACGTCACACCCAGGCCGTCCATGGCGAGGTCATGCTGACGGCGTCCACGGCGATGCCGGGCCGCCGCGCGGTTGCCGCGAGCGCCGTCCGGGGGCCAGCGGCGTGAGCGGCGCGTGCTCCGGCTCGCGGGAGCGCCTTCGCGACGGCAGGTGTCGGCGATCGGGACCGTGCTGGTCGCGGACACGCCAGCGGGCCTGGTCGGCGTCGGGGAGCGGAAGACCGCCGCGCGGGGCGCCGCGGGGCGAGGGCCGGCGTGGCGGACCCGTTCCGCCGTCGTCGTCGGACGGCGGCGGCGGCCCGGGACCATCGCCCCGGTCGCGGAAGAGGACGGCCGGAACGAGCATCATCGAGAGGAGCCACCACAGCGGGTAGAGCGCCCAGAGGCCACCGAGCCCGTCCGCGGCCGACGGAAACAGCCGGAAGACGACGATCAGGACGAGGAGCGGCGCGAAGACGATCAAGGCGGCGAGCACGGCGCGACCGACGAGGCTCAAGACTCTCCGGAGCATGCAGGGAATCGTAGCTCCGAGCGCCGGCCCGGCAGCGTCCCGATGGCACCCCGGGGCGCCTTCGACCTGACCTACCCAAGCACCGCGGCATAGGACGAAGTGTCCAACCGGCCCGAGCAGATCTGTGACCGGGAGTCCCGCCTCTATCGAGCGCTGCCTCACTAGCGTAGGCCGGGCCTTGCGGGCGTCGAGCTGAAGGTGTCCTGAGCGACGCACCGGCCCAATTCGACGAAGGACCACCTCTCCATGGCTCATCCTTCTGCGCGCCTCTCGGGTTCGGCCGGGAGATCCAACGTGCCTGGCTGGACCCCACGGCGCTCGCGGCTCACGTCATCGAGCGCCTCGACCTGGCGGGTTCTCGCTGCGGCCCTGGTCTGGCTCGGCATGCTCAGCGCCGCGGCCGAGGTCCACGCCGCTGGCCCGGTCCTCGACCTCGATACCCTCTCGGGCGCCCAGGCCGAGCAGATGATGCAGGCGGGCACGCTCACGTCGGTGGAGCTCACGGAGGACTATCTGGCCCGCATCGCGGCGCTGAACAAGGCCGGCCCGGGGTTGAATGCCGTCACGCAGATCGACCCGGACGCCCTCCAGGAGGCGGCGCAGGCCGACAGCGATCGGGCTGCGGGCGTCGACCTTGGCCCGGCGATGGGCCTGCCCATCCTGCTCAAGGACATCATCGATGCGGCTCCGATGACGACGACCGCCGGCGACTACGCCCTGCGCGGCTCGTATGCGCCGGACTCGGGCGTCGCGAAGGAGCTCAAGGCCCACGGCGTGGTCATCCTCGGAAAGACCGGCCTGTCGGAATGGGCCAACAGCTTCGGCCACAACCCCAACGGCTTCAGCAACCTTCTCGGGCAGGTCCTCAACGCGAACGACACCGGCCAGGACCCGAGCGGCTCCTCCTCGGGATCGGCGTCGGCCGCCGACTCCGGCCTGGCCTCGCTGACGATCGGCACGGAGACCTCGGGGTCGATCATCAGCCCCGCGACCGCGCAGTCAGACGTCGGCCTGCGCCCGACGGTCGGCCTTGTGCCCGGCTACGGGATCGCGCCGATCGACGTCTCGCAGGACACCGCGGGGCCGATCGAACGAACCGTGTCCGACGCGGCGATGACTCTCCAGTCGATCGCCGAGGTCCCCGGGTCCGACCCGACCGCCAACCAGGAGTACCTCGACGTCGAGGGGCCGAACTACCTCTCCAACGGGGACGTCCCGGCACCGCCCTCCAGCAAGCTGCCGAACTACCTCGCAGCGCTCACGACGAGCTTCGTCAACGGCAAGCGGATCGGCTACAACGGCACCTGCACCGGGTACCCCGCCTGCACCGGGACGGTATCGACCGCACAGGCGGCCAACGACCAGGCGGTCACGGCGCTGGCCAACGCGGGCGCGATCATGGTTCCGGACCCGACCACGACGCTGGCGACCCAGACGGCCCTGCCGAGCGGGTACGAGGCGCACGCGACGATCGACGACTACTACAAGGGGATCGATCCCCTCGGGTTCACGCCGGCGAACCTGGCCCAGGAGATCTCGCTCGACAACAACGACCCGCAGGAGTCCGAGAAGTACAGCAACTCGACCCACGTCGCCGATCTCGCGGCCGACGACAGCACGATCACCGCTCCGAGCAGCCCAACGGCGACGGGCGTCATGAACGCCGACCTGTTCCAGACGATCCTGCCGCTGCGCAAGCTGGCCTACCACTCGGCGATCGACGCGATGCTCAACTGTCCCGGCGAGGGAACGACGACCAACGCCACCGAGACACTCACGATCGACGGGACGCCGACGACGGTCAACGACGGGAGCACGACGTGTCCCGCCAGCCCGGCCCAGGCCCCGGTCATCGCGATCATCGGCTCGGTCGGCGGAAGCAGCCCGGGCGCCGGGTATCCCGAGATGGTGGTGCCGTTCGGCTACTCGCCGACGCAGCGGCGCAACATCGGCGTCGACATCACCAGCGGCGCCTACGACGAGTTCAACATCATCGGCGTGGGCTACGTGCTCGAGCAGGCCACGCAGCTGCGCCAGCCTGCCGCCGACGTCAATCCGGCCGCCTACCGCTGCGCGGACACAGTGCCCGCCGAGCCGTTCGCCTCGCGCGGACACTGCAACCCCGACGAGCAGTCGGTGATGAGCATGCTCGGCGGAACCCAGACGATCCTGCCCTTCCCCCTGGAGACGACCTCCGCGTCGACGCTCGAGGCGATGATGAAGGCCGGGACCCTCACCTCCCAGCAGCTGGTGGAGGCCTACCTCACCCGGATCGCGCTCGCCAACGCGAACGGCCCGGCGATCCAGGCGATCCGGGCGATCAACCCGAACGTCCTGCGCGACGCCGCCGCCAGCGACTCCGCCCGGGCGGCCGGGGGCGCGGCTGGGCCACTGACGGGGATCCCCGTGCTCATCGATGACTCGATGAACGCGGTCGGGATGGCGACGAGCGGCGGGTCGATCGCGCTCGAGGACAGCATGCCGGCGGCGGACGCGACCCTGGTCGCGAAGCTCAAGGCCGCCGGCGCAATCATCCTCGGCGACACGAACACCACCGAGCTCAACGGCGCGTTCGATCCGAACATGATCCAGGGCTACTCCTCGCTCGGCGGCCAAGTGCTCCTGCCGTCCGACACCGATCGGAACATCGGCGGGTCCTCCGCGGGCTCCGCCGCCGCGGTCGCGGCAGGCTTCGCGGCCCTGAGCGTCGGCATGGAGACGACGACCGACGCCACGCCGGCCGGAACCGGCGGCGCGCAGCTGATCGCTCCCGCGGGCAACGCCGGAGTCGTCGGCCTGAAGCCGACGGTCGGCCTGATCAGCACCTCAGGCGTGCTGCCGGTTGCGGAGTCGCAGGACTCCCCGGGCCCGATCGGTGAGACGGTGACCGACGTTGCGAACGAGCTCAACGGGCTCGTCTCGCCCGTCGGCGGTCCGTACCTCGGAGCGCAGACGACGTCGAACTACGCGGCGGGCCTCTCGTCCACGGCCCTGAGCAGCCAGAAGATCGCGGTCCTCTCGACAGCGACCCCGCCAGGCAACGCTGTGCCATACCCGGCCGCGGTCACCGAGATCGGCACGCTCGGAGCCACGACGACGACGTTCACGACGCCGACGCCCCCGGCCACCCCGAGCATCGTCCCGTACGAGCTGCACCAGGGCATCGACACCTTCCTCGGGACGAACGAGAGCATCACCGAGCCCAACACGCTCCAGCAGGTCATCGACTACGACAACGCCAACCCCGTAGAGGGACTGAAGTTCGGACAGAACGGACTGCTCGCCGCCGAGGCCGTGAGCACCGCGGACCCGGCGACGACGTCCGCCTACCAGTCGAACCTCGCGGCCGGACAGTCCGCCGCCAGGGCCGACATCGACGGCATCCTCTCCGCCGGCGGCGACGCGGCGATCATGGTCCCGAGCGGCAGCGCGCTGGTGGGCATCGCCGACCGCGCCGGCTACCCGGTTCTCACCGTCCCGGCCGGGTACGGTCCGCAGACGGGGACCACCGGCAGCGACCCGTTCGGCGTCGACTTCATCGGCACGGCCAACAGCGAGGCGGAGCTCCTCGACGACGGGTACGCGTTCGAGCAGGGAACGAACGCTCGCCTCGCCGGCCCGCCCTACCTCGTGTCGGCGGCGACGCCGAACCCGAGCTTCTCCGGCGCGCCGAGTGAGACGAACCAGAGCATGTGGCGTTGCGTGCCGGGGAGCGCGTTCTACCACCCGTACCTCTGCAACCCGGGCGATCTGGAGAGCCCGACCTGCCTCGACGGGACGCAGAGCGGGTGCCCGACCACGACCCCGCCGGCTCTCGCCCCGGTGGCGACCCCGCCCACGGTGCCCACGACGCCCCCCGCTTCGACGAAGACCACACCGCCGCCGGCGAAGTTCACGGTCAAGAGGATCACCGCGGGCCACGGCCTGATCTCGGTGGAGTTCACGTGTCCGGCGGGCGGCCGGACGTGCTCGGACGTGGTCGCCAAGGCGGTCGTCATCGAGACGATCAGGGTGTCCGGCTCGGTCCTTGCGATCGCCTCGTCGGTGGAGAAGGCGACGATCACCAGGACGGTGACGATCGGCAGAGTCGCCTCCTCAGCGGCGGCCGGGAAGACGAAGACGGTCAAGCTCGAGCTCAACAAGACCGGCCTCACTCTGCTGGCGAAGAGCAGGCACGGTCTCCCCACCAGGTTGACGGTCACGCTCGGCGGCAAGACCGTGAAGACCAAGGTCCTCACCGTCGAGAAGGTGACCAGGAAGTAGCCCAAGACCTCGCCAGACGCGCCGACATCCGCCCCCCAGAGCGACTACTGACCAGCGGGCCGCCTACCGACGGACCAGAAACCGGACGACGCCAAGCGCCAGTGCTCGCGCCAGCCGTTCGCGGAACGGTGCTTGCGTTTGCAGGCCGGCGTCGGTGGAGTTGTTCATGTTGCCCAGTTCCACGAAGATGGCAGGACGGGTGGAGAGGTTGAGGCCGGCGAGGTCGTCGCGTTCGCTGTAGCCGTCGGTGCCGACGTAGGTCGACGGCGGCAGGACATGGCTGGCGAGCAGACTGGCGTGAGTGCTTTGCGCGAGACGCAGCGAGGCCGCGTAGATCGGCGCAGTGTCGCCGGTATCGGGAGGGTAGATGACTTGGAAGCCCCGTCCGCCTGACGGTCCGCCGTCGGCGTGGATCGCGATCACAGCGTCAGCGTGTGCCGCGTTGCCGATCGCAGCGCGTCGGTTGACGCAGGGCCCGACGCCGGCGTTGCTGTGACGAGTCATGACGACTCGGGCGCCGAGCGCCGTCAGGATCGACCGGAGATCGACCGCGACCGAGTAGTTGAACGCCGCCTCGCTGTAGCCACCAGCGGTGGCCGTTCCGGTCGTGTTGCACGGCTTGTCGCTGCCGCGTCCGGCGGGAACGAGGTGGTTGATGAACGCCAGGTGTTCATAGTTCGCCCCGTTGTGACCAGGATCGACGACGACCGTCCGCCCCTCGAGCGAGCCGGAGACGCGGGATGCGCCGCGCGGCGCACCCGGCCCGAGCGCCACGCTGCTGGCCGGCCGCGTCGTTGCGGGCCCGTCGGGAGTTGTCGGTGGCTTCGCGGAACTGGGGCCCGGCCGACCGGCGGTGATGGTGACCGCGACCTGTCGCGCCCTCGGGCGACCGGCCGAGAGCGTGGCTTGGTTCTCGGCGCAGCCGCAGAGCACGGGCAGGAACAGCGCAAACGCCAGCCAACACCGGATCCGGTGACGAAGATGGCCGATCCCGGGCAGGCTACATGCCCCGTCCTGGGCTGCGGCTCCGGAGCGGGTTGGTCGCGGCATTTGCGAGGCTTTCCGCGCGTGGCGGACTACGGCGTTGGGCATCCGACGCTGGGGCGAGGCGTGAGGCGGAGCTCGCGTTGGAGCCATTGCGAGGTCTCCGTGAGCATTTGCGTACCGGCCGCGAACGATCCGGATCCGCCCTCGGACGGGAAGGCCACGATCGCGACCGCGACTCCGCGCGAAGATCCGACGTCGATGACGCCTGATTGGCGCACGAGGTATCGCCCACTGGGCTCCGGGCCCCAGCCGCCTTTGAAGGCGACGGGGACGCCGAAGTGTCCCGAGCCCAGACCCCAGCTCTCACTGGACTCGATGTTCTGCATCAGGTCGAGAACGTAGTTGGTCTGCGTGCCGGGTAGCAGGCAGCCTCGGGCTAGGCCACGGAAGAACTTCAGGGCTTCGCTCGGCGACCATTCCGTCTGGCCGAATGTGGTGACCGCTCCGGCTGGTGGCGGCGCGGTCGCGACCACGGTCTCACTATCGCCGGACAGGCGCAGCACCGAGTCGATGTAGTCGCTCGCGGGGACCAGGCCGCCCCTGAGCTGCTCGAGATCGCCGAACAGGTCGAGGATGGATTGGTTGTCGGAGGCCGTGATCGCCGCGGAAGCCCAGACGCGCTCCTGTGTGGTCAGTCCCGCCTCGCCACGGACTCGGAGCAGGGAGACGAGGACCGGGACCTTGGTGGTGCTCCAGCCGTGCGCCGCGACGTCACCTCCAAGAACCGTCGTTGCGCCTGCCCCGAGCGGCGAGACGGCGAGCTCGACACGCCCCGGCAGGCTCTCGTCCAGGCGCTGAAACGACGCGCGCGCACCCGCAGCCAACAGCCGTGGGGTCGAACTGGGTGCACTGACCCCGGCAGGCCTTGGCATACCTGCCGATGTCTGACGGGTCGCCGCAGCCGCGGCGGCAGCCTGCTGGGGCGTCGGCGCGAGCGGCAACGCGGCACTGCCCTGCCCGGTCGACCGCGTGGGACGCGGGTCGTCCGCCGGCACAACGACTCGGACGACAGTCACGTGGCGCTCCGACGGCAGGAGTTCCACCACGGTCACGACAATGACGCCGATCGCGAGCCCCAAGCCAGCTAGTGCTCTGAGACGTCGCCGGGGAAAACCCCGCCGGCCGCCCGCGCCCCCCAAGTCGTTACGGCCAACGTCGATCGTCACGCCGCAACCCTAGTCGCCGCCGGCTCCTCGAGGATCAGGGGAAGTACACCGCGGCGTTGTTGCCGCCCGTGCAGACAACTGGGTCGCCGGGAACGCAGTTCATCTCGTAGCTCTGGTTTGTGACTGGACTGTAGACGGATACCTCGCCAGCACCGCTGCTGTCATAGGACTGCTGGACGTTTTGAGCAAACGCACAGGACGTGTTGGGACCGACCTGAAGGCCGCCGCCGCACGACGTCTCGCCCGAGCCGCTACCTGGTGCAGCGTGGGCCACGCCGGGAGTCGCGTTGCTGCTCGAGCTCGCTGGCTTGGCTGCCGGCTTTGCCGGTGTGGGAGCGGCGGCGGCGGTGGACTGCCGATACACGACGACGCTCGTGGACGCCGGGGTCTCACCCGGGGCGCTCCCCACGATCGGTATCGTCGTCTTCCCCGAATGCAATGGCGCCGGGCCCGTGAACACCCCGTTGCCGACAGCCGCCGCAACCCCCCCGACCTGAACCACCGCGTTGAGCGGCGTGACTGTCCCGGTGACTGTCACGTTGTCGGCGCCGATCACGCTGCCACTCGTCGGTGAGGTCACCGTCAACACGACAGCACCCGCCGCCGTCACGGCCGTCGTCGACGTTGTCGTGGTCGAGCCGCAGCCGACGATCACGGCAGCCAACGCCAGCGACGTCGCCAGCCCGCGTGCCGCCTCGACCCCGATCCGCCCCAGCAGTCTCACAACCACCACCATACCTCACGTCGAGCTCACAGAAGGCCCCCGCACGACAATACGTGGTAAGCAAACGTGACCGTCAGCGACAGGTACGCGGTAAGCGTCGCCGTAGGGAGCCGCCCGGCTTGACGGGCAGGCGGCTGACTGCAAAGCTCTCCCACGCGGGGATCGAGTATTTACATTTGACGGCTCACGGATTGGGCCCTTGGGGGACAGCTCATGACTGGTGCGCACCGATCACATCGGAGGGTCCTGGCCCTGCTGATTGTGGGCTCGTTCCTCGTTGCCGCCCTTGCGGCGCCGCCGGCTGATGCTGCGTTTCAGAGCAGCAGCGCGGTGGCGATCATTGCCGGACGCGGCGCCGGGGACGCAGGCACGCTCCCGACAGACGGAACGGTGGACGGCTCGTCGAGCGACG
The DNA here is from genome assembly GCA_035553395.1 of Solirubrobacteraceae bacterium. GTDB lineage: Bacteria > Actinomycetota > Thermoleophilia > Solirubrobacterales > Solirubrobacteraceae > Palsa-513. The sequence goes on along the minus strand of DASZKP010000008.1, from coordinate 29,232 downwards.
ACTTCACGAAGTTCACGTTCTCCCAACTCGACCAGAGCGCCATTGACCCGGCCACACTCGCCGCGTACGACACGGTCGTGCTGAATCAGGTCTTCACCAGCGACCTTTCAACCGCTCAGGAGAGCGCCCTGTCTGCGTTCGTGATCGCTGGCGGAAAGTTGATCATCCACGACGCCGACGGCACGAGCGGGAACGATTATTCGTGGCTCCCCGTTCCGGCCGAGACGGGGGATTCGTGCCTGAACTGCGGGAACACCGACGGCACCGCGCAGATCGTCGAGTCCAACCAGCTGGTCAGCAGCGACCCCGCGTCCCCGGACCATGTCGACGTCAGCGAGCTTCCCACCAACACTGATGCGGTCGGCGACGCGAACACCTTCGTTGCCCTTGACCCGCGCTGGGACGTCGACATGCGGGCGACCAACGACAACAACGTCAGCGGCGCCGTCGACGGCTACGCGAGCGACGGGGGTTTGATCATCTACAACGGCCTCGACACCGACGAGATCGGAAGCGACGAGCCATCGGGCAACAACTGGCTTGCGAAGCTCTGGTACCAGGAACTCGCACTTGGCTGGAATCCCGACACTCTCCCCCACTCCACGCCGGCGGTCGGCGGCGGAGGCGGCACCGTCGCCGGGTGCGCAGGACGGAGCGTTGAGGTCGGCGTCGTCGGTGTCTGCGCGAACACGATCAGCGGTACCGGCTCGCAGATCGTCGCCACCGGGAACGTGACCCTCGACGGCGGCGTGTCTGTCGGCGACGGGCCGATCGACATCGACGAGACGACGAACGCGATCACCACCGAGAGTCCGGCACCAGTCGCTCTGACGCGCCCCGGCGGGCCGGTTTCGCTCGGCACGTTCAGCTTCACGATCACCGGGACCGCCGTCAGCGACCCGGTGTCCGGCCAGGCAAATGTCGCGAAGGTCACGCTGAGCTCGGCGAACCTCGGGCCACTCGGGGCGCTGCGCATCGGGGGCCTGCCGTTCACGCTACCGAGCAGCGACGGCGCGACGCTCTACCTCGACGCACGCAACGGCGGCGGGTTGATCGGCGCCGGACAATTCCAGATCCCGTTCCTGGGCAGTCTCGCGCCCACAGCCTCAGCGAGCCTCGGCTTCTACGCCACGACGCGCAGAGCGGTGAGCCTCCTGGGCGCGGGCCTCAGCCTCGGCAACATCGACTTCGGCGACGACTGGTCCTTCGACGGTCTGAACCTCACCTACCAAGAGCCCAGCGACACGTGGACGGCGTCGGGCGGCCTGACGGTCCCGTTCGCATCGCTCCAGGCGTCTGGGAGCCTCGTCGGCGGCCGGCTCAACTCGATCGGTTTCAACGTCGGCAACCAGACCGTGCCGCTCGGCGACTCCGGGTTCTTCTTCACCGACTTCGGAGGCTCCGCCGACGGCCTCGTCACCGGGCCGCTGCAGCTGTCCGCAAGCACCGCCGGATTCTGGGGCGCCCCGAAACTCCCAGTGGAACCGTTCTACCTCGACAACGCGACGTTCACGCTGGACCTCGCCGGCTCCGCGAGCCTCAACGGCGCAGTCAGCTTCGTCCTCAAGGACAACAGCCCAGTCTCCGGCGAGCTCCACCTCAAACTCGGGATCAAGCCGTTCCAAGCCAGCGGCAGCGTCGTCGTCGACGCCGCCCTGCCGACGATCTCCGAGCATCTCAATGCCGGCGCCGCTTTCACAACACAGCATTTCACAGTCGATGGACAGGGAACCCTGAAGATCGACCTGCTGTCAGGCGCAGGCGAGGAGATCGTCTCCGACAAGGGCGTCGGCGCGAGCGGCACGCTCTGTGGATTCGCTCACCACTTCTGCCAAACGATGGGCTTCGCGCTCACCTGGACCAAGGTCCACGAGCTGCTCAGCGGAAACCTCTCGGCGCTCTCCGGCATCTTCGGCGCCAACCCGCGGCAGCTGATCACCGTCCACGCGGCCGCCGTCGGGTCGCCGACTGCCGTCGTCGTCCCATCGGGCCAGAGCCTGCTCACGCTCAGCTTCACCAGCCCGGACGGGCCGCCACGCGTCGAGCTCGTTGACCCGCACGGCAAGATCTACGACTCGTCCAAGCCACAGACGAACATGCTCGTCGGCACGCAGCCACAGTTCAAGCTGACGAGCATCACGATCCTCGCGCCCGTCGCCGGCACGTGGCACGTCCGGAACGCCCCGGCGAGCCACGTCCCAATCCAGATCCAGGTCGAGACGATCCGTCCCGTGCAGCGTCTCCGAACGCGACCTCTCACACCCGCGACGTCCAGCCGCCACCCACTGGCCGCGCATAAGGTCGTAACGCTCCGCTGGACATCCACCGGACTCCCCGCGGGTCTCCGCATCACCATCGTCGATAGCCCGCATCCCGGGGAAATCAGTGCCGGACGTGCCGTAGCGACGAGCACCAGCCCGGCCGGGAGTGTCCGCGTCGGCGTGAAGGGGCTAGCTCGCGGCGCCAACTACTTTGCCCTTGTCGCAACCATCAATGGCGTCCCGTTCCAGCGGATCACGTTCCCGGGGTCCGCATGGCGCCGGTAACTCGTCCGCCCCCGCCGCGAGTTAGGCATTCTCAGTAGCCGGGCAACGCCGACTCCTCCGACACAGAAGATCGCGTTGTCGATCGGCCTGCACCGAGGGCATCCGCGCCAGCCGGTGCGCTCTACGTCGGCAGGCCCACGATCTACGGCAACCCGAACGGCGATGGTGGCCGCGCAGTGTGCGTAGCCCGCTGCATGCAATGGCTGTACACCCCCCGAGCAAGCCGCCCTGCGCGAGCAGGCGATCGGCGAGCTTCGCGGCCGCGACGTCGTCAGCCGGTGCGCCCCACGCTTGCCATGGCGCCCTCTGCTCGACCTCGTCAACCACGACGCGTGATCGGCTCAGCCTCCCGAGAAAGACGACAGGAGCCGAACGCGATGACCGCTGTGAGCAGCTGCCAGGATAGGGCCGTGAGCACGCGCGTAGAACTGACCGGCGAGTTCTCCGGCAGCTACCTCATCGACGAAGTCCTCGACGACGGGCGCATCGTCCTGCGCCCCGACACCAGCCTCGCGACAATCCACGAGCGCGTCGGCGTGCGCGAGCTCACCGATCCCGAATGGAAGACGTTCCTCGTCGAACACGCGGCGCAGATGCGGCCCCCCGACGGCGAGGGCTAACCAGAATGCCCGCACCCGGCGGGCGCGCATTCCAAGCCGGCGTCCGCCTCGACGGCGGAATCCTCGGGTCAGCTCCCCCGGCGACTTCGGGGGGCCCGGGACAAATCGACGTAGTGCCCTCTTGACAAGGGACACCTCGCCCCACGAGTGGCTCGACCGCGCCTGGCCCGTGAGAATGAATGTTCGCCTCAGACGTCGCCCGCGGATAGACCGACGGTCGAAGCAGTCCGCTCCCGGAACCGCGGTCGGTCTCCCGCCGGGGATACTTCCTGGCCGATGGAAGCCACCGCCGCCGCCTCGACCGGCCGCACCGCCTGGGGCCGCAACCTCGGCGCCCCGGTCCGGGCGTTTCTCCACGCGGAGACCTCCGGCGCACTCCTCCTGATCGGCGGGGCCGTGGCCGCGCTGGTCTGGGCCAACTCCCCCTGGCCGGACTCCTACCAGACCGTCTGGGGGACGAACCTGTCGATCCGGCTCGGTGGCCATGCGCTCGGCACGGACCTGCGCCAGTGGGTCAACCAGGGGCTGATGACGCTGTTCTTCCTCGTCGTCGGCCTCGAGGCCAAGCGCGAGCTCGACCTCGGCGAGCTGCGCCAGCGCACGCGGATCGCGATCCCCGTGATCGCCGCCCTCGGTGGCGTCGGCGGCGCCGTCGGGACCTACCTGCTGATCAACGCCGGCCACGCCGGCGCCGGCGGGTGGGGCGCGGCGATGTCGACCGACACGGCGCTCGCCCTCGGCGTCCTCACGCTCGTCGGGCCGACCGGCGCGACCCGCCTGCGGGTCTTCCTGCTGACGCTCGCGATCTTCGACGATCTCGTCGGCCTGATCGCGATCGCCGTCGCCTACACCCACGGCGTCTCGTTTCTCGCCCTCGCCGTCGCCGTCGGCCTGTTCGGGGTCCTGATCGCCCTGCGCTACGCCGGACCCTGGCGGGGTCCGGCGGCCGTCGTCGTCGGCGTGTCGATCTGGGTCTCGATGTTCGAATCGGGCATCGACCCGGTGATCGCCGGCCTGGCGATCGGACTCGTGACGAGCGCGTATCCCCCGGCTCGCGAGGACCTCGAGCGGGCGACCGCGCTGACGATCTCCTTCCGCGAGCAGCCGACCCCCCAGCTCGCCGCCAGCGCCCAGCGGAGCCTGGCGTCGGCGATCTCCCCCAACGAGCGTCTCCAGTACCGCCTCCACCCGTGGACGAGCTTCGTCATCGTCCCGCTGTTCGCCCTCGCCAATGCCGGACTGCGGATCGACGGGACCCTCCTGCGCGAGGCCGTCCGATCCCGGGTGACGATCGGCATCGTCGCCGCCTACGTGCTCGGCAAGCCGGTCGGGATCATGCTCTCGTCGTGGCTCGGCACCCGCCGCCTGCTCGGCGGATCGAAGCTCGCCGTGACCTTCCCCGGCCTCGCCGGAATCGGCGCGGCCGCCGGCATCCCGTTCACCGTCTCCCTGCTGATCGCCAGCCTCGCCTTCACCGGCGCCCGGCTCGACGAGGCGAAGCTCGGCGTGCTGGCCGCAGCCGTCCTCTCGTCGTTGCTCGCCGCCGTCCTCTTCCGCCTCGTCCGACTCCTCCCCAAAACGATGCGCGCCCGCCAGCTGAGCCGGACGGCCGAGCAGATCGTCGATCTCGCGGACGACGTCGACCCCGCCTACGACCACATCCGCGGCGACGATGACGGCCGCGTCACGCTCGTCGAGTACGCCAACTTCCAGTGCCAGTACTGCGGCCGGGCCGAGCCGATGGTCCGCGATCTGATCGCCGAGTGGGACGACGACCTCCGCTACGTCTTTCGCCACCTCCCGCTCGCCGACGTCCATCCAAACGCCCAGCTCGCCGCCGAGGCCACCGAGGCCGCCCACGCGCAGGGTCGCTTCTGGGAGATGCACGACCTCCTCTTCGCCCACCAGGACACCCTCGACCCGCCCTCCCTGCGGCGCTGGGCCGGCGAGCTCGGGCTCGACCTCGAGCGCTTCGACGACGACCTGCGCCGCCGACGCCACGCCCCCCGCGTGAACGCCGACATCTCCAGCGCCGATGCCAGCGGCGTGTCCGGGACGCCGTCCTTCTTCATCAACGGCCGCCGCCACCACGGCCCCTACGACGAGGAGACACTCAGCCGGGCGGTCCGCGTCGCCCGGGCGCGGACGCTGGCCGCGGAGCTCGAAGCCGCCCGAGCAGGTTGACGCGAACCTCCTCCCAGTCGTCGGCGATCACGCTGTAGTACGCCGAGTCCCGCCGGCCGTACGGCATCACCATGTGGTTGCGGAAGATTCCCTCGAAGGCTGCCGGCAGGGCTGCCAGGGCGGCTCGCGAGCGCTCGTTGCGGGCGTCGGTCTTGAACTCGACGCGGATGCACCCGGCCACCGCGAAGGCGTGCTCGAGCATCAACAGCTTGGCCTCGACGTTCGCCCCCGTCCTCCACCACGCCGGGTCCAGCCAGGTCCAGCCGATCTCGAGACCCCGATGCTCCGGCCGCAGAGCCATGAACCGCGTGCTCCCGATCACCCGGCCGGTCGCCCGCGAGATCGTCGCGAACGCACACTCCCGTCCGGCCGCGCTCTCGGCCACGCTCCGCTCCAGCCAGCCGGCGAGGTCCACCCTGCTCGGCGGACCCGGGAGCGCCAGCCAGGTCCAGATCGCCGGATCCCGCGACGCCTCGAAGAGACCGTCCTCGTGCCCGGCCGCGAGTGGCTCGAGCCTGACGACCGACCCCGCGAGCTCGGCCCGCAGCCGATCGAAGCTCACGACCCGGCGATCGGCGCCAAGCTCAGGCCGGGCGCCGGCGACCCGCCGGCTCGAGCGCCGGGTTCTGCCAGCCGCCGTCCGCCGCACTGAAGTTCGTCCCCGGCGCGACGATCTCGTCGATCCGGTCGAGCACGTCGTTGCTGAGCACGACGTCGGCCGCCGGCAGCTGGGACTCGAGCTGCTCCATCGTGCGCGGGCCGATGATCGGCGCCGTGACCGCCGGGTGGCGCATCACGAAGGCCAGCGCCAGCTCGATCAGCGTGAGCCCGGCCTGCTCGGCGACGATCGCCAGCGCGTCGGCGGCATCCAGCTTCTGTCTATTGCCCGGCAGCGAGAGGTCATAGCGTCCCGGCAGGCGCGCCGCCCGGGTCGACTCGGGCGGCGGGGCCCCCTTTCGGTAGCCGCCCGACAGCCACCCGCCGGCCAGCGGGCTCCACGGGATCACGCCCATCCCGTAGCGCGCGCACGTCGGCAGGACGTCGGCCTCGACCCCGCGGACGAGCATCGAGTACGGCGGCTGCTCGCAGACGAACCGCTCCCGCCCCCGCCGCTCCGCGACCCACTGGGCCTCGACGATCTGGCTGGCCGGGAAGGTCGACGACCCGACCGCCCGGACCTTGCCCTGGTGGATCAGGTCGCTCAGGACGCCGAGCGTCTCGTCGACGTCGGTCTCCGGCTCGGGTCGGTGGATCTGGTAGAGGTCGATCCACTCGGTTCCAAGGCGGCGCAGCGAGTCATCGACCGCGCGCGTGATCCACCGCCGCGAGTTGCCCCGCTGGTTGGGGTCCTTGCCCATCGACGCGTGGACCTTCGTCGCCAGCACGACGTGCTCCCGCCGGCCGCCGGCCAGCGCCTTGCCGACGATCTCCTCCGACTCGCCGGCCGAGTAGACGTCGGCCGTGTCGATGAAGTTGATCCCCGCGTCGAGCGCCCGGTGGATGATCCGGATCGACTCGTCGTGGTCGGGGTTTCCCCACGCCCCGAACATCATTGCCCCCAGGCAGAGTGGGCTGACGGTGATCCCCGTCGCGCCGATCGTTCTCATCTCCATCGACGGATTGTCGCAGGACGATCTGCTGAGATGGGCCACCGATGCGGATCCTGATCGTCAGCCAGATGTGGCCGGGCCCGGCCGACCCCGACCTCGGGAGCTTCGTCGCGACGATCGCCGGCGAGCTCGACGGCCTCGGGCACACCGTCGACCGCGCCGTGATCGACCACCGCGGCGGCTCCCGGCTCAAGTACGCGCGGCTGTGCCTCGACGCCGTCGCCGCGGCCCGCCGCCACCGACCCGACGTCGTCTTCGCGCACATGCTGTTCCCCGCCGGGCTCGCCGGCGCCGCCGCCTCGATCGCCGGCCGCGCGCCGCTCGTCGTGATGGCCCACGGCGCCGACGTCGCCAACCTCGGCCGCGTCCCCGGTGTCGGCCTCCTGACGCGGCTCGTCCTGCGCCGGGCCGCCGGCCTGATCGTCAACTCCGCGTGGCTCGGCCGCCAGCTCGACGGCTTCGTCCCGGGCAGCGCCGGCCGGGCCCACGTGATCGACTGCGGCGTCGACCTCGACCTCTTCCGCCCGCTCGACGCCGCCCCGGCCCGCACCGAGCTCGACTGGGACGGCGACGGCCCGGCCTTCCTCTGCGTCGGCTCGCTCGTCGCCCGCAAGAACGTCGTCGCCCTCGCCGACGCGTTCGCGCAGCTCGGCGCCGGCCGGCTCGCCTTCGTCGGCGACGGGCCGCTGCGCGACGAGCTCACCGGCCGCCCGGGCGTCCGCCTCGTCGGCCGCGTCCCCCACGCCGACGTCCCCCGCTGGATCGCCGCCTGCGACGTCCTCTGCCAGCCGTCGCTGCGCGAGCCGTTCGGTCAGGCGGCGCTCGAGGCGCTCGCGATGGCCCGGTCCGTCGTCGCCACCACCGAAGGCGGGCCGGCCGAGTTCATCACCCCGGACGCAGGCCTGCTCGTCGCCCCCGACGACCCCGACGCGCTCCGAAATGTCCTCGTCGCAGCAGCCTCCCTCCCATCCCCGAACCCGGCCGCCCGCGCCGTCGCCGAGCGTCACGGCGCCCGCCTCCAGGCAGCGCGGATGGCCGAGGTTCTCGCGACCGCGGTCGACGGGGGCAGCTGACCGGTGGACGCCGCCCGCTCGCGGTCATTCGGCGAGGTCTCCGACCACTACGACCAGTACCGGCCCGGGCCGGCCGACGCCGTACTCGACTGGCTGCTCGCGCCCGCCGCCCGCGACGTGCTCGACGTCGGCGCCGGAACCGGGGCGCTGACCCGGCTGCTCGTCGCCCGCGGCCTGCGCGTCACCGCCGTCGAGCCGGATCCGCGGATGCGCCGGACGCTCGCCGACCGCGTCCCCCGGGCGACGATCCTCGAAGGGACGGGTGAGCGGCTGCCGGTTGGCGGCGCCTCCCAGGACGCCGTGCTCGCCCATTCGGCCTGGCACTGGGTCGACCCGGCCCGCGCGATCCCCGAGGTCGCCCGCGTGCTGCGGCCCGGCGGTCGGCTCGGCATAGCCTGGACCCGGCTCGACCGCGACGTCGACTGGGTCGCCGAGCTCCACGACCGCCTGCGCCTCGGACTTCCCGGATCGGGCTCCCACCGGCGCTCGCACGCCTTCGTCCTGCCCGGCGACGCCCCCTTCGGGACGCCGGACGGCCCGCACGTCGTCCGTTCCGTCCGCCGCTTCACGCGCGCCGAGCTGGTCGGCCTGGCCGGAACCTACAGCGCCGTGATCGTGCTCGACGCGGCCGACCGCGAACCCCTGCTCGAGCGCCTGCGCAGCGATCTGGACGCCGATCCCCGACTCGCAGGAGCGGAGGGGATCGACGTCCCGATGGTCAGCCGCTGCTGGCGGACGACGCGTCGCTGAGCGCTCCTACGGGGCGCCGAGCACCTGGTAGGAGTTCATCTCGCCCCGCATCCTCTGCGGCAGATACCCGGTGAAGAGGATGTAGGAGTGGAGCGTGCCCGACCGTGCGGCGATCGCCGTCTGCTGCGCCGCGGTCAGCGTCGTGTTGAGGCTCCACGTGCCGTTGGAGATCGGCGCGTGGAACTCGAGCGTCGTCGTCGTCCCGCCCGAGAAGTACTGCAGCTGGACTCGGACGATCCCACGGGCCAGCGACGAGATCGTCCCCTGGTCGTGGAGCACGCCGGCCGCGTAGGTCGGCCGCGACGCGTCGAGGTTGGCCGGGACGTCGGCCGCCCGCAGGCGCACGACCTGCGGCCGGGTCGCCGCGTTGCCCGCGTAGGTGATCGTCAGGATCCCCGTGCCCTTGTCGGCCTGCGCGACCGGGATCGAGTGCGTCGTGCGGATCCGACCGTCGGCCGAGTCGATCGCCGCCGTCCAGTCGTAGTGCTGGCCGGCCGCGAACAGGTCCAGCTTCACGCTGCCGGTCGCCCGGTGGGTGATCGGCGCGAGGATGTCGATCGTCCGTGCCGACTTGCTGATCGTCGCCCGTGAGACCTGGAGCTTCGCCGGCTGCGGCGGCGCGGCCACGCCGCACGGCACCGTCGCCGTCGGCAGCTCGGGTGTCACCCCGCCCGCGTAGAGGATGCCCGTCTCGAAGGCCCAGGACCCACCGACGCAGGTCGAGGCCGCGAACGGCGCCTTCCCGTTGACGGCGCTCGCCTGGTAGTCGAGCGTCAGGCTCTTCAGCCGAGTTCCGGCCGGCAGGCCCGAGAGGTCGTAGGTCACGATCGGACCGTACGTTCCCGTCGTCTGCGACACGGTTCCCGGGGCCGCCCCGAAGCTCGCCGGGGTCGCGCCGAGGGCCGGCGTGTGCCACCAGAAGACGACCGTGTTGGCCGCCGTCTTGACGATGAAGCCCTGGTCGCTGGCCACGTCGGTCCCGGTCTGGGGGTGCGTCACGATCGTGCCGGTCCCGAGGATCGACGACCGGTCGGTGCAGGCGGCGCTCGTCGGGCCGCCGACGTTCTCGAACGCGCTCGTCGCGCACGTCCCGAAGGACGCCAGCTGGTTTGCGAACTGCGAGGAGATCGCCTGCGTGATCGACGTCGCCGCCCCGCCCGGCGTGCCGGCCGCGTCGGTGCCGATCGTCAGCGTCGAGCTGAGGTCCGTGTTCCCGCCGGCCGGGTTGACGGCCACGCTCAGCTTGCTCGCGCCGGCGGCTCCCGGCGTGACGAACGTCGCATCAGCCCCCGGAACCGTCGTGTAGGCGTTGGTCGCAGCGAGCCGGTAGTGGTAGGTCGTCCCCGGCGCGAGACCCGTCAGCGCGGCCGACGCGGTCATCGCCGTGGTCCCCGCCCCGGCCGCCTGGGCTGCCGTCTGCTGGCCGTATGCGGCCGTCGTCCCGTACTGGAAGACGTACGTCGCCGCGATTCCCGACGGATTGACCGTCCCGCCGAGCGTCGCCGTCGTCCCCGTGACGCCGGTCGCCGCCCCGGTCACGACGACCGGCGAGCCCGCCGTCGTGAACGTCCCGTCGAGTCCGTCGGTCGGCGTCGCCGAGGACGTGTTGGTCGCCTCGAGCCGGAAGTGGTACGTCGTCGCCGGCGTCAGGCCGGTCAGGTTGGCCGTGACCGGGACCGCGGCGATTCCGCTGCCCGCCGATGTCGGCGTCGTCGACATCCCATAGGAGGTCGTCGTCCCGTAGTCGAACTGGTAGGTGGTCGCCAGGCCGACCGGAGTGACCGTGCCGCTGAGCGTCGTCGCAGTCTGCGTCGGCGCGGTCGCCGTGCCCGTCGTGACGACGGGCGGGAGGCCCAGGGCGCTGGCCGACGCGGTGAGGACTCCGGTCACCAGCAGGCCGCAGAGGCCGAGAAGAAGGGTAAGTCGTCGCATCACACAACCTTTCATTTTGCGATTCTTGCCCCAAGGAACTCATGCCGCGCCGTAGAGTTGCGGGCCACTTACCGGCCGCTTCGGTTTGAGGACCGGCTGCTCCTGGGCCGAGACCTCGCGGGCACCCTTCGGGACGCACGGCCGCAGCGGACCGCGAGACCCGGTCTGACTCACGTCCGGAGCAAGGCCGCGAGCCCGGGGTTTGCCGGGCGGGCGCGGCGGATACCGGGATCGACGTCGACACCAACGGCTCCCCCACTCCCGACCCGCACGTCCTCGTCCTCTTCGGCGCCCGCGGCGACCTCGCCCGCCGCAAGCTCCTCCCCGGCCTGTACCGCCTGATGCGGGCCGGTCTGATGCCCGACGACTTCCGGATCATCGGGTCCGGGCGCCACCGGCCCGACGGCGAGTTCTCAGACGAGGTCCGCTCGGCGGTGGCCGAGCACGCCGGCGAGGATCTGACCGCCGCGTGCTGGGAGGCCTTCGCCGCGCGCCTGTCGTTCGTCGCATCTTCCGCCGACGACGCCGCCGACCTGGCCGCGGCGGTCGGCGCCGCCCGCTCCGAGTTCGGCGAGCGCTCCCGCACGCTGCTCTACCTGGCCGTCCCGCCTTCGGCGATGATGCCCCTCGTCGGAATGCTCGGGTCCGGCGGCCTGACGCTCGACGCGCGGACCCGGCTCGTCATGGAGAAGCCGTTCGGCGCCGACCTCGAGTCCGCCCGGGAGCTGAACCGCTCGCTCCACGAGCTCGTCGACGAGGACGCGATCTTCCGGATCGACCACTTCCTCGGCAAGGAGTCCGCCCAGGACATCCTCTCGCTCCGCTTCGCCAACGGCCTGTTCGAGCCGATCTGGAACCGCAGGCACGTGTCCGGCGTCCAGATCGACATCCCCGAGGCGATCGGCCTCGAGGGCCGTGGGTCGTTCTACGAGGAGACCGGCGCCTTTCGCGACATGGTCGTCACCCACCTCAGCCAGGTCCTCGGCTTCGTCGCGATGGACCGACCCGACAGCCTCGACGCCCGCGCGCTGCGCGACGCCAAGGCCGCCGTCTTCGCGGACCTCCAGCCGTTCGACCCGGCCGCCGCCGTGTTCGGTCAGTTCGCCGGCTATCGCGACGAGGACGGCGTCGCCGCCGACTCGAGCACCGAGACGTTCGTCGCGCTGCGCGTCCTGATCGACAACGACCGCTGGCGCGGCGTCCCGTTCCTCCTGCGGACCGGCAAGGCGATGGCCTGCACCCGGCGGACGGTGAGCCTCGCCCTCCGCGAGCCCGACCACCAGATCTTCGACTGCGGCGACGAGGACACGCGACGTCCGAACGAGATCGTCTTCGAGCTGACCGACGCCCCCGTGATCGGCGTCGAGGTCCGCGTCAAGACCCCCGGCCCGACCTCCAGGGTGACGCGGGCGCCGCTGACACTCGACGTCAACCGGGCAACCGGCGATCACGGGCTCGAGGCCTACGAGCGACTGCTCCGCGACGCGATGACCGGCGACCAGCTGCTGTTCGCCCGCGCCGACGAGGTCGAGCGCCTGTGGACCTGTGCGGCGCCGATCCTCGCCGACCCGCCCGAGCCGCTGCCCTACGCGCCCGGATCCTGGGGTCCCGACGAGGCCGCCGGCCTCGCCGCGCCGCTCGGCTGGCGGCTGCCCGAGCGCGGCCGCCGCCCCGGTTGAGCAAGGACGGTCGCGTGCCGCCGCGCCGCCGCGCCGTTTGACCGAGGCCGCCCGAGCAAGCCCCGCGCCGCCGGTTGAGCAAGGGCGCCCGGGCGAGCGGCGATCAGGCGGCGAGGAGACCGGAGCCGGCCCAGTCGTTCGGTCCGCGGACGCCGGGCGGGACGAAGAAGTAGCCGCCGCCGACCGGCGTGATGTAGTCGATCATCGGCTCGACCGCGAGCCGCGTCTGGATCGCCGCGAACTGGCGGCCGGGATTCTGGTTGAAGGCCACGAAGACGAGGCCCTGGTCGAGCGTCCCGGCCGCGTCGACGCCGCGATGGTAGTTGAATCCCCTGCGGAGGATCCGCTGGTCGGCCGTCGCCGGGGTCCGCGGATTCGCGAGGCGGATGTGGGCGTCCAGGGGGATCCGGGCGCCGTTCGGGTCGAGGTCGTAGCGGGGGTCGTCGAACTCCTCGGTCCCGCCCAGCGGTGCGCCGGTGTCACGAACCCGGCCGATCATGTTCTGCTGCTCGCTGAGACCCACGCGATCCCAGAACTCGACGTGCTGACGGATGATCCGCACGACCTGGTAGGTCCCGCCCCCCGCCCAAGCGGGCTCCCCGCTCCCCGGCCGAACCCAGACGAGGCGATCCATCAGCGCGGCGTCGGCGACGTCGGGATTGGCCGTCCCGTCGCGGAAGGCGAACAGGTTGCGAACGCTGTTCGCCGGCGACAGACCCCGCTGCGCCGCCTTGAAGCCGTCGATCGTCCAGCGGACCGCGAGTGCACCGCGGGTGGCCCGCAGCAGCTCGCGCAGAGCGTGGACGACCGTGTCGCGCTGGTTGGCGCCGATCTGGACGAGCACGTCGCCGTGCGTCTGGGCCGGATCGAGGTCGTCGGTCGGAAAGCTCGGCATCCGCGTCAGATGCAGCGGGCGCTGCGCGGCGAGGCCGAAGCGCCCGTCGAACAGCGATGCTCCGAAACCGACGGTCACGGTCAGTCCGTCCGGGGCGTTCGTCGGTCCGAGGATCCCCGAGTCGGCCGGCGGGTCGTCGATCTCGAGCAGCGGATTGACGTCGCCGGCGGCCAACTGGTTGGCCCGCGTGCCCAGCGCCATCAGGGCCTCCTGGAGGGTCAGCCGGTCGGCCGCGATCGCGTCGAGCGCGACGAGCGTCGCCTGCGCCTGGGCCGGCGTGAGGACGCCGGCCTGGTGGGCGCCGGTGAACGGCACGCTGATCGACAGGGCCGCCCGCTGACCCTGCTCGTCGAGCGCGGCGGGTCCGAGCTGCGCGCGCCGGCTCGCGCCGCGACCGTCGATCGCCTCGTCGGCACCCGCGCCGAGCGCCGCGGCGCCGAGCACGGCGGCCGATCGCGTGACGAACGCCCGGCGATCGAGCCGGGTCATCGCCCGGCCGGCGCTGGAAGCGCGGGAATCGTCGGGGGCATCTGGGTCTCGAGCTCGCCGGGTATGCCGGCCAGCTCCTCGAGCACGAAGCCGAGCGCGCCGTCGAGTCGCTCGGACGCGAGCTGGCTGAGCTGGCCGAGCGTCGGCCAGCCGCCGCCGTGGGCGTGCCGGATCTCGGCGAGGACGGCGCGGAGCCGGGTCAGCCCGAAGTCGACCTGCTCGATCGTGCTCCCGCGACCGTCGAGCAGCGGTCGCAGCGTCGTGAGCACCTCCTCGGTGGCGGCGACCGCGGCCGCCGTCGCGAACACGCCCTCCCCACTCCACGGGACGTCGGCCCCGCTGAGGAAGTCGCGCTGGGCGTCCTCGAGGATCTCGTGGGCCCGCGTCGCGTACGCGAGCGGCGTGATCGCGACGGTGGGGACGACCTTCTCCAGCCGGCGGATGTTCCCGGCGAGCGCCACCGCCGCCGGGAGGAGCCCGTCGGGAGCCCGCCCGGTCCAGAGGCCGAACTCGATCCGGTGCAGACCGGTGAAATCTGGGTTGGCGGTCCCGCGAGCCAGCCCACCCGGGGTGCCGTCGATCGCGGTGTCGAGCTGGCCGAACTCCCCGTAGACGCCGCCCAGGCGCAGATAGGTTCCATACGCCGTCAGCCAGAGCTGCTCTGAGCGGCTGCGGCTGCCGGCGGCGAGCGCCCCGATCAGCCGGTCGACGTCCTTCGCCATCGCGCGGAGCCGCGCCTGCGCGTAGGCGCGGGACTCGGCGATCGGCCGGTCGAACTCGGCCGGCGCGACCGGGACGAGCTCCTGGACCGGCCTGGCGCCGGCGATGTTTCCGAGCCCCTCCCGGGTCGCGGCCTGCTGGGAGTAGGCCTGGAGCGGGGTCAGCGCGCGCGCGGGAGCCGCCGCCGGTGCGCGAGCCGTCCCGGCAGCGCCGCCGGCGCCGAGCGCGGTCAGCGCGAAGAAGCCCGCGACGGCGCTGAGCAGGCCGGCACAGACCGGGAGCAGGCGGCGTCCGGGGCGGTGGCGGTCGACGGTCGAAGTGGGCATGTCTTTTGCGCGCGACCCGGCCGGACCGGCTCGAGAACGAGGCCCGGAGAGGCTGGCTCGACAGCCTACAAATGACCCGCGGGTGTGTTGTTACGTCCTTGTGCACACCGATCGGGCCACCAACTCGGTAACGCCTTCGTCACAACCAGGCAACACCGGATCGCCGCCGGGGACCGACGATTCGGGTCCGCAGCTCGATGCCGAAGATCGGGCCAGGGCGGTTTGCCGTTCATCCGACTACGAGGAGATGCAGGTTGCGCAATCCAAGGATCCTCGCCGGGGTTGGCGTCGGTCTCGTGGCTTCGGCGGCGCTCGCCGCCAGCCTGACGATGGCCGGTGCCGCCTCGCCCAACACGTCGCCCGCGGCGACGCCGACGACGACGCCGATCAAGCACGTGGTCGTGATCTTCGACGAGAACGTCTCCTTCGACCACTACTTCGGGACCTACCCGAACGCCACCAATCCCGCGGGGGAGCCGGCCTTCACCGCGGCCCCGGGCACGCCCAAGGTCAACGGCCTGACGCCGGCCCTGCTGAGCGACAACCCGAACCGGGACACGACCGCAGGGAGCCCGCAGGCGAATCCCAAGCGGCTTGACAACACCGGCAGCGCGACTCCGTCACAGGTCGTCACGTGCG
Source organism: Solirubrobacteraceae bacterium (assembly GCA_035553395.1). GTDB lineage: Bacteria > Actinomycetota > Thermoleophilia > Solirubrobacterales > Solirubrobacteraceae > Palsa-513. The sequence goes on along the minus strand of DASZKP010000008.1, from coordinate 13,769 downwards.
ACCAGGGCCACAGCTACTCACCCGAGCAGAAGGCTGCCGACGGTGGCCTGATGGACAGGTTTCCGCAGTTCACCGGGGGCGGCGGCTGCGCCGACAAGGCGATCGTGATGGACTACTACGACGGCAACACGGTCACCGGGCTGTGGAACTACGCCCAGCACTACGCGATGAGCGACAACTCGTTCGACACGAACTACGGACCGTCGAGCCCGGGCGCCGTCAACGTGATCAGCGGCGACAACGGCGGCGTCGACCTCGCCCACAGCACGGCGACCTCGGCGGTCGAGAACGACACGCTGATCAACGACGCCGACCCGACCTACGACGATTGCAGCGCCGCGACGCACATCGCGATGTCCGGCCAGAACATCGGCGACCTGCTGAACGCGAAGGACGTCAGCTGGGGCTGGTTCCAGGGCGGCTTCACGCCGAGCAGCGTCGCCAACGGGAAGGCCGTCTGCGGGACGGCGCACAACAACATCATCGGCGCGTCGGACGGAGGTGACTACATCCAGCACCACGAGCCGTTCCAGTACTACGCGTCGACCGCCAACCCCCACCACCTGCCGCCGACCTCGGTCGCGGCAGTCGGCCACCAGGACCAGGCCAACCACCAGTACGACCTGTCGTACTTCTACAGCGCGCTGAGCGCCGGCAACCTGCCGAGCGTCTCGTACGTCAAGGCCGCCGCCTACGAGGACGGCCACGCCGGGTACTCGGACCCGCTCGACGAGCAGGTCTTCCTCGCCAATACGATCAACGCGGTCGAGCAGTCTCCGGACTGGTCGAGCACGGCGATCGTGATCGCCTACGACGACTCCGACGGCTGGTACGACCACGTGTTCAGCCCGCTGACGAGCCCGTCCGCCGGCCCGAGCGACGCGCTGACCGGGACCGGAAAGTGCGGCACCCTGCCGACTCCGCTGCCGGCCGACTTCGAGAACGACCGCTGCGGCCTCGGCCCGCGGCTGCCGCTGCTCGTGATCTCGCCATACGCGAAGGTCAACTACGTCGACCACACGCTGACCGACCAGAGCTCGGTCGTCCGCTTCATCGAGGACAACTGGTCGCTCGGCCGGATCGGCGGCGGGTCGACCGACGCGACGGCGGGGACGCTGGACAACATGTTCAACTTCACCGGCGTCCACCAGGCCGCGCCCAGGGTGATCCTCGATCCGAGCACCGGCGAGGTTCTCAGCACGCAGCCGGGGGGTCTCTCGATTCCCGGCCTGTCACCCGTGATCGGTGGGCTGCTCTCGCAGATCCCCGGCCTCGGAGAACTGTTCGGGAACCTGCCCGGGGCCGGCGGTGGACCGTTCCCGTTCGGCGCTGATGCGACGGCGGCGACGGCGACGACGGCGGCGGGCAAGTAGGCCTCCGGACCGCCGGCAACGCCGAACCTGAGCCGGGGTGGAGAGGATGGACGCTCTGCCCCGGCGCTGGTCTCACCCCGCGGAGCCGGGCTGTGCGCCGGACCGCAAGCCGACGCGGCGAGTCCGCCTCGGGCTCTGCGACGAGCATCCGCCGGGGCGATCGGGCCGCCCCCGGCGTCAGCGGCGACGGCTCGCGCGCCGCCGCCGCGGGCGATCACGAGGAGTCTGAGCTCAGGCGAGGGCGCCGCTGCGGGCACGGCGGCGCACGGCGCGGACCGTCCACCACGCGAGCACCGCGACGGCGCCGACCGGAACGAGCCCGGCGAGCGCGATCACGAGCACCGAGAAGCACGCCTCGAGCACCCGGAGCGCGTCGTGCAGGGCGCGGCCGGGCCCCCACGCCGGTCCGGAGCCGGCGACGGCAGCCGATCGGGCGGCCTCGGTGATCGTGACGCTGACCGAGGACTCCGCCGCCCGACCGACCAGGGCCTGGAGATTCGCCTGGTCGGTCGTGATCCGTCCGTCGACGAGGCCCAGCTGGCCGTGGATCGACGCGACCCGGTTGGGTGTCGTCGCCGTGGCCAGCTGGCGAAGCAGCGCCACGCGCTCGGCTCGCGACTCGCTGAGCCGCTGACGAGCCGCATCCGTCGGATCGGTGATGTCCTGAGTGTCCTGCGAACGAGCGGTGACGTGGGCGATCGACGAGAGCGCCGCGAGGGTCCGGTCGAGCGCGGAGCTCGGCACCTCGAGCGCCAGCGTCGCCTGGCTACCGCCGCCGTCCTGCACCGACACCTGCGAGCTCTCCACGACGCCCCCGAGGCGGTCGGTCGCGGCGATCGCCTCGTCGGCGACGTGCTGGACCTGGCCGCGCGCGGCGAGCAGCGACAGGCTCGCGTCACTCTCGACCGCCCTGGGCGCCCCGGTCGCCGCGGGCACCCGCGCCAGGGCGATCGCAGGCTGGGAGCTCGTCGCTCCCGACTGGCCGGACGTCGCCTTTCCGGGCGCTGCCGTGGCTCCCCCGCCGACCGCGCCCTGGGCCGCCGATTGCTGACCCGCGGGAGCTCCGCCGGGCACCGAGGAGGCGGCCACCGGCGGCGCCGGGCTCACCGTACCCCCGCCCGAGGCCGGGGCCGCCGGCAGGGAGACGGCCGGCGGGCGCGACTGCGGCGCCGTCAGAGCGCCGTCGATCGCCACGACGCCGATCGCGACCGAGGCCGCGGCCCCGAGGCCGACCAGCCAGCGCCGCGCGGGGCGCCCCGACCGAGCCCCGCCGGCGGGCCGGGGGAAGCCACCGGCGACGCGGACGCCGAGTTCGTCGGCGAACGCCGGGCGCAGCGGCGGGCGAGCGTCGCGGACGGCGCGAACCAGCGCGTCGAGCTCGGTCCCCGGACCTGGGTCGACGCCGCCGCCGAGCTCAGCACAGGCGTCGGTACCGGCGCCGGCGCCGGCGAGAGCCGCGTCGAGCGCCTCGAGCTCGGCGATCTGGGCCGGGGTCAACGGCTGCGTCCGCCGTTCACGCAGCGGCATCGCACACCTCCCGCAGGCGCTCGAGCGCCCGGCAGAGCCGCGTCCCGGCGTTCGAGACGCTGCAGCCGAGCAGTTTCGCGAGCTCGGCGTTCGAGAGCTGGCCGTGGAACTTCAGCAGGATCAGCTCGCGCTGGGCCGGCTCGAGTCGCCCGAGCCCGACCCTGACGGCGTCGTGGCGGATGCGCTCGTCCTCGTCCTCGACCGCCGGCTCCTCAGCCGGGACGTCACCGAGCAGGCTGGCGCTCCGGCGGCGGCGTCGAAGCTCGTCGAGGGCGGCGTTGCGGGCTATTCCGAACAGCCAGGCCCTGGCGCTTCCGCGAGCGGGATTGAAGATCACGCGGCGGCGGTAGGCCCGCTCGAAGGCGAGCGCCGTGATGTCCTCGGCGGCGGCGGGGTCTCGCAGGAGCGAGCCGACGTAGGCGTGGACATCGGCCAGGCTCGACCGGTAGAGCTCCTCGAACCACGGGGCGTCGGCGGTCGCCGGGGCCGCGGGCGGCGCGATCGCCTTGATCATCGGACGCCGGATTCCCAACTCAACCTCACAACCAGACTACGGCGATCCGGGCGTCCCATCACACGCCGATCGCCGAACTCTCGCCGTGCGTCCCCGGGCCGGCTGAGCGAGCGAGCGAGCTGGACGCGGGTCAGCCGGCGAGCACCGGCAGCAGAGCCGCCAGCTTGATCTCGGTCTCGGCGAGCTCCTCGGCGGGATCGGAGCCGCCGACGACGCCGACGCCGGCGTAACAGCGGGCGAGCTTCCCGTCGACCAGGGCGCAGCGCAGGGCGACGCAGAACTCGCCGTCGCCGTTGGCGTCGGTCCACCCGACGGGACCCGCGTACCAGCCGCGGTCGATGCCCTCGAGCGCCGGGATCATGCGGGCGGCGACGGCGTGGGGTTCGCCGCCGACGGCCGGCGTGGGATGCAACAGGCCGGCGAGCTCGACGACGCCGACCGGGTTGCGCAGCTGGGCCCTGACCGGCGTCGCGAGGTGCTGGATGTTGGCGATCGTCACGACGACCGGCTCGTCGGGCATCGTGACCCAGACCGAGTGCGGGCGCAGGGCCCGCCCGATCCGCGCGCTGACGATCGCGTGCTCGGAGCGGTCCTTGGCCGAGTGGAGGAGCTGCTCACCGAGGTAGTCGTCGACCGCCGGGTCGGCGCTGCGCCGGGCGGACCCGGCCAGGGCGAGCGTGCTCGCGCGCATCCCCTCGCGGCGGATCAGCAGCTCGGGGCTGGCCGCGATGAAGGCGGCATCGCCGCGACCGGCGCAGAACACGAAGCAGGCTCCGAACGCTTCGCGCAGGACGCCGAACACGGCACCGACGTCGTGGTCGATGGGAGCATGGACGTCGACCTCGCGGGCGAGCACGATCTTCGAAAGCTCACCGGCCCGGATCCGCTCGACGGCCCGGGCGACGGCCGACTCGTAGTGCTCGGGCGCCATCGCCCCGGCGACCTGGTAGCGGCCGGTCGGATGAGGGTCGAGCAGGGGCAGCGGCGGCGAGCGGAGCTCGCCCAGGCGCCGGTCGATCCGCGCGAGCACGTCCGGCGGCGTGTCGTCGGGGCGCACGAGCGCGGCGACCGTGATCCGAACGTCGTCCCCGCGGCGGGCGATCGCGACCTCGGGGACGGCGAGTGACGCCGGGCTGAAAGCCTTCCAGTGGGGCGAGGCGCCGCCGTCCGGGGCGAACGCGAAGCCGCCGCAGGCGATCAGCCCGGACCCGGCAGGTCCGTCGGGCGGGTCGGCGAGGGCTTCCGCGGCCAGTGTCCGCCACCGCGTGGCGACCCGCTCGAAGCGACCGTCACCGTGGTCCTCGAGCACGGCGGCGGCCCCTAGCGCGGCGAGGGCGTGGCGGTCGCGGTCGGGCTGCTCGAGGCACAGCCACGGCTCGCCGGGCCGGCGGGAGGCGAATGCGACGGCGCTCGGGTCGACGTCGGCCGGCAGGCGCCAGCTCATCCCGACGAGGCACTCGCCCTTGCGGCGGGCGCGCCGGATTCCCTGCTCGAGGCGCCCGACGAGGCGCTCGGGCTCGCGCAGAGCAAACGGCGAGCCCTGTCCGAGGAGAATCCCCACCGCCCGCGTCAGGTCTCCCCGCGCCCCCGCGACATCGCGATCTCCCCGGTGCGCATCATCTCGATCAGGCCGTACGGTCGGACCATCCGCTCGAATGCCTCGATCTTGCTGGTCGGGCCGGTGATCTCGACGGTCAGCGAGCGCTTCGTGACGTCGACGACGTGACCGCGGAAGATCTCGCAGAACTGCATCACCTCGCCGCGCTGGGGCCCCTCGACGGCGACCTTGAACATCGCGAGCTCGCGGGTGACCGTCTCGTTGGGCTCGAGGTCGCGGATCTTGAGCACGTTGATCAGCTTGTGGAGCTGCTTGGTGACCTGGTCGATCGGGTGGAGCCCGCCGTCGACGGTCAGCGTGATCCGCGAGATCTCCTCGTTGTCGGTCGGACCGACCGTCAACGTCTCGATGTTGAAGCCGCGTCGGGCGAACAGCCCGGCGATCCTGGTCAGGACACCCGGCTTGTTCTCGACGAGGATCGACAGGACGTGCTTGCGGCCGGTCCGCAGGCCGCTGACGGCCTCGAGATCCTCGAGGCTCAGCAGCTGCTCCTTGGTGCCCGGATCGCCCATCATCGTTCCCCGTTTCCCGAGTCGCCGGTCATCCGACCATGTCCCGTGCGGCGGCACCCGGCGAGATCATCGGGTAGGTGTTCTCCTCGCGGGTCACCCTGACGTCGACGACGACCGGTCCGGGCGTCGCGATCGCGCGGCGGATGTCCTCGACGAGCGTGTGCTTGCTCTCGAACCGCAGGCCGGTCGCCCCGTAGGCCTCGGCCAGCTTGACGAAGTCCGGGAACTCGCCCATGTCGACCTGGCTGTAGCGGCGATCCCAGAACAGCTCCTGCCACTGGCGGACCATCCCGAGGTAGCCGTTGTTCAGGATGAAGACCTTCACCGGGATCCCGTTCTGCGCACAGGTCGCGAGCTCCTGGGCGTTCATCTGGATCGACCCGTCGCCCGAGACGCAGCAGACCAGGGCGTCGGGGCAGCCGACCTGGGCGCCCATCGCCGCCGGCAGGCCGAAGCCCATCGTTCCGAGGCCTCCGGAGTTGATCCACCGGCGGGGCCTTTCGAAGTTGTAGTACTGGGCCGTCCACATCTGGTGCTGACCGACGTCGCTGGTGATGATCGCGTCGCCGCCGGTCGCCTCGTAGAGCGCCTGGATCATGAACTGGGGCTTGATCTCGGCGTCGGTCGAGTCGTCGTAGCGCAGCGGGTGGCGCTCCTGCCAGCCGGCGATCCGCGTCCACCACTCCTCCAGGCGGGAGGAATCGGTCTCGAGCGCGCGGTATTCAGTCACGAGGCGGGCGAGGATGTTCTTCGCGTCGCCGACGATCGGGATGTGGGCGGGGACGTTCTTGGAGATCTCGGCCGGGTCGACGTCGATGTGGATGAACTTCGCCCGCGGCGCGAACTCCGTCAGCTTGCCGGTGATCCGGTCGTCGAAGCGGGCGCCGACCGCGCAGATCAGGTCGGCCTCGTCCATCGAGTAGTTGGCAGCCCGGGTCCCGTGCATGCCGAGCATGCCCAGCCACTGGGGATGGGTCCCGGAGAACGCGCCGAGGCCCATCAGGGTGCAGGTCACCGGGAAGCGGCCGGCCACGCAGAACTCGGTCAGCTCGGCCGCGGCGTTGGCGTTGACGACGCCGCCGCCGGCGTAGATCACCGGACGCCGGGCGCTGGCCAGCGCCTTCGCCGCCTGGCGGATCTGCTTCTGGTTGCCCTCGATCGTCGGCTGGTAGCCGGGCAGGTGGACGTCGGTGACCGGCTCGTAGGGGATCTCGGCCCGCGAGAGGTCGGTCGGGATGTCGACGACGACCGGTCCGGGCCGGCCGGTCCGGGCGATGTGGAAGGCCTCGTGGAGGGCGCGGGGGATCTCCAGGGGATTCTGGATCATGATCGAGTGCTTGACCGCCGGCATCGTGATGCCGATCGTGTCGGCCTCCTGGAAGCCGTCGGTCCCGAGCAGGTCGGTGCGGACCTGCCCGGTGATGAAGACGACGGGGACCGAGTCCATCATCGCGTCCATGATCGGCGTGACGAGGTTCGTGGCTCCGGGACCCGACGTTCCGAGCGAGACGCCGACGCGACCGGTCGCCTTCGCGTAGCCCTCGGCCGCATGGCCGCCGCCAGCCTCGTGGCGGACGAGGACGTGCTTGATCCCGGCGTCGTAGAACGCGTCGTAGGTCGGGAGGTTCGCACCCCCGGGGAGGCCGAAGACGACATCGACCCCCTCGGCCTTCAGGCACTCCATCAGAGCTTCGACTGCGCGCATCGTTTTCCGACCCTTCCGTCAGCTGCCCACGAAAAATCGGCTGACCCAGGCCAGCCTGTCGTCCCAGAATAGCGCCCCGCGCTTTCCCCGCGAGGGTCCGCCCGCGCCCGCGTCCGACAGACGGGGTCCGGCCGGCGGCCTAGAGTCGGGCCGGGACGCGGAGCGTCGGCGTCGGCTCGATGATCTCGTCGTCGTCGGGATATTCGAGCTCGGTCCCGCAGATCGTGCAGATCGCGTCGTAGATCCGCCGGCTCCGGCCGCATCCCGGGCAGCGGCGCAGGGGAACCTCGGTCTCGTGGGGGTAGACGCAGGCCGTGAGCAGTCCGATCACCGGGACGACGCCGGAGATCAGGAACCAGACCCAGAACGAGCTGCCCTTCGACCGCCCGACGAAGCCACCGGCGAAGGCGAAGCCGGCGGCGACGAAGACGTAGGTGACCGAGGCCAACGCCCTAGAAGAGGACGCGGGCTGCCCAGATCACCGCGGCGACGACGACCACGATGGTCGCGATCGCCAGCACGGCATGGATCAGCGTCGAGAGCACCAGGTAGCCGACGACCGCCAGTATCAGGAGGGCTACGCCCCGCCGGGCGAGCGAGTTGCGGGGGGCCTTTTCTGGAAGGCCTGGTGAACCACGGGTGATTTGACTCATCGGTCAAGCTTAGCGCTGTCGCCGGGGCCTGCCTGCACCCGGTCGCCGGGCGGCCGGCAGCTTGCCGTGAACCGTCGCCTCGCAGGGCGTCGGATAGGGCTCGCGCCGGCCGGGGACGACCCCAGCTCGGCCGCTTAGGCGGCCGGAGTGACGTGCTTGGACCGCGGGACGCCGGCCCCGGCGCTCGGGAGGAGCGTGAGGCTGTAGCGGCGGACGACCGGCCGCTTGCCCGGGGCGTCGGGACGATCGACTTGGGGGAAGAGGAGGAAGCGGGGGTTGGAGGTGATCGGAGTTTTGCTCATGTGTCGATCATTGCAAGCCAGGAGCGCCGCGTCATTGGACGGCTGGCCAAGCTCAGGTCGAAAGCGGTGGACCGGGAGTCCTTGCCGGCCGCGAGGCCTGGCCGAAGGCCGCGGCGGCGGCGTCGAGAGCCGGGCGCATGCCCGCGTCGACCCGCCGGCGGATCCGCCAGCGGGCGCCGGAGAAGCTGAGGTTCGCGACCGTCGCGAAGCCGGCCTCGTCCGAGCGAAGGGCGAGCAGGAGATGGGCGACGCGGTCGCCGGTCGGGAGGTTGGGCTCGTTGACGCGCACGCAGTAGCAGTGGACGCGGCGACCGCGGTCGCGGACGAGGAGGGCGCCGGCCTCGCCAACCAGCCAGACGCCGAGCCGGCCGGGCTCGAGGACGAGCCCGGTGCGGCCGAAGAGATCACGGGCGTCGTGGTCGAGCAGGTCGCCGAGCAGGCCCATCGCGCGCCGCTCGGCCGCCTCACCGGCCGGCGGCCGGCGACCGACGACGTTGGCCCCACGGCGGGCGTAGAGCTCGGGGATCACCCAGGCGTGGGCGACCGCCATCAGGGCGACCGGCGCCGAGAGCGGCTGGAGGGCCATCAGCCCGGCGGCGGCCCCGATGAACGGGACCGTGTGGGCGACCGTCGTCGCCGTCCAGATCCTCCCCGACCGGCGCAGCTGACGGTCGTCGGCGAGCGGGCGCCAGTGAACCGAAGCGAGCTCCGGCAGGACGTCCGTGCGGGTCGGCTCCCCGAGAACCTCCACGTCGACTAGCCGCCGGCGATCGGCAGACGCAGAATCACGAGGTCGGCGTCGAGTGGGAGGGCGCGGACCTGCTCGGCGTGGCCGGCGCCGGTCGAGACCATCCCGAAGTAGCCGCGCTGGAGCTGCGCCTCGAAGGCGATCGTCGCCGCGGCGAAGGCGGCGTCGTCGCCGGCGGTCCACTCGGCCAGCGTGGTGTGTCCGGTCTGATCCATGCGCACGAGTCTTGACACGGCGAGCCCTCCTGTCGTTGGGGACGTCCTTCCCGGTGGAGACCACCCACGACTGATGGTACGCCGACGGCCGACCGGGCGATCAGATCACCGGCTCTATCGCTGTGATCCAGCGACGAGCGTCAGGCGAGCACGATCAGAGCCGTTGGCCCCCGACGGGTAGCGGGCCTCGGCGAGCAGGGTGACCGTCGCGCGATGGGCGTCGCGGATGACTCGCCGAGGCCTGCCGGTCAAGGCGAGGTGCAGGAGATGGGTGCCCGGGCCGGTCGCGTGCAGCACCCGCGCGCCGAGCCTGGTCGCGACGGCGACCGCTTGATGGGCGTGACGAGCTGGCGTCGTCGCGGCAGACGTCGTCGTCGCGACCAGGTCGACCGTGCACGCAGCCCGGCAGGTGACGGGGACCCGAATGCCGTGAGCGAGAACCGCGGCGATCGTCTGGGTGGCCGGGAGCCCGCCAAGCAGCGCGGTGGTCGGCAGCGGCGCAGCGGCGTGTCCGGTCTGGACGACCGCGATCGAGCCGTAGACGCTCGTGTTGCCGCCGATTGACACGGCGAGGTAGACCGGCCAGCTGGCGGGGACGGCCGGACCCGCGAGCAGGCGGATCGAGAACGACCCGTACTGCTGCCCCGGAGCGAACTGGACCGTGCCCGAGACGGGCACATAGTCGACGCCGGGGACGGCCAATCCGGGCGCGCCGGTGTCAATCGTCGTGTAGGCGATCGAGGCGGTGCCGGTCGGGTCGCCGGAGCGGTTCACCGGCAGCGTGATCACGGTGTCCCGGCCCTCGACCGCCGGATCGGGAAAGGCCAGAAGGCCTGATGCCGATGCACCGGTGAGCCCGGCTGCGGTGTCGTAGGTTCCGGTGACCGGATCGGGCTGGCCGACCGAGGCGGGTGGGATCGCCGCGATGCTGCTGATCACGGCGCTCGGACCGACCGGGCCGACCGACGTGGCGACACCGCTCGAGAGACTGACCGAATACTCGGTCTGGGCCGGCTGACCGGTGATCAGGAAGCCGCGACCGCCGTCCGGAGAGACGGCAAACGCGGTCGGCGAGTCGACGGGGACGCCGAGCGGTCCGATCGTCTGGACGACGCTTCCGTAGGGAGGCTGCCCGACGGTCATCAGAGCGTCGGTCGCGCCGTCGATCACGTAGAGCAGCGGCGACTCGGATGGAATCGGGCTGGGCGGGCCGGCCGCGCCGGACGCCGCCGCGAGGATGTCCAGTCCTGAGGCGGTGGAGGCGTCCGGCCGGTAGCAATTGCCGTAGTCGGTCTCCGCGCAGACCGACCCGTCGGAGAGGACGACGTTCATCGGAAAGAACGGCCCGGCGTCCAGCCCGACTCCGGAGGTCAGCTGGCCGGGCGAGAGACCGCCGTCGACCGGGACGGCGGCGTAGGTCTCGAGGTTGATCGCGTAAATCTGTCCGAGGCGGCCGAGGGCCTGGACGATCCCGTCCGTGGCGCCGACGGCGATCAGCTGATCGCCGGGGTTCAGTCCGGCCGGCATCACCGGCGTCGGGATCTCGGTCGGGGTGTCAGCGTCGAAGCGGACGAGCTGGCCGGCGGTGGTGAGGCCGAGAACCGGGTCAGCCGCGCCGGCCGGCGCGGCGAAGGCAAACGCAAGGGCGAGCCCAACCGCAAGCGGCGTCGCACGCCGCAGTCCCCTCATCCACTTCAGATCGGCAACGGTGGCCGCCGACTTGAGCCGGGATCCGCATCGAGGTCCGGGCTGAACGCAGCGGCCGGTCGACTCAGGCGTCGAGGCCGAGCTGCTCGAGCACCAGCCGGGTGATCTCGCTGCCGTCCGCGCGGCCCTTGGTCTCGCGCATGACCTGGCCGATGATCGCGCCGATCGCCTTGCGGTTGCCGGCGCGGATCTTCTCGGCGGCAGCGACGTTGGCAGCGACGGCGGCGGCGACGATCCCGGCGAGCTGGCCTGAGTCGTCGATCACACCGAGGCCGAGACGGACGACGACGGCGGCCGGGTCTCCCCCGGTCTGGACGAGTTCGCCGAGCACGTCCTTGGCCGCCGTCTGGGTGACCTTGCGGTCTGCGATCAGCTCGACCAGGGCGGCCAGGCCGGCCGGCTCGAGGGGGCCGGCCGCGGGGTCGGCGTCGCCGAGATGGCGGACGAGCTCGCCGGTCACCCAGATCGCCAGCTGCTGAGCGTGTGCGGTGTGCTGAAGACCGGCCTCGAAGTAGTCGCCGAGCTCGCCGCGGAAGGCCAGCTGGTGGGCGGTGTCGGGAGTCAGTCCGAGCTCCCGCTCGAAGCGGTCGGCCCGGGCGGCCGGGAGCTCGGGCATCGCGGCGCGGGCGGCGTCGAGCATCTCGGGCGTGATCGCGACGGGGATCAGGTCGGGGTCGGGGAAGTAGCGGTAGTCGTGGGCCTCCTCCTTGGAGCGCAGCGACGTGATCGCATCGGTCGCCGGGTCGAAGTGGAGGGTCTCCTGGACGACCTTCCCGCCGGCCTCGATCAGCTCACGCTGGCGGGCGATCTCGGCGTTGATGCCGCGCTCGATGAAACGAAACGAGTTCATGTTCTTGAGTTCGGTCTTCGTCCCCAGCGTGGTCGTGCCGACCGGCCGCAGGGAGATGTTCGCGTCGCAGCGCAGCGATCCCTCGTCCATGTTGACGTTGCTGACGCCCAGCCGGCGGAGCGTCGCCCGGAGCAGCTTGAGCCAGTCGGACGCCTGCGCGGCCGTGCGGATGTCCGGCTCGGTGACGATCTCGGCGAGGGGAGTCCCGCCGCGGTTGAAGTCGACGACGCTCCGCGACGACCCCTGAATCCGACCGGTCGACCCGGCGTGGGTCAGCTTGGCGGCGTCCTCCTCCAGATGCACGCGATGGATCCGTACGCCGTCGAGGTCACCACCGAGACACAGGGGCTCGTCGTACTGAGAGATCTGGTAGCCCTTGGGCAGGTCGGGATAGAAGTAGTTCTTGCGGTGGAAGATCGACCGGGGGGCGAGCTGCGAGCCGAGCGCGATGCCGATCATCAGGCCGAGGTGGATCGACCGGGCGTTGACGACCGGGAGGCTGCCGGGCAGGCCGAGGCAGACCGGGCAGGTGCGGGTGTTCGGCGGCTCGGCGAACGACAACGCGCACGAGCAGAACATCTTCGTCTCGGTCAGCAGCTGGACGTGGATCTCCAGGCCGATCACGGGCTCGAGCTCGACCTTCGGGGGTGCGGCCGACGCGGTCACGGGCGGACCCTGGTCGAGTCGAAGGCGAGCTCCCGCTCGAGGGCGTGGGCGGCGTCGAGGATGGCGCTCTCGCTGAAGGCCGGCCCGGCGATCTGGAAGCCGGTCGGCAGCTCCAGGCCGCCGGCGGGGGGCCTGGCCAGGCCGTTGGGGATCGAGATCGCGGGGATCCCGGCGAGGGACATCGGGACGGTGCAGAAGTCGTTGAGGTACATCGAGAGGGGGTCGCCGGTCTTCGCGCCGAGCTCGAAGGCGACGGTCGGGCTGGTCGGCGTGACGACGAAGTCGAAATCGTCGAAGACGGCGCGAAAATCGTCGGAGATCTTCGTGCGGACGCGCTGGGCGCGACCGTAATACGCGTCGTAATACCCACTGGAGAGGGCGTACGTCCCGAGCATGATCCGCCGCTTGACCTCCGGCCCGAAGCCGTCGTGGCGGGTCTGCGTGTACATGGAGATCAGATCTGTGGATTTCGGAGCACGCAGTCCGAAGCGCACGCCGTCGAACCTAGCGAGGTTGGAAGAGCACTCGGCCGGGGCGATCACGTAGTAGGCCGAGAGGGCGTGCGGGGCGTGCGGCAGGCGACACGTCTGGACGGTCGCCCCGAGGCTGCGGGCAAGGTCGAGGGTGTTCTGGAAGGCGGCGAGGACGCCGGCCTCGATCCCGTCGCCGGCGAGCTCGGCGGGCACGCCGAGGCGGATGCCGTCGAGGCGGCGGGCGGTCGGCAGGTCGACCCTGCCGGGGTAGTCGAGCGAGGTCGAGTCGCAGCAGTCGCGGTCGCCGACCATGTGGCGAAAGAGCAGGGCGGCGTCGGTGACGTCGCGGGCGAGGGGGCCGGCCTGGTCGAGCGAGGAGGCGAAGGCGATCATCCCGTAGCGGGAGACGGCGCCGTAGGTCGGCTTGAGGCCGACGATCCCGCAGAGGGCGGCCGGCTGGCGGATCGATCCACCGGTGTCGGTGCCCAGCGCCCAGGGGGCGAGGCCGGCGGCGACGGCGGCAGCGCTGCCGCCCGATGACCCGCCGGGGACGCGGGTGTGGTCCCAGGGGTTGAGGACAGGCCCGAAGGCGGAGTTCTCGTTGGAGGAGCCCATCGCGAACTCGTCCTGGTTGGTCTTGCCGAGCAGGGGGGCACCGGCGGCGGCGAGGCGCTCGACGACGGTCGCGGTGTACGGCGGGCGATACCCCTCGAGGATCCGCGACCCGGCCTGGCTGGGGACTCCGGCGGTGCAGAAGAGGTCCTTGACGGCGAGCGGCACCCCACCGAGCGGACTGCCCGCAGGACTTGGGGGGATGTCGTCGGCGACCCAGGTGAAGGCGTTGAGCTCGTCGGCGGCGGCCAGCTCCCGGTACGCGTGAAAGAGCTCGCCGGCGTCGAGCTCTCC
>DASZKP010000007.1:0-19910 GCA_035553395.1 Solirubrobacteraceae bacterium | reverse complement strand
GGATTGCGCAGATACCCCTTGACCTCGCGCAGCAGCGGCCGCTCGACCCAGAGCGTGACCGCTCCCGTGACCAACACGTACACCGCCCCCTCGGCGATCGCCACCGCCGGCGTCCGGTGGCCGTCGAACTCCCGGAGCACGAGCACGATCACGGCACCCGGGACCGTCGGAAGGATCGCCTGGGCGCTGTGGCGGAGCACCCCGAAGGCCGGGAACAGACGCACCAGATAGACGATCCGGCCGGCGATCCCGACCGCAGCGGCAAAGGCCATGCCGATCCCGAAGCCGGTCAGGCCGTCGACCACGAGCAGGGGTATCGCGGTCGCGACGCACGCGAACATCGTCACGATGCTGACGACGGCGATCGGCCGGGTGTCCGCCCGCGCGCGGTAGTAGTCGTCCCAGTTGGCGCCGATCTGGTCGGCCGCGGCGATCAGGCCAAAGATCTGGATCAGGGCGAGCGCCGGACGCCAGCGGGCGCCGAGCCCGAAGTCGACGAGGTCGGGGGTGAAGAGGGCGATCGCCACGCCGAGCGGGACACCCCACATCAGCCCGAGGCGGTTGGCCTTGGCGAACGACTCGAACAGCAGCTTGGGCTGATCTGCGACCGCGCAGATCGCCGGGTAGAGCGTCTGGCTGACGATCTGGTCGACCTGGGTCGTGTACAGGACGATCGAGCTGGCCAGCGTGATCGACCCGACGCCGGCCAGGCCGAGGACGGCGGTCCCGGCGATGATCGAGCTCTGGGCGACGACGATCCCGCCGACTCCGGCGACCGCGAGCGGCCATGAGAAGCTGACGTACTGGCGGACGGTCCCGGACTCGTAGCGGAAGGCCAGCCTGTACGGGGATGCGCGGAGGATCGCGAGGGCCCCGGCCCACGCGCCGGCGACCATCCCGACGATCAGGCTCCAGTAGCCGGCGCCGGCGATCGCCAGGCCGACCGTGACGACGAAGCCGACGAGCGGCTCGAGCACCTCGAGCCGCCGCTGGCGGAGGAACTCCATCCGCTTGTAGAAGACCCACAGCGGCGACTGGAGGATGTACGCGGGGATCGTCAGCAGGAGCGCGAAGCCGGGAGCCAGCAGCTCGGGGCGGCCGTAGAGGACGACGGTCAGGCCGACGACGGCGGCCGCGAGGACGAGGAACGCGCCGGAGAAGAGGATCTCGAGCGTGAACGCCCGCTGGAAGGCCAACTCCTGGTCGTCGTCGCGCTGCTGGACGTACCGGTCGCTGACGCCGATCTGCTTGAGCCAGCTGAGCGTCCCCAGCGTCACGACCAGCAGGCCCCAGACGCCGTAGTCGCTGCGGCTGAGGAAGGCCGCGACGACGAATCCCTTGATCAGGCCGAGCGACGTCAGCCCGCCGAGGAACGCCGCGTTGATCAGCATCCCCCGCGCCGCCCGCCGTCGCAGGCCCAACGCCTCGACCGGCGCCTTATCGGGGACCGGCCCCGCCTCGTCGGCTGGGCCGTCGCCGATGGCGGCCGGTGGCGGGCTCGGGGTCACGGCCGGCGGAGGCCGGTCAGGCGGCCGGGCGTGCGAGCACGGCGGCGTGGGGGAGGCCCCGCCAGACGCCGATCATCTGCTCGCGGCCGGCCGGGGTCAGCGCGAAGCGGACCATCGCCCGGCGGGGCGGGCGGGGGTGGGCGACGCCGTGGGGGAGGAAGTACATCGGCGTGCGTCGGAGGATCTCGAAGCCGGCGCTCTCGACCATGCGGTGGAAGGCGGCGACGTTCGGCTGCCACCACCAGGGCCGGTCGATCCCCTCGAGGCGGACGGTCGGCGTCCGCGGGCGCAGCCAGGACGGGACGGCTTCGACCATCTCGGCGATCACGAGCTCGCCGGCGCAGACGCCGCGCAGGCGGTCGAGGGCGCGGATCGGGTCGCGGAGGTGGAGCAGGAGGCTGCCGAGGAAGACGAAGTCGAAGCGGCCGTGGACGTCGGGGTCGAGGTCGTAGATGCTGACGTCGACCCGGTCGACGTCCGAGTCGAGGGCCTCGCGGGCGAGCGCGAAGGCCTGGCCGCCGCCCTTGAAGTCGTCGAGGATCTGCCGGCCGCTCGCGAAGTGCCCGCCGACCCGGGTCTGGGGCGGCCAGTCCCAACGGGCGGGATCCTCGATGTCGATCGCGGTGACCGAGGCCGCGCCGCGCCGCTCCATCTCGAAGGCCCAGAAGCCGTCCCAGGTGCCGACGTCGAGGCAGCGCATGCCGGCCAGCGACTCCGGCAGGGGGACGCGGGCGACGGTTGGTCGGGTGTCGAAGAAGCCGGGCGTGACGAGGCCGGGGCCGAGGTCCATCGTGTGGTACCAGCTCATCGCGTCGATCCGGCCGGCAAGATCCGGCGTCGCGGTCGTGTCGATCGGCACGCCGGCATCATCGCGGATCCCCGTCCTGGCAGCGGTCGATGCGCTCACCTCCTTCTTGTGAGGTGACCATTGTTCGGGGCGCCGAGCCGGTGCGCGGATACGCTGCGCCCGGTGGCGAGGGCGAGGCCGTGAGCGGAATCGGACACGAGATGCTCCTCGTATTGGGGATCGCCGCGCTCGGCGGGGCGGGCCTGCGGCTGGCTGGTCGACTGGGCGCCGACGGGCTGGCCCGGGTCGTGGCGGCCGGGCCGATCGCGACGACGCTCGCCGTGCTCGAGGCGCTCGGCCTCGGCGTCCTCTCGCTGGGGTCGTCCCCATGGCTGCTCACCGGAGCGGCCCTCCTCACGTGGGCGGTCGTCCGGGCGAGCGTCGCCGGATCCGACGTCGGCGCTCCACCACCGCCGACCGTGGTCGACTCGGCGCTCGCCTGGTGGGCGGGGCGGTCCGGCGCGCAGCGGCTCGTCACGGGCGCGGCGGCCGGCGTGTGGCTTGCGATCTGCGCGTGGATCGTCGCGAACCCGACGGTCGGCATCGACGCGGCCCTCTACCACCTCAACGACGTCGCCGCGTGGATCCACAACGGCCGGCCGGGGTCGGACGTCGAGCTGAGCTACGACCTGCCGTTCGGGAGCTATCCGCTGACCAACGAGGTCGCGCTCGCGTGGCTGGCAGGGATCTCCCGGGGCTTCGCGGCGCCGACCCTGTGGACGCCGGCGCTGTACATGCTGCTGATCGCCGCCGGCTGGGTCGGCCTGCGGGCGCTGACCGTGCCGCGGGCGATCGCCGGCGTCTGCCTTGCGGCGGTCGGGACGGTCCCGGTCCTCCTCCAGCAGCTGCCGACGGCCGGCACCGACCTGCCGGGCGTCTGCTGGCTGGCCGTCTGCGCCGCGCTGGTCGCGTGCTCGGTCGCGCGGCCGCGTCTGATGGCCGCGGCGGTCCTGGCCGGGGGGCTGGCGGTCGGGACGAAGACGACGGCGGTGCCGCTCGTCGGACTCGTCCTCCTCGCCGGGGTCTGGGTCCACCGTTCACGCGTGCGAGAGCTCGCCCCGGCCGTGCTCCCGGCGGTGATCGGCGGGGGCGTGGTCGGCGGCCTGTGGTACGTCAGGGACTTCGTCGACCACGGGTCGCCGCTGTGGCCGTTCCTCAGCCTGCACGGGGGCGACCCGGTGCCGAGCTTCCTCGTCCCGCTGCGCCCGTCGTTCCTCCAGCGCCCGCTGGCGACGGTCCACGGGCCGGGCAGGGTCTACCGGGACTCCTACACGTGGCAGCTGGCCGGCGCGTGGATCCTGCTGGTGGGCGGCCTGGTCGCCCCACTCGTGAGCCGCCGGCGGGCGGTCGTGCTCGCGGCCGGGTCTGTCGGGCTGGGCCTGCTGGCGTGGGCCAACGCGCCGGTCACGGGCGCGCCGACCAACCCGGGGCTGTGGGAGCTGACGGCGTCGACGAATCGATACGTCCTGCCGGTCCTCGTCGCCGCTGGCCTGGCGATCAGCCTGGCCGGGCGGGGGGGCGGGGGGGCGCGAAGCGCCGCCGTGGGCGTGCTCGGCGTGGGGCTGGCCGTCAACGTCGTGGGGGCGAGCAGGTACATCCCGACGTCGATCGAGCTGCCGCCGGCGGCCTGGCTGCTCGCCGGCGCCGGGGTCGGTGTCCTGGCCGCAGGGGCGGCGGGCTTGAGAGGGGGACGGGAGCCGGGAAGGATGGTTCTGACCGGTGTTGGGTTGGCGGGGGCGGTCGGGCTGGCGCTCTGCCTCGCGTGGGGTTCGGGCGGCTTCCTGGCGCGGTCGGTCGGCGCCGCGAACGCGCCGTTCGTCGGACCGGTCGCGTGGTTCGACACGCAGCCGGGCTACCTCGACGGGTCGGCGCCGATCGCGATGGCCGATCTGACCGTGGCGACGCTGGCGGGCGACCGCTATCAGCACCGGCTCGAGCTGATCGCGGCCGACGCGTCGTGCGCGTCGGTGCGGGCGCGGGCGCGGGCCGGCTGGGTCGTCGTGACGACGTTCGTCTTCCCGGGATTCCGGCCGTTCACGGCGACTCGCTGCCTGGCGGGCGAGCGGGCGCTCGACCGGGATGTCGGCTACGCGGTCTACGGACCGGGGAGCGGTTAGTGTCAGGTTGCCGAGTCGTTGCCGGGACTTGACACCCGCGTGGCGATATTTATCCTTTGGGGCATGGAGGCTTCAGAGACCTGGGACGACGCCGAGGCGGTCGACCCGGACGAGTTTCTCGACGACGACGACGACCCGTTGTCAGTCTCCGACGAGGACGTGCTCGGCATCGACACAGACGACGACTAGCCGAGCGACTAGCCGCGGCCTGCGCCGCCGGTCGCGGCCGGCGCGGGGTGGTACGTGAGGATCATCGTCCCTGACGCGAGCTGCTTCGAGTCGACCAGGGTCATCGTCGCCGGCTGGGTGGTCTCGCCGAACAGGCGCTTGCCGCTGCCGAGGATGACTGGGAAGATCATCAGCCTGTACTCGTCGACGAGGCCGTCGGCGAGCAGCGTCTGGGCGAGCGTGCGGCTGCCGGCGACGAGGATCTCCTGACCGGGCTGGTCCTTGAGGTCGCGGACGGCGTCGGCGACGTCGGCGGCGATCAGGGTCGAGTTGTTCCAGTCGGCGGACGCGAGCGTCGTCGAGACGACGTACTTGGGCATGGCGTTCATCTTGTCGGCGAAGCCGACGTCGTCGGTCATCCCGGGCCAGGCCGCGGCGAAGCCCTCGTACGTGACGCGGCCGAGCAGCATCGCGTCGGCGGCCATCACCTCGTCGAGCTTGTACTTCATCCCGTCGGGGTCGGGGTGCCTGAAGGTCCAGCCGCCATGGGCGTAGCCCTCGGCTCCGCCGGGGTCCTCCATGACGCCGTCGAGTGAGACGAACTCGGATATGACGACCTTGCGCATCGTTGTGCCTTTCGGGTGGCTCGCGGTTGTCAGTTCAGACGGGCGCCGGCGGCCCGACTAATCGGGCCTAGACTTCTGGAGATGAGGGTCGGCGTCGTCGGCGGCGGCATCATCGGGCTCGCGGCGGCCGAGGCTCTGAGTCGTCGGGGGGCGGCCGTGACGATATTCGACCGCAGCGGGCCGGGTGGGGGACAGTCGGGCGGGCTGACGCGGATCTTCCGCCACCTGCATCGCAGCGACGCGCAGACCCGGCTGGCGGTCGACGCTCGCCTGGCGTGGCGGGAGCTCGAGCGGCGCTCGGGCCGTCGCCTGGTCGGCGCGGAGGGCGTCCTTGTGGCCGGGGGCGATCTCGACCTGGCGCTGGAGCGTCTCGTGCGGGCGGGTGCGCCGGCCGAGCTCGTCGACGGGCGCCATGTCGAGCGGCTGCTGCCGATCCTCGGCCGGGACGCGGGTCCGGCCGTCCTGGATGCCGATGGTGGGGCGATTCGGGTGCGGCGGGCCCTCGAGTGTCTGGAGGGGCTGCTGCCCGGCGGCGCGATCGCGCGGCAGGAGGTCTTCGGCGTGAGCCCGGGGGGCTCGGGCGCGTCGGTCGAGGCGACCGAGGGATCGTTGCGGTTCGACCACGTGGTCGTTGCGGCCGGGGCGGAGACCGCCCGGTTCGCCGCCGGCCTCGGCATCGAGCTGCCCGAGCGGCGGGGGGTGCATCCGCGGCTGATGTTCGACGTCGGCGACGGTAGCGTGGGCCTGCCGTGCTACGTGGATCGGACCGCGGCCCACGGGGAGAGTGCGTATGCCGGACCGGTCGGATCGTCGCCGCGGTACGTCGTCGGGTTGAGCGCGGGGGAGACGCTGCCGCTGGGTGCGGGTGAGACGACCCTGGGAGGAGGCGACGACTTCGACGAGCTCTACGCGCGGACGGTCGCCTATGTCCGGCGGGCGATGCCGGGTCTCGATCCGGATCCGGTCGCGTTCCGCCTGTGCCATGTGACGGCGCTCACCGGCGACTCGGACGCGTTCGGGGTCTGGGAGCGTGAGGCGGTCACGGTGTTCGCGGGTCACAACGTGATGAAGTTCGCACCGCTGATCGGCGAGTCGCTCGCCCGGCTGATCGTCGACGGCGAGTCGGACGCGGGTCTGCCCCGGTTCGGAGCGCCTGACGCGTCCCAACCCGTCGACGCGTCCAACGCCGCCGGGCCGCACGCCGACAGGTCGCACGCCGCGGGGGCTGACCGCGATCCCCGCGAGTCGGCGGCGGGTTCAGGCGACCGGCGGGGGAGTGCCCTCGGCGGTGGCTGAGAGGGCCGGGTCCCACCGGCAGACGGCGCAGGAGTGGCGGAAGGCCGAGCGGGCGAAGTCGAGGGCGAGGGCGTGGGGGTCGGGGGCGGCGCAGACGTCGTCCCAGTCGAGGATGTACTCGCCGACGAGTGGCTCCCAGCGGGCCTGGGTCGGCTCGAGCTCGGCGGCGTCGAAGCCGTCGGGCGCAGGGTGGGCGTAGGCGTAGAAGGCGGCCTTCGGGTAGCGGGGGTCTCCCGGCCACCAGCCGACGGCGACCTCCTGGACGTCCATCGCGTTGCGCATGATGAAGTCCTTGGACGGGGGGTCTGCTGGCTGGCCGGAGAAGAGGTTGGCGGCGAGGTCGAATGAGCCCCACCAGGCGTTGACGGGGGTCGAGCGACCGCGGTAGGGCGCGCGGAAGGCGGCGAGGACGAGGGCGGCCTGGGTCGCGGCGGCGAAGTAGGCGGCGACGTCGGTCGGGTCGTAGGTCGCGTGGTCGTCGTCCTCGTCGAGGGGGACGGTCCACGGGACCTCCTGCGGGGTCGGGTCGATCGTGACCGGTCCGGCGATGGCGGCGACGGCCTCGAGCAGGTCGCGGGTGACCTGGCCGACGGAGCGGTCGGGGCCGAGCGGGACGCGGCGCAGCGCTCCGCCGGAGTGCTCGGCGACCGCCTCGTGGGTTCGCAGGTCGAGCGCGACGACGAGCGCGCCGGAGCCGTCAGGCGCGGGGAGCGGTGCGGTCTCCCAGCCGCGGGCGGTCAGCCGCAGGGCGGCGTGCTGGAGCTCGGGCTCGGGCGGGGCGAGCGTGACGGCGAGCTTGCCGAGCACCTGGGCGTGGGCGTGCAGCGTGTCGCAGGTCGGGCTCCACGTCTCGTAGGAGACCGGCTGCCATCCGTTGGTCACGGCCGGCACGCTAGCACCGGCTGTGGTCGACTGGGCGTTCAGGTCGCGACCATCTTCGTGAACGGTGCGACGCGCGTCGTGAGCAGCCGTGCGCTCGGGCGACCCGGACGGTAGGCGGCGAGCCGGCCGGCGCCGGCATAGAAGTAGAGCCAGCCGGTCGGCGACCAGGTGATCTGGTCATCGACGCCGAGCGAGGGGCCGGGGATCAGCGTGGCCGCGCGAGCCCGGACGTCGACGAGCGCGACCCGCCGCGTGCCGCCACGGGCGATCGCGGGAACGGCGAGCTGGGACCCGTCGGGCGAGAACGCGCCACCGTAGGTCTCCTCGAAGTCGAAGCCCCGGCCGGGGGCGATCTGGGTGCGGGCGCCGGTGCGAGTGTCGGTCACGAACAGGATCGGGCACCCGCGGCCGCACGATACGAGCCGCGAGCCGCGGGCCGCGACGGGGAACAGGCCGGGCAGAGCGCGGAGGATGCGACCGGTGGCGGGATCCCAGAGCTCGAGGCCGCCGACGGTCTGCAACACGAGACCGGTGTCGAGCGCGGCGGACGGCCAGCGGGGCGGCCGGGCGCTCCGAGCGAGGGTCACGCGGCCGGTGACGGTGACCTCACGCACGCCGCGCAGGGCGCGGACCGTGTCGGGACTCCGAGGGTCGAGCAGCGCCAGCCAGACACGGCCGGGTGCGGCGGACGGCAGGAAGAACCACGAGTCGCCGAGCGACCGAGCCGGCTCGCGCAGATCGAGGCCGATCGTGGAGGTCTGGTCGCCTCCGTACAGCACGAGCCTGCCGCCCGCGATCGCGACGGAGTACGGCGGATCGCCCGGCGAGAGCTCGGCGACCTTCCGCGTCCGCGTGGCTCCCGTGGACACGTCGACGGTCGTGAGGTGGCCGGGTGCCACGTCGACGAGGTAGAGGGTGTCCGACGGCCCGGCCAGGCCGACGGAGTGCGGGGCGCCGGCTCGCGGGTCGTGTGGTCCGCATCCGGCCAGGGCGAGCACGCTGAGCAGCGCCGCGATTCTCGGTGGATGACGCATCTCCTCGGATACGGCGGCGGCCGCACGAGAAGTCCCGCTGGTCCCTGCGCGGGCGCACCGCCCGGCCGATCGGCCGGTGAGGAATTCGGTGGCCACTGGGCGGGGACGCCGCGAAGGGATAGACGCCTATGCCGAACGCAGTGCTTGGACTGAGGCAGACCGACGCGAAGGGACGGTCTCCGGTGGCTGGAATTGGAATCGGCCTCCGATCACCCGGGACCTCGGCAACGAACCGCGGGTCGTTCTGCGAGCCACAGTAGTTGTCGAATGCGATGAGAAACGAGGGGACGTCTACGTCCTTCGGCACGCCCACGCGGCCGGTGGCCGGCGACAAGACGACGGTGCGAACGACCGCGCGGCCTTGGATCCCGTTCCCGTGGACGAAGCTCAACGCTGGGCGCGTGGTGACGGTCCGCGGGCGCGGACCGGTGAGAATCTCCAAGCGCGGGTAGCCGACGAGCGTGCAGCTCTCCTTGCCGACGTTGAACAGGAAGATCTGACCGAAGACGTTGCCGGTGCCGGCACCGAATGATCCGAGGAGGCGAACCTCGGAGGCCGTGCAGGGGTGGGCGCCGGAGGTGCTGGAGCGGCCGGCAGCCGCGCCGTTCTGAGCCGCCTTGCGCGTCGGGGGCGGAGCAGCACGCGACTTGTGTGCCGCCCCGCATCCGGCGGCCGCCAGCGCCGCGGCGGCGGACACGATCAGCCGCGTTGCCGAGGATCGTAAGCTCCGCAGCTGCGGCTCCTGTCCGATCACGCGACGATAGCTGCAGCGACGTCTGTCGCCGTCGGTGGCCCGGGGCGCGTCTCCCCGTCGATCGCGTTTTGCGCGCGGGCCGGATGCCCGGCCGCTCTTGGCCTACGCTGCGGGTTGATGGATTCGCCGCGAGCGTACGCCGGTGGCTCCGCGGCTCGCATTGCCGCAGCGGCACGCGGGGCGACCGTCATCGCAGCGGCGAGTCTGAGTCTTCTCGCCGCGTGCGGCGCAAACAAGGCTGCCTTGGGGGACGCGACGGGGTGTCGGCGGTGATCCGTCCGGCGCCGGCTGCGCCGCGGGCGGGGCGCGGGCCGAGTTACAAGACGAGGCGTGTCGGCCTCGTCGGAGCGCGCGTATCCGGTGGTCTGCGCTTCACCGCCGCCCCCTATGTCGTCGCCCCGAGGATTACCGGCGGGACCAGCGCGCCTTCCTACACGATCTACTTTCGCTTGAACAGGCTGCTCCCGCGCTACCACGCCAAGCCGGCTTCCGGGATCAAGGCGATCGTGACCGTGGCGGCGCCATGGGGTCGTCTGAGAAACGGCGGCAAAACGGCCAACAGGTCTTCCACTAACTCGGGTTAGAAGTAGCCGGCGCTCCTCCGCGGCTTGCGGTCGCCACGACCCGTAGAGATCGTCGACGAGATCGATCCCAACCCACCGCGCCTCCTTGGAGTCAAGAGCAGGCACGAGGTCGGCGGCCGAAGACACGATCCCTGTCGTCCAGAGGGGGAGCGTCGGCCAGCCCGGCGCAGACGCTCGCTCCGGACACGGGAAGCGGTCGCGCCCCTGCCGCGAGGAACTCGAGACGCTGATCGCCGGATCCAGCCACCCCTTAAGGGGATCGGGCCGCGGAACGAGCAAACAGCCGATCGTTCGGTCCGCTAGCCCGCGGCATCTGCAGCGGGCGCCAACCGGGACGCGCGTACCCTCAGACTGTGACCGCGCCGGAAGCGACCGACACGCTCACGCGATTGCAAACGGCGGCTGCGGCGACAGTCGCGCGCGGCACGGCGAGCTTCACGTTCGTGCGTCAGGATCACCCGAGCGACGCGACGGGCCGACTTGCACCCCAGTACGGCCCGCTTAAAGGACTGCGGGCGGCGCGCAGCAGGCGCTGGCTGAGGATGCTGGACGGCAAGACTCGGCGACTGGTTTCGGAGGGCATCATCGACCTGCCCGGCGGCCGTTGCGCAATCGCGCATCCGAAGCACGCCAGGATCATTGTGGGACCCGTTCAGTACACCGGTGCGCCCGGGACGCGCCTGCGAGAACTTAGAGGCCAGACCGGCGATCAATCTCCAGGCCGTATGGGTCGCTGACCTCCTCAGAGGACTGTCGGCGACCGAGCAGCCGGATCCGGCGCGCGTCAATGACCGCGACTGCCAGCGATACGCCGCGACCACTGACATCACTCGCGTCGCGGACTGCGTGCCGCACAAGGTGCTGATCCCCTGGGGCGGGACGGCGGCCTACGTCGATCAGGCCCGTGAGCTGCCGCTGACGGTGTACGTCGACGGGGAAGAGCTTGTGCGCCGGATCGAGGTCCGCAGCGGGATCATGAGCCACCTGACGCTGGACCTCGACACGTTCGAGTCGCTCAGCGTCGACTGGACTCGCCTGCCAACACCCGCCAAGACTGGCGACCCGTAAGCCGAAGCGTGGCCGTCCTGCCTGGCAGTTGACCCGCAGACCGGGAGGTCTCCTACGCTGAGGGCTGGACAGCGGGCCAGTCGAGCTGGCCGGCGAGCTCGTCGGCGCTGAGGTCGATCAGTCCACTGCGCGCGATCGGCTCGTAGCGCTCATCACTTCGTGCGAGCCACCGGACGGTCTGCTCGGCGGGGTCGACGATCAGCAGCTCGTCGACTTCGTGGGCTGCGTAGAACGGGAGCTTGTCCCAGGTCTCGTCTCCGGGTGAGAGGATCTCGATCGCGAGCGCGACGGTCGGGTAATACAGCTCGTCGGGGCCGGGGCGCAGCAGGCCGGCGTCGGGGATCCGGTAGTCGTCACGGTGTCCGAGGTTGAAGTCTCCGAGCGCGGTCAGGGCGGCGGCGTCGGCGTATACGCCGAGCAGGCGGAGCAGCTGCGCTTGGAGCTTTGCGTGGCGACCGTGCCGAGCGGGGTTCACGTGCAGGACACCCTGCCACACCTCGTCGCGTCGATCGGCGCCCCAGCGCCGGCGGCGCTCGAGTAGGACCTCGAACTCGGCAGGGGCGGGATCTGACAGCAACGCGCGCATCCGTGAAGCGTACCTCCGGTTGGTGGCGCTCTTCAAATGCTTCTTCTAAACATGCTTAGTGGAAGTACATCCGGGCTGGGCTTCCACTCTAGTCGACACATTGTTGGCCGATTGCCGCGTTTACTCAGACGACCCCGCCATCGTCGACGGCGACGTCTACCAGTTCCCTGACACGTCGGTCCCTGCCACACGGATTCAATCCTCGCGGCCGAGGCGACGCTGTACTCCCCGCCGCAACCGCGCCGGGTCGCGCTTTCGCACAGGCCCGGGCAGATCGTGCGCCATCGAGGCCCGGGGCCCGGGGCCCGGGGCCCGAATATACTCTGTAATAGAGTAAAATCCCATGGAGCCCTTCACAGCGTCACTGCGGCTTGCCTCGGCCCGGTCTTCGACCGCGATCGGCGTGCTGCGCGCTGTCCACGCCGACCCGGGAATCACGCGGGCTCGGCTGGCTCGAGAGCTCGGTATCTCAAGCGGGCTGGCGAGCGAGACGGTCGCGCGTCTCGTCAGGTCAAACGCTGTTGCTGAGGGGCCGGCGCGCACGGGCGGCCGGGGGCGCCCGACAGGCTCACTGGGCCCGCATCCCCGGGGTCCGGTCGCGGTGGTTGCCGCGATCTCACATGAATCGTGGGAGGTGGCCAGCGTCGTGCTCGGCGGAGAGGTGCACACCTACGAGACGCGACGCCACGCTCGCGACCTGTCGTCCGTCTTCGAGGGGGTCGAGGATGCGCTGATCGGTGTCTGCGCTTGCTATGGCACGAGTGTGCGGGCGATCGTGGTCTCGCTACCAGGGACCGTGTCCGGTACGCGCCTGGTTCAGGCGCCCAACCTCGGGTGGCAGGACGTCGAGCTCTCGACGCTGGCACCGCGCGAGCTCGCGTCGGTCCCGTTCCTGGCCGGTAACGACGCGACCTTCTCGGCGATCGCCGATGCCCGGCGAGGCGCGGCTGCGGGGTCCGCGAGCTCGGTTCACCTCTACATGGACTCAGGCATCGGGGGTGCGCTGCTCTCCGGGGGACAGCTCGTTCCCGGCGCCCGGGGGATGGCCGGTGAGTTCGGGCATATGCCATTCGGGTCGCCGGCGGCGCGGTGTCGATGCGGCGCCCACGGATGCTGGAACACCGCCCTGGACGGCCAGGCGCTCGCGCGTCATCTGGGCGAGCCGGCTCCGGCCGACGAGGTGAGCTACAGCCGCGACGTCCTCGCCGCCGCCCGCGCGGGCGGGGGGCCGCAGCGAGGCGCTGTGCGGGACGCTGCGCTTGCGCTGGGCCGGGGGACCGCAGGCCTGGTCAACGCGCTGGATCCGGAGCTGGTCACCTTCGGCGGTCTCGCCGTCCAGCTCCTGGAGGTCGCTGGTGACCGTGTCCGGGAGGGCTACCACGCTGGCCTGATGGGCGCGAGGGCAGAGGGGGCTCCCGCGCTCGCTCCGAGCCCTCTTGGCGACCGGGCACCGGTGGTCGGTGCTGGCGAGCACGCCTTTGACCACATCCTCACCGACCGGGCGCTTGCCACCTGGAGTGCGGCGTGATCACTCGAGCCGCGGATGACTCTGGGCTCGGCGGCGCGAAGGTGCTGGGCGGCGCGCACGTGCTGGGCGGCGCGCGGGTACTGGGCAGCGCGCGGGTACTGGGTGGCGCGCAGGCGCTGCTGGTCGATCTCGACGGGACGCTCGTGGACTCATCTGGACCGGTGAGCCGCGCGTGGACAGCCTTCGCCAGGCGGCACGATCTCGACCCCGACGAGGTCCACGCATTCGCCCACGGCAGGCCCTCGTCGGAAACAGTGCGCCTGCTCGCGCCGAGTGCCGAGCACGCTGGCGAGGCGGCACTCGTCGAGAAGGCCGAGACCACGGACACCGACGGCGTCTTCGCCCTGCCCGGCGCCGGCGACCTGTTGAGGTCGGGTTACCCGTTGGCGATCGTCACGTCGTGTTCCTCGCAGCTCGCGGACGTGCGACTTCGCGCGGCCGGCCTGCGTCGCCCGGAGGTCGTCATCAGCTCGAGCATGGTGATGCGCGGCAAGCCCGATCCGGAGGGGTTCCTGCTCGGTGCCCGACGGCTCGACGTGACGGCGGCACGGTGCGCGGTGCTCGAGGATTCTCCGATCGGGATCGACGCCGGCCGCGCGGCAGGTGCCCGCGTGATCGCGCTCCGGACGACCCACGGGGATGACGCGCTTGGTCGCGCCGACGCGATCATCGACAATCTGGGAGCGCTCTTCGCGACGGGCGGTAAGCGCGATTGCTAGATCGAGTTGCCACGCCGAGCGCGATTCGCGACGACCCCGGCGCAGGGGCCGCATATCACCGGGACCGCCTGACCTGGACGATGTTCTCGGGACTGTTCGGGTTCGGCGTCCTCAACGCGATCCTGGGTCCAGCGCTGCCCTACCTGCGGGCCGAGGAGCACCTCTCGTATCTGAGCGGCGAGCTGCATCAGTTGGCCTTCGCGGTGGGTGGCGGCCTTGCCGGCCTGCTCGCGATCCGGGCGGAGGCGCGTCTGGGCCGGGGTGCCACGGTCCGCTTCGGGTTGGCCGCGGCGGCGGTCGCGGGGCTGGCCGTCGGCTACGGAGATGAGATCGCGATCACGGTGCCCGGGGCGTTCCTCATGAGCCTGTTCGGCACATCCGCGCTGGTCAGGATGTGGGCGGCGCTGGCCGACGCGCACGGACCGCGGCGGACGGTGGCGATGACCGAGGGGGAGGTGCCGGTGAGCCTCGGCGGAACCGTCGTGCCGCTGATGGTCGGTGGGCTTGCGGCGACTGTGCTGACGTGGCGTTTTGCGTTCGTCGCGGGTGCAGCGATCGTCATCGCCACCGTGTTGGCGATGGGCGCCGTGCGCATCCCGCGATCCGAGCGCGTCGCAGCGCCCGATCGCCAGCCTCGTGCAGCGGCTCTTCCGGCGCGGTCCTCGCCGATGCCGACCTTGGTGATCGTGGTCGCGATCGTCGCGCTGGAGTTCTCGCTCAGCTTCTGGCTCGCCAGCTACCTGAACGGCAGTGTCGGCATCGGCCGTGAAGACGCGGTCCTGATGGTCAGCGGCCTGTACGGCGCAAACCTCACCGGCCGGTTGGTCGCCAGTCGCCTGGCACGCCGGGCGACCACCGAGCGCGTGCTCGGCGCGGCGCTGATCCTCGCTCTGGTAGGCCTGCCGATCCTGCTGGCAGCCCGCGGCGCGGCAGTCGCAGCGCTCGGCATCGCGGTGACCGGCACCGCGATCGGCGCGATGTTTCCGCTGACCTCCTCGATGCACGTGGGGATCAGCTCGCGCAATGCCGACGGCGCGATCGGACAGGTCCAGGGGATCGCATCGATCGGCCAGATCCTCGGCCCGTTCGCCGTCGCAGCGATCGCCCAGGCCGCCGGTCTGCGTGTCGGCCTGTTCATCCTCCCGGGGCTCGTTCTGCTCGCCGCCGCGGGACTCAACGGCCACCACCGCCAGACCCAACTCTCAGCCGGGTACATGACCGGCGTCAGCGTGCGTGGGCGCCGTGGAGATCTCGATTCGCATCCGCCGGACGATTGGATCGCGTCCGGCGTCCCCGATATCCACGAACCCAAGGCTTGAGTACGTGCGGATCGCGATGTCGTTGTGACGTCGAACGTTCAGCTCCACGCTACGAAGTCCACGACGGCTCGCCGCCTCCACCGCGGCGGCGACAAGCTGTCGGCCGAGGCCGTTGCCACGGCATGCCGGGGCCACGATTACCCGGCACAGCAGACCGCTCGCCGGGTCGTCTCTGACCACAAGCTCGATGTGACCCACGGGCACGAGGGCCGGAGGCTGCACCGCGGTCCACGCGATCACATCCGCGGAGGCACGGACGCCGTCAAGTTGCGTTCGATCGAGCGGCCAGCTCAGCGACGGCCCGGCGAACGTCAGCAGGTCCGTCTCGGTGCGAACCCAGCTGATCAGGGCCGTGTCGTCTGATGCGGCGAACGAACGCAGCTCGAGCACGAACGCACGGTACCTGGGTGATCCGCCGGCTGACCCGAACTACGATGGTCAAGTGATCGCCGTCGGCTTCCGATGCTCGGGCGTGGTGAGGATCTGAGATGGCTGCCAACACGACCGTGATCGACGCCCTCCAGGCGGCCGTGGCCAGCCAGCCCGACGCCCATGAGGTACGCCTGCACCTGGCAGGGCTGCTCCTGATCGGCGGTGATGCGACCGCGGCGTCTCGTCATGCCGCAGTCGTCCTCGCGGCGATCCCCGACCACCAGGAGGCGATGATCGTCGCGCGCGACGCCGCCCGCGCGCTCGGCGACACCGACCGAGCCTCGGCGTACGAGCGTCTGCTGGGAATGCCGGCAGCCACGTCGCCCGACCCCTCGCCGGATGCCGGCGACCGGGAGCGGATATCCGAACCCGCCGAAGATGGCGGATCGGGTGTGTCGGACGATTGCCCCGAGGCCCCGCGCGTGACGCTGGCCGACGTCGGCGGGATGGACGAGGTCAAGCGCCGGCTCGAAGCGGCCTTTCTCGCGCCGCTGCGAAACCCGAAGCTCCGCGAGTACTACGGCAAGTCTCTCCGCGGCGGCCTGTTGCTCTACGGGCCGCCGGGGTGCGGCAAGACGTTCATCGCCCGAGCGCTGGCCGGTGAGCTCGGCGCGTCGTTCTTCTCGATCGGCCTGAGCGACGTCCTCGACATGTGGCTGGGCGAGAGCGAGCGACGGCTCCACGAGGCGTTCGAAGAGGCCCGCCGAGCAGCGCCGTGCGTGCTGTTCCTCGACGAGGTCGACGCCCTCGGCCGCAAGCGCAGCCAGCTGCGCCAGTCGGCCGGGCGCAACGTGATCAACCAGCTGCTGGCCGAGCTCGACGGGGTCGAGGCGGCCAACGACGGTCTGTTCGTGCTGGCGGCGACCAACCACCCGTGGGACGTCGACACCGCCCTGCGACGGCCGGGCCGTCTCGATCGGACGGTGCTAGTGCTTCCGCCGGACGCGCCGGCCCGTGCGGCGATCCTCGCGCGGGCGATGGACGGCCGACCGGTCGCGGCGGTCGACTTCGCCAAGCTCGCGGGGAGAACCGCAGGCTTCTCCGGGGCGGATCTCGTCCACCTGTGCGAGGTCGCCTCCGAGCGCGCCCTCCAGGACTCGATCGACACCGGCGAGGTCAGGCCGATCGGCAGCCGGGACTTCAACGGCGCGATGCGAGAGGTCGTCGGGTCGACCAGACCGTGGTTCGCCGTCGCCCACGGGTACGCGGTCTACGCCAACGAGGGCGGCCAGTACGACGACCTGCTGGCCTACGTCCGAAAGCACAAGCTCCTTTGACCAGCTCCGAGTCGTCGCAGCGGGCGTGCCGCGAGGGCGCGGCGTTGAAGGAGCTGGGTCGCCTGCCCGAGGCCGCCGCCGCGCTCGCCCGAGCGGTCGCATCCGATCCCGAGAACGCCTGGGCGCTGACCGAGCTGGGGCTGATCGAAGTCGAGCTCGGCCGACCGAAGGACGCCCGGGTCACGATCGAGCGTGCGCTGGCGATCGACGCCGAGTACGCCCGTGCGTATCACGCGCTCGCCCGCGCTCTCCTGGCCACGTCCAGGCCGCTCGAGGCGCGAACCGCGGCCGTGAAGTCGGTCGAGCTCGCGCCCGAGAGCTTTCCCGGCTACACCGTCCTCACTGAGGCGCTGGTCGCGTGCGGCGACCTGGCCGGGGCGATCGAAGCCGCGCGGCGAGGCGTTCGGCTCGCACCCGAGCGCGCCGGGTCGCACGCGGCCCTCGCCCGGGCGCTGCTGTGCGCGGAGCAGTGGGCCGACGCCGAGCGGAGCGGACGCGAGGCCCTGCGCATCGACCCTGGGCACGCGACCGCACTCAACAATCTGGCCGTGGCCCTCCAGGGCCAGGGTCGACACGCCGAGGCGGTGCCGATCTTCGAGCAGGCGTCCCGGGCCGATCCGCGGCTCGATGTCGTTCGCAAGAACGTCCGGCGAATCGCCCGCAGCTCCAACCGCCGCCGCCTCAGCCCCCCGACGCGAGTCCTCGTTGCCGACGAGGCCCGCGCCCGCCGCTACCAGCCGTCGCGCTGGGATTGGTCGCGGGCGACTCGCTTCCGCCCGTTCTGGTGGATCCTCCTCAAGCGGGTGCAGGCGCCGAAGGCGCTTGCGATCAACGCGATCCTGTTCGCTCTGCTGCTCTACGCGGCCCTCGCCTCGCCCCAGGCAGTCTCCTGGATCTGGGTCGTCCTGCTGGGCATCGGACTGCCGTTCAGCGCGATCCGCGCGTGGCGGTGGTGGCGCATTCGCCATCCGTCGGCGTCCTCATGGCGCCCGCCGGACGCCGATGAGCGGGCCTGGCGCTGAGTGGTTCAGGCCGGCCCGTGCGGAGCGCCCTGAGGCTTGCAGCCCGTCGGCCGGCCTGTGGGGGAGTCCCGCGGGTCCGGCCTGGTTCCGTCAGACTCTCGCGTCGTGGACGACAAGCCGATCGACCCTGACACGAGCTACGTGCTGCGGACCGTGCTCGAGCGCGGCGTGCGTTTCGTGCGGTTCTGGTTCGTCGACGTGATGGGCACCCTGAAGAGCTTCTCGGTTCCGGCGAGCGAGCTCGAGCAGGCCCTCGCCGAGGGTGTCTCGATCGACGGGTCGTCGCTTGAGGGCAGCGTCCGCCTGCGCGAGCGCGACGTGATCGCCCGGCCCGACCCGCGGACCTTCCAGGTTCTGCCCTGGCGGCGGCCGGGCGCGCCCGTCGGGCGAATGTTCTGCGACATCCAGATGCCCGACCGGACGCCGTTCGCCGGCGACAGTCGACAGGCGCTGCGCAGCGTGCTGACGAGGGCCTCGGCGCTCGGCTACTCCTTCCAGGTCGGTTGCGAGCTCGAGTTCTTCCTCTTCGAGCCGCTCGTCGACGACGGGGCGGTCCCGCGGCCGCTGGATCGCGGCGCCTACTTCGACCTCACGCCGCGGGACGAGGGCAGCGACTTCCGCCGCCAGACGATCGAGCACCTCGAGCAGATGGGGATCCCCGTGAAGGCCTCCCACCACGAGGTCGGGCCGTCCCAGCACGAAATCCAGCTCCAACACGACAACGCCCTGGCGATGGCCGACGCAGTCAGCACGTTCCGCGTTGCGGTCAAGGAGGTCGCCCACGAGCAGGGTGTCTATGCCACGTTCATGCCCAAGCCGCTCGAGGACGAGTCAGGCTCGGGGATGCACCTCCACCTCTCGTTGTTCGACGGCGATCGCAACCTCTTTCACGACCCGGAGAATCCCGGGGCGCTCTCCGCGATCGGCCGGGGCTTCCTCGCGGGCGTGCTCCACCACGCGAGAGAGCTGACGGCGGTGACGAACCCGTGCGTCAACTCCTACAAGCGGCTGGGGAGCTTCGAGGCGCCCGACCACGTCTGCTGGACCCGGCACGGCCGCGAGGCGCTGGTTCGGGTCCCGTCGGCCCGGCCGGAACGTCCGACCGCCGCGAGGATCGAGGTGCGGTCGCCCGACCCGAGCTGCAATCCGTACCTCGCGTTCGCCGTCCTCCTAGCGGCAGGTCTGCGGGGGATCGAGCGGGGCTACGAGCTCCCGGAGGAGGTCGAGGACGCCCCGACGGCCGAAGCGCCGCCGCTCCCGGGCGATCTCCGTGAGGCGACCGACCTGTTCGCCGGGTCCGAGCTTGCCCGGGAGGCGCTCGGCGAGCGGCTGTGCGATTGGTACGCGGCCAACCAGCGGAGCGAGTGGCGCGACTACAAGCGGATCGTCACCGAGTTCGAGCGCCGCCGGTACCTGCCGATCCTGTGAACACGTCTCGCGGCAACCGTCGCCGCAGCGAGCACGCCAAGGACGCGTGGATCTACCCCTTCGAGCCGGCACTCGCCAGCGCCCTCGTGGCCGATCTGGAGCGGCTCGGCTATACCCCGGTGCGCCGGTTGCTCGACGAGTCGATCGACGTCGAGCGAAACGCCGCCGGCGAGCGGCCGCCGGCCCTCGTGGTCGTCGCGACCGGGTCGGCCGAATGCGACCGGGCCGGCTCGCTGACCACCAGCCTGAGGGCGGTCGACGAGCTCCGCGAGACGCCGATCCTGATCGCCACGGACGTCACGACGCTGGACGCGGACGTCCCGATTCCGGCGGGCGACGAGGTGCTCGTCGCCCCGTGGTCGACGGCCGAGCTCGCCCTGCGGACCTCCCGGGCGACCCAGCGACTCGGCCTTGCGGGCGACGGGGACGTCGTTCGGATCGGGGGGCTCGAGATCGACTTCACGACCTACCAGGTGACGATCGATCGGGCGCCCGTCGATTTCACCTACATGGAGTACGAGCTGCTCCGCTTCTTCGTGACACACCCCAACCGCGTGTTCTCGCGCGAGGCCCTGCTCAGCCGGGTCTGGGGCTATGACTTCTACGGCGAGACGCGGACCGTCGACGTCCACGTACGCCGGGTTCGCGCCAAGCTCGGTGTCGAGTACGCCGCCCGGATCCTGACCGTCCGGTCTGTCGGCTACCGCTTCGAGCG
>DASZKP010000006.1:0-70375 GCA_035553395.1 Solirubrobacteraceae bacterium | reverse complement strand
TACCCGGCTCACCAATCGACTGGGCGGCGATGACGCCGACCGCCTCACCGAGCTCGATGTGGCGGTTGGTGGCCAACCCGAAGGGCGACATCATCCCTCGGCCCATCAAGTCGAACTTCCGTGAGGGCCTCTCGGTCCTGGAGTACTTCATCTCCACCCACGGTGCTCGCAAGGGTCTGGCCGACACCGCGCTGCGCACGGCCGACTCGGGCTATCTGACCCGCCGTCTGGTGGACGTGGCCCAGGACGTGATCATCCGGATCGAGGACTGCGGGACGCCCGAATTCATCGAGATGCCTGTCTCGAAGCTCGAGGTCGATCCCGACAGCCGACGCCTGCGTCCGACGGGCGAGCCGAATGACAACCTGATCGGGCGGGTCGCCGCGGAGGACATCACCACCAAGCGCGCGCGGGTGATCGCGGCCAAGGGCCAGGAGATCGACCGCGCCGAGCTGGCCGACCTGGTGGAGTCGTGGCGTGACGACACCGACAAGGGCCACGTGGTCCGCGTGCCGGTGCGCTCGGTGCTCAAGTGCCAGGCGCCAACCGGGGTCTGCCAGGCCTGCTACGGGCGCTCGTTGGCATCAGGGAAGATCGCCGACATCGGCGATGCCGTCGGGATCATCGCGGCGCAGTCGATCGGCGAGCCGGGCACGCAGCTGACGATGCGTACGTTCCACACCGGCGGCGTCGCCGGCGCGGACATCACGCACGGCCTGCCGCGGGTCGTCGAGCTGTTCGAGGCGCGCAAGCCGAAGGGCCTGGCGAAGATCGCCGAGCAGGACGGGATCGTGTCGATCGAGGAGTCCGACAAGGCGCTGACCGTGGTGATCACCGACGAGTCGGGCGAGGAGCACCGGCACACGTTCCCGCGACGGACGCGGCTGTACGTGACGACGGGTGAGGAGATCGACGCGGGCAAGCAGCTCAACGAGGGGTCGCTCTACCCGCACGAGCTGCTGGCGATCCGCGGCCGGACGGAGACCGAGCAGTACCTCGTCCGCGAGGTCCAGGAGGTCTACAAGTCGCAGGGCGTCGACATCAACGACAAGCACATCGAGCTGATCGTCCGGCAGATGCTCAAGAAGGTCAGGGTCGACCAGAAGGGCGACACCGAGTACCTGCCGGGGCAGTTCGTCGACCGGTTCGAGTTCGCGAAGATCAACGACGCGATCATCCGCAGGGGCGGGGAGTCGGCCGAGTTCGAGGACATCATCCTCGGGATCACGAAGGCCTCGCTCAACACCGACTCGTTCCTGTCGGCGGCGTCCTTCCAGGAGACCACGAAGGTCCTCACGGACGCGGCCCTCGAGGGGAAGATCGACCGGCTGAACGGTCTCAAGGAGAACGTGATCATCGGCAAGCTGATCCCCGCGGCGACCGGCCTCAAGCGGTACCGGAGGATCGAGATCCAGCCGTCGGAGCCGCTCCCGCGGGCGATGGACGACCTCGGCCTGCTGGGAGACGACGACCTCGCCGCCGAGCTCGGAATCGGGAACGGCGGCTTCGGCGCCGAGTTCGACCAGGATCTCGCGTCGCTCGAGGAGATCGGCCTGGGGCATGACCCGGGTTTCGTCGAGGAGCTCGCCGAGTTGGACGCGACCGAGATCAAGGGCGAGAAGTAGGCGGGCGTCGGCCGGGTTTCTGAGGAACGACCCCGGAGTCCGGCCGCGTTCCGACCAGACGAGGCACCTTGACCGGGTGTCCGCCCAGCGGGCGGACACCCGGTTTCGTTTCGGGTCGCTCGGACCGGGACCTCGGGGTCGGGACCGCGGCCGCGGCCACGGCACGGACTTGGGCGCACGTGAAATTGCATCGGCCGTGGAACCGGCCGGCGGGTCGGTGGCATTTTTCAGCGGTCGGTCCGACCGGTGGGTCCCGTCAGGCCAGGTGGCCCGCCAACGCTCGCTGTCAGCCAGCAGTTTTCTTGCATACGCAATCAATCCGCTTGCGTATGCAACTTAACCGCTTGTGCGAGCAACTTCCTCTGGATTAAGTCGCGTAAAGATTGCCTCAGAACCAACGTTCGTCGAGTTCGGCCTAGGTAGGCTGACCTCAGGCGAGCCGAATCTCAAGAGGACTCATGGCGTGGTCGATAGAAGGAAGACCGGCCGCAGAGACCTCCCGATCCGGCTGGCCCCGCCCCCTTATGACGATCCAAATCGGTCTACTACTCGCGCTCCTCTGCGCCTTCGTGACGAACCTCGCGTTCTTCTACAAGCATCGGGGGGCGTGCGAGGTTCCGCCGGTTGACGTACGTCATCCCCTGCGGACCGCAAGGTCCCTGCTCGGGTCGAGGTGGTTCGCGCTGGGCATCGTGATCGCGATCGGCGCGTGGATCCTTCATGTAGCGGCGATGGCGATGGCCCCGCTCTCGGTCGTCCAGGTCGTCCTCGCCGGCGGCGTCGTCCTGATCGGCGTGATGGCCGAGCGGCTGTTCGGCTTCGCCGTCGGACGCCGGCAGTGGGTCGGCCTCGGCCTGACCGCGGCCGGACTGGTCGCCCTCGCGGTGACGGTCCCCGGGACCCACGGGGCCCACTCGGCCTTCTCGGTCCCGGCGATGATCACCTTCGAGGCGGTTCTCTTCGGCATCGGCGGGCTCCTGATCATGGGACCGCGGGCGGGCGCCCGGGCCGAGCACCACGGGACGATGCTCGGGGCGGCCGCCGGCATCCTCTTCGGCGTGTCCGACGTCTCGCTCAAGGCGCTGACCGGCATCGTCGGAGCCCACGGCGTGGTCGGCCTGATCAGCCCGTGGCTGGGCGTCGCAATCGCGGCCTCGGTGATCGCGTTCTACGCGTCTGCCCGCGGCCTCCAGGACGGCGAGGCCGTCCCGGTGATCGCGGTGACCGGCGCGGCCGCCAACATCTCGGCGATCGCCGGCGGGATCCTCGTCTTCGGCGATCCACTGCCGGGCGACGCGCTGGGCATCGTCGTCCAGGCACTCGGCCTGGTCGCCGTGATCGTCGCCTCGGCGATCGCACCGGCGCCGCTGCGCGCCGCCGCCTCAGCCGCTCCCGCCTGATCAGCCGCCGGGCTGCCACGGCCGGGGCTCGCGACGGCGGGCTCGCAAGCCAGCCGCCGGGCTGCGAGAGTGCCGCGGCCGGGCTCGCGACGGCGAGCCCGGAAGCCAGCCGCCGGGCTGCCAGAGTTGCCGCGGCAGGGCTTGCGACGGCGGGCTCGGAAGCCGCACCCTGCTACCATCATCCGCCGCATGCCTACTACCTCTCAGCTGGTCCGCAAGGGCCGCAAGCCACCAAAGAAGAAGCTTTCGACGCCGGGCCTGAAGTCGGGCAAGGGGCGCAAGAAGAAGACGGCCGCTCCCCAGCGCCGCGGCGTCTGCACCCGGGTGTACACGACCACGCCGAAGAAGCCGAACTCCGCGCTGCGCAAGGTCGCGCGCGTCCGGATCACCGGTTCGATCGAGGTCACGGCTTACATCCCGGGCGAGGGGCACAACCTCCAGGAGCACTCCGTCGTGCTCGTCCGTGGCGGCCGGGTCAAGGACCTTCCGGGCGTGCGCTACAAGGTCGTACGGGGAACGCTCGACGCCGCCGGCGTCAGCGACCGCAAGAAGGCGCGGTCCCAGTACGGCGCCAAGAAGCCTTAGGAGCTCCGCCATGCCCCGCCGCGCACCAGCCCAGATCCGTCGGGTCGATCCCGACCCGATCCACCGGTCACGCCTCGTCCAGCAGGTCATCAACAAGGTGATGCTCGACGGGAAGAAGTCGACGGCCGAGCGGATCGTCTACGACGCCCTGGCGATCATGGCCGAGAAGACCGGCAAGGATCCGGTGATCGCGCTCGAGGAGTCGATCAAGATCCTCACGCCGGCGCTTGAGGTTCGGTCCCGCCGGGTCGGCGGCGCGACCTACCAGGTGCCGGTCGAGGTTCCGACGCCGCGGGCGCGGACGCTCGCCGTCCGCTGGCTGGTCGAGTTCGCGCGCAACCGGCGGGAGAAGACGATGGCCCAGCGCTTGGCCAACGAGCTGATGGACGCCGCGTCCCAGCAGGGTGGGGCCTACAAGCGCAAGGACGACATCTTCCGCATGGCGCAGGCCAACAAGGCCTTCGCCCACTACCGCTGGTAGACGTCCCGAGCCGAGACCGGTCGTCTGCGGTCTTGGAGCGAACCACGGGAGCGGTTGTGGTCGATCTTGCTGGGTGTATATGCGTTGATGCTCGCGCAGAATAATCTGCCTGAGTCAGGCAGCTACTTTCTCAGGGCACCTCGCATTGACACCCCCCGGACTCGCCGCCCCGCCCGCCCGCCCCGCCCCGCCCCGCCCCGCCCCGCCTCTGCGGGCCCCGCCGTGAGCCACCGGCGGACCT
This sequence comes from Solirubrobacteraceae bacterium, assembly GCA_035553395.1. Taxonomy (GTDB): domain Bacteria; phylum Actinomycetota; class Thermoleophilia; order Solirubrobacterales; family Solirubrobacteraceae; genus Palsa-513. The sequence continues at coordinate 66,043 of DASZKP010000006.1, read as the reverse complement.
CGCCCTCGGCCCCCGCGGGGACGCTGGACGGGCCCGGGAAGTCGCACGGCCTCTGCTATAGTCAAGCGTCGCGTCCCCGACGGCAGTGGTTATGCGTCGTCACCTGCGGGAAGCGAACCCGACCATGGAGAACTCGAGCGCATAGCTACGCTAACTGGGCCTTGAACCCGCGGTGTGCATGGGCCCGAGGGGCCCATTTTTTTGCCCGAGATCCTCCGGACCGACCAGGAAACATCTGACTGATGCCACACGACTCCATCCGAGCCAACTGATGCCGCGAGCATTCTCTCTCGCCAGGACCCGAAACATCGGGATCATGGCCCACATCGACGCGGGCAAGACCACGACGACCGAGCGCATCCTCTACTACACGGGGCGCACGTACAAGATCGGCGAGGTCCACGAGGGCGCGGCGACGATGGACTGGATGGAGCAGGAGCAGGAGCGCGGGATCACGATCACGTCGGCCGCGACGACCTGTGAGTGGGACAAGCACCGGATCAACATCATCGACACGCCGGGCCACGTCGACTTCACGGTCGAGGTCGAGCGGTCGCTGCGTGTGCTCGACGGCGCGATCGCCCTGTTCGACTCGGTCGCCGGCGTCGAGCCCCAGTCGGAGACGGTGTGGCGCCAGGCCGACAAGTACTCGGTACCGCGGATCGCCTACATCAACAAGATGGACCGGATCGGGTCTGACTTCAACGCCGGCGTGAAGACGATGATCGACCGTCTCGGCGCCCATCCCGTGCCGATCCAGCTGCCGATCGGCGCGGAGTCGGAGTTCCTCGGGATCATCGATCTCGTTCGGATGCGGGCGATCTACTACCACGACGATCTCGGTGTCGAGATCGACGAGCGCGAGATTCCCGAGCACCTGGCCGACGAGGCGCAGGAGGCCCGCGAGCACCTGCTCGAGGAGGTCTCGCGCTACGACGACGCGCTGGTCGAGCTGCTGATCGAGGACCAGGAGATCCCCGAGGCCGTGCTGAAGAACGCGATTCGCAAGGCGACGCTCGAGATCGCGATGACTCCGGTCCTGTGCGGGTCGTCGTTCAAGAACAAGGGCGTCCAGCCCCTGCTCGACGCGGTCATCGACTATCTCCCGTCCCCGCTCGACGTTCCCCCCGTCGTCGGCATCGAGCCGGTCCGTGGCGACGAGAACGGCCGCGAGGCGACGCGCGGCCCCGAGGAGGGCGGACCGTTCGCGGCTCTGGCCTTCAAGATCATGGCCGACCCGTTCGTCGGCAAGCTGACCTATTTCCGTGTCTACTCCGGGTCGATCGCCTCCGGCGGTCGAGTGCTCAACGCGTCGACCGGCAAGACCGAGCGGATCGGCCGCATCCTGATGATGCACGCCAACGACCGCGAGGACGTCCCCGAGGTCTACCCGGGCGACATCGCCGCGTGCGTCGGCATCAAGCAGGTCACGACCGGCGACACGCTCTGCGACCCGGCCGCGCCGATCAAGCTCGAGCAGATCATCTTCCCCGAGCCGGTGATCAAGGTGGCCGTCGAGCCGAAGACGAAGGTCGACCAGCAGAAGATGTCGGTCGCCCTCGGCCGGCTCGCCGAGGAGGACCCGACCTTCCGCGTCCAGACCAACGAGGAGACCGGCCAGACGGAGATCTCCGGGATGGGCGAGCTTCACCTCGAGGTCCTCGTCGACCGGATGCGCCGGGAGTACGGGGTCGCGGCCAACGTCGGCCGCCCGCAGGTCTCCTACCGCGAGACGGTGCGGGCGTCGGTCAAGCACATCGAGGGCAAGTTCATCCGCCAGACGGGCGGCTCCGGCCAGTACGGCGTCGTCTACATCGACATGGAGCCGGCACCCGGCGAGGGCTTCGACTTCATCAACAAGATTCGCGGCGGGTCGGTACCGAGCGAGTTCATCCCGGCGGTCGAGAAGGGCTGCGAGGAGGCGCTCGTCAACGGCGTCAAGGCCGGCTACCCGATGGTCGACATCCGGGTGACGCTGGTCGACGGCAAGTACCACGACACGGACTCCTCGGAGATCGCCTTCAAGGTCGCCGGATCGCTGGCCTTCAAGGAGGCGGCACGCCGGGCCAAGCCGGTCCTGCTCGAGCCGATCTTCGCGGTCGAGGTCGTCGTCCCGGAGGACTTCCTCGGCGAGGTCATCGGCGACCTATCTCGCCGTCGAGGCCGCATCGAGGGCCAGGAGCGGCGCGGCAACGCGCTCGTCGTGACCGGCCGGGTCCCCCTCAGCGAGATGTTCGGTTACGCGACCGACCTGCGGTCGAACACGCAGGGACGGGCGAACTACACGATGCAGTTCGAGAGTTACGAGGAGGTCCCGCCGAACATCGCCGAGGGGATCGTCGAATCGAGGACCGGCGAGTCCAAGGCGGCGTAGCGAAGCACCGGCTGCCGACGGCGGGTCGCCGTCGGAGCCGAAATTTTGAGAGTATTCCCAGGTTCGCCCACATCTGGCGGGCCAACAACTTCAAGTTAGAGGAGCAAGTCAAAGTGGGTAAGGCGAAGTTCCAGCGCGATAAGACGCACGTCAACGTCGGCACGATCGGTCACATCGACCACGGCAAGACGACGCTGACGGCTGCGATCACCCACGTGCTTGCGGAGAAGATGGGCGGCGAGGCGAAGTCATTCGCAGAGATCGACAACGCTCCGGAGGAGAAGGAGCGGGGGATCACGATCGCGACGTCACACGTCGAGTACCAGACCGAGAACCGCCACTACGCGCACGTCGACTGCCCTGGGCACGCCGACTACGTCAAGAACATGATCACCGGCGCGGCTCAGATGGACGGCGCGATCCTCGTGGTCTCGGCGGCCGACGGCCCGATGCCGCAGACGCGTGAGCACATCCTCCTCGCACGCCAGGTCGGCGTCCCGTACATCGTCGTGTTCCTCAACAAGGCCGACATGGTCGACGACGAGGAGCTGCTCGAGCTCGTCGAGATCGAGGTCCGCGAGCTGCTGTCGATCTACGACTACCCGGGCGACGACATCCCGTTCATCATCGGTTCGGCGCTCAAGGCGCTCGAGGGTGACGAGGAGGCCAAGGGCCCGATCCTCGAATTGGCCGCGGCGCTCGACAGCTACATCCCGGACCCGGTCCGCGAGCTTGACAAGCCGTTCCTGATGCCGGTCGAGGACGTCTTCTCGATCACCGGCCGGGGGACCGTCGCGACCGGCCGGATCGAGCAGGGCGTCGTCAACACGGGCGACCGGGTCGAGATCGTCGGCGTCAAGAAGACGGCCGAGACCGTGGTCACCGGGGTCGAGATGTTCCGCAAGATCCTCGACCGGGGCGAGGCCGGCGACAACGTCGGATGCCTGCTCCGCGGGACCAAGCGCGAGGACATCGAGCGCGGGCAGGTGCTCTGCAAGCCGGGTTCGATCACGCCGCACACGCACTTCAAGAGCGAGGTCTACGTCCTCAAGAAGGAGGAGGGTGGTCGACACACGCCATTCTTCACGGGCTACCGGCCCCAGTTCTACTTCCGGACGACCGACGTCACCGGCTCGGCGAAGCTGCCCGAAGGTGTCGAGATGGTCATGCCGGGCGACAACGTCCAGATGGAGATCGAGCTGATCGCCCCGATCGCGATGGACGCAGGTCTGCGCTTCGCGATTCGTGAGGGTGGCCGTACGGTCGGGTCGGGCGTAGTGACCGAGGTCATCAAGTAAATCAGCGAGCGCGCTCAGCGCGCTCTTGTAATTCCGATACGACGAGACACCGGATCGCTCCGCGAGCGGTCCGTGCGGGAGGGGAAGGCGGGCTGACCACGGCCCGTCCCCCCCGTGCCCAGACGGCAGGGGCCGGCCCGCAGAGCACCCCCAGTTTTTGACGGACGACAAAAGAGAGCAGCGAGCGGCCCAATGGCCACCACCCCACAGAACAAGATCCGCATCAGGCTGAAGGCCTACGACACGCAGGCGATCGAGACCGCCGCGAAGGAGATCGTCGACACGGCGACCCGGACCGGCGCGACCGTCTCCGGGCCGGTGCCGCTCCCGACCGAGAAGAACGTCTACTGCGTGATCCGCTCGCCCTTCAAGGACAAGGACTCGCGGGAGCACTTCGAGATCCGGACGCACAAGCGGCTGATCGACATCCATCAGCCGACGCCGAAGACGGTCGACTCGCTCCAGCGGCTCGACCATCTCCCGGCGGGCGTCGACATCGAGATCCGCATCGCGACCTGATGCCCGCGATCCTCGCCAAGAAGCTCGGCATGACCCAGGTCTTCCAGGACGACGGGTCGGTCGCGCGCGTCACCGTCCTCGAGGCCGGTCCATGCCACGTCACGGGGATCCGGACGCACGAGCGCGACGGCTACGAGGCTGTCCAGCTGGCCTTCGGCCAGACCAAGGAGAAGCACCTCACGCGGGCCGAGCTCGGCCACCTCAAGCGGGCCGACGCCCCGCCGCTGCGCCACCTCGTCGAGTTCCGCGACGAGGCCGGCGAGCTGCTGATCGGCGAGACCGTCAAGGTCGACGTCTTCGCGGCCGGTCAGCGCGTGAAGATCTCGGGTGTCTCCAAGGGCAAGGGATTCGCCGGGACGATCAAGCGCCACAACTTCGCAAGCGGACCGAAGTCCCACGGCTCGCACAACGTCCGGGCACCGGGCTCGGTCGGAGCGTCGGCGACGCCGTCGCGCGTCTTCAAGGGCATCCGGGGTCCCGGGCAGATGGGCAACAAGCGCGTCACCCAGAAGGGCCTCGAGATCGTCGAGGTCCGGCCGACCGAGAACCTGATGCTCGTCCGCGGGTCGGTCCCGGGTCCGCGCAACGGCTACGTGGAGGTCCGGACCGATGCCTGACGCACCTGTTCTCGGCGCTTCGGACCGGAGCGTCAGTCTCGACGACGCGGCGTTCGGCGCCCGCTTCAACGGGTCCCTCGTCCACGAGTCGGTGCGCGCCGAGCTGAACGCCCGGCGGCAGGGCACGGCGTCGACCAAGACTCGCGGCCGGGTCTCCGGCGGCGGGGCGAAGCCGTGGCGCCAGAAGGGCACCGGGCGGGCTCGGGCCGGTTCGTCGCGGTCGCCGATCTGGACCGGCGGCGGCACGGTCTTCGGGCCCCAGCCGCGCCACTACACCTTCAAGGTCAATCGCAAGGAGCGTCAGGCGGCACTGCGATGTGCGCTGTCGCTCCACGCCGAGCGGGGGTCCCTGTCGATCCTCGACCTCGGCGCGTTCTCCGAGCCGACGACCAAGACGGCCGCGAAGCTGCTCTCGGGTCGCGGCCAGACGGTCGGCGCGACCCTCGTCGTGCTGTCCGCGGAGGAGGCGCCCGCGGCCCTGTCGTTCCGCAACATCAAGCGGGTCGGCGTGCTCGAGGTCTCGAACGTCGGCATCGCCGACCTGATCGGCGCGGCCTCGCTGGTCGTCTCCGAGTCGGCGCTCGCAGCTCTCCAGGATCGCGCCACCCGCACCCGGACGACCGAGGAGGCGCAAGCCTGATGCATCCTTCGCAGGTGATCATCCGCCCCGTCGTGTCCGAGAAGAGCTACGTGCTCTCGGCGGTCAACAAGTACACCTTCCGGGTCCATCCGGACGCCCACAAGACGCAGATCCGCCAAGCCGTGGAGACGCTGTTCGACGTCGGCGTCCTCGAGGTCCGGACGATCAGCGTGAAGTCGAAGCCCAAGCGCCGGGGCAACATCCGGGGTCGAACGCGCAACTGGAAGAAGGCCATCGTCCAGATCCGGCCGGGCGACTCGATTCCGATCTTCCAGGGCCTGGAGGGACTTGAGTAATGCCGATCCGCAAGCCGAAGCCGACCAGCCCGGGGCGGCGCTTCGTCTCCTACCCGGACTTCGCCGAGATCACCAAGACCGAGCCGGAGCGCACGCTGGTCGAGGGTCTGACCAAGAGCGGCGGGCGCAACTCGTACGGACGCAAGACGTCGCGCCACCGCGGTGGCGGAGCCAAGCGCCTCTACCGGCGAGTCGACTTCAAGCGTCGCAAGGACGACGTCGTCGCCCGGGTCGCCGCGATCGAGTACGACCCGAACCGGACGGCCTACATCGCCCTGCTCCACTACCAGGACGGCGTCAAGAGCTACATCCTCGCGCCGGCACGGCTGACCGTCGGGATGCAGGTGATGTCCGGCGAGAACGCCGACATCTCAGTCGGCAACTGCCTGCCGCTCGCGAAGATGCCGACCGGCACCGTCGTCCACAACGTCGAGCTCCAGCCCGGGCGCGGCGGCCAGATGGGCCGCTCGGCCGGCGTGTCGATCCAGCTGATGGCCAAGGAGGGCGAGATGGTCACGCTCCGCCTCCCGTCCGGCGAGATGCGCCTCGTCCGGGGCGACTGCCGGGCGACCGTCGGGACGATCGGCAATTCCGATCACCAGAACGTCAAGGTCGGCAAGGCCGGTCGCAAGCGGCACATGGGCGTCCGGCCGCAGACCCGCGGCACGGCGATGAACCCGGTCGACCACCCGCATGGCGGCGGCGAGGGTTCGACGACGTCGGGGCGTCATCCGGTGACCCCGTGGGGTGTGCCGACGCTGGGCTACAGGACACGTAAGAAGGGCAAGTCGTCCGACCGTTACATCGTGCGCGCACGTCGCCGCGGCAAGGGAAAGCGATAGTCAATGAGCCGCTCGAGCAAGAAGGGCCCATTCGTCGAGGAGCGCCTGATGGCGCGGATCGAGGCGATGAACAAGGCCAACACGAAGCGAATGATCAAGACCTGGTCACGGTCGTCGACGATCTTCCCCGACATGGTCGGGCACACGATCGCCGTCCACGACGGGCGCAAGCATCTCCCCGTCTTCGTCAGCGAGTCGATGGTCGGGCACAAGCTCGGCGAGTTCGCACCCACGCGGACCTACCGTGGACACGCCGGCTCCGGAAAGGTCCGCTAGCGATGGCCGACGAGACACCGACGGACGATCCGGTCGAGGCCGCCACGGAGATCGAGGCGACCGAGGCTGTCGTCACCCCCGAGCCCGAGTCCCCGCCGCCCGCCGCCGATGGACCGACCGCGACTGCGGAGGAGACGGCCGCTGCCGAGCCCGTCGAGGAGGCCGCGCCGGTGCAGGAGCCGCAGCCGGCTCCCGCGACGAAGGCGAAGGCGAAGGCAAAGCCCGCGGCGAGCGCCGGCAAGCCGGGGAAGCCGGCCGGGGCCAACGCTCCGAAGGCCGAGCAGGCCAAGCCGGGCCGCCCGGGCCTGCGGGGTCGGGTCAAGACGCGCGGACGCGGCGGCAAGGCGCCCGCCGGCGATCGCGAGCTTCCGGTCGTCCGGGCCCAGGCCAAGTACGTGCGGACGTCGGCCCGCAAGGCCCGCCTCGTCTGCGACCACATCCGCGGGAAGTCCGTCGCCGAGGCGCAGGCGATCCTGGCCTTCGCGCCGCGGGCGGTCGCCGCGGACTGGGCCAAGCTCTTGAAGTCGGCGGTCGCGAACGCCGAGAACAACCACGAGTTGCTGGGTGAGGACCTTCGCGTCAAGGAGGCCTTCGCAGACGAGGGTCCGACGCTGAAGCGGTTCCGGCCGCGCGCGATGGGGCGGGCAACCCCGATCCGCAAGCGCACGAGCCACCTTACGATCACGCTCACCCCGAAGGAGTAGCTGATGGGACAGAAGGTTCATCCCGAGTCGATGCGAGTCGGCTACATCCATGACTGGCAGTCCAACTGGTTCAGCGAGCGGAACTTCTCGCAGTTCCTCCAGGAGGACATCAAGATCCGGGCGCACATCATCGGCAAGCTCGCGCACGCCGGACTTTCGGATATCACGATCAAGAAGGACCAGAACGAGGTCGAGGTCAACATCCACACCGCTCGACCCGGGATCGTGATCGGCAAGTCCGGGAGCGAGGTCGACGCCCTGCGCAAGGATCTCCACCGGATCACGCGCAAGCAGATCAAGGTCAACATCCTCGAGATCAAGCGACCCGAGCTCGACGCGAAGCTCGTCGCCCAGTCGATCGCCGAGCAGCTCCAGAACCGGGTGGCATTCCGCCGGGCGATGAAGCGCGCGCTGACCAGCGCGATGCGCTCGGGCGCCAAGGGCGTCAAGGTCCAGGTCTCCGGTCGCCTCGGCGGCGCCGAGATGGCCCGCCGGGAGAGCTACTCCGACGGTCGGGTCCCGCTCCACACGATGCGCGCGGACATCGACTACGGCTTCCACGAGGCGAAGACGACGTTCGGCCGGATCGGCGTGAAGTGCTGGATCAACAAGGGCGAGATCATGCCCGAGGGCTACAGCGGGGCCGACCTCACTGACATGAGCGCTCCCGCGCCTTCCGGTGACCGTCAGGATCGGGGTGGACGCGACGATCGCGGCGGTCGCGGTCGCGGCGGTCCGGGTGGCCGTGGCGGTCCCGGCGGACCCGGCGGTCGCGGCGGCGCTCCGGGTGGCCGGGGCGGTCCCGGCGGTCCGGGTGGTCGCGGCGGCGGACCGGGTGGTCCCGGCGGTGGACGCGGTCGTCCGGGTGGAACCGGAGGTGGTCGCTGATGCTGGCTCCCAAGCGGGTCAAGCGCCGCAAGCAGCACCGCGGCCGTCGGGCCGGGCTCTCGCGCGGCCAGGTCAAGGTGCAGTTCGGCGAGTACGGCCTGAAGACGGTCGAGTGCGGTTGGCTGACCAACCGGCAGATCGAGGCCGCGCGGATCGCGATGACACGGAAGATCAAGCGTGGCGGGAAGGTCTGGATCAACGTCTTCCCCGACAAGCCGGTGACCAAGAAGCCGGCCGAGACCCGCATGGGCTCGGGCAAGGGCTCGCCCGAGGGGTGGGTCGCCGTGGTCAAGCCGGGCCGCGTGATGTTCGAGCTGTCCGGCGTGCCGGAGCCGCTCGCCCGCGAGGCGCTGCGCCTGGCGGGTCACAAGCTTCCTGTAAAGACCAAATTCGTCGTGCGTGAGGACTAGCGAGATGCCGCAGGCCAAGGAGATTCGGGACATGGGGGACGAAGAGCTCGTCGCCCACGTCGCAACCGTCCGCAAGGACCTGTTCGGGCTGCGCTTCCAGCACGCGACCGGCGAGCTCGAGAGTACGGCCGGGCTGCCTGCCGCCAAGCGGGAGCTCGCTCGCGCGCTGACGATCGCGCGCCAGCGCGGGCTCGACGTGGACCGCAAGGTCCGGGAGAACTAGAGATATGGCTGACGAAGAGACAACGGGCTCAGCGCCCGCAAGCGAGACCACGGCGCCCGGCGCCCGGCTCGAGGTGCTCGCGCCGAAGGAGCGACGCCGCCGCAAGCGCGCGCTCCGCGGCGACGGGCCGAAGCCCGCCCGCACACCCGAGGAGCGCCAAGCCGAGCGGGATGCGATCCGCCGGGCGAAGGCCAGGGAGCGGAGTGCCGGCCGGGCGAAGACGCGGGCGAAGGCCAAGACCCAGACCGGCGAGCCGACGCCGGTCGTCGCGGCGGTCGTCCCCGGCGCGCCGAAGGTCCGCCAGGGGATCGTCGTCTCCGACAAGGCTGCCAAGACGATCACCGTCCGGATCGACACGAGCCGCCGCCACCGGCGGTACAAGAAGATCGTGCGGAGCTCGAAGACGCTCCACGCCCACGACGAGCACGACGACGCCCACGCCGGCGACCTCGTCCGGGTCGTCGAGACCCGGCCGCTGTCGGCGACCAAGCGCTGGCGCCTGACGGATGTCCTGGAGCGTGCCAAGTGATCCAGAACGAGACCCGGCTGAAGGTGGCCGACAACACAGGTGCCCGCGAGATCCTCTGCATTCGCGTGAAGGGCGGATCCCGCCGGCGGTACGCCCACGTCGGCGACATCATCACGGCCACCGTCAAGCAGGCGACTCCCCAGGGAACCGTCAAGAAGGGCGAGGTCGTGACGGCGGTCGTCGTGCGGACGAAGAAGTCGTTCGGCCGGGACGACGGGACGTACATCGCGTTCGACGAGAACGCCGCCGTGATCATCGACGACGCCCGCAACCCCCGGGGCACGCGGATCTTCGGGCCGGTCGCCCGGGAGCTGCGCGATCGGAACTTCATGAAGATCGTCTCACTCGCGCCGGAGGTGCTCTGATGAAGATCCGCACAGGCGACGAGGTCGTCCTGATCGGCGGGAAGGACCGCGGGAAGACGGGACGCGTCCTGCGCGTCGACCGTCCGAAGGACCGGGTCTTCGTCGAGGGTCTGAACATGATCAAGCGCCACGAACGGCCCCGCCAGGTGCTCGACGCCCAGCGGCCCGAGTCGGTCGGCGGCGTGATCGAGCGGGAGGGCCCGATCCACGTCTCGAACGTCGCCCTGATCGACCCGAAGGACCACAAGCCGACCCGGATCGGCATCGTCCGCGAAGACGGACAGCGCTTCCGGGTCGCCCGCCGCTCGAACACCAGGATCGACTGATGGCACAACTTCAAGCACAGACGACAGCCCGACTGAAGACCCGCTACGAGGAGGAGATCCGCCCGGCACTGATCGAGCGGTTCGGCTACTCGTCGCCGATGCAGGCGCCGAAGATCCAGAAGATCACCCTGAACATGGGGATCGACGCCCGCCAGGACTCGAAGATCATCGAGTCGGCGACCAAGCAGCTGTCGACGATCGCCGGGCAGCAGCCGAACATCCGCCGGGCGCGCAAGTCGATCGCGGCCTTCAAGCTCCGCGAGGGCATGCCGGTCGGCATCTCGGTGACCCTGCGGCGCGAGCGCAGCTACGAGTTCCTCGACCGGCTCTGCTCGGTCGCGATTCCGCGGATCCGCGACTTCCGCGGGCTCAACGCGAAGTCCTTCGACGGCCGCGGCAACTACTCGATGGGCGTCCGCGAGCAGATCATCTTCCCGGAGATCGACTACGACGAGGTCGACCAGGTCCGGGGCATGGACATCACGATCACGACGACGGCGGCCACCGACGAGGAGGCCTTCGCCCTGCTCAGCGCGTTCGGCATGCCGTTCGCCCGGGAGGGCGGCGAGCAGGGCGGCGCGGCCGGAGCGACGCTCGGCCGGCCGGCGGAGCCAGAGCCCGAGGACCCCGCGCCCGAGGCCGCCGAGGCCGCCGAGGCGCAGGCCGACGGGGCAGCACCGACAACGGAGGAGAACTAGTGGCCAAGACCTCGCAGCGGGTTCGCCAGGCGCGACCGGCTAAATTCAAGACGCGGGCCTACAGCCGCTGCCATCGGTGCGGCCGGCCGCGCGCCGTCTACAAGAAGTTCGGACTCTGCCGGATCTGCCTGCGCGAGATGGCGCACACCGGGCAGATTCCGGGGATGACGAAGTCGTCCTGGTAGGAGCCAAGCAATGTCAATGACAGACCCGATAGCCGACTTCCTCACGCGGATCCGCAACGCGATCCACGCGTCGCACGAGACCGTGCTGATTCCGAGCTCCAAGCAGAAGGCCGAGCTGGCCCGCATCCTCCGGGAGCAGGGGTACATCGACGCGTTCTCGATCGCCCCGAACACCGAGGCTCCGGGCGAGGTGCTCGAGATCCGGCTGAAGTACGACGCCGGTCGCCGGTCGGCGATCTCCGGCCTGCGGCGTGTGTCCCGGCCGGGGCGGCGGACCTACGTCGACGCGAAGCACATCCCGCGGGTCCTCGGCGGGATGGGCACGGCGATCGTCTCGACCTCGAGCGGCGTGATGACCGGCCACGACGCGCGCAGCGCGGGCGTCGGCGGCGAAGTCGTGGCCGAGGTCTGGTGAGCGATGTCACGCATCGGTAGACAGCCGATTCCGGTCCCCGCGGGTGTGATGGTCTCGATCGAGCCGAACCTGGTCACCGTCAACGGGCCGAAGGGCGAGCTCTCAGAGCGGATTCCCCGGGAGATCACGGTGTCCCGGGAGGACGACCAGCTGGTCGTGACGCGGCCGACCGACCGCAGCGAGCATCGTGCTCTCCACGGCCTGGTCCGAACGCTCGTGTCCAACATGGTGATCGGCGTCACGGACGGTTATGAGAAGCGCCTCGAGATCCAAGGGGTCGGGTACAGGGCGCTGCTCAAGGGGGCAGACCTCGAGCTCGCGCTCGGCTACTCCCACCCGGTCTCGGTGCCCGCACCGAGCGGGATCGCCTTCGAGGTGCCCCAGCCGACGCGGATCGTGATCCGGGGAATCTCCAAGCAGCAGGTCGGCGAGGTCGCCGCGACGATCCGCAAGAAGCGCCCACCGGAGCCGTACAAGGGCAAGGGCATCCGTTACGAGGGCGAGTACGTCGCACGGAAGGTAGGCAAGCGAGCATGACCGTTCTCACCACCCAGGCCCGGCGCCTCAAGCGCCGGCGCCGCGTCCGCGCGAAGGTCTCGGGGAGCGCGACGCGCCCCCGGATCTCGGTCTTCCGCTCGAACCGGGGGATCTCGGCCCAGCTGGTCGACGACCTCTCGGGGCACACGCTGGCCGCCGTCAGCTGGACCGAAGCCGAGCTGCGCAAGCTCCCGCGGGGCGAGAGCGCCAAGCGGGCCGGCGAGCTGCTAGCCGAGCGGGCCAAGGCCGCCGGAATCACCGCGGCCGTGTTCGACCGCGGCGGCTATCAGTACCACGGCCACGTCAAGGCGCTCGCGGAGGGAGCGCGCGAAGCGGGCCTGACGGTCTGAGCTTCGCTGCTAGCCTTCCCGCCTTATGCGCATCGATAGAACAGTCAGCCCGGCCGGCCTGGACCTCCAGGAGCGTGTCGTCGAGATCAACCGCGTCGCCAAGGTCGTCAAGGGCGGTCGCCGGTTCTCGTTCACCGCCCTGGTCGTCGTCGGCGACGAGAAGGAGGTCGTCGGCGTCGGCTACGGCAAGGCCAACGAGGTCCCCCTGGCGATCCAGAAGGGCGTCGAGCAGGCGAAGAAGAGCCTCTTCCGCGTGCCCAGGCACGGTTCGACGATCACCCACCAGACGACCGGCGTCTTCGGGGCCGGACGAGTCTTCATGAAGCCGGCGTCGCCGGGTACCGGCGTGATCGCCGGCGGCGGCGTCCGGGCAGTGCTCGAGCTCGCCGGGATCCACGACATCCTCTCCAAGAGCCTCGGCTCGCAGAACCCGATCAACCTGGTCAAGGCCACGGTCGAGGGCCTGCGGGGCCTGCGGACTCCGGAGGAGGTCGCCGTCCTGCGGGGTCTGAGCATCGCCCAGGTTCTCGGTCTCACCGACAAGCGCATCGAGCGCGCCGAGCTGGCCCAAGCCGCGGCTGCGGCCGCGGCCGCACAGGCCGCCGACGAGGAGCCGGCCGCCGGCGAGCAGCCGGCCGCGCAGGCGCCACCCACCGAGGTTCTCAGCTCATGAGCACGTTCCACGTCACCCAGCACAAGTCGCGCAACGGTGCCAACAAGCGCCAGCTCGACACCCTGCGGTCACTCGGACTGCGTCGGATCGGCCACCGTGTGCCTGTGGTCGACACGCCACAGGCGCGGGGCATGCTCCACGCGGTTCGCCACCTGGTCACCGTCGAGCAGGACGAGTCATGAGCCCCGAGGTCACGCCAGCGGCCACCGACGAGAAGCCGGCCGAGTGGATCGGGCTCCACTCGCTCAAGCCTGCTCCGAACAGCCGCCGTCCGCGCAAGCGGGTCGGCCGGGGCGAGGGCTCGGGCACGGGCAAGACGTCGGGACGCGGCCAGAAGGGCGCCGGGTCGCGGGCAGGCTCGAAGGATCGCGCGCGGTTCGAGGGCGGGCAGATGCCGATCCACATGCGGATGCGCAAGCTCCGGGGACCGACGAAGAAGATGTCGATGCCGTTCGAGCCGTTCCGTACGCACACCCAGCCGGTCAACATCGGCGACCTCGAGGCTCGCTTCGAGGCCGGGACGGTCGTGACCGTCGAGGCGATGAAGGCGGTCGGGCTCGGCACGCGGAAGGACATCCCGGTCAAGGTCCTCGCCAAGGGTGAGCTGACCAAGTCGCTGACCGTCCACGCCCACGGCTTCAGCGCTGCGGCCCGCACCCAGATCGAGGCTGCCGGCGGCAGCGTCTCGGTCGTCGCCTAGCCCGCCCGGGTGGTCTGGCCGGGTCCGGCGAGTCACTAAGATCGACGGATGCTCAACACGATCCTCAGCGCCTTCACGGTCGCCGACATCCGCAAGAAGCTGGGCTTCACGGCGCTCCTGCTCGCGCTGTACCGGCTGGGCACGCACATCCCGGTCCCGGGAATCAACACCCAGGCCGTCAAGGCCCTGTCGGCGTTCGGCGGGTCGAACATCCTCAGCTTCCTGAACCTCTTCTCCGGCGGCGCGCTCTCGCGGGTCGCGCTGTTCGCGCTGGGGATCATGCCGTACATCACGGCGTCGATCATCCTCCAGCTGCTCACGGTCGTCGTCCCGTCGCTCGAGAAGCTCTCCAAGGAGGGCGAGGTCGGCCAGGCGCGGATCACCCAGTACACGCGGTATCTGACGGTCGGCCTGGCGTTCGCCCAGTCGATCGGCTACGTCTTCCTCTTCCGGTCGCTGTCGGCCAGCTCGGGCGAGCCGGTGATCACGACGTTCGACCTGCCGCACGTCTTCCTGATCGTGGTCTCCCTGACGGCGGGCACGATCCTCCTGATGTGGATGGGCGAGCTGATCACGCAGCGGGGGATCGGCAACGGGATCTCGCTGATGATCTTCGCGTCGATCGTCTCCCGCCTGCCGGGCGGCCTGCAGGAGTGGTGGACGTCGGACAACCAGGTCTTCAAGGTCATGATGCCGTTCATCGTGCTCGCGGTCGTCGCGTCGATCGTCTTCATCCAGGAGGGCCAGCGGCGGATCCCCGTCCAGTACGCGAAGCGGGTGATCGGCCGGCGGATGACCCAGGGCGGTCAGACGTACCTGCCGCTGCGGGTCAACATGGCCGGGGTGATCCCGGTGATCTTCGCCGCGTCGATCATGGCCTTCCCGCCGACCGTCGGCCAGCTGATCAACACGCCGTGGGCGACGGGGATCTCGAACTTCTTCACGCCGAACGGGTGGCATTACGTGCTCGGCGAGTCGATCTTCATCATCCTCTTCACGTACTTCTACACCGCCGTGACGTTCAATCCGGTCGACCAGGCCGACAACCTCAAGAAGTACGGCGGCTTCATCCCGGGGGTCCGGCCAGGCCGGCCGACTGCGGAGTTCCTCGACCGGATCCTCGCCCGCCTGACCTTTCCGGGCGCGCTCTACCTCGCGGCGGTCGCCGCCCTGCCGACGATCCTGATCGCCCAGGCACACGCGACCTTCTTCTTCGGGGGGACGTCCGTCCTGATCGTGATCGGCGTTGCGCTGGACACGATGAAACAGCTCGAGGCACAGCTGATGATGCGCAACTACGAGGGCTTCCTCAAGTCGTAGATCGAATTTCGGAGCGGTCGCGGAAGGCCCGCGGGCCGGCTCGGCCGGAGGCCCGCCGGAGGTCGGCCGGCTGTGGCGGTGCGCGACGGTCGCGTAGCGATAGGCTTGGCAAGGTCGCGCCTGACGTAGTTCGAGGAGAGTTTCAAGCCGTGTCCGAACTGAATCTGATCCTGCTGGGCCCGCCGGGTGCGGGCAAGGGTACGCAGGCTGAGCGCCTGACGGACGACTTCCGCCTGCCGCACATCTCGACCGGCGACATCCTGCGGGCCGCGGTCGCCGACGGGACGCCGCTCGGCCATACGGCGAAGGGGTTCATGGACGCCGGCGAGCTCGTCCCCGACGGGGTCATCATCGGCGTGATCCTCGAGCGCCTGCTCGACGACGACGCCCGCGACGGCTTCCTGCTCGACGGGTTCCCGCGGACGATCGAGCAGGCCGATGCCCTGGCCGTCGAGCTCGAGAAGCTCGATCGCCGGCTGACGGCGGCGCTCGTGATCGAGGTTCCCGACGACGAGGCGGTCAGACGGATCTCGGGGCGGCGCGTCAGCCGCAAGACGGGACGCGTCTACCACGTCGAGTTCGACCCGCCCAAGCACGCCGGACGCTGCGACATCGACGGGTCCGAGCTGATCCAGCGCGACGACGACGCCGAGGACACCGTCCGTCGCCGGCTGGAGGTCTACCGCAGGCAGACCGCGCCGCTGATCGACTACTACGAGGAGCGGGGTCTGCTCCGCAGGGTCGACGGTTCGCGCAGCCCGGCCGAGGTCCACGACCACATCCGGGCGACGCTGGCGACGCTGCGGCTCGAGGAGCAGCTGTAGTCCCCTTGTCACGCGCCGTTGATCGAGTGGACGGCTCGGCATGATCATCAGGAAGACGCCAGAGCAGATCGAGAAGATGGCCGCGGCCGGCGACATCCTCGTCCGGACGCTGCACCTCGTCGAGCGGAAGATCCGCCCGGGGATCACGACCGGCGAGCTCGACAGGGCGGCTGAGAAGTTCATCCGCTCGCAGGGGGCGACGCCCGCGTTCAAGGGCTACCGCGGCTTCCCGGGTTCGATCTGCGCGTCGCCGAACTCGATGGTCGTGCACGGCATCCCCGGGACGTATGCGCTCGACCGGGGCGACGTGATCTCGGTCGACGTCGGCGTGACGCTCGACGGATGGGTCGCCGACGCGGCGCGGACGTTCGCGGTCGCCCCGATCTCCGCGCTCGCGTCGAAGCTCCTCGATACGACCGAGCGGTCGCTGTTCGCGGCCGTCGAGCAGTGCGTCGTCGGCAACCGGCTGGGTGATGTGTCGAACGCCGTCCAGCGTTGCGTCGAGGCCGACGGTCTGTCGATCGTTCGGTCGCTGGTCGGGCATGGGATCGGCCGGGACATGCACGAGGATCCGCAGATTCCCAACTACGGCCATCCGGGCAAGGGCCCGCGCCTCGAGGAGGGCATGGTCCTGGCGATCGAGCCGATGACGACCGCCGGCCGTCACGGGGTTCGCGTCGCCGACGACGGCTGGGCGATCTACTCGCAGGACGGCTCGCTGGCCGCGCACTTCGAGTTCACGGTCGCGATCACCGCTCAAGGCCCGCGAATCCTGACTCCATGGCATGAGTCGGGGGACGGCGAGTCGAAGGTTGCTAACATACCCGGTCGCGCTCAAGTCAACTGATGCGCATCCGTGAGCGGTAGCGGCGGCCGGACCGGCAGCCAGAGCCGACTCGACTGGACCAGCCGAAAGGGATCATGAAGGTAAGACCGTCGGTCAGGCCGATGTGCGAGAAGTGCAAGATCATCCGCAGGCACGGGAACGTTCTCGTGATCTGCAAGAACCCGCGCCATAAGCAGCGTCAGGGCTAGGTCATGGCACGGATCGCCGGGGTCAACCTGCCGCTGAACAAGCGGGTCGAGATAGGGCTCACGTACATCTTCGGGGTCGGGCGCCCGACTGCGGGCAAGCTGCTTGACTCCGTCGGGATCTCGCACGACACGTACGTGCGCGACCTGACCGAGGCCGAGGTTGGCAAGCTCCGCGACATCATCGACACCGATCTCACGGTCGAGGGCGATCTTCGGCGTGAGCGCTCGCAGGACATCAAGCGCCTGACTGAGATCGGCTGCTACCGGGGGATCCGCCACCGTCGCGGGCTGCCGGTCCGCGGCCAGAAGACCAAGACAAATGCCCGGACGCGCAAGGGTCCCAAGCGGATGCAGGTCGCCGGCAAAAAGAAGGCAGGTAAGAAGTAGATGCCCGCACCGAAGCGTCCACCCCGGGGCCGCCGCAAGCCGAAGAAGAACATTCCGATCGGCCAGGCCCACATCAAGACTTCGTTCAACAACACGATCGTCTCGTTGACCGACCAGTCGGGCAATGTGATCGCGTGGGAGTCGGCCGGTGGAGCCGGTTTCAAGGGCTCGCGCAAGTCGACCCCGTTCGCGGCGCAGGTCACCGCGGACGCGGCTGCTCGCAAGGGCATCGAGCAGGGGCTTCAGAAGGTCGAGGTCTTCGTCAAGGGACCGGGCTCCGGTCGGGAGACGGCGATCCGCTCGCTCCAGGCCGCCGGTCTCGAGGTCACGGGCGTCAAGGACGTCACCCCGCAAGCCCACAACGGCTGCCGCCCGCGCAAGCGGCGCCGAGTCTGATCGCAGAGGGTCCAAAGATGGCAAGAGATACATCTCCGCAGTGCAAGCAGTGCCGGCGGGAGGGACAGAAGCTGTTCCTCAAGGGCGAGCGGTGCCTGACCGACAAATGCGGCGTGGAGCGCCGGGCATACCCGCCGGGCGAGCACGGCCGCGGCCGGCAGAAGCAGAGCGAGTACCGGCTCCAGCTGCGCGAGAAGCAGAAGGCCAAGCGGTATTACGGGATCCTCGAGAAGCAGTTCCAGGGCTACTACGAGAAGGCGTCGCGCCAGGCGGGGATCACCGGTGAGAACCTGCTGACCCTGCTCGAGTGCCGCCTCGACAACGTGCTCGTCCGGCTCGGCTTCGCCGCATCCCGGCGCCAGTCGCGCCAGCTCGTCCGCCACGGACATTGGACGGTGAACGGCCGCCGGGTCGACATCCCGAGCTTCCAGGTTCGCCCGGGCGACGTGATCGCCGTGAAGGCGTCGACGGCGGCCGAGCAGGTCATTCGCGACGCAACAGAGCTGACCGGTCAGGTGCCGGCGTGGTTGCAGGCCGACCACGACGCGCTGACCGCCAAGATCCTGCGCAAGCCTGAGCGCCGGGAGGTCGCGGCGCCCGTGCAGGAGCAGCTCATCGTCGAGCTCTACTCCAAGTAGCAAGCCTCATTACGCCTGATCCGGCGCCCGTTGGCGTCCTGGACTTGAAACACGACGACGTTAGGACCCCGATGCTTGACTTTCAAATCCCCCGGATCACGAGTGAATCCGTCGAGGAGAACCGCGGCTCGTTTGTGATCGAGCCGCTCGACCGCGGTTTCGGCTACACGTTCGGCAATTCGCTGCGGCGGGTGCTCCTGTCGTCGCTCGCCGGAGCCGCCGTGACGAGCGTTCGCATCGAGGGGGTCGCCCACGAGTTCTCGACGATCAAGGGCGTCACCGAGGACGTCACGGACATCGTCCTGAACCTGAAGGGCGTCGTCTGCCGGATGCACTCCGACGCCAGCGAGGTCGAGGCCGGGCTGGTCGCGACCGGACCGGGGGAGATCACCGCGAAGGACATCGACCTCCCGTCGGGCGTCGAGGTCCTCAACCCGGACGTCCACATCGCGACGCTCGAGAAGAAGACCAAGCTCGAGCTGTACCTGACCGTCGGCCGCGGCCGGGGCTACCGGCCGGCCGAGGAGAACAAGTCGCCGGACCAGCCGATCGGCGTGATCCCGATCGACTCGATCTTCTCGCCGGTGCGGCGGGTCGCCTACGCGGTGGAGCAGGCGCGAGTCGGACAGAAGACGGACTTCGACAAGCTGACGCTCGACATCGAGACCGACGGGTCGGTCGAGCCTTCGGCGGCGTTGCGCGAGGCGGCCGAGCTGCTGATCAGCCAGCTGGCGATCTTCACCGACGTCGAGCGGCTCGCAGAGCTGCGCGAGGGTCCCCACGGGGCGCTCGACGGCGGTCTCGGCCACGGACCGGCAGGTGCGGTGCCGGCGGCCCTTCAGGGCGAGGAGTGGGGCATCCTGATCGAGGAGCTCGAGCTCGGCGTGCGGTCCTACAACTGCCTCAAGCGGGCCGGGATCCAGACCGTCGGCGACCTGATCTCGAAGTCCGAGGCCGAGCTCAACGCGATCCCGAACTTCGGCAAGAAGTCGATCGACGAGGTCATCGAGACGCTCGAAGCCCGCGGCCTGCACCTGCGGCAGGACTAGGAGACCGGCGACATGCGCCATCAGAAGACACGTCACAAGCTCAGCCGGGACTCGGCACACCGCAAGGCTCTGCTTCGCAACCTCTGCAAGGAGGTCATCGAGCACGAGCGGATCAAGACCAGCCAGGCCAAGGCCAAGGCCGTCAAGCCCGAGGTCGAGAAGCTGATCACGCTGGCCAAGCGCGGCGACCTGCACGCCCGCCGCCAGGCCCTGTCGGCGCTGGGCCAGGACAAGTTCATCGTCCATCGGCTGTTCGAGGAGGTCGCTCCGCGGTACGAGACGCGGCCTGGCGGATACACGCGGATCCTCAAGCTCGGACCGCGTCAGTCGGACTCGACCGAGATGGTCTTCCTCGAGCTCGCCTGAGACGAGCGGGCAACCGATGACCGGGGGACCCGTCCCGCTCGCGGCGGGCAGCGGGATCGATTCGGACGCCCGGATCGGCGCGGTCACGCTGGTCGTCTCGGATCTCAAGCGTGCCCTGGCCTTCTATGCCGGGGTGCTCGGCCTGTGGATGCACCGGGTCGATGACGGGGTCGCGGCGCTCGGCGCCGGCGCGGAGGACCTGGTCGTCCTGGTCGAGGATCGTGAGGCGATCCCGGCGATCGGCGCGACCGGGCTCTTCCACCTCGCGATCCGCGTCGTCTCCCGGCTCGAGCTCGCCCGCTCGATCCAGCGGCTGATCCTCTCCCGCGGGGCGCTGACGGGGTTCGCCGACCACCTCGTCTGCGAGTCGATCTACCTGGACGACCCCGACGGCAACGGGATCGAGATCTACGCAGACCGTCCGCGCGAGGAATGGCCGCTCGAGGACGGTCACGTCCGGATGGCGACCGATCCCCTGGACCTCTACGGGGCGATCGCCCGGTCCGACGGACGGTCGGTGCCACCCCAGCAGGTCGAGGTCGGGACCACCCTGGGCCACGTCCACCTCTGCGTGGCCGACGCGGCGTCGGCCGAGGCGTTCTATCGGGACGTGATCGGACTCGACGTGATGGTCCGCTTCCCGGCGTCGTCGATGCTCGCGGCGGGCTGCTACCACCACCACGTCGGACTCAACCACGCGCACACCGACGGCGCGCCGCCGCCGCCGGCCGGGTCGCTGGGGATGCTCCACTTCGAGCTGGTCGTCGCCGACCCGGCCCCGATCGTCGCGCGGCTGGGCGACCAGGCCGAGCTCCACCCCGACGGGGTCCTGGCGACGGACCCGTCGGGCAATCGGATTCTCGTCCGCAGCGCCGGGGGCGGGTAGAGTCGGCCTGTGCCGGTCTGCGCCCAGCTGCCTGATCTGGTCGTGGATCGCGCGGACGGCCGGGCCGGGTTACGCGAATGCGCGAGGCGATGAGCGCGACGCCACCGGAGCGGGCGCAGCTGCGGGTGACGGTCGTCGGCTCGGGCGAGCGGACGCTCGTCAGCGTCGCCGGTGAGCTGGACATCGCCACGGCCGACGAGTTCACCGCGAGCCTGCGCGACGCGCTGGCCGGAGGGCCGGTCACGCTCGACCTCGCCGAGCTGTCGTTCGTCGACTCGTCAGGGCTGCGGGCGCTCGACGGGCTGCTCGAGGAGATCGATCGCGAGGGCTGGACGCTCGGGATTCGCCCGGACGTCGGCCGCGGCGTCAGGCAGCTGCTGGAGCTCACCGGGATGATCGGGCTGCTCCCGTTCGAGGGTCGCCCCGAGGCCCGTGGGGGGCCGGGGTGAGCGCGGTCGAGCGCAACAACGTCGTCGAGCACGGACCGTCCGGAGGTCGGCCGATCGTCATGGCGCACGGCTTCGGCTGCGATCAGAGCATGTGGCGCCACGTCTGGCCGGCCTTTGCCGGCGACCACCGCGTGATCCTCTTCGACCACGTCGGGGCCGGCGGATCCGACGCGTCCGCCTTCGATCGCCGACGGTATGCGACGCTCGGCGGCTATGCCGACGACGTGCTCGAGATCTGCCGGGAGCTGGCCCTCGAGGACGTCGTCCTCGTCGGCCATTCGGTCAGCGCCATGATCGGTGGCCTGGCCGCCGCCGCCGAGCCCGAGCGCTTCGGGCGGCTCGTGATGATCGGGCCGTCGCCGCGCTACATCGACGACGCGGACTACACCGGGGGCTTCAGCCGGCAGGACATCGAAGGCCTGCTCGACTCGATGGACAGCAACTATCTCGCGTGGTCGGGCGAGCTCGCGCCGGTGATCATGGGCAATGCGGATCGCCCGGAACTCGGGCGGGAGCTCACCGAGAGCTTCTGCCGGGCCGATCCGGAGATCGCCCGGCATTTCGCGCGGGTGACGTTTCTGTCCGACAACCGGGCGGATCTCGCGCGGATCACGACCCCGAGCCTGATCCTCCAGTGCTCGGACGACGTGATCGCTCCGGAGGCCGTCGGCTCGTACGTCCACAGCCGGCTCGCGGGCAGCCGGCTGGTCCAGCTCGCGGCGACGGGCCACTGCCCGAATCTCAGCGCCCCCGCGGAGACGGTCGCGGCGATCAAGGCGTTCCTCGCGACGTGACGGCCGCCGGAGGCGTCGACGACACGACCGAGGACTTCTTCGAGGACGCCCCGATCGGCTACGTATCGACGACGCCCGAGGGGACGATCATCCGGGTCAACCGGACGTTCGAGGCGTGGACCGGCCGCTCGCGCGGCGACCTCGTCGGGGCCAGGCGCTTTCAGGAGCTGCTCTCGCCGGGTGGACGGATCTTCTACGAGACCCACTGCGGTCCGCTCCTGCGCATCCAGGGCTGGCTGCGGGAGATCGCGCTCGATGTGGTCAGGGCGGACGGCTCGATCCTGACGACGCTCGTCAACTCGACGCTTCGGCCGGCGGCCGCCGGCCGGCCGGAGGTCGTCAACACGTCGGTATTCGACGCGACCGAACGCAGGCGCTATGAGCGCGATCTGCTCGCCGCCCGGCGACGCGAGGAGGAGATCGCCCGCCGGCTCCAGCGGAGCATGCTCTCGGGCGATCTGCCTGCGGGCGCCGGGCTCGACATCGCAGTCGCATATCACCCGGGCGTGCGTGGACTGGAGGTGGGCGGCGACTGGTACGACGCGTTCTGGCTCACCGATGGCGAGACGGCCGGGATCGTGGTCGGCGACGTGGTTGGCCGCGGGCTCCACGCGGCTGCCGCGATGGGTCAGCTGCGCAGCGCCGTGCGCGCGCTCGCGTCGACCGGGCTTGGTCCGGGTCCGCTGCTCGAGCGGCTCGACGCGTATGCCCGGCGGCACGGGGTCGGGCGGATGGCAACGGTCGTCTATGCAGAGCTCGACCTCGAGTCGCTGCACCTGCGTCTGGCCTGCGCCGGTCACCCGCCGCCGTTGATCGCGACACCGGGCGAGGCGGCCCGCTTCGTGTGGGACGGCCGCTCGCCGCCGCTCGCCGCCCACCGGCCGGGAGCGGCCGGGCGGCAGGAGGCGACGGTCAGGCTGACCCGCGGGAGCACGGTCCTGCTCTACACCGACGGTCTCGTCGAGCGACGGTCGAGCCCGCTCGCCGAGGGCATGGACAGACTGCGCGCGGAGTTCGAGCTCGCGCGCGGCGAGGACGCGACGACGTTGACCGGCAGGCTGTCGCGGGGACTCCACAGCGCAGAGCACGACGACGACGTCTGCCTGCTCGCGGTCCACCTGGCCGTCTGAGCCTGCCAGTCAGTCCTGCGGTGATCATGGCCGGCCGCGGGCGGCTGGGCGACCGGCGAAGCCGCTCGAAACGAGCGTGGACGGCGATGTCTTCGTGGGCGCCGGCCGCGGCCGGGCTTGTGCTTACATACCCGCGGTGCGCGGCCGCCGGATCAGCGTCTCGTGATGACGTCGCAGGCCGGGCTCGCCGATCTCGAGCGCGCCGCGGCAGGACTCGCCGCCCGTCTGCCGGGCCCGCTCGCCGGACTTGCCCGGCTCGCCTACAACTACCGGTGGTCGTGGCTTGACGGAGGGCCCGAGCTCTTCGAGGCCGTCGATCCCGAGCGCTGGGAGCTGTGCGCCGCCAACCCGGTCCGACTGCTCCAGGAGGCATCCGCAGAGGGCCTCGCCCGGGCGGCGGGGGACGGCGAACTGCTCAGCCGGGTCGCCGCCGCGGAGCAGCTCGTCGCCGCCGAGCTCGCGAGCGGCGACCAGGGAGACCAGCCGCGTGCGACGACGGCCTTCCTCTGCGCCGAATACGCGATCCACTGTTCGCTGCCGGTCTACTCGGGCGGGCTCGGCGCGCTCGCGGGCGACCTCGTCAAGCAGGCCTCCGACGACGACGCGCCGCTCGTCGCCGTCGGGCTGATGTACCGGCAGGGGTACTTTCGCCAGCGCCTCGACGCGTCCGGGTGGCAGCACGAGTACTGGACGGCGACGGACCCTCCGCGGGTCCCCGCGGCGCTCGTCCGCGGGCCCGACGGGGAGGCGATCTCGATCAGCGTGTCGATCGGCGGGATCGAGGTCCACGCACAGGCCTGGCGGGTGCAGGTCGGCCGGGTGCCGGTCTTCCTGCTGGATGCGGACCGCCCGGACAACTCGCCGCAGGCGCGGTGGATCACGTCGCGCCTGTACGTCTCCGATCCGGAGGTGCGCCTCGCGCAGTACGTCCTGCTCGGTGTCGGCGGTCTGCGGATGCTCGGGCGGCTGGGGGTCGATCCGTCCACCGTTCACCTCAACGAGGGGCACGCGGCGTTCGCGACGCTCGAGCTCGCCCGGGCCGAGACGGCGAGGGGCCACGACCTGGAGGAGAGCCTCGAGCTGGCGCGGCGGCGGACCGTCTTCACGACTCACACGCCGGTGCCGGCCGGGAACGACACGTATCCGACCGAGCAGGTGCTTTGCGCGGTCGGGGGCGTGCTCGACGAGCTCGGACTCGATCGTGAGACCTTCGGCCGTCTGGGTCGTTCGCACGCCGATCACGGGAACGAGCCGTTCGGCGTGACGCAGTTCGCGCTGCGCTCCAGCCGCCGGGCGAACGCCGTCAGCCGGCGCCACGGGGGCGTGGCCCGGGAGATGTGGCGTGACCTCTGGCCGGGTCGCGCGGCCGACGAGATCCCGATCGACCATGTCACCAACGGGGTTCACATCCCGACCTGGATCGGTCCGCAGATGCGTCATCTGCTCGATCGACATCTGGGCGAGCGGTGGATCGACCGGGCGGGCGACCCGGCCACGTGGGAGCCGATCGACGCGATCCCGGCGGGCGACCTGTGGGCCGCACGGTGCGCGCAGCGGGCCGATCTCGTCTCCTACGTTCAGCGCCGCAGCCCGACCGATCGGCTCGGACGGGGCGACACGGCGGCGTACGCGGAGGCGGCGGAGGGCTTCGATCCGGGCGTGCTGACCGTCGGCTTCGCCCGCCGGCTCGCGACCTACAAGCGGCTGCGACTGCTGATCGAGGAGCCGGCGAACCTCGACCTCCTGGCCGGGGAGCGGCCGCTCCAGGTGATCATCGCCGGCAAGGCCCATCCGCGCGACGACGACGCGAAGCGGCTGCTCCAGGCGCTGTTCGGCCTGAAGGGAAACGCGGCAGTTGCCGGCCGGGTGGTGTTCCTCGAGGACTACGACCTCGACAGCGCGGCGCGGCTCGTGCGCGGCTGCGATGTCTGGGTCAACCTTCCGCGCCCGCCGCTCGAGGCGAGCGGGACGAGCGGGATGAAGTCGGCGGTCAACGGCGGCCTCCAGCTCAGCGTGCTGGACGGTTGGTGGGCGGAGGCCTACGACGGGGGCAACGGCTGGGCGCTGGACGGGACGACCGACGCGGATGCGGCGGCCCAGGATTCACGGACCGGCGCCGAGCTGCATCGGATCCTCCGCGACGAGGTCCTGCCGACGTTCTCGGCGGTCGACGACGCCGGGATTCCGGCGGCGTGGATCGAGCTGATGCGACGGTCGATGAGGACGCTGGCGCCGCGCTTCAGCGCCGCCCGCATGCTCGCCGACTACCGCGAGCAGGTCTACTGCTCGTAGTCGGCTCGGACGGCCGCGGCCGGTCCGCGGGAATGTGCTACACCGTAAGTGGCCGCGGCCTGCCGTCGGGTTGGGTGCGAGAGAACCGCACACTTCGTGGGGGACGACCGTTGTCGACTCGCGTAGACCGGGGAAAGACCCACGTGATGGGTCGTGTCGGGATCGTGAGGCACACCTCGCCGTCACGCGCGGCGTGCGTGGTTCCCGGATGACGACGCAAGGACGTGGTAGCGATACCGGTGTCGCAGTGTGAATCGTGTGGAAGGCGTGGAAAGGTTCCGCGCGGCGGCGATGAGGACGCGAAGTGCGAGTTCTGCGGGGGCCGCCTTCAGCAGGTCTGGGGTCTTGGGCAGCTGGCCCATCGCGCGCGGTTCGATCGCGGGCCGGGGTCCTCGCCGCAGCTCCACGAGACCCAGGTCCGCGAGGCGCTCTACGGTCGGCGCGATCAGCGGGCATCGGACGCCGACCGGGGCTCGAGCGCAGAGCCCGAGCACGAGACCGACGGGCCGGTCGAGTCGGGACCGGAGGCGTGAATATCCTGCGGGTGTGCTCAACGTACTGCTGACCAACGACGACGGAATCGAGGCCGACGGCCTCCAGACGCTGCGGCGGGCCCTGTTCGAGCTCGACTGTGTCCGGTTGGTCGTGATCGCGCCCGACGGGAATCGCTCGGCGATGGCCAGGTCGATCACGACGCGCCGGCCGCTCTGGGTGACCGAGGTCGACTTCGGCGACGGCAGCGTCGGGTACGCGACCGACGGGACGCCGGTCGATTGCGTGCGACTCGCCCAGCTCGGGCTGATCGACGACTTCCAGCTGGACCTCGTGGTCTCGGGGATCAACCACGGGGCGAACATGGGCGATGACATCACGTACTCGGGCACGGTCGCCGCCGCCCTCGAGGGCTTGGTGCTCGGTGTGCCGGGGGTCGCGATCTCCCAGCAGTCGCTCTCCCGGGAGCTCGACTTCAGCGTTGGGTCGGGGTACGACTTCAGCGTGGCGGCACGGTTCGTCGGTCGACTGGTCGCGACGCTCGAG
The DNA here is from genome assembly GCA_035553395.1 of Solirubrobacteraceae bacterium. Classification (GTDB taxonomy): domain Bacteria; phylum Actinomycetota; class Thermoleophilia; order Solirubrobacterales; family Solirubrobacteraceae; genus Palsa-513. Next base: position 39,574 of record DASZKP010000006.1, on the reverse strand, counting down.
TCGCGGCCGCTTCCGCCGGGGACGCTGCTCAACATCAACGTGCCGGGAGGAGCGCCCGACGGGGTCGAGGTCACGCGGCTCGGCAAGCGAATCTATCGCGACGAGCTGCGGCTCGAGCACGACGAGGGAGCCCGGCGGCGCTACTGGGTCTACGGCACGGATCCCGGCTACCACGACGAGCCGGGCACCGACCTGGCGGCGGTGGCGGCCGGGCGGATCGCGCTGACGCCGATCCACTTCGACCTGACCCACGTCCCGGGTATCGAGCTGCTGCGGGAGTTCGAGCTCGAGCGCCTGCTCGATGGCTGAGGAGTCGCAGGCCGCGTCGCCGGCAGATCCCGCGGCGCGAGCCGCGGAGCTGCGGCGGCTGGTCGTCTATCACGAGCGCCGGTACTACGAGCTCGACGATCCGGAGATCGGCGACGACGAATACGACGCCCTGTTCGACGAGCTGCGAGCACTCGAGGCGGCCGACCCCGGCCTTGTCACGCCGGACTCGCCGACCCAGCGGGTCGGCGGTGAGCCGGTCAGCCGGCTGGGCAAGGTCACCCACCTGCGCCCGATGCTCTCATTGGCGAACGTCCGCTCGGAGGTGGAGCTGCGCGGGTGGGTCTCGCGGATGCGGGGTCATCTCGCTCGAGAGGGGATCGACGACCCGGCTTTCGAGTACGTGTGCGAGCCGAAGATCGACGGCCTGGCGATCTCACTGATCTACCGGGACGGGGTGTTCGAGCGGGGGGCGACACGGGGGAACGGCGAGATCGGCGAGGACGTAACGCACAACCTCCGGACGATCGCCCAGATCCCGCTGCGGATCCCCGACGGGCCTCGGCTGGTCGAGGTTCGCGGGGAGATCTACATGTCGCTGCCGGATTTCGCCGCCCTCAACGAGCGGCGTGCGGCAGCCGGCCTCCAGACGTTCATGAATCCGCGAAACTCGGCCGCCGGCACGATCCGCCAGCTCGACCCGGCGCTCGCGGCGCAGCGGCCGCTGTCGGTGCTGGCCTATGCGATCGGCGTGACCGACGGGCTGGAGCTGGCGAGCCAGTGGGACGCGCTGGCCTGGCTGCGGAGCGCCGGGTTTCCGGTCAATCCGGACATCCGTCTGCTCCACGGGGAGGACGAGGTCGTCGACCAGTGCCTGGCGTGGGAGCAGCGGCGGGGTCGGCTCGACTTCGAGATCGACGGCGTGGTGATCAAGGTCTCGGACGCAGAGCTCCAGCGGCGACTCGGCGCGGCCGGGCGTGATCCGCGGTGGGCCGTGGCGTGGAAGTTCCCGCCGACGACCGCGAAGACGCGGCTGCGGGCGGTCCACTGGAACGTCGGCAAGTTCGGCGACCTGCATCCGTTCGCGGAGCTCGAGCCGGTCGTCGTCGGAGGCGTGACGGTCAAGCTGGCGACGCTCCACAACGAGGAGGATCTGGCCCGTAAGGACGTCCGTCCGGGGGACGAGGTGATCGTGCTGCGGGCCGGGGACGTGATTCCGCAGGTCGTCTCACCGGCGCCCGGCGCGGTCGGGCGCGCGGACCGCTCGCCGCCGCCGCAGCCGCCGAGGGAGTGCCCGGTCTGCGGGACGCCGACCGTCAAGCCGGACGAGGCCGTCTTCACGAAGTGCCCGAACCACGTCTGCCCGGGCCGCCAGTGGCAGCTCCTCAAGCACTTCGTCTCGCGCGGGGCGATGGACATCGACGGCCTCGGCGAGAAGCAGGTCGGCGTGCTCCAGGCCCGCGGGTTGATCACGACGGCGCCGGACATCTACGAGCTGAGCGTCGACCAGCTGACCGGGCTCGACCGGTACGCCGACGTCTCGGCGTCGAACCTGATCGCGGCGATCGGCGCGTCGCGGGAGCGGCCGTTCGGGCGTGTGCTGTTCGCGCTGGGCATCGAGGAGGTGGGCGCGGTCACCGGTCAGAACCTCGCCCGGCGGTTCCGGGGGATCGACGCGCTGCTGGCGGCCACGCCGGAGGAGATCGCGCAGACCCCGGGCATCGGCGCGAAGATGGCCCAGGTGATCGTCGGGCAGCTCGCCGAGCCGGCGATGCGTGAGCAGATCGACCGGTTGCGGGCGGCCGGATTGCGCTTCACGGAGGATGGACCGCCGCCGGGCGAGGGGCCACTGGCCGGGCTGAGTGTGGTGTTGACCGGGACCCTGCCGACGCTGTCGCGCGAGCAGGCGACCGAGCTGATCGTCGGTGCGGGCGGGCGGGTGACGAGCGGCGTGTCGAAGAAGACGGACTTCGTGGTGGCAGGCGAGAGCGCCGGGTCGAAGCTCGAGAAGGCCGAGCGGCTGGGCGTCGCGGTGCTCGACGAGGTCGGCCTGCTCGAGCGGATCCGACCGGCCTGACGGGCTCACCGGGCTGGTGCACCGGGCTGGTTCACCGGGCTGGCGGTCTGAGCGCCGGGGGGGCGGGCTAGCCCGGGAGTGCGGCGATCGCCTCGGTCATCGCGTCCTGAAGGGCATGAGCCTTGGCGTCGGAGATCTGGTTCATCAGGAAGGCGAACGCGTACCGGCCGTCGCAGACGCCGGCGAGGTTCGAGACGCCGGACAGCGTCCCGGTCTTGGCTTCGCACCTTCCGGCGGCCGCGGTCTTGCGCATCCGGTCGACGAGCGTCCCGCTGCGTCCGGCGACCGGCAGGGCCGCCATCAGGGCGGCGCCGACCGGCGCGAGCGGGTCGGCGGCGGTCGGGTTGAGGTCGCGCAGGAGGGTCACGACCTGCTCGGGGCTCGTCCGGTCGGTGTCAGACAGGCCGGACCCGTCGACGAGGTGCGGGCGGATCCCGAGCGGTGCGAGCCAGGCGCGGACGACGGCTGCGCCGGCGGCGCTCGAGCCGGCCGACCCGAAGTAGGCGCCGAGGTCCTTGAGGAGGGTCTCGGCGTAGAGGTTGTCGGATGGCTGATCGGTGAGCGCGACGATCGTCGCGAGGTCCGGGGACTGGACGGCGGCCAGGAGGCGGGCGCCCTTCGGGGTTGGCCCGGCGGTCGTGCGACCGGTCACTGCGACCCCGGACGCGCGGAGGGCCTTGGCGACCTGGGAGGCGGCGAACACGGCCGGCGACGAGAGGCCGCCGAGGCGACCGCGATCGTCGGCCAGGGCGCTGAGCTCGCCGGCGAGATCCACGGGGTCGGCGAGGTACCCGCTCGACGGGACTCCGCGGAGGCTGTCGAACAGGGTCTCGTCGCCGATCACCGATCCGTCGACGCGTGTGATCCCGGTCGCCGCGAGGAGGGTTGACGCGAGGGTCGTCGGCGTAGCCTGGCTTCCCGGCGGCGAGTCGGTGCCGAACGTCGGGTCTCCGCCGCCGTGGACATAGAGGTTCCCCTTCCAGACGCCCTTGTCGTCGGCGCTGCCGACGCCGAGCACGCTCGTCGAGAGCCTCGTGGTCGGGCCGAACCTGGCGAGCACGGTCGACGTCGTGTAGAGCTTCTCGACCGACGCGGGGATCCGCGGCGTGGTCGGATGGATCGAGTAGAGGACCTGACCGGTCGTGAGGTCGACGACGTAGGCGCCGGAGGCGCTCCCGGCACGGCGCATCTCGCCGCCGAGCGTGGCACGGACGCGGGTCAGCTGGGCGCTCGTGGGCCCAGCCGCCGAGCTCGGGACGGGGTCGGCCGTCGGGATCGCTCCACCCGCCGAGGTCGGGAAGCTCGGCGGCGCGCCGGCCCTCGCGGTGACCGGCGATCGCGCGGCGGCCGGCGGACCGCCGGCCGGGGTGGACCCGCCGGTCGAGGCCGGCGCCGTGGAGCGTGTGGCCGCGCCTGAGCCGGTGATCGACACGGCGGTCGTGGAGCGGGTGGGCGTGCCTGAGCTGGCGGTCGAGACGGCGAGGGTCGAGCCGCCGACCAGGGAGGCGAGCAGGACGGCAGGGAGGCAGAGGCGCAGAGCTCCGGTCAACCGGCGGGAGCATAGGCCGCCGCCCGCCGCCGGCGGCGCAGTCACCCGGCAGCGCGGAAGTTGCGGCGTGGCGACGGGCGACCGCGACCGGGTCGAGCCGCCGGCGGCCTGGACGGATGGCCGGTGGGCCGGCGGACGCGGCGGACGTATGATCGGATGACGATGGGAAAGGTCGTCAAGCTCGCTCCGGCAGGTGACCAGCGGCCGGGTCCAAGGTCACGGCGGCGGAGGCCGGCCGGGCGGGCGCGGCCGTCGAAGACCGCGCTCGTGCTCGGCGGCGGTGGCTTCACCGGCGGCGTCTACGAGATCGGGGCGCTCCGGGCGCTGGACCTGCTGAGCGTCAACTCGACGGTCAACGACTTCGACGTCTTCGTGGGGACGTCGGCCGGCTCGTTCATCGCGTCGCTCGCGGCCAACGGGATCAGGCCGGAGGAGATGATGCGGGCGGTCAGCCGGGCGCCGGCTTCGCTACGGGACATCAACATCGGCACGCTGCTGCGGCTCGACGTTCTCGAATACGCCCGCCGGGGGGCCGCGGTCCCCCTACGGGCGGCGCAGCTCGCCAGGCGTCTGGTCGGCGAGGGGATCGGTCCGACCTCGCTGGTCGAGATGCTCTTCGGGTTGGCTGAGTCCCTCCCGTCGGGCGTGTACACGGGCGGCGGGATGGAGGACTACGTCCGCAAGGTTCTCGCGGCCGATCCCAGCCGGACCGACGACTTCCGGATGCTGGCCCGGGAGCTGTACATCGTGGCGACCGATCTCGACACGTGCGACCGGGTCGTCTTCGGCGGCCCGGACTGGGACGACGTGCCGATCTCCACAGCGGTCCGCGCGTCGACCGCCCTGCCGGTCGTCTACTCGCCGGTCTCGGTCAAGGGCCGCGAGCTGATCGACGGGGGGATCATCTCGACGACGAACCTCGACATCGCGATCGAGCGGGGGGCGAAGCTCGTCGTCGTGATCAACCCGCTCGTCCCGTATGTCAACGACTTCAACAAGTCGGTGATGACCTGGCGGGGGCAGCGCCCGCGGCACGTTTCGGATCTGGGCTTCCCGCAGGTCGGCTACCAGGCGTTCAAGCTGCTGGCCCACCAACGACTCCACGAGATGGCCCGACGGTGGGAGGACCGCTATCCCGGGGTCGACATCGTCCTGATCGAGCCGGCGTCCAACGACGAGCTGATGTTCGAGACGGCGATCATGGACTTCACGAAGCGGATCGCGATCGCCCGCCACGGCTTTCAATCGGTGACGCGCAAGCTTGCCGGGGACTACGACTCACTCAACGAGGTCTGCGCCCGCCACGGGATCGAGATCTCGGAGACGCGGGTCCGGCAGGTCCTCGAGCACTTCGACGACGAGCCGGAGAAGACACGGGCGTGGCGGAAGATCCTCGAGCAGACGACGACGACGCTGCTCCGCCAGAGCGGCCAGGGCGGACGCGGCTGAGTACGTGCGAGGCGCCGCCGGGTCGAGCGGCGCGGATCAGCCGGCGGACCCGGCCGGACGTCGTGCGATTGACCCGACGAGGCCGATCGTCCGCGGGCCGGTTCGGGCTCGAAGATGCGTCGCCTTCGGCCACGTGCGACGACTCGTCGGCAGACGTCCAGTCGTCGGCGCGGACTGGCGGCGCCGTGGGTCCGGGCCCGACCCGCGGGTTTCGATCGATGGTCCGGGCTAGGCCTCCGCGGCTTGGCGGGGGTCGGTGGCACTCCGCATATTGCTCAGGAACAGGTTCTTGTCGATCCGGCCCTGGAAGATGGGCACGCCCATCTGCATGCACTTGGTGATCACATCGCGACGTTCGAGACCGGCTTCACGAGCCAGCTCGGTGGGCGTCAGGTGATTCGGCATCTGTGCGGCCTCCTATGTTCTTGACCTTGTCCTGTATATCGCCTCGAGCGGACGCACACAAGCACCAAGGACGGATGATCGGTCCCTCACCGGCCTGAAGGCCCGTCGACGGCCGACTTGGACCGCCGGGCCGAGTCGCCGACGCGCCGGCGGATGGGGGTGGCGGGCGCTGCGGCCCGGTCCGGCCGGACCCGGATCGGCCCGGTCAGATCGGGTTGGGAACGTCGACGAAGACGTGGTCGACGCCGAAGCGCTCGACCAGGTGGGCGCCGAGCGCGCGGACGCCGAACGTCTCGGTGGCGTAGTGGCCGGCCGCGATGAAATGGATCCCGGACTCCTCGGCCTGGGCCATCACCCGCTCGGCCGGCTCTCCGGTCATGAAGGCGTCGAGCCCGAGGGCGATGGCGTCGTCGAGATGCCCGCTCGCCGCGCCGGAGACGATCCCGATCGTCCGGACGGGGTCAGGTCCGGCCCAGAAGGCGAGCGGCCGCCGACCGGTCAGCCCGGCGATCCGGCGCTCCAGCTCGTCCGGGGGGATCCCACCGGACGCAAAGCGACCGCGGACGCCGATCGACCGGCCGCGGTGGGCGGCGAACGGCTCGGGGTCGACGCAGCCGAGCCCGTCGGCGATCAGCGCGTTGTTGCCGACCCGCGGGTGCCCGTCGAGCGGGAGGTGGTAGGCGGCGAGGCTGACGTCGTTGGCCATGAGGATCTGGAGCCGGTCGTGGAGCCGGCCGACGACCCGCGGATCGTCGCCGTCCCAGAACAGGCCGTGGTGCGTGAGCACAAGGCCGGCGCCGGCCTGGATCGCACGCTCGAAGAGCTCGAGGTTGGCCGAAACGCCGGTCGCGATCGTCCGAACCTCGGACCGTCCCTGGACCTGTAGTCCATTCGGGCAGTGGTCGGCGAAGCCGTCCGGCTCGAGCAGGAGGTCGAGGGCGGCGACGATCTCGACGAGGTCGGCCATCGGTTTCGAGTATGCCGGTCCGGCGGCCTCCCGGCGACCGGCGGACGCTCCGCGCGCCACGGCCGGGAGCGCGGCGGACGTTGGCGGGCGCCTGCCTGTGGGATACTTCGGCGGTCATCGGGGCGTGGCGCAGCCTGGTAGCGCGCGCCGTTCGGGTCGGCGAGGTCCCCGGTTCGAATCCGGGCGCCCCGATTTGCAGGACAACTGAGAAACAGCGACAGAGCCCGCGAAGCTCGGGCGGACCCCTCCGAAGCCCTGCGAGCCGTGAGAAGCGGTTCGCAGGGCTGCCCAGTCCACTGGGCAGCGCTCGCCGCACCCTCAGCAGGTTGCTTGCGTGTGTCCGCGGCCGATCCCGGATACGACCAGCTGCGCCGCGGCGGACGGGTCGGTCCGGCAGAGCCAGGCGGGGATGCGGAGCACTTCGGCGCCCGCGGCGATCATGTTCTGGTCGCGCTGGAGGCCGCGCAGACGCTCCGCAGCGTCGGTCTCGCCGGCGTCGATGACGACCACCGTGGTCGTCGCGCCGGTCCGCACGCTCAGCCGGGCGACGTAGTCGGCGATCTTCTGGTCCAGTCGCACGTCGATCTCGTCCGGGAGGTGGCCGATCACCGCGGCCTCGGCGTCTCCGGGCCGTCGGTCGGTCACGGCGCGCGACGTCGCGTGCCGGTGGAGTCCGACCAGCGTCGCCGATCCCACGGCCTCGAGATGCCTCGCGTCGCCGAGCACGACCAGCCCGACCCGCGCCCGGCTGACGGCGACGTTCACGAGATAACGGTTCTTCTCGAGCCAGTCGACCGTCCCGGCCGGGACGCCGGTCGAGATCACCGGACTGAAGACCATCACGTCGCGCTCGCCTCCCTGGAAGGTGTGGGCCGTTCCGATCCGGAGGTTGAGCGCGTCCGTCGTCTCCGTGTCGAGCCTCCGCCGCAGCTCTGTGCGGAGCAGCCTCGCCTGAGCGGCGAACGGCGTGACGATGCCGAGCTCCGCCCCGGCCGCTCGCAGGGCCTGCGCGTTGCCGGCAGCCCAGTCGGCGATCGCCTCGGCCTCGGACCGGTTGATTCGCCCGCTCGTCCCGCCCGCCTCGACCTCGCCGTCGACCTGGCGCCATTCGAGCCCCCTGACCGGCTGGGCATGCGCTCTCCAGGTGTCGGTGAGGATGTGCAGGGCTCCGGAATAGAACTCCTCGTCGCAATACCCGGCGATCTCCGGGTGGCACCTGTAGTGCTCGTCGAGCAGCAATTCGCCGGTGACGAGCTTTCCGAACGCGTCGAAGGCCGAGTCGACGCCGTAGAGCTGACCCCGGTCGCGCAGCTCCGGTCCGTCGAGTCCGGCGATTCCCGGCAGCTGCTCGAGCTCGGCCGCCGGCACGGTGACCACCGGCGGGAGCTGATTCGGGTCGCCGACGATCACGAGCTGCTTGGCCCGGAAGGCCAGCGGGAGCACCGCCGGCAGCGTGCACTGGCTTGCCTCGTCGATCACCACGATGTCGAAGGCGCCCGCCTCACAGGCGAAGTTCGATCGCACCGAAAGCGCGCTCGTGCCCCAGGCGGGCAGCACGTCGAGGAAGCTCAACAGCGCCCGACCCTGCCTCCCGTCATCTCCACGGTAGGCCTTCAGCAGACCCTCCAGACGGTCGCCGGCGTCGACGAGGGCCTGCTCGGAGACAGCCGCGACAAGCGCCCGGCCGGCCTCCATCCAGGACTCGCTGCCGGCCTCCCATTCGATCCATTCGCCGATCCCCGGCGGATCGTCGCGGCGCTCAGCCGCCCGGCGGAGCTCGACCGTCGACCGAGCCCACGCGATCAGATGCTCGAGCGTCTCCGCCGCCGGACTTCCCGATCCGAGGTCGAGGTCCCGGAGCAGCTTCTCGCGGGCCCGCCGCCGCCACCGTCCCCGCGCGCGCACGGCCTGTCCGAGCAGGCCGGCCGGATCCTCGCGGAGCTCGGCCGGCGGCTCGCCGCCCCAGAGCGACCGGGCGGCGTCAGCCGCGACCCGGGCCGCCTCGTCGAGGCGCAGCAGCTCCCGTCCCCGAGCCGCCGTCCGGTCTCGCGCCTGATCGCGGCGCACCGCTCTCGCCCGATGCGCGGCGCGCGCGTCTGCCGGCGTCGCCTCGCAGCCCCGCCCGGGATGTGTGCAGATCTCGTCGAGCTTGACGATCAACCGCTTGCGGTAGTCGGCGTTCCCCGTCCGCAGGATTGTCGCCGGGTGCGCTGACGAGGCTCGACCGACCGCCTCGTCGACGGCTCCGTTGTTGGTCGACGAGACCAGGATCGTCTTCCCCTGGTCGCGGGCGGTTGCGACGAGAGCTGCCACGAACTGGCTCTTCCCGGTACCCGGCGGACCTGTGACCACCGCGATCGGGCTGCACAGCGCGGTCTCGACGGCTGCTTCCTGGGACGCGTTCAGGCGGTTGAACGATACGACCGGGACCCGCCGTGCTCGCGCAGGGCGGCCCGCGCCGAGCAGGCCGCCGGCTGCCGTCGCCCGCCAGTCGGACTCGGGCGCGAAGAACATGCTCCTGAGGTCGGCCAGCAGGCCCGCGGTCATCCGACTCGGCTCTCGGCGGATCACGACGGCCCGGTTGTAGATCCCCGGTGCCCCGGGCGGGCGCCCACCACCCAACTCGGCGGCGTCGAGCGCCTCGACCACGGTCAGTCCCGCCTCCACGGCGATCCGCTCCAGGCGCGTGGCGAGCGGGCCGGGGCTGCCGAGCGGCAGCGGCTCCTCGGCGATCATTCGCAGCACGCCGGGATCGGCGTCCGGCTGGAAGCGGGGGTCTGCGACCGCGACGTTGAGCATCACGCTCGAACGGTCGACCGTCACGTCCTTCGCGCGGGTCGCCGGCGACCTGACCGTGGCGATCACCAGCGGCGCACACCGGATCCTCCGGTCCGCGTCCCGGCAGACGACGAGCGGCCAGCCGTAGGCCAGCTCCTCGCCCGCCGTCGAACCTCCCGCCGCGCCGTGCGCGGCGATCACCGACCGCAGCGGCCCGCTGATCTGGATCGTCTCGCCGATGCCCGCCAGGATCGACTCCGTGCCCGCCGGCGCGACCGCCCAGGTCCGGTCGAAGTCCTCGTAGCGCAGCGGCTCGGCCAATCCCTCGCGCAGAACGCACGCCCGGCAGTAGGCGACGAGTCGCTGCCAGTCGTCGGCCGGTTCCGGCAGCCCAGTCCATGCGATTCGCCCGGCCGGCGCCACCGCGCTCGACGGCGAGCACCCCGCGTGGCGCAGCTCGCCTGTCGCCGGGTTCCAGAAGCCCCGATCTCCAGCCCGGACGGGCACGCCGCAGCCCGCGCCGCAGCTGCCGGCATAGCGAAAGGTCAGCGTCCGCCACCCCGGCGGCGGTGCCGAGCCGGCGGCTCCGATGCCGTTCTCCTGCCGCGCGTCCATGCCCATAAGCTAGACGTCGACGGCGCTGGTGCTGTGGCCCAACGGTCCAACCGGCGTCCCGAAATCCTGGACCCCGGGACATATCGCCGGCGGCCGGGGCGTACCTATATTGGCTGCGTCCTAGGGTTCCGCTGCCGTGCATCGGCAGGACTGGTCCGAGAGGACAGGCCGGCACTCACATAGCCGCGCTGACACGGAGGGATAAAAGCCCGGGAGACGAGATCTTCCGGGCCTTTTGCATTTCTGGGAGCAGAATTGAAACTTCACGGCACGAGCGCCCTCGTTGTGATCGACGTCCAGAAGGGCGAGGTGCTGCCCGACGGCTGCGGGATTCCGATCATGCCGGGTGGCCACACCCGCCACGAACTGGTCCGAGAGATCGTCGGCGCGGCACGACTCCATGACGTGCCTGTGATCTTCATCCAGGAGGTCCACAAGCCCTCGCTGATCGATTTCGGCCGCGAGCTGGACGGGACCGAGACAGTCCACTGCCTGGAGGGCGACGTCGCGACCGAGCTCGCCAACGGGCTCGACCCCCGGCCCGAGGAGTACCTGATCCGCAAGCGCCGGTACTCGGCCTTCTTCGCGACCGAGCTCGACCTCGTCCTGCGGTCGCTCGGCGTCTCCACGCTGATCCTCGTCGGCGCGCTGACCGATGTCTGCGTCCACTACACGTTCGCCGACGCCCACCAGCACGACTACCACTGCCGCGTCGTCACCGACTGCGTCGGCGGATCCTCGCCTGCCGCCCACGACGCCGCCCTCCGCGCGATGGCGTACCTCCAGCGTGACGCTCTCGTCACGTCGGCCGACGTGCTCGACGCGCTCGCCCGGCACCCGGCTTCCAAGCTCGGGGTCACCGCGTGAGCCCGCCCGCGACGACCCGGGCCCCGAGCCCGCCCGAGGCCCGGGCAGTCGTTCCGGCCCTCGAGGTCGACGATCTCCACGTCACGTTCGAGAGTCCCGCCGGCCGGGTCCACGCCCTCCGGGGCGCCAGCCTGAGCATCGCCCCCGGCGAGATCCTCGGGCTCGTCGGCGAATCCGGCTCCGGCAAGAGCGTGCTCGGCCTGACGGCTCTCGGCCTGCTTCCGCGTGACCCGCACCCCGTGCTCTCGGGGACGGTCAGGCTCGACGGCGAGGACATGGTCGCCGCGACCGAGGACCAGCGGCGAGCCCGCCGGGGCGCCTACATAAGCGCGGTCTTCCAGGACCCGATGAGCTCGCTGAACCCGTCGATGCGGGTCGGCGCCCAGGTCGCCGAGGCCCTCTCCGCCGGACACGACGGCGGCGACGCCGACGCCGAGCGGGTCGTCGACCTCCTCGGTCAGACCGGGATCCCCGAGCCGGCGATCAAGGCTCGCTGCTATCCCCACGAGCTCTCCGGCGGCCTCCGCCAGCGGGTGATGATCGCGATGGCGCTCGCCCGCTCACCCCGCCTGGTCGTCGCCGACGAGCCGACCACCGCGCTCGACGTGACCGTCCAGGCCCGGGTCCTCGACCTCCTCGCGGGCGCGGCCCGCGACCGGGGCGTCGCCCTCCTCCTCGTGACCCACGACCTCGGCGTCGCCGCACGGATCTGCGACCGGATCGCCGTCGCCTACGCCGGCCGGATCGTCGAGGTCGGCCGGACGCGGCAGATCCTCGCCGGCCCCCAGCATCCCTACTCCGTCGGGCTGCTCGCCAGCCGGCCCCGGCTCGACGGCCTGATCGCCGGCGGGGACCTCCCGTCGCTGCCCGGTCAGCCGCCCGACCCCCGGCGCCCGCTCCCCGGCTGCGCGTTCGCCCCCCGATGCCCCAGGGCCGACGCCGGATGCGAGTCGACGGTCCCGGTGAGCGTCTCCGGCGATCGCAGCTGCGAGTGTCACCACGTCGGCGCGCTCAATTCCTGGCCGCCGGCCGCCGGCCGACCCGGGCGTGGCGCCGTCCACACGGCCGCAGCCGACCCCGAGCCGGGTCAGGCCCCCGAGCTGCCGGTGCCGGCGTTGGTGCTCGAGCACGTCGTCCGTGAGTACGCACGCCCACGCCGCCATCCGTTCGCCACCCGGCCGGAGCCGCTGCGCGCCGTCGACGGGGTCAGCCTGTCGCTTGCGGCCGGTGGGTCGCTCGCGATCGTCGGCGAGTCCGGCTCGGGAAAGACCACTCTCCTGCGGATGGTCGTCGGACTGCTCGAGCCGACCGCCGGGACCGTTCGCCGGGGGCCGGGAGCCCCGCCCCAGCTGATCTTCCAGGACGCCGGGGCGTCCCTGACGCCGTGGATGTCGATCGGCGACCAGATCGCCGAGCGGCTGGCCGCGCTCGACGTCCCGCGGGCAGAGCGCGCCGGAAGGGTCGCCGCGACGCTCGAGTCGGTCGGGCTCCCCGCCGAGGCGGCCACCGCCTTTCCACGCAAGCTCTCCGGCGGCCAGCGCCAGCGCGCGGCGATCGCCCGGGCGATCGCCGTCCCGCCCGCCCTGCTGGCCTGCGACGAGCCGGTCTCGGCGCTCGACGTCTCGCTCGCGGCTCAGGTCCTCAACCTGCTCTGCGACCTGCGCGCCGAGCTCGGGATCGCCCTGCTCTTCGTGACCCACGACCTCGCCGCCGCCCGCGCCGTCGCAGACGAGGTCGCCGTGATGCACCGCGGCATCGTCGTCGAGCGCGGGCCCACCGATCGGATCTTCTCCCAGCCGGCCCACGAGTACACCCGCGAGCTGCTGGCCGCCGTTCCCGACGTCGCCGAGGCCGCCTGATGGCTTTGACCGGAGTCGCCGCGCGGTGTACGTGTAGGCGCGAAATGCGACGCGAACGCCGTTCGACTCGAACGCTGTTCGAATCGAACACTGTTCGCGTCGCCCCGAGGATGCCGCGCGGTCATGCCCTCGCCCGGTGTGCGGCCGCCCCGGCCGCCCCGGCGACCCCGGCCGCCCAGACCGCCCTGACCCCGACCGCCTCGGCCCCGACCCCGACCGTCGGGGCGGCGTGATGGCAAGTACGCCGGTGACGCCAGGCCGCTGGCTACCGGCGATGGCCGCGGGCCCGCGGTTTCCGATCGGTCGCCGCCGCAGCGCCGCCGAGGCCGGGCTCGGCGCGGCCGGCGCGCGGAGGGCGCTGATCCCGCTGGAGATCGTGACGGTCGTGATGCTCGTCCTGCCGACCGTCTTCGCGACCCACTCGGCGCTCGACATCACGACGGCCGGTCCCTTCCACCATCCGTCGCTGCGATATCCGTTCGGAACCGACGACCTCGGCCGGGATGTCTTCTCGCGCGTCCTCTACGGCGCGCGGGCTTCGTGGCTCTCGGCGCTCGGCGTGATCGTCGTCGGCGCGGCCTTCGGTGGCCTGATCGGTGCGGTGGCGGGTGCGTTCGGCGGGATCGTCGACACGCTCCTGATGCGCCTGACCGACCTCTTCCTCGCCCTCCCGGCTCCCGTCCTCGCGATCGCCGTGATCGCGTCGGTCGGGCCGAGCCTGTTCCACACGCTGCTCGCCCTGAGCATCGTCTGGTGGCCGTGGTACGCACGCATCGTTCGCGGCGAGGTCCGTGCCCTGGCCGCCCGTCCCCACGCCGAGGCCGCCCGGCTGGCTGGGGTCGGCAGGGCGCGCCTCGTCCTCCGCCACCTCCTCCCGGGCGCCTTCGCCCCAGTGATCGTCGCGATGTCGCTCGATGTCGGCAACCTGATCCTCGCGCTCGCCGCTCTCTCCTTCATCGGCCTCGGCGCGCCCCCGCCGGCTGCCGAGCTCGGCGCGATGAGCTCTCAGGGGCTCGAGTACCTCTTCGGCTACGCCTGGGTGCCGATCGCCCCGGCCGTCGGTGTGGCCGTGCTCGCCCTGACGGCGAACCTGCTTGGTGAGAAGGCTAATCGCAGCCTCGACGAAAGGACGACTCGATGAAGCTCAGCCGAGCCCGCACCGCCCCGCTCTGTCTGATCCTCGGAGCGCTGGCGCTGGCCGGCTGCGGCGCCGCGTCGACGTCCTCCGGGGGGAGCCCCGCGTCCGGGACGACGGCCGCCGCGTCGGCGAGCGACCAGATCCTGCGGATCCCGTATCTCGCCGACATGTCCGTGCCCGACCCGGACATCTTCTACGACATCGAGGGCAACTCGGTGATCCTCTCGGCCTACGACGGCCTCGTCACATACGCGCCCGGGTCGACGACGATCGTCCCCGATCTCGCGACGAGCTGGACGGTCTCGCCCGACCGCCTGACCTACACCTTCCACCTCCGGGCGGGCGTCCACTTCCACGACGGGACCGTGATGACCTCGCAGGAGGTCGAGCGGAGCTTCCAGCGGCGACTCGCCGTCAACCAGGCGCCGGCCTACATGCTCAAGCCGATCGCGTCGATGGCCACGCCGAACCCGCTGACCTTCGTCGTCCACCTCAAGTCGCCCGTCAACCCGTTCATCGACTACATGGCCTCCAGCTGGGGCCCGAAGGTGATCGGCCCGGACGCGCTCGTGACCCACGCCGGGTCCGACCACGCGCAGACCTGGCTCTCGACCCACGACGACGGAACCGGGCCGTACGAGCTGACGACGTTCGCCCGCGGCCGGCAGTACGTCCTCACGCGCTCGCCCGACTACTGGGGCGCCCAGCCGTACTTCAAGGAGGTCCTGATCAAGATCACGCCGGACATCGGGACCCAGCAGCTCGAGCTCCAGAACGGCGACGTCGACGCGATCATGCACTCGTTCCCCGCATCCGAGCTCAACTCCCTGCCGTCGAACGTCCACGCCGAGGAATTCCCGTCGTTCCTGCGGCTCCTGCTCTACGTCAACACGAACAAGGCGCCGTTCAACAACCCCGCGGTCCGGGCGTCGCTTCGCGCGGACGTCAACATCCCCCAGCTCGTCGCCGAAGCCTACTCGGGAACGGCGACGCCGTCGATCGGCGCGTATCCCGAGGCGATCCTGCCCAACCAGCCGACGCTGCCCTATGCGCCCAACGCGAAGCTCGCCGCGGCCGGGGCGAAGGCGGCGTCGACGAAGAACATCACGCTCGCCTACACCGCTGACGAGTCCGGCGTCCAGCGGCGGGTCGGCGAGCTGATCCAGGCCGACCTCGCGCAGGCCGGGTGGAACGTCACCGTCAAGGAGGTCCAGCTGCCACAGGTCTACGGCTACGTCAACAACCTCAGCTCCGCGCCGGACCTGATGCTCCAGACGAATACGCCGGACGCGTCCCACCCGGATACCTGGGCGCGGATCCTGTTCGACTCGACCGGCGGTCTGAACTTCCTCGGTTTCAAGGATCCGACGGTCGACAGCCTGCTCAACCAGGCGCTGAGCGCTCCCCCGGCCAAGGCGACGTCGCTCTACCAGCAGGTCGGCCAGGACGTCGTCGCCAGCAACGAGATCTTCTTCCTCGGTGACGTCAAGAACGTCTTCGTCCTCAACAGGGATCTGACCGGCGTCGAGCAGGTTCCGGCCTACCCGTGGACCGTCACGCTGGCCGACCTCAAGCGGACGGCCGGCTGATGGCCGACCTCGAGCGGACGGCCGGCTGATGGCCTCCCCGAAGCGGACGGCCGGCTGATGGCGAGCCTCGTCGGACGTCGTCTGGTCGCCCTCGTGGCGGTCATGTTCGGCCTCGTCGTGATCGTCTTCGCCCTCCAGGCGGTGATCCCGAGCGACCCGGTCCGGGCGATGGTCGGCGCGAGCGCGTCGCCCCAGATCGTCGCCCAGGAGCGGCACAAGCTCGGCTACGACAAGCCCCTCCCCGAGCGGTTCGCCGACTACCTCGACCGGCTGGTCCACGGGAACCTCGAGACATCCCTGCGGACTCGCAACCCGGTGACACAGGATCTGGGGACATTCGCGCCGGCGACGCTCGAGCTGGCCCTCTCCGCCGCAGTGCTCGCCGGCGTGCTCGGGGTCGGTCTGGGCCTCCTGCTCGTCGGCGGCGGTCGGGCCGCCCGACTTCTGCGGCTCGTGCTGATCGGCGGGGCATCGGTGCCGACGTTCCTGACCGCGCTGTTGGCGATCCTCGTCTTCTACTCGACGCTCCATCTCCTCCCGGCGTCCGGACGCGTCTCGGACACGCTCGTCGTCCCCGACGGCCCGACCAAGCTCCTGCTGGTCGACTCGCTCCTGCACGGCGAGCCGAACCTGTTCTGGAGCGCGTTCACCCACCTGATCATGCCGGCCTTCACGCTCGCCCTGCTCCCGGCGCTGGCGATCGCCCGGACGCTGGCGACGTCGTGCGAGCAGATCATGCGCGAGGACTACGTCCGTACCGCGCGGTCCAAGGGCCTGCGCGAGCGGCGCGTCCTGATCCGCCATGCCCTGCGCAACGCGGCCGGGCCGGCGCTGACGATGAGCGGCCTCCAATTCGGACTGCTGCTCGGCGGGATCGTCGTCGTCGAGCAGATCTACGCCTGGCCGGGGCTCGGTCTCTACCTCGACCAGTCGATCGCCTACTCGGACTTCCCGGCGATCACCGGGACCACCCTGCTGCTGGGCGCGGCCTACGTGGTCGTCAACTTCACCGTCGACCTCGCCCAGGCCTGGGCCGACCCGCGGATCAGGACGGTCTGAGATGACGCGGGCCGCCATCCTCGAGGCGATCCTCCCGGGTGGGGCGAGCTGGTCGCGGGTCTGCCGGCGGGGCACGGCCCTGACGCTAACCGACGTCGAGGGTGGGGCGAACGTCTCGGCGCTGCTCTTCCGCGCGTCCGATCCGCTCGAGCGCTACTGCATGCCCGACACCCTCAAGGCCCAGCACGTCAGCCGGCTGACGGCCGGCGTCGCGCTCTACTCGGACATGGGCCGGGTGATGGCCTCCGTGACCGAGGACACGTGTGGCTGGCACGACACGATCACCGGTCACGCGACCGCGGCGGTCGTCGCCGACCGGTGGGGTGCGGTCAGCTACCACGAACGGCGCAACGAGTGGCGGCGCAGTGCCCGCGAGGCCTTCCTCGTCGAGCTCGCCAAGCACGGCCTCGGCCGGCGGGATCTGGTCGCCAACGCGAACTTCTTCTCGAAGGTGACGGTCGCCGACGACGGCGAGCTGACCTACGTCCGCGGACACTCGGTGTCAGGCGCCCGCGTGACCGTCCGCTTCGAGCTCGACACGCTCGTCGTCCTCTCGAGCGTTCCCCATCCGCTCGACCCGGCTCCCGAGTGGAGCCCCAGGGCGGTGCGGCTCGTCGTCGCCGCGGTCCCGCCGGCCCCGGCCGACGACCCGGTGCGTCGGGCGTGCCCGGAGAACGAGCGGGGCTTCGAGGCGACCGAGGCCGACGTCTGATGGGCGTGCGCGAGGCGCGGGAGCCGGGCGCCGCGTCCGCCCGGCTCGACCGGGAGCTGGCCGACGGGGTCGGCGCGACGTTCGAGCTCGCGGCAGGTGAGACGCTGCGAATCGTCGATCTGTGGGGCAACCAGGCGGTCGACACGCTGTTCTTCGACGCCCACGACTACGCCAACCGCTACAGCGCGGTCGACACGATTCGCGAGCAGGGGTCCGCCTACCTGACCCTCGGGTCCCGCCTGCTCGCGCTCGACTGCGAGCCGCTGGTGACGATCGTCGGCGACACGTGCGGACGCCACGACACGCTCGGTGGAGCCTGCTCGCAGGAATCCAACGTCGTTCGCTACGGAGAGCACACCCGGCACATGCACGCCTGCCGCAACACGTTCCTGACCGAGGCGCTCGCCTGGGGCGGGGGCCTCGAGAAGCGCGACCTGTCGGCGAACATCAACTTCTTCATGAACGTCCCGGTGACCGCCGACGGCGGCCTCGAGTTCGCCGACGGGATCTCGGCTCCCGGGAAGTACGTCGAGGTCCGGGCCGATCGGGACACGCTGGTCCTGATCTCGAACTGCCCCCAGCTCAACAATCCGTGCAACGGCTACGACCCGACGCCCGTCCGACTGTTGGTGTGGCCGGCTTGAGCGAGATCGAGGTTCTCTCGCCGGGAACCCTCTCCTCCGTCCAGGATTGGCCCGGTCGGGCAGGTTTCTGGGAGGTCGGGGTCCCCCCGTCGGGGCCGATCGACGACCGCTCGCTGCGCGTGGCCAACCGGCTCGTCGGCAACCCCGAGGGGGCGGCCGGGCTCGAGGTGACCCTGACCGGCCCGCGGCTGCGCTTCGGCCGGGCGGCGACGGTCGCCGTGACGGGTGCGACGATTCCCGTGAAGCTCGACGGCGAGCCCGTCGACCGGTGGCAGCCGTTCGACGTCCCGGCCGGTGGCGTGCTCGCGCTCGGGGCGATCCGCGCGGCCGGCCTCCGAGCCTACGTCGCTGTTCGCGGCGGGATCGACACCACGCCGGTGATGGGATCCCGGTCGGTCTTCGTCGCCGGTCGGCTGGGCGGAGCCGCCCTCCAGCGGGGGGACCGGCTCCCGCTCGGCCAGCCGACCGACGACGGCTGCGCTGCGGCCGAAGGCGACGGCGCGGACGGTGGGTTGGCTGGACTGGTCGCCGTGCTCGGCAACTCCGTGGTCCTGCGGGTCGTGCTCGGCCCGCACGGCGCGCCGGACTTCGTCACGCCGGCCGGGCTCGACGGTCTGTTCGCAGCGGACTGGACGGTGCACCACCAGTCCGATCGGACCGGGATCCGCCTGGTCGGACCGCAGCCGGAATGGGCGAGGACGGATGGGGGTGAGGCTGGACTCCATCCGTCGAACATCCTCGACAGCGCGTACGGCGTCGGGACGGTCATGCTCGCCGGGGACATGGCCGTCATCGTGGGCCCGGACGGGCCGAGTCTCGGGGGCTTCGCCGCCGTCGCCCAGGTGATCCGGGCCGACCGCTGGCGGATCGGCCAGCTGCGGGCGGGTGACGCCGTCCGGCTCGAGCCGGTCGACGCCGACCGGGCGGCGGCGCTCCACGCGGCGGCCGAGTCCGAGCTCGCCGGTCTGACCTGTCCGACTCCGCGGGCGCCCTCGCCGGGTGGTCGGGTCGCCGCGCCAGCCTCGCCGGCCGCGTCGGTTGCGTCGGTGGCGCCGGCCGCGCCGGTCGCGACGGCCGCGTCGGTGGCGCCGGTCGCGTCGGTGGCGCCGGCCGCGCCGGTCGCCCGCTCCGGCGGGGGCCGCCCCGAGTTCGATCGGCCGCTCGACGGGGTCCACGGCCTCGTGACCTATCGGCGGGCCGGCGAATGCGCCGTGCTCGTCGAGTTCGGCGACCCGGTGATCGACCTCCGCTCGCGGGTCCGCGCCAACGATCTCGCCCAGGCGCTGGTGGCCGAGTCGATCGACGGGATCCGCGACCTGACGCCGGGCGTCCGATCGCTCCACGTCCAGCACGACACTGCGCGGCTCGCGACGGATGCCGTGCTGGGCATCCTCGCCGGGCTCGAGGCGTCGCTGCCCCCGCCGGAGGCGGTCGCCGTTCCCGGGAGGATCGTCCACCTCCCGCTCGCCTGGCGCCATTCGCTCGCCGAGCGTGCGGTCGAGCGGTACGCGACGTCGATCCGGCCTGACGCACCCTGGTGCCCGGACAACATCGACTTCATCCGGCGGATCAACGGCCTCGCGGACGAGCGGGCGGTCCAGGAGATCGTGACACAGGCGTCGTATCTCGTGCTCGGATTGGGCGACGTCTACCTCGGCGCACCGGTCGCCGTGCCGCTGGATCCCCGCCACAGGCTGGTCACGACGAAGTACACCCCGGCCCGGACGTGGACGCCGGCCAACGCCGTCGGGATCGGCGGGGCGTTCCTCTGCGTGTACGGCATGGAAGGTCCCGGCGGCTATCAGCTGGTCGGGCGGACCGTCCCGATCTGGGACACGAACGAGGCTCCGCCGTGGCGGCTTCGCCACTTCGACCAGCTCCGCTTCGACCTCGTCTCGGAGGTCGAGCTTGAGGACGTGAGGGCGGCGAGCGAGGCCGGCGAGTGGCGGCCGCGGATCGAGCCGGCGGAGTTCTCCCTGGTCGACCACGACCGATTCGTGACCGAGCACGCCGTCGAGATCGCGTCGTTCACGCGGCGACGCGAAGCCGCCTTCGCCGCCGAGCGCCGGGCCTGGGCGGCGGCGGCCGAGCCGGCCGGTGAGCTGGTCGCGTAGGAGGCCGGTAGGTTTCAGGGCCAGGTGCCGCGGACCGACGTCTTCTTCGACTCGCTGGGCGAGCGGTCTGCCGCCCGGCTCTACCTGCCCGGCGGTCCGGCCGAGCGTGAGCCTGCCGAGCGCGGTGGTTGAACATGCCGACTGAGACCTTCGCGCTCGGCGAGCGCCGGGTTCACCGGTTGGGCTTCGGCGCGATGCGGCTCACCGGCCCGGGGATCTGGGGGCCCCCGGCAGACCCGGAAGGCTGCGTTGCCGTGCTGCGGCGGGCTGTCGAGCTCGGCGTCGACCTGATCGACACGGCTGACTCGTACGGTCCGCACGTCAGCGAGGAGCTGATCGCCCGAGCGCTCCATCCGTACCCGGCGGACCTGCTGATCGCCACGAAGGCCGGGCTGGTCCGCACCGGGCCCGGCGGCTGGCACGCGCTCGGCCGGCCGGAGTACCTGCGTCAGGAGTGCGAGCTCAGCCTCCGACGGCTGCGGCTCGAGCGGATCGACCTCTTCCAGCTCCACCGGATCGACCCGGCGGTCCCGTCCGAGGAGCAGTTCGGGCTGCTCGGGGAGCTGCGCGACGAGGGCAAGATCGCCGCGGTCGGCCTCTCCGAGGTGTCGGTGGCCGAGCTCGAGACGGCCCGCAGGATCGTGCCGATCGCGACCGTCCAGAATCGGTACAACCTCGTCGATCGCAAGTCGGACGACCTGCTCGAGCACTGCGAACGCGAGGGGATCGGCTTCATTCCGTGGTTTCCGATCGGATCGGGCGACCTGGCGGCGCCCGGCGGTCGTCTGGACGCGGTCGCGCGGGCGATCGGCGCGTCGCCCGCCCAGGTCGCGCTTGCCTGGCTGCTCGCCCGCTCCCCGGTGATGCTGCCGATCCCGGGGACGGCGAGCGTCGCCCACCTCGAGGAGAACTGTGCGGCCGCCGGCATCGGGCTCAGCGACGAGCAGATCGGCGAGCTGGGCTGAGACGACATGAGGCGAGGCGGGGAAGGCGGGGCTGGCTGGGCTGGGGTGGAGGCGAATCGGAGGCCCGACCGGGCCAGGTCACGTTGCGACTTCGTAACGCCGGATCTGTTCTCCGGCGCCGGCTTGTAGGCTCAGGCGCTCCTAACCGACAACGGAGAAGCCATGCAACTGGGAATGGTCGGTCTTGGCCGGATGGGAGCAAATCTCGTCCGGCGCCTGATGCGTGACGGTCACGAGTGCGTCGTCTTCGACGTCAATGCCGGCGCGGTCGCCGAGCTCGAGGGTGAGGGTGCGACGCCGGCCGGGTCGCTCGAGGAGTTCGTCGCGAAGCTGACCCAGCCGCGCGCCGCGTGGATCATGGTGCCGGCGGCCTACGCCGGGTCGACGGTCGACGACCTGGCCGCGCTGATGGACGAGGGCGACATCATCATCGACGGGGGCAACAGCTACTACCGCGACGACATCGACCGGGCGAAGGCGCTCAAGCCGAAGGGGATCCACTACGTCGACGTCGGCACGAGCGGCGGCGTCTTCGGGCTCGCACGGGGCTTCTGTCTGATGATCGGCGGCGAGGACGAGATCGTCGGGCACCTCGAGCCGCTGTTCGCGACGATCGCCCCCGGGGTCGACGCAGCCGACCGCACGCCGGGTCGGACGGGTGACCCGTCCCAGGCCGAGCAGGGCTACCTCCACTGTGGCCCGAACGGGGCCGGGCACTTCGTCAAGATGGTCCACAACGGCATCGAGTACGGGATCATGGCGGCCTACGCCGAGGGCATCAACATCCTCAGCAAGGCGAACGTCGGCAACACCGAGCAGGAGCACGACGCCGAGACGACGCCGCTGCGGGACCCCGACTACTACCGCTTCGACATCGACACCGCGGAGGTCTCGGAGGTCTGGCGACGGGGCAGCGTGGTCGCCTCCTGGCTGCTTGACCTGACCGCCGCGGCCCTCCACGAGTCGCCGACGCTCGACGGCTTCCACGGGCGGGTCTCGGATTCGGGCGAGGGCCGCTGGACCGTCCTGGCGGCAGTCGACGAAGGAGTCCCGGCCCACGTCCTCAGCGCCGCCCTCTACGACCGCTTCAGCTCGCGGGGGGCAGCCGACTTCGGCAACAAGCTGCTCTCGGCGATGCGCGGGCAGTTCGGCGGACATGCGGAGAAGGAGAAGTGAGCATCAGGGCAGGCGTCGACCTCGGCGGGACGAAGATCCAGACGATCATCGTCGACGACGACTTCGAGGTCCTCGCATCCGCCCGGCGGCCGACGCCGACCGTCGGCGGACCCGAGGCGGTCGCGAAGGAGATCATCGAGTCGGTCAGGGAGGCGGCCGGGACGGCTGCGGTCGATCTGAGCGCCCTGGAGGGGATCGGGGTGGGCTCGCCGGGAGAGATCGACGAGGCCACCGGGACCGTCAGCGAAGCCCGCAACATCCCCGGCTGGGAGGGCAGCTATCCGCTGTCCTCGGTGCTCGGCAAGGCGCTCGGCTCGCCGGTCCGGCTGGGCAACGACGTGACGGTCGCGACGACGGCGGAGTTCACCCGGGGTGCCGCCAGGCAGTACGACTCGCTGCTGGGCGTGTTCTGGGGCACCGGCGTCGGCGGCGGCCTGATCCTCGACGGCAAGCCGTGGTTCGGACGGGGCGGAGCCGGCGAGATCGGACACATGGTCGTCGAGCTGGACGGCGCCCAGTGCCTGTGCGGGCGACGCGGGTGCATGGAGGCCTACGCCGGCCGGGCGGCGATGGAGATCCGGGCGCGGGAGCTCGCCGACAAGGGCCACGAGACCGAGCTCTTCGAGTTGATGGCGAAGCGTGGCCGGACTCGGCTGACGAGCGGAATCTGGGCGCGGGCGCTGAAGCGTTCGGACCCGCTCGCGGAGAAGCTGGTCGGCCGGGCGATCGCCGCGCTCGGGGCCGGCGTGGCGTCGGCCGTCAACCTGCTCGACGTCGAGGCGGTCGTGATCGGCGGTGGGCTCGGCGACCGGCTCGGCCAGCCGTACGCCGACCGGATCGCGGCGGCGATGCAGCCTCACCTGTTCGCCGACGCGCGCCCGCCGGCGATCGTCGTGTCCAGCCTCGGGGACCTCGGCGGAGCGCTCGGCGCGGCGATGCTGGTCGGCTGAGGGCCGCGGGTCGCCATCACGGCGTCCGACGGACCGACCTCGACGCGTCAGCTCGGTCGCCGGCCTCGCCCGGCGACCGCTCGGCTCCCACCGCCGCGCAGCGCGCCGGGCGCAAGCCTCCTACACTTCGGCGGTAGATGCCCGAGACCCTCACACCTGCGCTGTTTCGCAAGGGCGAGGGCGAGCCACTGCTCCTGCTCCACGGATTCAAGGGCACCTGGCACCAGTGGCAGCCGATCGTCGACTCGCTGTCGGCTCGCTACGAGGTGATCGCACCCACGCTGCCCGGCCATGACGGGGGCCCGGAGTTCCAGAAGATCGGCGCTCTGCGCCTGGTCGATGCCGGGGATGCGGTCGAGGCCCAGCTCGACGAGCTCGGGGTCGGCTCAGCGCATATCGTCGGGAGCTCGATCGGCGGCGGGATCGCCCTCGAGCTGGCGAAGCGGGGCCGCGCCCGGAGCGTCGTCGCGCTCGCCCCGGCCGGCGGCTGGTTGCCCGAGAGCAACGAGAGTCGCCGGCTCGCGCGCTTCTTCGTCCGCCAGCGGGCCCTCGTTCGGGCCGGACGCCCGAGCCTCGCGCTGGTCATGCGTCAGGCCCGGACCCGCCGGCTGGCCCTGCGCGACATCATGTGGCGCGGCGAGCGCGTCGCACCGCCGGCTGCCGTCCAGATGGTCGTCTCGTCGATGCGCTGCCCGATCGAGGGGCGTGTGATCGCCGCGCTGCGGGCCAACACGGCGGCGATCGAAGGTCTCGACGCGGTCAGCGCGCCGACCCTGATCGCGTGGCCCGAGCACGATCGGATTCTCCCGATGGCCCGCCACGCCGACCGCTTCCGCAAGGAGATCGCCGGCGCCGAGTTCACGATGCTCGACGGAACCGGCCACGTCCCGATGTGGGACGCGCCGCAGCTCGTGATCAAGACGATCGACGACTTCGTCGCCCGGCAGATCGCGGCCGCCTCGCCGGCCGGCTCGTAGCCGCGGCGCTCCGCTCAGCTTGCGCTCAGCGTGTCCCTGAGGCGGGCCAGCGGGCCGTCGGCGGGATCGGGCAGCAGCTGGCCGATCGTCTGGACGTCGCGGGCCGTCTGGTCGACCGCCGGGCGGATCCCCCGGACCTCGGCCTCGACGGCGAGCAGGCGGACGTTGAGAACCTCCCGCAGACCGTCCATCCGGCCTTCGATCGTGGCCTCGAGGGTCGTCAGGGCCTCGATCCTGGCCTCGACCCGATCCATCGAATCCTGTAGGACGGCGAGCCCGGCGATCAGGCTGCCGGCGCGTGCGTCGAGTGACGTGAGGTGAACCTCGGCGGACCGCTGGAGCGAGCGCAGCGACCGTGAGACGGATTCGATCTCGCCGACGACCCTGCCGGGAAGCCGCAGCGGCGAGAGCAGGGCGTCGAGGACGCCGGACGATTGGGCCTGGGAGTCTTCTGTCATTCCCCGGACCTACCCACCGGCGGCTCCTCTCAAGCGCCCGTGCCGCCCACCCCGAGCAGGTCGCGGCGGTAGACTCGGCCGTCGAGGAACCGCGGGTCACGACCGCCGGATCCGACCGTTCGCGACACCACGAGACAATGGGGATTCCGTTACCGCTGCGTTCAACATCGAGGTGCTCAGCCGTGACGACGGCGTCCGTGTCCGGGTCGAGGGCGAGCTCGACGTGGCGACGGCGCCCGCTCTCGAGGAGGCCCTGAAGCGGGCCGAGGCCTCCGACGCGTCCGGGATCGTGATCGACCTGACCGGCGTCTCGTTCATCGACTCGACCGGGCTGCGGACGCTGCTCGAGGCCCACGCCCGCGACGCGGGCGGGCCCGAGGAAGCCCGGCTCCCGCGGCTGCGGATCACGCCGGGGTCCGAACAGGCCCAGCGGCTGTTCGAGCTCGCCGGCGTCCTCGACAAGCTGCCGTTCGTCGCGCCGGTCGACGAATAGGCGCATTGTTCGCCGGCAACCGGGTACACAAGATCCGTGGAGAGCGGATCGTCAGACGGGCGGGTTCATGTCGAGCTACCATACGGGCCGGTTGCTCCGGGTCTCGCTCGGCAGGCACTGCGCACCGTGCTCGGGACGCGACGGATCGCCGATGACGTGGCTCTCGTGGTCAGCGAGTTGGTGACCAACGCAGTCCGGCACTCGGGCTGTCGTCCCGGCCAGACGATCGGGTTCGATGCTCTGTGGAGCGGCGGCTGCGTGCGGATCGCCGTGCACGACCCCGGGCGCTCGGACCAGGCGCCGCGAATCGGCCAACGGGCTCCGACCGAGGCCGGCGGCCTCGGACTGCGACTCGTACAGCAGCTCGCACGGCGGTGGGGCTCCGATCGCCGCGACGGCCGCCTCGTCTGGGCTGAGCTGGCGCTCTAGCTGTATCGCGGCATTGCTCGGACGTCGCTTCGAGTGCGACGCGCGTCCACGCTCGAGTCGCGTTGAGAACGCCGCCCGGGCTAGTGCAGGTCGACCACGTAGTGGGCGAGCAGCTGCGCGTGGTGCGAGGCCGACAGATGGGACTTGTGCTGCCAGTGGATCGAGAAGCTTCCGCCGGTCGTGACGTACGTTCCTCCGGTGAATCGCGCGCCGTCCACGGTGCGGATCGAGTCGGCCTCGCGGTAGGAGTACCGGTCCACGGGCTGGGTCGACGCGACCGCGGCCGGCGTCTGGTTCGGGGATGCGGCGCTCGCCACCGAAGCCGAGCTCGCGACGGGCGAGCCGGTCGCCGAGGGCGCCGCCGAGGCGGTCGAGCCCTGGGTCGCCGAGCCCGACTGGCCCGGGTCCGCTGACGATCCGGTGGCCGTGGCTGCCGTCTGGCCCGGATCCGCTGACGATCCGGTGGCCGTCTGCCCGGCGGCGCCCGGAGGTCCGCCGGTCGGGACGGACCCGTCGGGGCTCGTCGAGCCGGGGGTCGCGGCTGCCCCGGGAACCGAGGATCCCGCGGCGGGGATTCCGGACAGCGTCGTCGCGGCACTCGTCGGGTCGGTGCCCGTAGCCGCCGTCGTCGGGCTCTGGGCGGCGCCGGTCGGGTCGACGGCGTCCGCCGATCCAGTCGACAGCGCGAGCTGACTCTGGCCGCTGATCGTGGACGGCGCGGTCGGGATCGCGGCACCCGCCGCGGGACGACTGACCGCCGGCGTCGGGGCGATCGTCCCGCCGGTGGTGTGGGCGACGACAGTCGGGCTCGGCGGCGGGAGGTAGGCCGCGGTGCGCCGGGCGGCGTGTGCCTTCGCCGCGTGAGCGTGCGCACGGTGGCTCGACGGAGCGGTGACCTGGAGGGCGCCGGCGCCGCCGACCAGGGCGCATGCGCAGACGATCGCCGCGACCTTCGTGGCCGTCACGCTGGCCGCCCCGCCGAGCAGTGCGCTCGAGCTGCTCGCGGCGATCCCTCCGCCGGCTCCGGCTCCGGCACCCGCGCCGCCGCCGCCGATACCGAACAGCAGGCCGAGATGCCCGAGCGGCCCGACCGGGACGAGGGCGGCCACCTGGCGGCTCACGCTGCGGAGTTGGCCGCGGTAGGACGAGCATTGGTCGCACTCGCGCATGTGTCGCCGGGCCCGGCCGCTCGCGCGGACGCCGCGGTCGTGGGCGGAGGCCAGCTCGAGCCTGATCTCGACGCACGGGGTGTCGCGGGCGGCTGCGGCGTCGAGCACGCCGCCGCGGGCTCTGAGGAGGAGCGACTTGACGCCGGCGACGGAGATCCCGAGGGCGCAGCCGAGCTCCTCGTAGCTGAGGCCCTGGAGCTCGCGCATCAGCAGGGCCGAACGCTGCTGCTCGGGGAGCGAGTGGACGTCGGCGACCAGGCGCCGGAGGTCTTCGCTGCGCTCGGCCTCGGTCGGCGGGTCGTGCCGCGCGCCACGCGAGAGGGCGAGCTGCGCGCCCGGCATGATCTCGCTGGGGATCGGCGCCGGCCGGCGGAGCTGGTCGACGCACCGGTTGTGGGCGATCCGGTAGAGCCAGGCGCGGAGCATGATCGGCTGCCGGTTGGAGCGCAGCGCCTGGTGGGCGCGGACGAAGACGTCCTGCAGTGCGTCCTCGGCGTCGGCCCGGGATCCGCCGAGCATCTGTGCGGCATAGGCCAGCAGGCGGACCCGGTAGCGGTCGTGAATCGCGCGGAACGCGTCGTCGGAGCCGGCGCGGAAGAGTGCTACGAGCTGGTCGTCTGAGTGGAGACGCAGGACGGGGACCGGAACTGCCAACCTCGGTCTCGGGATCGCTGCGGGGCGTGGGATGGCGGAGGCTTCCATAGTCTCGCTCGACTATCACTGTAACGCTCGAGCGGGACGTAAGTTTCGGCAATCTACAGCGATCGCAAGGCATTTGCAGAGGTTCCTCTGGAACGGCCGAAGAAACAGGCCGGGAACACCGCGAGCCGGCGCACGGACCGCCGCAGACGGCGCGCGAGCGGGCCGCCGGCCGCCGGCTCGGCGGGCCCGAGGGGGATATGCTGGGACTTCCCGGCGTTCGGCAACGAAACCTCGAGGAGGGTGAGTGGCCTACTTCAAAGACGAGCAAGAGCTCTACCAGTACATCGGGCGGCTCTTCCAGGATCTGGCCGCCGACGAGGTGCTGGCGCCGCAGTTCAAGAAGGCCAACACGATCGTCCAGTACCGCTACCGCAACCCCGACGCCCAGATCACGACGAAGCTGATCGAGGGTCAGGAGGGCCAGGTCGACCTCGGGCCGACCGACCTCGTGCACGAGGTCCTGATGACGATGGAGGCCGATACGGCCCACAACTTCTGGCTCGGCAAGGTCAACATCACAGTGGCCCTGGCGCGGGGCCAGATGAAGGCCAAGGGCCCGGTCGCCAAGATCCTCAAGCTGGTACCGCTGGTCAAGCCCGTCTTCCCCCGCTACAAGCAGCTGCTGCGGGACGCCGGCCGCGAGGACCTGATCATCTCCTGATGGGTGACTTCGACGACTCGACGTCGCGGACCGGGGAGTTCGGCTCTCGGCAGATGTCCGGCTTCAAGCCGTTCTACCAGTTCATCGCGCCGACGCGCGTGATCGCCGGGTACGACCTGATCGGCGGGATCGGCTTCGAGTTCGCCAAGGAGGGGGCCAAGCGCGTGCTGATCGTGACCGACAAGGTCCTCCGGTCGACCGGCCTCGTCGACCGGGTCATCGCCGGAGTGGAGGACGGCGGCCTCGAGGTCGCGGGGATCTTCGACGACGTTCCCCAGGACTCCGACGCCGGGGTCGTCATGCGGACGGCCGAGACCGCCCGCGAGTGCGGCGCCGACTCGCTGCTGGCCGTCGGCGGCGGGTCGGTCATGGACACGGCGAAGGTCGCCAACGTGATCTTCGTCCACGGCGGCGATCCACGCGGGTGGGAGGGGTATTTCGGGCTTCCGCGCGACGACGACGGCGAAGGGCGCCCACAGGAGCTGGCGCCGCTGGCGTGCATTCCGACGACCGCCGGCACGGGGTCGGAGGTCAGCTTCGTCGCGGTCGTCAAGGACCGCGACGCCCGTGTCAAGTTCCAGATCGGCGATGTCCCGATGTATCCGCGGCTGGCCCTGCTCGATCCCGAGTCGACGCGGACGCTGCCGGTCGGGCTGGCGGCGTCGACCGGGATGGATGCGATGACACATGCGATCGAGGGCTACGTGTCGAGCGAGTGGAACCCTCACAGCGACGCTTACGCGATGGCCGCGCTGCGCCTCCTGCGCGACAACCTCCAGCGGGCGACGCTGCATCCCGAGGACGACGAGGCCCGCGGGAACATGCTGATCGCCGCCAACCTCGCGATCCAGCCGACCTCGTCGAGTGCGATCGGCATCGCCCATTCGATGTCGCACGCGTGCGGCGCCCACTGCGATGTTCCCCACGGGGTGGCCAACGCGATCAACCTGCCGTGGGTGATCGAGTTCAACGCCGCCGGCGGAGCCGAGATCGCCGCCCGCTATCGCGATGTCAACGAGGTCTTCGGCCTGGAGACGGGCGGCTCGCCCGAGATGATCGGGCACACCCTGGGCGAGCACGTTCGCGAGCTCGTCGCCGCGCTCGGCCTGCCGACCCGGCTGTCGCAGGTCGGCGTCACCGAGGCATCGATCGACCTCCTCGTCGAGGGGGCGCTCGGCGACGCGTGCACGCTCGTGAACCCGCGGGACACGTCCGAGGAGCAGTTCGCCGAGCTCTATCGCAGGGCGCTCTGACCTCCACTAGAGTCCCCCGGCAGCTTCGACCTCGAGGGAGACGAAAGACAGATGGCGAGCCAGAGCGCGACGGAAGTCCGGGCGTGGGGCAACTACGTCGGCGGCGAATGGGTGACGGCGGCCGATGGGGCGACGATGGACGTCCGCAACCCGTGCACCGAGGAGATCGTCGCGACCGTGCCGCGGATGTCGCGGGAGGAGGCCCGCGCGGCGATCGGCAAGGCCCGCGAGATCTTCGACGGCGGTGTCTGGGCGGAGATGGCGCCCGACGACCGGTCGCGGATCCTGCTCCAGGTCGTCGCCAAGCTGACCGAGCACGAGGACGAGCTGGCGACGCTCGAGGCGATCGAGTCGGGGATGACGATCCGGGCGGCGTCGACCGTGCAGCTGGGCCAGTCGATCATCCACTGGGACTACTTCGCCCGGAACGCCAACCGCCAGCTCCAGGAGGCGCTCGAGCCGGTCTCCTTCCCGACCCACTCCTACAACTTCGTGCTCCGCGAGCCGATCGGCGTCTGCGCGGCGATCGTCCCGTGGAACTTCCCCCTCCTGATGGCCGTGTGGAAGCTGGCACCCGCCCTGGCGATGGGCAACACCGTCGTCCTCAAGCCGGCCTCGAACACCCCGCTGACGGCGCTGCGGTTGGCCGAGCTGATCGAGCAGACCGACCTACCGAAGGGCGTGCTCAGCGTGATCACGGGGCCGGGGAGCTCCGTCGGCGAGGAGCTGGCGTCCAACCCGCTGGTCGACAAGATCTCGTTCACCGGCTCGACCGTCGTCGGACGCCGGATCATGGAGCTGGCGTCGCAGACGATCAAGAAGTGCACGCTCGAGCTCGGCGGGAAGTCTCCGAACATCGTCTTCGACGACGCCAACCTCGACGCCGCGGTCGACGGCGCCCTCTGGGCGACGTTCTTCCACCAGGGCCAGGCCTGCGAATCGGGCACCAGGCTGATCCTTCCCGACTCGATCCACGACGAGTTCGTCGAGCGTCTGGTCGCGCGGGCGAAGACGATCAAGCTGGGCGACACGCTCGACTACGAGACCGACATGGGCCCGTTGGTCTCGGCCGCCCAGCGGGACATCGTCGCCGATTACGTGCGGATCGGTCTCGAGGAGGGCGCGAAATTGGTGCTCGGCGGCGAGGCCGTCAGCGGGCCCGACGGGAAGGGCTTCTTCTTCGAGCCGACGATCTTCACCGAGGTCGAGAACTCGATGCGGATCGCCCAGGAGGAGATCTTCGGGCCGGTCCTCTCGGTGATCAGGGTGAGCAGCGACGAGGAGGCGATCAGCGTCGCCAACGACACGATCTACGGGCTGGCGGCCGCCGTCTGGACCGAGGACTACGACCGCGCCCTGATGACCGCCCGGCGCCTGCGGGCGGGGACGATCTGGATCAACGACCACCATCTGATCAACTGCGTCGCGCCGTTCGGCGGCTACAAGCAGTCGGGCAACGGCCGTGAGCACGGGATCTACGGCCTCAACGAGTACACCGAGATCAAGCACGTCCACGTCGATCTGACGCGTGACGTCGACATGAAGTTCTTCGGGATCCTGCTCAGCGAGCCCCGACCCTGAGACCACGCGGCCGGCCGGCCGCTCGGTAGGCTTGGGTCATGAGCACGACCGTCACCCAGCGCTGGATCTGCGAGTCCTGCGGCTACATCTACGACGAGGCCGACGGCGATCCGGACGGCGGGATCCCGGCCGGGACGCCGTTCGAGGAGATCCCGGCGACGTGGTACTGCCCGGTCTGCGGGGCCCGCAAGCGGGACTTCGTTCCCTACGAGGCCTGAGCCCGCCGACCGATCTCACTCGGGCCGGCCCCGCAAACCGGACCGGCCCCCGCCTCGCCAGTCCCCGTCCCTCGCCCGTCCCCGGCCCTCGCCAGTTCCCGGCCCTTCGCCCCATCCCCGGCCCCTCACCCGGCCCCGGCCCGTTCGGCCCCGCCGCCCGCCCCGGTCAGGCCGCCTGAAGACCCCGCTGGCCGGTCGCCTCGGCGATCGCCGCGGCCGTGATCTCGACGAGCCGCCCGAGTTCGTCGTGGGTGATCGAGAGCGGCGCCATCAGGACGATGACGTCGCCGAGCGGGCGGACGATGGCGCCGCGGCGGCGCGCCGCAAGCGTGACCTGGTGGCCCAAACGGTCGGCGACGGCGAACCCCGTCAGCTCGATTCCGACCATGAACCCGCATCGGCGGATCTCGGCGACCGAGTCCAGCGGCCTGACGTGCTCGTCGAGCAGCCGGCCGAGCAGGTCGATCTTCGGTCCGAGCAGCTCGAGCGTACGCTCCTGCTCGAAGACCTCCAGCGTGGCCAGGGCGGCGGCGCAGGCGAGCGGGTTGCCGGTGTAGGTGTGGCCGTGGAAGAACGTCCGGAAGTCCTCGTGGGCGCCGAGGAAGCCGGCGTAGATCTCCTCGGTCGCGAGCGTCGCCGCCAGCGGCAGATAGCCGCCGGTCAGGCCCTTGGCGACGCACAGCAGGTCCGGCCGGACGTCTTCGTGCTCGCACGCAAACATCCGCCCCGTCCGGCCGAAGCCGGTCGCGACCTCGTCGCAGACCAGCAGGACGCCGTGGGCGTCGCACCGCTCACGCACGGCCCGCAGATATCCGGCCGGATGGACGAGGATGCCGGCGGCTCCCTGGACGAGCGGCTCGACGATCATCGCGGCAACCCGGTCGCCGTGGGCCTCGAGGACGGCGTCGAGCTGCCCGAGGTCTCCGGCGTCGACCTGCCAGGCGTCGAACAGGAGCGGCGCGTACTGGGAGTGGAAGAGCTCGATCCCGCCGACCGAGACCGATCCGATCGTGTCGCCGTGGTAGGCCTCGCGCAGGCTGATGAAGCCCGTCCGCCGGCGGGCCGACGGATCCGCGTGCTGGGCCCAGAACTGGAAGGCGATCTTCAGGGCGACCTCGACGGCCGTCGACCCGCTGTCGGAATAGAAGACGCGGGTCAGACCGGCCGGCGCGATCCGCACGAGCCTCGCCGCAAGCTCGATCGCCGGAGAGTGGGTCAGACCGAGCATCGTCGAGTGGGCCATCCGGTCGAGCTGGTCGCGGACGGCCGCGTCGATCCGCGGATGGTGGTGGCCGTGGACGTTGCACCAGAGTGAGGAGACGCCGTCGATGTAGGCCCGGCCGTCGGTGTCGTAGAGCATCGTCCCGGCCGCCCGGTCGACGATCACCGGCGGTTCGTCGCACCAGCCCTGCTGCTGGGTGAAGGGATGCCAGACGTGGCGGCGGTCGAGCTCTGCGAGCAGGGCGGTCTCCACGCCTCGCAGGCTAGGGCGCCCGTCGGTCGGAACCGGACGCCGCGGCGGCTCGACCGACCTCGCTCCTCGCCGGGATCGACGTGTGGAGGCACCGCCCGGGATCGCTGCCTGACTCAGGCAGCGAGTTCTCACGAGGGCACAGCACGCGCCTGACCACGAGCCGGGCCCGGGCGGCGGCGCGAGATCCACTCGTCGACGGGAAGGCCGGCGCCGGCGCGGGCGAGCGCCGCCGGGGCGAGCGGCGCGACGAGCCCGAGCGTGGCCACGTCGACTTCGCCGAGCTGCTCGATCGTCTCCCGGTTGGACTGCTCGAGCACGCTCGGATGCTCGGGCCACGGCGTCACGACGACGGCCCGGACGTCGAGCCCGACACCACGGGCGGCCTCGAGCGTGAGCAGCGTGTGGTTGATCGTGCCGAGGCCCGGCCGGGCGGCGATCACGACGGGCAGGCCGAGCTCGCGGGCGAACGCCCGGAGGTCCCAGCCGGGCGCGAGCGGCACGAGCAGTCCGCCGACCCCCTCGACGATCAGCGCGTCGGCACGGATCGCGGCGACGCGCGCGAGGATCCCCGGAACGTCGATCGTGCGCCCGGCGAGGGCCGCGGCCAGATGCGGGGAGACGGCCGGCCCGAAGCGGATCGGGGCGACCTCGTCGGGCCGCATCCCGGCGCACGCGGCCAGCAGCTCGTGGTCGCCGGACACGCCGGGGACGGACTCGTCGAGGCCGCTGAGGACCGGCTTGTGGGCGGCGACCCGCAGACCGCGGGCAACCAGGGCAGCGACGATCGACGCCGCGACCACGGTCTTGCCGACCCCGGTGTCGGTCCCCGTGACGAGGCAGCCGGAGACGGATGCCGGGACGCCCGACACCCGCCGGGCGACCTCAGGCGGCGTGCGGGACGACGTCGGACTCGACGTCGAACGGCCGCGACGCGGCGGCCGACGAACGCTGGGGCGCCGGGTCGCCGTACGGCGGCGGGGCGGGGGCCGGGGTCCACGGGTCGGGGGTCGACCTGCGGACGGCGGTCGGCCTCGGGACGGGCGTCGGCGCAGTGGCCTGGAACTCGACCTGGAGCTCGCGGGCGGAGAGGGCGATCGCCTCGGCCGCGCGGGCGAGCTCGCTCGGCGTGTGTGAGGCCATCACGGCGAGCCTCAGCCTCGAGCTGCCGGGCGCAACCGTCGGCGGGCGGATCGCCTGGGCGAAGACGCCGCGCGTCAGGACCCGCTCGCAGAGGTCCATCGCGAGGGCGGCGTCGCCGACGACGAGGGGGACGATCTGCGTCCGCGAGACCGGCGGAGGTATGCCGGCCCGCGTGAGCTGGTCGCGCAGGTGATCGCCGGCCGTCCGCAGCTTGTCGACGCGACCCGGCTGCTCGGAGAGCAGCTCGAGCGCCGCGAGGGCGCCGGCGACGGCCGGCGGGGGTGGGGCGGTCGAGAAGATCAGCGAGCGGGCCGTGTTGGTCAGGTACCTGGCCATCCCGGGGTCGCAGCAGACGTATGCCCCGTAGGAGCCGAGCGCCTTCCCGAGCGTGCCGACGACGGCGTCGACCTCGCCCTCGAGCCCGGCCTCGGCGACCGCCCCGCGTCCGCCCGGCCCGATCGTGCCGAGCGCGTGGGCCTCGTCGACGACGACCCGGACGTCGTAGCGGTGGGCGAGCTCGACGAGCTCGGCGAGGGGAGCGACGTCGCCGTCCATCGAGAAGACCGAATCGGTCACGATCAGGGCGCCGCGGCCGTCGGCGTGGCGCAGGCCCCAGGCGAGGTGATCGAGGTCGCAGTGGTCGTAGACGAACGTCTCCGCCCGGGCCAGCCGGCACCCGTCGACGATCGAGGCGTGGTTGAGCCTGTCGGAGAAGACGACCTCGTCCCGGCCGGCGAGCGCGCCGATCACGCCGAGGTTGGCGAGATAGCCCGAGCCGAACAGCAGGCAGCTCCGGCTGCCCTTGAAGTCGGCCAGCCGCTCCTCCAGACGGCGGTGGATCGTCATCGTCCCGGAGACGAGGCGGGACGCGCCGGCCCCGACTCCCCAGCGCATCGCCGCGTCGGCGGCGGCCTCCCGGACGCGGGGGTGGTCGGCCAGGCCGAGGTAGTTGTTAGAGCAGAGCAGCAGGACCGGGCGCCCGTCGAGCAGGACCCGGGGGCCCTGGGGCCCGCTGACCATCCGCATCCGGCGGTAGAGACCGCGGTCGCGGAGGTCCTCGAGTCGATCGTCGATATCGCTCAAGTGGACCGCCTCCGTGTGCTCAGTCGGCCGTGGTGATCCGCTCGGGGTAGGCCGGGGCGGTGCGCTTGGCCCGGAAGCGGAGCTGGGTCGACGGGTCCCAGAGGCGGACGTCGAGTTCGGGCGTCGACGAGCCGAGGTACTCCGCGACGATGTCGGGCGTCTCACCGTCGAGCCAGCCGCTGCGATTGTCCGGCCGGGGGTTGGCGCCGTTGTCGGGCTGGCGGGCGACGTTCAGACCGTGGTCCTCGAAGCGCGCCCGATCGGCTTCGGGGGTCGCGCCGAGCGTGGTCAGGAAGTTGCCCATCATCACGCCGTTGATCCCGGCGCGGACGGCTAGGGCCTGGAGTTCGCCGAGGTTCTCGACGCGCCCGCCGCACAGGCGGAACAGGGCATCGGGGAGGATCAGGCGGAAGATCGCGATCCACTTGACGGCCTCCCACGGATCCATGTACTCGCGGTCGCCGAACTTCGTGCCGGGCCGGGGGTTGAGCATGTTGATCGGCACGCTGGTCGGGTTGATCGCCGACAGCTCGAAGGCCATCTCGACGCGCTGCTCGCGGGTCTCGCCGAGGTTGAGGATCCCGCCGACACACGTCTCGAGGCCGGCTTCGCGGACGGCTTCGATCGTGCGCAGGCGGCCGGCGTAGGAAACCGTCGTCGAGACCTCGTCGTAGTAGCTCTCGGCCGTCTCGACGTTGTGGTGGACCCGCTGGATGCCGGCTTCCTTGAGCGCCTTGGCGCGGGCGGGCGACGTGTGTCCGATCGAGGCGCACCGCTTGAGGTTCGTGTGCTCGGCGACGAGCCGGGCTCCGGCGAGGACCTTCTCGAAATCCCGCTTCGAGAGCCCCTGGCCCTGGGTGACCATGCAGAAGCGGTGGGCCCCGGCGGCCTCGGCCGCCCGGGCGTGGTCGAGGATCTGCTCGGGATCCATCATCGCGTGGAGCGGCGTGTCGGCCTCGGCGTAGCGGGACTGGGCGCAGAAGCCGCAGTCCTCGGCACAGCCGCCGGATTTGGCGTTGACGAGCGAGCACATGTCGGTCGCGTCGCCGAACCGCTCGGTTCGGGCGAGCCAGGCCCGCTCGATCAGGGACTCGATCTCGACGTGGTCGTCGATCTCGCCCAGGCGAAGCGCTTCCTCACGTGTGATCAGAGGCGGCATCGGTGAAACACAGCGTAGGCAGGGCGTCGGACGGCACGGATCCCGGGCGCTTTGCGCCCGGGCCGTCAGTCGTCGGCGAGCACGACGAGCACCTGGCCCTCGCTGACGGCCTCGCCCTCGCGGCAGAGGATCTCGACGACCCGACCGGGGTCCTCGGCCTCGACGGGCATCTCCATCTTCATCGATTCGAGCACGGCAACGGTGTCGCCCTCGTCGACGTGGTCGCCGACGGCGCAATCGATGCTCCACACGGTCCCGGTGATGTGGGCCACTACGTCGGGCACTGCCGCCTCCTTTGAACGCGAAGCGGCGACAATAGCCGCCGCTCCAGATGTCACCCCCGACGATCGTGATCCTGACCGCCCGCAACGAGGCCGCCGGCCTGGCCGCGACTTTGGACGCCCTGGGCCGGGCGTTTCCGGGGGCTCCGGTGGTGGTCGGCGACGACGGATCGGCGGACGCGACGGCGGCGCTGGCGCGGGCGGGGGGCGCGTTGGTCGAGAGTGCGGGCCGGGCGATCGGCAAGGGCGGCACGGCGACGCTGGCGGCGCGGCGGGGGCTGGGGCTGGGCGGGCCGGACACCGTGTACGTGCTGTGCGACGGCGACCTCGGGGAGAGCGCGCTGGTGCTCGGCGGCCTCGAGGGGGCCGTCCGCGACGGCCGGGCGGATCTTGCGGTCGCGGCGTTCGCCAGGCGCGCGGGCGGGGGCTTCGGCCTGGCGGTGGGCTTCGGTGGCTGGGCGATCCGCAGGCGGACGGGCCTCGAGACGGTCGCGCCGATCTCGGGCCAGCGGGCTCTGTCGGCGTCGGCGCTGGCGAGCGTCCTGCCGTTCGCCCCGCGGTTCGGGATGGAGATCGGGATGACGATCGACGCGGCCCGGGCCGGCCTGCGGGTCGTCGAGATCGAGCTCGACCTCCGCCACCGGGCGACCGGGCGCGACTGGCGGGGGTTCGCGCACCGGGCGCGCCAGTTGGGCGACTTCGTGCGGGTCTATCTGAACCGGCGGTGAGCCGGACCGATCACCGCGGGGTCGGGGAGTAGCCGCGGGCTTGGAGGGCGAACAGCTCGGCGTACGTCCCGGCGGCGGCGATCAGCTCGTCGTGGGATCCGACCTCGATCACGCGACCGGCGTTGAGCACGACGATGCGATCGGCGATCCGGGCGGTCGAGAGGCGGTGGGAGACGAGCAGCGTCACGGCTCCCGTGCGCGCCCGGGCCCGGCGGGCGGCGTTGGCGAAGCGGGCGAAGAGGGCGGCCTCGCTGACCGGGTCGAGGCTGGCGGTCGGCTCGTCGAGGATGACGAGGAGTGGGTCGGGACGCATCAGCCCGCGGGCGAGGGCGATGCGCTGCCACTGGCCGCCGGAGAGCTCCCGGCCGCCGGTGAAGCGGTTGCCGACCTGGGTGGCGAGGCCGTCGGGCAGGCCGTCGAGGAGGTTCTCGGCGCCGGCGGCGTCGAGTGCGCCGCGGATCGCGGCGTCGTCGTCGAGCCGACGGAGATCCCCGACGCCGACGCTCTGGCCGGCGGGGAGCATGAAGCGCTCGTAGTCCTGGAGGGTCGCGGCGATCCGGGCGCGCCAGAGGGCGGGGTCGAGCTCGGCGAGCGGAATCCCGTCGACGAGGATCCGCCCGGCGGTCGGCGCGTACATCCCGCAGAGCAGCTTGACCACGGTGCTCTTGCCGGCGCCGTTCTCGCCGACCAGCGCGACGACACTCCCGGCGGTGAGGCGCAGATCGAGATCGGCGAGCACGCTTGCGTCCCGGCCGGGATAGCGGAAGCCGATTCCCTGGAGCGCGATCGCGTCGTTCAGGTGGCCGGGTACGTCGCGGGGCCGGCGTGGCTCGGCCGGCGGCGGCGCGATCGCGGGCCGGGACGGCGACGGTGCGGCCCGGGGTGGCTGGGCAGGCGGCCTGGGCGGTCCGAGCCGGGCGTGGTCCTCGAGCCAGAGCAGGTGCTGGGCGGTGCGCAGCGCGGTGGCGAAGTTGCCGGCGCTGCTGGTCGACCGGGAGATCTGGGTCTGGGCGCGGCGGAGCAGGCTGACCGACATCACGACCTGGCCGGGCGTCTGCTCGCCGTGGGCGGCGCGGAGGACGAGGATCACGATCGCGCCGACGAAGCCGATCGCGAAGCCGATCCACCCAGCGGCCTCCCAGGCGGCGCTGCGGCGGGCGATCGCGAGCGAGCGTCGGCGGGTCCGTTCGGTCAGCTCGGCGTGACGGTCGGCGAGGGCGCCGGTGATGCCGTAGGTGCGCAGCTCGCGGGCGGAGGCGGCGGTCGTCGCGAGCGTGAAGAGCTCCTCGACCAGGCGGCGGTCCTCGGCGAGCTCGTCGTCGCCGCGGGCCTGGATTCGTGCGGCGCGGCGGTCGGCGAAGGCGGGGAGGAGGGCGAAGGCGGGGACGACGAGGATCGGGAGATAGACGGTTGCGAGGAGGACGACGACGCCGACGGAGCGGATCGCCGAGCCCCACAGCGAGAAGAGCTGGTTGGGGGCGGCGGCGAGCGTGCGGCGGTGCTCGCGCAGCGGCTCGACGTGGACGAGCATGTCCGGGCGCTCGAGATGCTCGATCCCGGGCACCGACGCGGTGAGCCGGCCGATGCGCAGGCCGAGCGTCAGGGTGGCGCGGTCGGTGAGCTCGCTGCCGAGCATCGCGGCGAGCACGGTGGACAGCCAGCCGGCGGTGAAGAGCACGGCGATCAGCGCGGCGCCGAGGGCGACCCTGCCGGTCTGGTGGCGGAGGGCGCCGTCGACGAGCATGCGGTAGCCGAGCGAGTAGCAGGTGATCGCGACCCCGCCGACCGTGCTGAGTCCGAGGGCGCCCCAGGCGAGGCTGGGCGCCGCGCGGAAGCCGGTCCCGACCAGGAGGCCGGCGACGCGGCGCAGGCGCGCGACCCAGTCGCGCGGGCCGCCGGCGGCGAGGCCGGCGAGTGAGTCGGCGAGGTCAGTCACGAGACGTTGGAGCGAACCGCTCGGATTGGATCGCGAACATCTCGGCGTAGGCGCCGCCGGCCGCGAGGAGTGTGTCGTGGTCGCCGAGCTCGCTGACCACGCCGTCGGCGAGCACGGCGATCCGGTCGGCCCGGCGGACGGTCGAGAAACGGTGGGAGATCACGATGCTCGTCGTGCCGGCCGTGATCTCGAGGAAGCGGTCGTAGAAGGCGGCCTCGCTGCGGACGTCGAGCTGGGAGGTCGGCTCGTCGAGCACGAGGACGCGGGCGCCGGACTCGACGGCGTAGAGCGCCCGGGCGAGGAAGATCCTCTGCCACTGGCCGCCGGAGAGCTCGTGCCCCCCGGTGTAGCGCGGCGACAGGACCGTCCCCCACCCGGCCGGCAGCCCGGCGATCAGGTCGCTCGCGCCGGCTCGTTCGGCTGCCCGGCGCAGCGCGGGCTCATCGATCGGACGGTCGCCGAGCGCGAGGGCGACGTTCTCGGCGGCCGTGAGCGGGAAGCGGGTCGAGTCCTGGTAGACGACGGCGACCTGCTGCTGCCAGCGGCCGGCGTCGAGCCGGGTGAGCGGGGTGCCGTCGATCAGGATCCGCCCGGCGGTCGGCCGGCGCAGGCCGGCGAGCAACGCGACGAGCGACGTCTTGCCGGCGCCGTT
>DASZKP010000005.1:0-16745 GCA_035553395.1 Solirubrobacteraceae bacterium | reverse complement strand
GGCGGGGCGGGGGAGTCGGATCTCGAGCAGGCGTTCGTGGCGTTCCTCCAGCGGAAGGGCCACTAGGGATGCGCTGGCTGCTGATCAAGGACATCCAGATCCTGCGGCGCTCGCCGCTGCTCGTCGGCCTGCTGATCGTCTACCCGATCGTGATCGCCCTGCTGATCGGCTTCGCCCTGTCGCGGGCGCCGGACAAGCCGCGGGTCGCCGTGGTCAACGAGATCCCCTCAGGCCAGCTGGCGATCAACGTCGGCGGGCATCGGGTCGACATCTCGAGCTATATCAACGAGCTCTTCGACAGCGTGACCCGCGTCCCGGTCAGCTCACGCGCGCAGGCCCTGGCCGACGTCCGGTCGGGCGCGGCGCTCGCGACGATCGTGATCCCGGCGGACTTCACGACCCGCCTGTCGAGCGGCCTCCAGTCGGCGCAGGTCGAGGTGATCTACAACGGCGACGCCGTCGAGCAGTCGTTCGTCCAGTCGACGATCTCGGCCAAGCTGTCCCAGGCCAACACGGCGCTCGCGACCCAGCTCGCCCACGTCGCCGGCGGCTACGTCGACCTGCTCCAGACCGGCGGCCGGCTGAGCGCGTTCGGGACGAGCATCGACGTGCTCGGGCTCGATCGCAGCAACGCCGCCCTCGGCTCGGCGATCGCCGGGCTGCCGGGCGGCTCGCCGATCCGGGCCAAGCTGATCCCGGTCGCCCGGTTCACGTCGCTCGGTGTTGCCGACCTCGGCTTCGCGAAGTCGCTGCTCGACACGATCGCCAACCCGATCCAGGTACAGACGTCGCTGCTGGCCGGTCGGCGGACGCCGCTCAACGCGTTCGCCGTGCCGCTGGCGGTCGCCGTCTCGCTGATGTTCGTCTGCGTCCTGCTCGCCGCGGGGATGCTGTCGCTCGAGCGGGAGGCCAACACCTTCGCCCGGCTGACCCGCGGCCTCGTGTCCGGGACGGGCGTGCTGATCGAGAAGGGCCTGCTGTCGGCCGGGTGCGCGTTCGTCGCGTCGCTGGCGATGCTCTGCGGGATCGGCGCGTTCGTCCACCTCGACTGGGGTCGCCTGCCGCTGTGGGTGGTCGCGATCGCCGCGAGCGCGCTCGCCTTCTCAGCGCTCGGCGTCGCGATCGGCAGCCTCGCCCGGGAGGTCCGGGCGGCGTCGCTGCTGGCCTTCCTGCTCGCCCTCCCGCTCGCCTTCATGGCGCTCGTCCCGAGCGGGTCGGTCTCCGGCGGACTGTACGACGTGATCTCGGTCGTCTCGGCCGTCTTCCCGTTCAAGGCCGGCCTCCAGGCGATCGACGCGTCGATCAACGGGTCGCAGCCCGGCCTCGGCAGCTCGCTCCCGCATCTCGCCGGCCTGATCGTCGTCTTCGCGGTCGCCGCCCGCATCGGCCTGCGGCGCTTCGCCCGCTGAGGCGGGGGGGGTCGGTCTGCGGGCGTCGCGCGCCGACGCGGGGGTCGGCGTGCCGGGGGTCGGCGTGCCGGGGGGTTGAGTCCGCTTAGGCCGATCGGCGAGCGTGTAGTCGTGGGGCCTCTTTGAAAGATGGTTGCCTGCGGCAGGCAATTACATTTCGGACCGTCTGTGGTCGAAGGTATGCACGGCGGTTGGGGGTCGGCCGGGCGGCAGCCGGGTTCGGCGGGTCAGCCTGTCGGTACGATGGATGCTTCGATGGCCTTTCCGCAGACCCGTCTACGCCGCCTGCGCCGGACCGACGTCCTGCGCGGCCTCGTGCGCGAGACGGAGCTGACCGCCGCCCGGCTGATCGCCCCCGTGTTCGTCGAGGCCGGCCTCGACGGACGCGCGCCGGTCGACTCGATGCCGGGCGTCGAGCGCCTCTCGCTCTCCCAGGCGGTCGAGGACGCCGGCGAGCTCGCCGGGCTCGGCGTGCCGGGTGTCGTCCTGTTCGGAATACCCGCCGACAAGGACGCCGAAGGGTCGGAGGCCTGGGACGACGAGGGTGTCGTCCAGCTGGCCGTTCGAGCGATCAAGAAGGCCCACCCCGAGCTGCTGGTGATCACCGACGTCTGCCTGTGCGAGTACACCAGCCACGGCCACTGCGGCGTCCTGCGTCCCGACGGGAGCGTCGACAACGACGGCACGGTCGAGCTGCTCGCCCGCGCGGCGATCAGCCACGCCCGGGCGGGGGCCGACATCGTCGCGCCGAGCGACATGATGGACGGCCGGGTCGGCGTGATCCGCAAGGAGCTCGACGGCGAGGGTTTCGCCGACGTCGCCCTGATGGCCTACGCCGCGAAGTTCGCCTCGGCCTTCTACGGCCCCTTCCGCGACGCCGCCGGCTGCGCTCCGTCGTTCGGCGACCGCCGGGCCTACCAGATGGATCCGGCGAACTCCCGCGAGGCCGTCCGCGAGGCCCTGCTCGACGAGGACGAGGGGGCCGACGTCCTGATGGTCAAGCCGGCGCTCGCCTACCTCGACGTGATCGCCGCGATCCGCACGGCCAGCCGCCTGCCGGTCGCGGCCTACAACGTGAGCGGCGAGTACGCGATGGTCAAGGCCGCCGCCGCCGCCGGGGCGATCGACGAGCGGGCCGTCGTGCTCGAGACGCTGACCGGGATCCGCCGAGCGGGTGCCGACATCATCATCACCTACCACGCCAAGGATGCCGCCAAATGGCTCAAGTAGCGCCGAAGATCCGCAGCCGCAAGGACGGTTCCGCTGTGCCGCTCGACGCGCTCGACAAGCGGCTGATGAACCTGATGCAGGGCAGCTTCCCACTCGACCCCCGCCCCTACGCGTCGGTCGCATCGGCCGCCGAGATCACCGAGGACGAGGCGATGGAGCGGGTCTCCCGACTTGTCCGCGAGCGGATCATCCGCCAGATCACGCCGATCTACGACACCCGGGCGCTCGGCTACGGCTCGATGCTGGTCGCCGCCAAGGTCGACCCCGAGAACCCGTGGGTCCCGGCGAAGATCATCAACAGCCACCCCGGCGTCTCGCACAACTACCTGCGCAACCACGAGTTCAACATGTGGTTCACGCTGGCCGTCGAGAGCGACTCCAAGCTCGGCCTCCAGGGCACGCTCGACGTCCTCCAGGAGCTGACCGGCGCCGAGTCGATCCGCCAGCTGCCGACGCTCCAGCTGTTCAAGATCCGCATGGACCTCGAGATGGAGGGCGGCACGGGAGCCCTCTCGTCGCCCGGCGTCGAACAGGAGCCGGTCGACCTCGAGCCGGTCGCCTACGACGAGCGCGACGTCGCGGTGATCCGCGCGACCCAGGGCGACATGCCGATCTGCGCCGAGCCGTACGCACCGGCCGCCGAGCGGCTGGGGATGCCCGTGGATGAGCTGCTCGACCACATGACCGGGATGCGCGACCGCGGCCTGCTCCGCCGGGTCGCCGCGATCCTCTTCCACCGGCGGGCCGGCTTCTCGGCCAACGGGATGGGCGTCTGGAAGGTGCCCGAGGATCGGATCGAAGAGCTCGGTCCGCGGATGGCGTCGTTCCGGGGGATCTCCCACTGCTACGAGCGGCCGACCTACGAGGACTGGCCGTACTCGGTCTTCACGATGGCCCACGGTCGCTCCAAGGAGGAGTGCGACGCCGTGCTCGACGCGATCGCCGAGAACACGGGGATCCACGACCGGGCGACGCTGTACTCGTCGACCGAGTTCAAGAAGGTCCGCCTGCTCTACTTCACCGACGACTTCAAGGACTGGGAGCGCCAGCACGCGTAGGTCCCGGCGCGCGGGTCGGGCGGATCGAGATCCGCCGGCCCGCCGGCTGCGTATGAGCTGAAGGCCACCGCCCGGTCGGGCCGGCCGCCTGCCTGGCGGCTCGCGTACCCTGGAGCCTGCCCTTGTCAGCCGCCGATCCATCCCTCACGGACACCCACTCGGCCGAGCTCTACGCCCGGGCGTTGCGGGTCATTCCCGGCGCCGTCAACTCGCCCGTCAGAGCGATGCGGGCGATCGGCCGGGATCCGCTGTTCGTCGCCGCGGGCGACGGCTCCGAGCTGATCGACGTCGACGGCAACCGCTTCGTCGACTACGTCTGCTCGTGGGGGCCCCTGATCGCCGGTCACGCCCATCCCGACGTGCTGAGCGCGATCGCCGACGCCGCGTCCCGCGGGACGAGCTTCGGCGCGCCGACCGAGGCCGAGATCGAGCTGGCCGAGGAGGTCGTCCGCCGCGTCCCCGGCGTCGACCAGGTCCGGACCACGTCGTCGGGAACCGAGGCCGCGATGACCGCCGTGCGGATCGCCCGCGCCGCGACCGGGCGGGACGTGATCCTCAAGTTCGCGGGCGCCTACCACGGCCACTCCGACGGCCTGCTGGCCGACGCCGGGTCCGGTCTGGCGACGCTCGGCCTCCCTGCGAGCCCGGGCGTGCCGGCGGCCGTCGCCGCGTTGACCGTCGTGATCGACTGGAACGACCCCGACGCCCTCGTCGCGGCGACCGAGCGCCACCCGCTGGCGGCGATCCTCGCCGAGCCGTGCCCCGCCAACATGGGCGTCGTCCCGCCGGCCCCGGGATTCCTCGAGCTGCTGCGCGAGCGGGCGACCGAGACCGGCGCGCTGCTCGTATTCGACGAGGTGATCAGCGGATTCCGGGTAGGACGTGGAGGTATGCAGGAAGCCACCGGTGTGACCGCCGACCTCGTCGTGATGGGCAAGATCATCGGCGGCGGACTCCCCGCGGCCGCCGTCGGCGGACCCCGCCGGCTGATGGAGCTGCTCGCCCCGGCCGGGTCGGTCTACCAGGCCGGGACGCTATCCGGCAATCCCCTGGCCGTGGCCGCCGGTCTCGCGACGCTCCGCCTGCTCGACGACGCCGCCTACGCCCGGCTCGCCGCGACCACCGACCAGCTGGCGGCCGGACTGCGCGAGGCCGCCGGGTCGCGGGCCGTCCAGATCCAGAGCGCACCGGGTCTGCTGACGGTGTTCTTCACCGACCGGCCG
This sequence comes from Solirubrobacteraceae bacterium, assembly GCA_035553395.1. GTDB lineage: Bacteria > Actinomycetota > Thermoleophilia > Solirubrobacterales > Solirubrobacteraceae > Palsa-513. Next base: position 11,825 of record DASZKP010000005.1, on the reverse strand, counting down.
GTCGTCGATCTCGCCGGCGCCCAGGCCTGCGACCTCGGGGCCTACGCCGCGTGGTGCCGCGGCCTGCACGCCCGCGGCGTGTACGCACCGCCGTCCCAGTTCGAGGCGTGGTTTCCGTCGCTGGCCCACGGACCCGACCAGATCGACCGGACGCTCGCCGCGGCCGCCGGCGCCTTCGCCGACCTCGACTCCGCCGCCGCCGCATGAGCACCCTGGGGATGATCGGCGCGCTCGATCGCCTCCGCGACGAGCTGCGGGCCGCCGGCGGCCTGCTCGCCGGCGAGCTGCTCGACGATCCGGCAACCCGGCCGTGGCCCACCGGGTCCTACTCCGCCGAGCCCGACCCACCGACCGGGGCTGCTCCAAAGCCAACCCCGGGGAGCCTCGCGGCCACCGGTCCCCGCGCGGCGCTCGCGACCGCCGAGTACGAGTTCCTGGTCGAGGCGATCTACGAGGGCTACCTCCTCCACTACGAGATCCCCCGCCTCTTTCGCGAGGGCGACCCCGACATGGCCCTGCTGGTCGGCGACCGGCTCTACGCGCTCGGGCTCGAGCGGCTCGTCGCGCTCGGCGACATCACGGCCGTCGTCGAGCTCGCCGACGTGATCTCCCTCTGCGCCCTCGCCCACGCCCGCGGCCACGGCGAGCTCGCCGGACCGATCTGGTCGGCCGGCGCACGGGCCGTCGGCTGGGGCCCCAGCCCGGCCCACGCCGCGGCCAAGGCCCTCGTGCGGACCGGTGACGATCGGGCCGGTGCCGCGCTCGACGCGCTGAACGGGTCGCCCGGGGATTCTTGACGATATTCTTCGGAAGCTTCCTCGCCAGCCGGAGACCGCCGTGGCCGACACCCGCAAGAGCCCCAAGCCCAAATACACGACCGATGCGAACTTTCCGGGTGCCTGGCCGGGAGAGACGGTCACGCGTCGGCGGTTCATGACGACGAGCGCCCACACGGCCAGCGGCATCGCGACGATGGCCTTCACGCTCCCGGCCCTCGGCTTCGCCCTCGGCCCGGTCTTCGCCTCCCAGCACGTCCGGTGGGAGACGATCGGCCTGCCCGACGACTTCCCGAGCGACACCTACGTTCCGAAGGTGATCACCGTCACCCCGGACATCGGCGAGGCCGGCAAGAGCACGGTGTACGTCCGCAAGCGCAACCCCGTGATCGACGGGGGTGCCGGCAATCAGTACAACCAGTTCATCGCGATCTCGACACGCTGCGCCCACCTCGGCTGCCCCGTCCGCTGGACGCCGGCCGCCCAGCGCTTCATCTGCCCGTGCCACGGCGGCGTCTACGACCTGCTCGGCCAGCGGACCGGCGGCCCACCTGTGCGCCCGCTCGACCGCTTCGCGACCCGCGTGATCGACGGCCGGGTTCAGGTCGGCCCGCGCTACAGCCTCAACAGCGAGCTCAAGCCGTTCTCCCCACGTGACCCCGGCGAGCCGCTCGACGGAATCGGCCAGTACCTCTACCCGGCGCGGCCGACGACCCGCAAGCTGAAGGGCGTCTAGCCGATGGCCAAGATCCCCACGCCGCCGCTCCCGACCGCACTCGAGCGCCCGCCGCGCAAGCCGGGGACCAAGACCCGGGCGGAGGGCCGCGCCGAGCAGGGCAAGACCGTCGTCGACTGGGTCGACGAGCGGACGTCGATGTCCGGCGGCATGCGCTGGCTCCTCTTCCGCAAGGTCCCCAAGGGCAACTGGGCGTACACGCTCGGCTCGGCCGCGATGTTCGCCTTCCTCTCCCAGGCGGTCACCGGGATCTTCCTCGCGATGTACTACGACCCCTCGGCCCTCCACGCGTACGACTCGGCCCGCTACATCACCAACACCGCCTTCCTCGGCCAGTTCGTCCGCGGCATGCACAAGTGGGGCTCTTCGGTGATGGTGATCCTCGTCTTCCTCCACATGGCCCGGACGTTCTTCTTCGGCGCCTACAAGTACCCCCGCGAGCTGACCTGGGTGATCGGCGTCGTCCTGTTGATCCTGACGATGGTGATGTCCTTCACCGGCTACCTCCTGCCGTTCGACCAGCGGTCGTACTGGGCGACGATCGTCGGCGTCAACACCAGCGTCGGCGGCGCACCGTTCCTCGGGCCCTACATCGCCGACTTCATGCGCGGCGGCCCCGAGTTCGGAGCGACGACCCTGTCGCGGTTCTACGCGATCCACATGCTCCTGATCCCCGGGATCATGGCCGCGATGATCGGGGCTCACCTGTACCTCGTCGCGAAGCTCGGAATCACGGCACCCCCGTGGCACAAGGTGCACGAGAACGACGAGCTCAAGAAGATCGAGGTCTAGGACCGTGCGCAGGCCAGGTTCACGAACCGCTCGGACGGGCGGTCGGGCATGAACCAGCGCGAGAAGGAGGAGTACCTCCGCGGCTACTCGATCCAGAAGTCCACCGGCAAGCCGTTCTTCCCCTACGCGATCGCCAAGGACGCGTGGATGGCCGTGATCGTGATGATCGCGATCATGGGCCTCTCGCTGATCCTCGGGGCCGAGCTCGGTCCGAAGGCCAACCCGGTCACGACGAGCTACACGCCCCGACCCGAGTGGTACTTCTTCTTCCTCTTCGAGGTCCTCCGCGTGATCAAGCCGCCGGCCTTCGTCGGTCTCGCGTCGTTCGGCGTGCCGACGATCGGCATGATCATGCTGTTCCTCCTCCCGTTCTACGACCGCAGCCCAGAGCGGCGGATCGAGCGCCGGCCGATCGCCCTGACGGCCGGCCTGATCGTGATCGCGACGATGGCCTACCTCACGTACGAGGGTGCGAACGCCGGACCTCCCGGGACGATCGACATGCCCACCCCGGCCGCGGTGATCGCCCAGGGGCCGGCGACGGTCGCCGAGTTCAACGCCGGCAAGGCCGTCGCCGCCCAGTCGGGCTGCCAGGCCTGCCACAAGATCGGCGAGGACGGCAACTCGGGGCCCGGGCCGCCGTTGACGCACATCGGCTCGCGGGTCTTCACCGCGGCGATCGAGCGGACGCTGGTCAACCCGACGTCGCCGATGCCGTCGTTCGCCGGCCTGTCGAAGACGAAGTTCACCGCCCTCGTGACCTTCCTGTCGAATCTGAAGTAGCGGCGTGACCGAGACCCCCGGCACGCTCGAGCCGGGTCAAGTCAGGACGATGTTCGACCGGATCTCGGGTCCGTACGACCTGATGAACTCGGTGATGACGGCAGGCCTGCACCACCGCTGGCGCTCCCGCGCGGTCGATCTCGCCGAGATCGGCCCCGGCAGCCGCGTGCTCGACGTGGCCACCGGGACCGGCGACCTCGCGATCGAGCTGGCCCGGCGGGTGGCACCCGGAGGGTCGGTGATCGGCTGCGACTTCTCCGACGGAATGCTCGACCGGGCCAGGGCGAAGGCACCCGAGATCCGGTTCGAGTGGGCGGACGCCCTCGCCCTCGAGTACGCCGACGACGAGTTCGACGCGGCGACGGTCGGCTTCGGCGCCCGGAACTTCGCCGACCTCGACCGCGGACTTGCCGAGATGGCGCGCGTCGTCCGGCCGGGTGGCCGGGTCGTGATCCTCGAGATCACCACGCCGACCCGGCCGCCCCTGTCGGAGTTCTTCCGGATCTGGTTCGACCGGATCGTCCCGGCCCTCGGGCGGATGGCGGGGGATCCGGACGCCTACAGCTACCTCCCGAACTCGGTCAAGCGCTTCCCCGCGGCAGCGGCCCTCGCCGGTCATCTGGATCGAGTGGGCCTGCGGGACGTCCGCTACGTATTGACAGCTGGTGGGATCATCGCAATACACGTCGGAGTGGTGGTGTAGTTGAGCGCCGTCACCGACCCGATCTCCAGCATCCTCGTGATCGGCGGCGAGAAGATGCGCGACCGCATGGACGCGGCCGAGTCCCGCCTGCTCCAGATCGGCGCCGAGCATCCCGACGGCCTGCGGACGATCGAGGCCGGCGGCAAGCGTCTGCGGCCGCTGCTCGTGTTCATCGCCGGACTCGACGGCGACGACTCCGACCAGCTCGTCCGTGGGGCCGTCGCGGTCGAGCTGATCCACTCGGCGACGCTCGTCCACGACGACACGCTCGACGCCGCGCCGCTGCGCCGCGGCCGGCGCACGGTCTTCGCCAGCGGCGGCCGCCCGGCCGCGACCGCGATCGGCGACCTGCTCTTCTCCCGGGCGTTCGCCGAGCTCGCCGGGAACGCCAGCGTCGAGCAGCTGCGCGTCCTCTCGGCCGCGAGCTCCGCCCTCGCCCGCGGCGAGCTGATCCAGCGCGAGGACGCGTGGAGCGCAGACGTCACCGTCGAGCGCTACATCCACCGCTGCGAGCTCAAGACCGCCAGCCTCTTCGAGGCCGCCTGCGAGCTCGGGGCGATCGGCTCGGGGTCGATCTCACTCGAGGGCTTCGGGATGTCGATCGGAACGGCCTTCCAGATCCTCGACGACGTCCTCGACATGACCGGACCGGCCGAGCGGACGGGAAAACGGCGGGGGACCGATCTCCTCGACGGGACCGTCACGCTCCCGCTGATCGAGGCCCGCCGCCTCGACCCGACCCTGGCCGAACTGGATCTGCGGACGATCGACGACCCCGGCGAGGTCTGCGATCGAGTGCTCGAGACCGGGGCGGCCGGGCTCGCCCGCGAACGCGCCCACCGGCTGGTCGCCGAGGCCAAGGAACGCCTGCCGGCCGGGTTGGGATCCGACCAGCGGCGGGCGCTCGAGCTCGTCGCCGACGGGGTCGTCGAGCGCTACGCCTAGTCGGCGGGCCGAGGCTCAGAAGTCGGCGGGGAGGATGTGGTCCTCGGCGAGGGCCTGCGTGAACAGGGCGATCTCCGCGGCCATGTTCTCCAGGCCGATCCGGTCGAGCTCGCCGACGAGGAACTCGTTCGCCCGGTCGAGCTGACGATCGAAGCGCTCGAGCACGGCCTGCGGGAAGACGCCGGTCCCCGACCAGCCGCAGTTGGGGCAGTGGAGCGTCACCTGCCAGTAGGACTTGCCGAGCGCGAACCACTCGACCGGCTGGACGACGTCGCCGTGGCAGGCCCCGCAGTGCTGGAGGTCCTGGTCGTCGTCGTCGTTGGCCGGGCTCGACTCGAAATACACGACCTCGACCAGGCGGCCGCTCGGGAGAGTGAGCCGGCGGGTGAAGTGCTGGGTGTTCGGCTGATCCTCCATGTGGCCTCATATCGGCCGGGGAATCATGGACCTTGAGCCCTCGGCCGGCGAGCCCGGGAGGCCGGCGCCAGGCGCTAGGGTGTCAGCGGATATGGCGAGCGCGATTCGGACGATCAGGCACGAGGATCGTCTCAGCCTCGTCGAGCACCTCGCCGAGCTGCGAACCCGCCTGATCGTCTCCGCCCTCGCCCTGGCCGTCGCGTTCGGGATCTGCGCCTGGCAGAACAAGGCGCTGCTCACGATCGTCAACGCCCCCCTCTCCAAGCAGACCCAGAAGCAGGTCGAGAAGGGCAACGGAACACTCGGACAGACCGCGATCACCCAGAAGGCCCTGCTCGGCCTCGCGTCGGTCGAGGAGCGCGAGGCCACGCTGCTCGCCTCGCCCGCCGCCGGGCTCAAGCCCGCCGTGCGCGCCGCGCTCGCCTCCTACGGCCGGGAGATCGCCCTTGCCACGGCGAGGGTCCCCAAGGTCCCCCAGCCCGACAAGCCGGTCACGCTCGGAATCGGCGAGCCGTTCACGGCGTCGATCACGATCGCCTTCTACTTCGCCCTGCTCCTCTCCCTCCCGGTGATCCTCTTCCAGGCCTACGCCTTCGTCCTGCCGGCGTTCAGTCCCACCGAGCGGAAGATCGCCCTGCCGCTGATGCTGGCGATCCCGTTCCTCTTCCTCGTCGGAGTCTCCTTCGGCTACTTCGTCGTCTTCCCCGCGTCGGTCCGCTTCTTCCAGAACTTCAACAGCAGCTCGTACAACGTCCTCGTCCAGGCCAGCGCCTACTACCGCTTCGAAGCCCTGATTCTCCTTGCGATGGGCCTCATCTTCCAGGTCCCGGTCGGGATCCTCGCGGCCACGCGGGCGGGCATCGTGACGCCCAAGCAGCTGCGCAAGAACCGCCGCTACGCCGTCGTCGTCGCCGCCGTGATCGCCGCCCTCCTCCCCGGCGACGCGATCACGATGGCCCTCGAGACCGCACCCCTCGTCCTGCTCTACGAGATCAGCGTCCACCTGGCCACGTTCATGGAGAAGCGGGCCACCCGCCGGGCCGCCGCCGATGCCGCCGCTTCGACCGGGCCCGGCCGGCGTCCCGGACCCGGGGGGGACCCGCCGACGTCAGGGGGAACGCCTCCGCCTCCGCCTCCGCCGCCCGCCCCGACTCCTCCGGCCTCGCCGGCGCCGGCTGGCGGTCTGGCTCCGCCGCCCTCGCCGGGTCCGGCCGCCGGTCTGTCGCCCACCGTGACGATGCCGGTCGCGCCGGCGGTTGGTGCGCTGACGCCGACGCCGGTGCCGATGCCCCCGACCGCGCCACCGCCGGCCCCGCCGCCGGTCGCCGCAGGCGTGCCTGGCGGCTCGTCGACCGGGCGTCCCGCCCCGGTTGCATCCCGGCGCCCGCGAATCCCCGCGCGGCCGTCCTCGACCGGGTCGCCGCCGGACGGCGGACGGGTCGCCGGGGCCGGCACACGACCCCACACCTCGGCCGAACCCGCGGCTCCGCCGCTCGCGCCGCCACCGATCCCGCCGCCGGCTCCGCCGCCGAGGCCCACCGACGAGGAGGACGACGATGCTCTTTGACCTGCGCGGCCGCGGCAAGCGCCGCACGATTCAGGCGATCTACCTGTTCCTTGCGGTTCTGCTGGGCGGCGGCCTGATCTTCTTCGGGATCGGCGGCGGCGGGAGTGGCGGCGGACTGCTGAACGCCGTCGGCCAGAATGGCGGCGGCGGGTCCAACGTGTTCCAGAACGAGCTCACCGCCGCCAAGAAGCGGGTCGGCGTCGCGCCGACGGACGCCGCCGCCTGGGCCGCGCTGACCAACGCCCAGTACGAGGTGGCCGCGAGCGGGGACGGCTACGACACGACGACCGAGTCGTTCACGGCGAAGGGCAAGGCCGAGCTAGCGCAGGCGCGGACGTCGTGGAACAAGTACCTGTCGCTGAACCCGAAGACCCCGGATGCCACCGTCGCCAGCGAGATGGTCAGGGCCTTCGAGCCGGCCCAGCTCAACCTCCCGGCCGACGCGGTCAGCGCCCAGGAGATCGTCGTCGGCCAGAACCCGACGAGCCCGGACGCGTACGCCACGCTGGCCGTCCTCGCGTACCTCGCCAGCCAGAGCCGCAAGGGCGACCTCGCGGCCGCGAAGGCCGTCAGCCTCGAGCCGAAGGCTTCCCAGGTCACGCTCAAGGCCCAGCTGGCGACCGACAAGGTCCAGGCCGCGGCCGAGGTGGCCGCCGCCGCCAAGCAGGCGAGCGGCGTCGGCACGACGGCGACCCTGCCCGGCGGCTGATCGGCCCCAGCGGCTAAGATTCAACCCGGTTGCGGTCCGCAGCCGGGACCCGCCCGCGGGCCGTTAGCTCAATTGGCAGAGCAGGGGCCTCTTAAGCCCAAGGTTGTTGGTTCGATTCCAACACGGCCCACTGCAGAAGTCCTGGATCTAGGGGCTTTTCTAAGTCCGGGATCTCGGCGATTCGGAAAGCGTGTCCCGAATATGTCCCGAAGCTCGTGTATCGTCGGATCAGACAGAGCCGATGTCTGCTTCCCGACAGGTCCTCCAACCGCCCACCGGGCACGTCTTCCGCGTCGATCGGGCCCGGGGTCAGGTCTGGTACGCCAAGTACCGGCTGCCCAATGGCCGCCAGGTCCAGCGGAAGATCGGGCCGGCCTGGACCGGGCGGGGGAGGCCGCCGGGCGGCTACGTGACGAAGCGCCTGGCCGAGGACTGGTTGCGCAACGTGCTCGACCAGGCTCGCCGGGGGACGCTGCCGGGGATGGTTGTGACGGGGGCGACGTTCGCCGACGCAGCGGCAGAGTACCTGCGCTACGTCGAGCACGATCGCGAGCGCAAGCCATGGACGCTGCGGGGCTACCGGTCGGTGATCAACGCCCATCTCCTGCCGGCGTTCGGGTCGCTGGCGATCGAGGACGTGACGACGGAGGCGATCGAGACGTGGATCGCGACGGTCGACGGGTCGATCCGGACCCGCAACAAGCTCCTGATCCTGATGCACGGGATTCTCGGTCGGGCGCGGAAGGTCTACGGCTTGCCGTTCAACGCGGCCGCGGAGGTCGAGAAGTACCCGCAGCGGCGCAGCGGCGACATCGACGTCTTCTCGCCCGAGGAGGTCTGGGCGCTCGTCCGGGTGGCCGAGTCCGAGCAGGACGCGGCGGTCTTCCTGACGGCGGCGTTCACCGGCCTGCGCCAAGGCGAGCTCCTGGCGCTGCGGTGGCGAGACGTCGACTTTGCGGGATCTGTCGTCCGCGTGCGCGGTAGCTACGGACTGGGGGAGGTCACAACGCCGAAGTCCGGGAAGGTCCGCTCGGTCCCGCTGGCGCCCGACGTGGCCGAGGCGCTGGCGCGGCTGGGCGGTCGGGAGCACTTCGTCGGCGAGGACGATCCGGTGTTCTGCGGGGTCGCCGGCGGCCATCTGGACAGCGCGGCGCTGCGCCGGCGCTACAAGGCCGCGCTCGTCCGGGCCGAGCTCCGTCCGCTGCGCTTTCACGACCTGCGCCACACGTTCGGTACGCGCATGATCGGCGAGGCCGACATCCGCCGCGTGCAGGAGTGGATGGGCCACGCTGACATCCAGACGACGATGCGCTACCTGCACTACGCGCCGCGGAAGGAGGATGCGGCGATGGTGGCTCGGGCGTTCCGCGTCCAGGCGGCTTCGGCGTCGTCAGCGGATCAGGCGGACATCGACTCCGACCTCGAGATCGCTCCAGCTGCGGTCGGCCGTCAGGACGGGTAAGGCAAGCCGGCGGGCCAGCGCCAGGCAGGTGCGGTCCGCGAGCGAGAGGCCGGCTGAGCGCGTCACCGGGCGCATCCAGGCGACGGTCAGGCAGTCCGCCTCGGTCATGGCCTCGATTGTCAGCAGCTCTCCGACGAAACCATGGTTGTGGAGGCCCGTCGCGAGCTCGTCGGCGTCTCGACCGCGCTCTGCGACTTTCGAGAGAACCTCAGCCCAGTTGACGACGCTGATCGCGGCCGTCGCCGCCAGGGCCTCGGCGACGACGGACGCGCCTCGCTCGTCCTGGATGAACGCGAGCAGGGCCGAGGCGTCCAGGACGGACTCCGGTCCGTCGGCAGCTCGGGGCGCCTCAGTGGTTGCCACTGTCGCCGCGACGGGCGGCGGGTGCGTCGGCGGCCGCCTCTGCGTGGCGTTCCGCGATCAGCTCGTCAGCAAGGCTGCGTCCCGGCGCCAGGTCCGCGATGATCCCGCGCGCGTATTCGATCGCCGCCCGCCGGGCGTTCAGCTTTGGGTCGGTTGCTTGAGCCACGCTCCAATCGTAGCGCCGCGCGACGGCGTTGACCGGCGGAGTCGAGAGCCCGCTCCAGCAAAGCTGGCTCACTCAACGCGCCCGTCGTACAGAGGCCCAAAAGCGGCGCAGACTATACGCACCGCCCGTGCCCGCCCCGGTGGGACGGGGCCTCGCTGGTGTAGCTCCGGGTCCGGAACCCGTCAAGGTCACCCCTGCGGGGCGGCCTGCGGCCGGGCCTGACGGCCTTCCCTTGACTGAACCCGGACCCTCCGCTGATCTGGCAACCAGGCCGGCTGGCGCCGACCTGCCAGGACGGCTGGCCATGGGGCCGCCGGGTGCCCGAGTAGGAGCAGGAGCGCCCGCTACCTCGCAGCGAACGGCTCCAGGCCAGAAGTCAGCGGGCGACCAGCGCTCGTTATGCCTAGCCGCAACGGCGTGATCTCAGCGGTGAGGCTTTCTATTCGTCCGGCGCCGGAGTAGCATGACTATACGCAAACGTTTAGAACCTCTCGGATTCTTGCCTACTATCGTGCGTTCCGGCGCAATTGAGCTGAAGGTGTATCTCGCTGACTCCCAGCGGCGTCACGTACCGCATTTCCACGTATGGATCGGCGGCGAGTCTGTCGCGAGCGTCCGGATCGTCGACCGCCAGCCGTTTATCGGTGGGCCCCTACGACGAGACGTGAGGCGGCTCATCGACTCGCATCTAGACGACCTCGCCGACGCATGGGACGAATTCAATGGCTGAGCGGCGCTGGGAGAGCCGGGCCTATCAGACCGTCGAGTCGCTGACGTTTGACGGGCGGCTTCACGTGCGATTCGTTGACGGCGACGAGGCGACGCTGGATGTCGAGCGTCTCGTGGCGCGTCCGCCGAAGGGACTTGACTGGTCGGCCGCACGGCCGCGCGGTCAGGAGGTCATCGTCCCAAGTGCCGAGGGCGAGATCGACGTCCCGTGGACGAGCTTGCGCGGCCAGAGCGACCCGGCGTTCGCGGAGTTCCTGATCGGCGAAGCAGACGACGAGGCTCGGCGGATTGGCGAGCGATTGCGGGCGCTGCGCGTGCGGCGTGGCATGACCGCCAAGCAAGTCGCCGCCGCCGCCGGCATCAGCCCAATGAGCATGTCTCGGATCGAACTCGGTCGCCACGACGTGGTGTTCCGCACGTTGCGCCGGATCCTCGCGGCAATGGACTACACGTTGCACGATCTAGCCGAGGAGGGCGGGTCGGGCGTGCAGCCGGAGATCGTCATTGCCGCGATGAGGAAGGCGGGCGTCCCGGCCCGACTGGTTCGCCGGATCAGCGAGGCATTGCGTGACGACGGCGACGCCTTAGCGGCTGCCGCCCGACGGATCTTTGGCGTCGACCCAGCCTCAGCGTCCCCGGGGGTACAGCCACAGCTCGTGCTCGAGGGGCGTTTCAAGGCGGCTGTCAACCAGCGGCCAGAACTCGCGACATACACGATGTGGGCACATTGGCTTGCGCTCTTGGTCGACCACGCGTGTCCGCGGCCGGCCGCGGACATCCCGGAGAACCCCGTGGCGATACGCACCGAGATTCTGAAGCTGCACGGCTCGATGGGCTTTTCTCAGTTGCTGGACTGGTGCTGGGATCACCAGGTCGCAGTTCTGCCGCTGGCCGACCCCGGCGAGTTTCACGGGGCGTGCTGGAGCATCGACGGCCGCGCCGTTGTTGTGCTGAAACAGGTCACGCCCTCAGATGCTCGATGGGCGTTCGACCTCGGTCACGAACTCGCGCACGTCAGTCGTCATCTCGACTCGACTTCGGGAGTCGTCGTCGAGGTCACTGAGGTCGGCCGGTTCTCCGAAGACGACGACGAGCAGGAAGCAAACGACTTTGCAGGAGAGCTCCTTCTCGGGGAGCCGGACTCATTGGCCCGGGAGCTTGCCGACCGGACGGAGCATCAGCTGCAGCGGCTCAAGGCTGAGGTGCAGAAGCTCGCCGCGGAGCGCGACCTAGCAACAGGCTCGCTCGCGAATTACATGGCCTACCGCCTTGGGGCGGAGGGCGAGGACTGGTGGGCGACCGCCGCGGTTCTCCAGGATAGCGACGGCACCGCCGCCAAGATCGCGAGACAGGCGCTCCTCGAACGGCTGGATCGAAACCGGATGACTACTGAGGATGCCGCGTTGCTCGACGCCGCCCTCGACTGGAGGGATTCATGAACGCTGCCGAGGCCCCGCTTAGGGTTGCCTCCTAAATTATTGTTGGGATGTGGGCAGGTTTGGGTGCGCTGCTGGCGAAGTAGGGCAGCATGTTGGCGGCGATGGTCGACGAGTCCGGGATCCGCGAGCGTTGGCTGATTGTGCGGGAGGAGCTTGATGAGCGTGGCCGGCGGATGTGGGCCGCTGCGGAGGCCAGTTCGCATGGTCGTGGCGGGATCGCGGCAGTCGTGCGGGCGAC
>DASZKP010000004.1:0-54595 GCA_035553395.1 Solirubrobacteraceae bacterium | reverse complement strand
GCCGGGGGCCGTCGGATCGGCGGAGCAGCCGGGCTGCCGGGGGCCGTCGGATCGGCTGGGTAGGCTCGTGGGCATCGAGGTCTACGTGGCAAGCCCGCTGGGCTTCACGGCGAGCGGCCGGCTCTACTGGCGGGACGTGGTCGAGCCGAGCCTGCGTGCGGCGGGCGTCGACCCGCTCGACCCGTGGGACGCGGAGAGCGCGGGGTGGTTCGCGGCGGCCGAGAGCCTCGGCGAGCCGGCGCGGACGGGCCGGCTGGCCGAGGTCAACGAGCTGGTCGGGGCTCGCAACGCCGAGCTGCTCGACCGGTGCGACGGGGTCCTCGCGGTGCTCGACGGGGTCGACGTCGACAGCGGGACGGCGGCGGAGATCGGCTACGCCACGGCCCGGGGACGGCCGGTCGTCGGCCTGCGGACCGACCTGCGGCCGGGTGGCGACAACTCGGCGACGCCGGTCAACCTCCAGGTCGCGTACTTCATCCGGGCGAGCGGTGGGAGCATCTGCACGGACGTCGGCGAGGCCGTCCGCGTCGTCTGCGAGCTGGCCGGGAGGCGTCGAGCCTGACCGGTGGCGTTGCCGGGGGGCCGGGCCGCTGGCGCGCCGCGGGTGCGCGGCCGGTGCGCGGCGGACCGGGTTACAGGCGGTGGGCGACGGCGGCGGGACGACCGGGGACCTCGGGGGGACCGGGAGCGTCGGGGCGGAGAGGAGGTGAACCTCTTTCAGAAAGTAGTTGCATGCCGCAAGCAACTACTTTGTCACGTGGCTCTCCCTCGTCTCCTTACCTGACCCTGCCGACGTCCACGTCCCCCGCAGCCGGCCGAGCGCGCCCACGGCAGGCCGAGCAAACGCTCAGCACCGGCGACACAACCTTCGTCGCTTCGGAGCCTGCGGCGGGGGAGGGGCGGGCGGCGGCGGGGCGGGCGGCGGCGGCTTCGCGGCGACGGCCTGCTTCGCCGGGGCGGCCTGCTTCGCCGGGGGCGTTGGCTTGGGACTCGGGCGGGCCAGCGGGCGGCGGGTGACGAACCGAGCGATCAGCAGGGCGAGCGAGTCCTCGGCCACGGCGAGCACCGGGTCGGGGAGTCCGGTCTGCTTGCCGAGGTCGCGGCGGACGCCGTGCATCAGGACGGCGCTTCCGAGCGCCGCCGCGCCGGCGAGGACACCGCCGATCGGCCCGGCACAGGACCAGCCGACCCAGCCGCCGGAGGCGACGCGGGCGCCGAGGCCGGCCGGCTCGGTCCGACTGGGAGCGCTCGGCAGCTTGTCGACGACGAGCTCGCCGGCCGAGGCGAGGACGATGCTCACGCGGAGCAGGCGGGAGCGGGGCCGGCCGTCGCGGACGGCGATCGTCGCCGGCGGGACGAACGTCCGCATGCCACCGGCGATGCCGAGGCCGACTGCCGCGGCGAGCCCCCGGCGGGTCCTGGGACGTTTGCGGGCCACGGCGGTGATTATCCACAGTCGCGAGGTCGGGAGACGCACTTTCCCTGAGTCGCCGGGCCGGGAGACGCACTTTCCCTGAGTCGCGGGGCCGGGAGACGCACTTTCCCGGAGTCGCGCGGCCTGGGAGGCGCACTTTCCCGGAGTCGCGGTGCCGGGCGGCGCATTTTCGCGATCGGGTTGGCCGCGGCCGGCCGGGCCTAGACTTCAGGCGATGAACGCATACGAAGCTCAGCTGGCCGGCCGCGGCGTCCGGCGGATCGGGTTCGGCGCGATGCAGCTCCCGGGTCCGCACGTGTTCGGGCCACCGGCCGATCGGGATCAGGCCCTGGCAGTGCTGCGCCGGGCGGTCGAGCTCGGCGTGAACCACATCGACACGGCCCAGTACTACGGGCCGGATGTCTCGAACGAGCTGATCCACGCGGCGCTCCATCCGTACCCGGACGACCTCGTCCTGGTCAGCAAGGTCGGCGGCGCACGAAGCTCAGACGGCGGATGGATCCCGGCCCAGCGGCCGGCCGAGCTGCGCCGGGGCGTCGAGGACAACCTCCGGTCGCTCGAGGTCGACCGGGTCGACGTCGTCAACCTCCGCCTGATGGGCGACGTCGCGGTCACAGGTGACCAGGTCGTCCCGTTGTCCGAGCAGCTCGGGGAGATGATCGCGCTCCGCGACGAGGGGAAGATCGGCGGGATCGGCCTGAGCAGCGTGACCCTCGAACAGGTCGAGGCCGGACTCGCGCAGACAGAGATCGCCTGCGTCCAGAACCCGATGAGCCTGCTCTCGCGCGACGATCAGCCGACGCTCGACCTTTGCGTCGACGCCGGGATCGCCTACGTCCCGTTCTTCCCGCTCGGGTCGGCCTTCCCCGGACAGCGACACGTCAGCGACGACCCGGTCGTGCAGGAGACCGCCGGACGGCTCGGCCTGACGCCGGCCCAGGTCGGCCTGGCCTGGCTGCTCCAGCACAGCCCGAGCATCCTCCTGATCCCCGGGACGTCGTCGGTCGGACACCTCGAGGAGAACGTCGCCGCCGGGGACGTCGCGCTCGACGCGCAGGCGCTGGAGTCGCTCGCGGCGATCGGTCAGGACTGACTCGACATGCGGAGCGCGAGGACCCTCGCGATCTGCCTGGCCGGAGCCGCGGCGGTCGTCCTGGTCGCCGTCGGGGCGACCTACCTCTCGGTGGATGCCGGGTCCCTGCCGAGCGCGCTCGGCAAGATCTCGGGGTCGACCGCCCACCGGACCGACCGGGGGTTCTTCGCGGTGATGGTCGGCGGTCTCGTCCTCCTCGTGACGATCCTCGCCAGCCAGTTCCGCCCGGGCGGCACGCTGGCAACCGGCACGGGCGAGACAACCGCCGCGCCCGATCGCGGGCAGCACCCCGAGGCAGCCGCCGGCGACCCGAGCACCGGCGAAACGAGCTCCGGCGATGCAGGCTCCGGCGATGCAGGCTCGGGCGAGCCGAGCGCCGGAGAGGCAGGCGCCGTCGAGGCGAGCGGGGGCGGAGGGACGGAGTACATTGAAGAGATGGACGACGAGACCGCAGCCGATCCGATCATCGACCTGCAAGCCCGTCGGCTCGAGGAGCGGCGGGCCGTCGACGAGGCCGGCGGCGGCGAGTCGGAGGGCTTCGAGCTTGCCGAGGCGGATCTGATCGACCACACGTCACACGGCGACGAGCACACGCCGTCGCGGATCATGCAGGACGCCGTCGGGCCCGACGAGGAGTCGGTCGACTCCCTCAGCGGCGAGTCCGACGCAGAGCACCTGCCGGACTGACCGACCCGTCCGCGCGCTCGTCGGGGTGATCGGGCCGCAGCGACGAAGCTCGACTCGAGTCCCGGCGACCGGGCTAGACTCGCGGGAATGGCCGCCAGACCCAATCGTCGGAGTGCCGTGGCCGCCCTCGTCGCAGCACTCGTCGGCGGGGTGGCGATCACCGCCACCGCGACCGGCCAGACCCCGGCCGCGGCCGGGTTGATCACCGGACGCGTGACCGGGCCTTCGGGTCAGCCGCTCGCGGGCATCAGCGTCGTTGCCGCGCCGGCCGGGAACGACCCGGCCGCGCAGCTGACGCAGGGGGTGACCGACGCGAACGGGAACTACGCCCTCGTCGTCTCGCCGGGCAGCTACGACATCGCGTTCAACGCGCTGGATCCGACCGACGACAACTACGCCGAGCAGGTCTACGGCGGACCCGGACCGTCAGCCGCCGACCAGTGTCAGGTCTGCTTCGGCGAGCCGCAGGTCGTCACGAACGGCGGCGACACGGCCGGCATCGACGCGACGCTCGAGCCGCCGATGCAGAAGGGGACGATCCGCCCGCTGAGCGGAAACACGATCCGGGTCATCGACAACAAGCTGAGCTTCAGGTTCGGGTGCCACGAGGACGGGATGGGCTGCATCGGCAAGGGCGTTCTGCGGATCGGGACGACCACGACGGCGCCGATCGTCGCAACCGAGAAGTTCAACGTGTTCCCCAACCACACGGTGACCCTCCATTTCGCGGTCACGGCCGCCGTCCGTGCCCGCCTGAAGAAGGCCAGGCACAACGCCCTCCCGGCGATCGTCCAGCTGAGCACGGTGCCGAGCTCGACGACGACGAAGTTCACGCTCGTCGACCGCTAGGGCCACCCCGCGGTGACTGACCCTCGCTCCTAGTGGCAGGATCCCCGGCCGGCGGTCAGGGTATGTCGACCAGGACCTTGCCGACCACCCCGTCCTCCACCGCGTCGTGGGCGGCGGCGATCTCGTCGAGGGGAAAGCGGTGGAGCGGGAGCGTGGTCAGGGCGCCGGCCTCGAGCGCTGCGGTCACGCCGGCGATCGCCGCGTGCAGGGCGTCCTCGGGCATCGTGTAGACGAGGACGAAGCGGAGCACGATGTTCGGGGACATCAGCCGCCGGACGGGGACCGTGACCTCGCCGCCTGGCTCGGTCGCGTAGCTCGAGATCGCCGCGTTCGGCCGGCTGACCCTGAGATCGAGCTCGAGGTTCGCGCCGAGCGCGACCTCGACGATCCGGTCGACGCCGCCGTCCGTCAGCCTGAGGATCTGCTCGACGGCGTCGGCGGCGTGGTAGTCGACGGTCGCCTGGGCTCCGGCCGTCCGGGCGAGCTCGGCCTTCGCGTCACCGCTGACGCTGGCAACGACCTGGGCCGAGGCCCACCGGGCGAGTTCGATCGCCGCGTGGCCAACCGCGCCGGCGCCGCCCGCGACGAGCACGTGCCGGCCGGCGATCGGCCCGTCGGCGAACAGGCAGCGGTGGGCCGTCAGAGCCGGAATCCCAAGCGACGCGCCGAGCTCGAAGCTCACGCCCGCCGGCAGCGGGACGGCCTGGGCGGCGGGCAGCACGGTCCACTGGGCCGCGGTCCCCCACGGCCGCTTCCACGCGGCGAAGTAGACCCAGACCCGCTGCCCGATCCGATCCGTGCCGACGCCTTCGCCGACCGCATCGATCACCCCGGCTCCGTCCTGGTCGGGGATCTGGAACGGACCGTCGAGCGCGCCGCCGGACCGGGACTTCCAGTCGGTCGGGTTACCCCCGACACGGCGAGCCGCACGCGTACCTCGCCGGGGCCGGGGTCCGGCGTGGGGATCTCCCGGACGGCGAGAACCTCGGCCGCCGGACCGGTCGACTCGTAGACAGCCGCGAGCATCCCAGCCGATGGTAGCCCGACCGGCCGGGCTACTTGCCGAGACCGGCGACGAGGTTGATCGTCGTCGCGATGATCAGGGTGCCGAACGCGAACGACAGCACGGCGTGCCGAACGGCGGTCCGGCGGATCGCCTTCGTCTGGAGGTCGGTGTCCGAGACCTGGTAGGTCATCCCGATCGTCAGCGCGAGATACGCGAAATCCGCGAAATCGGGCGGGTCGTTCTCGTTGAAGTCGACGCCACCCGGTTTACCCGCGTAGTACAGCGCGGCGTAGCGCAGGGCGAAGACCGTGTGGACGACCGTCCACGACAGGCTGATGCTCGCGACGCTGAGAAACACGAGCAGGCCCCGCTCGAGGCCGGTGCTCTGGTTGGCCTGGACGAGGACGAGTCCGACCGCGAGGAGGCTGACGACGCTCGCGCTGAGCAGGAGGACGTCCGTCGCCGCCCGGCCGGGATCCTCGCTGCGCGACCGCTCGGCCGTCCGGGCGGCGCTCAGCGGCCAGATCGAGCCCCACATCCAGACGACGAAGACCAGTGCCGCGAGCCCCCACCCGGCGAGCGGGACCGCCCAGATCGGGGCGAGCACGGCGGTCACGACGGCCGTCACAACGCCGACCATCCCGGAGACCGCGATCCTCACCGTGACCCGCGGGCCGCCCCGGCCGCTCCCCGGCGCGACGGCCCGGCCGGACTGCCCGCCGGGCGGCCCGGACGGAGCAGGTCGAGCCGACGGCGTCATAATTCCCAGGGTGAGACTCGCAACCGACGATCCCCGGACCCGCCGCACGTCGACCGACGATCCCCGGACCCGCCGCACGCCGACCGACGATCCCCGGTCCCACCGCACGCCGACCGATTGTCCCCGGTCCCGCCGCACGCCGACCGACGATCCCCGGACCCGCGGCACCCAGACCGATCGGCCGGCCGGCCGATGACCGATCGGCTGCGCGACAGCGAGCGCGAGCAGTTCACCGAGGCGCTCAGCGCCTGGGGCATGTCGGTCGAGGAGATCACCCAGACGCTCGACGGAGTCGCATTCAGCCTCGGCCTCGTCGAGCTCGAGCCGCCGACCGAGCGGTCGCCGCCGGAGATCGCGATCGTCGTCGACGACCGGCGGGATGCCGAGCTCAAGGAGCTGTTCTCGTGGCGCGCGTCGGTCACCGAAGCAGACTACATCGCCGCTTGGGACGTCCGGCAGCCTTCACAGCTGCGGGTGGTCCTCGGTGCCGACGAGCAGGCCCTGCTCCGCTTCGGCGTCGAGATCCTCCGGCCGACCACGCTCGAACGGGCCTTCCTCCTGTCGGTCCACGGCGAGACCCGGCTGCTCACCCTGATGCAGATCCCCGGGTCCGGAATCTGGCTCGTCCCGGCAACCCTCGTCCAGCGGGAGGCCGCGGCCGACGGCGGCCATCCGCGGAACATCTACGACCTCCGCGCCCGCAGCCTCCTCGTCGGCCGCGTGGAGGACCCGATCGCGAGCCTCGACGAGGCCCTCGAGCACATCGGCTCGCCCCGGCCGAAGGCCCCCGGCCCCAACCGGGCCGAGCGAAGGGCCGCGGCGCGCGGTAAGGGCGGCTGAGGGAAGAGGACCTGAACGTCGTCTCCGAGCCTCCCGCGAGCTGCCTGAGACCCCGGACCGCGGCAGCGGCGTAGGCTGGGTCGGTGTCCTACGTCGAGCATCCCCCGCCGCCTGGATTGGCTCCGTGGCTCGAGTGCACGTGGGAGCGCCGGGGCGACCACCGGCCGGTTCGCGTCCTGCCCGACGGGTGCGTCGACATCGTCTGGATCGAGGGTGTCGGGACGCAGGTCGTCGGCCCGAACACGACGGCCTTCGTCGTCGCCCTCCCGCCGGGGACGCGCGTCGCCGGCGCCCGCCTGCGCCCCGGGGCCGCGCCGGGTCTGTTCGGCCTCGCGCCCGAGTCCGTGGTCGACGCCCGCGTTCCGGTCGACGACGTCTGGGCCGCAGACGGGCAGCGGCTGGCCGAGTCGCTCGAGCTCGCCGCGGACCCGGTCTCCGGGATCCGCGGGTGGCTGGGCCGGCGGGCGGCGCAGGCCGGCCAGCCGGACCTGCTCGTCCGCGAGGCGATCCTCCGCCTCGGTCGGCCGGACGTCGAGATCCGGCGGCTGGCCGACGAGCTCTGCCTCAGCGAGCGCCAGCTCCACCGGCGGGTCGCGGCCGCGGTCGGCTATGGGCCCAAGCGCCTGGCCAGGGTCCTGCGCCTCCAGCGGGCGCTCGCGGCCGGCCGGGCAGGCGACGATCTCGTCAGGGCCGCGCTCGAGGCCGGCTACTGCGACCAGGCCCACTTCGCCAACGACTGCCGCGCCCTCGCCGGCCTACCGCCGACGCTCGTCCTGGCCGGTTAGCTGGGATTCCCGAACAGCGAATCGACACCTGTTTGCACGGCGGGGTCCCCGCGGCCCGCCGACCGGCCCCCGTCAGACGTCCGTTTCCTCCAAGACGACCCGCCGGTCCGGTGCGATCATCCACCGGGTGAGCACGAGCGACTTGAGATCGATGCCGAAGATCGGCCCGGCGATCGCCGCCGTCGCCTTCGCCGACGGCGGCCCGGCCAGGCCGTGGTGGGAGTTCAGCCGCGAGCGCAGGGCCCGAGCCGATGGGTGACGTCGAGCTGGGCCTCGGGTGGGTGATCGTCTACGTCGAGCACCCGGCCGACGCCAGCGCCTTCTACCAGCGGACGTTCGGTCTCCGCGGGGAGTTCGTCGCCCCCGACGGGTCCTACGCCCAGCTCGATACAGGCCCGACCAAGCTGGCGTTCGCGTCCTACGCGCTCGGCGCCGCCAACTTCCCCGGCGGGGTCCGCCCGGCCGGACTCGACGAGGCGCCGGCGAACGTCGAGATCACGCTGGTCGCCGGCGACGTCGACGCCGCGCTCGCCGACGCACTCGCCGCCGGCTGCACACTGCTCGCCGACGCCCAGGACAAGCCGCACGGCCAGCGGGTCGCCTTCGTCCGCGACCCGTTCGGAACCCTCGTCGAGCTCGGCACGCCGCTCTGAGCAGACGCCGGCGCCGGTAGCCGGGCGGTCGCCGGGGCGCGGCGTCCGGCAAGCTGTCGGCAACTGTGGCCCTCCCTCCGATCATGCGGCCGGTCCCGGCCGACGCAACCGAAGTGAACGACGCGTTCAGGTTCGGCTGGGCGATCGCCGAGCTCCGCGGCCGCTACCGGCCGGCCGTCGAGCACGTCGAGGACGGCCCGCCGTCCCCGGGGACCGACAACGCACTCCCGCTGGCGGCCGAGCGGACGCCGGCCGAGCAGCGGCTCGAGCTGTTCACTGCCGTCTGCGGCCTCAGCGACGCACTCGGGCTCAACTTCGCCGAGCGCCCCGACAAGCTCTCCCGGGCCACGCGGCTCCAGCCGCTGCTGGCCGGGCTCGAAGCCAAGCCCGGCGACCTCGGCCTCTGGGGCCAGCTGACGAGCGCCTTCTACAGCTGGGACGGCGCCGTCCAGGACGCCCTCGTCCTGCGCCCGCGCCTGTCAGCCGCCTACCAGCTCGGCCGCGGACTCGCCGAGACCTACTGGGAGCTCGACCCGAAGATCACCGATCCCGGTGACCCGCGGGCCTGGACCGAGGTCCTCGGGGCCCGCCGGGCCGGCCTCCTCAAGCGCCTGGCCGGCCGCCTCAGCGACTACCTCGACCCGGTCGTCGTCGCGGTCGTCGGCCACTCGCTCGACGGGTGGGTCGACGTCGCGGCCGCGCCGTCGTGGCGCGCCCAGCCGAACGCCCGGCTCCAGCTCTTCCGCCAGGGCCTGATCTGGAGCGACCTGATCCGCGGGGAGCGCCGCGCCCAGGACCTCACCGTCGAACGCGGCCAGCTCGCACCGCTCGGCGTCGCGATCCCCGTCCTGCGGGCCTTCTACGCCCAGATCGCCGTCGGCCTCGTCGCGATCGCCGGCCTCGTCCTGGCTGCCGCCCGGCTGGCGGCCGACTCGGGCAACACCGATCACAACGTGGTGATCGGCCTGCTCGGCAGCCTCGGCGTCACGGCGACGACGCTCTACACGCGCGCGAAGGCGCAGGCCACGTCGCTGCTCGACGAGCTCCGCGCCGCCTACATCCGCGACCGCGCGACCCAGGCCGCCCTGGTCCGCCCGAACCCGCCGGTCGGCACGCGGGTCCACGCCCGGCACGTCCGCGACGACATCGCCCGCCGGCTGGGCGCAGGCGCCGGCCGGTGACCGGCCGGTCTGCTCAGATCGCCCGCATCCGGTTGTTGCGGGCATTGTGCTCGACCTCGGCCAGGCCGAGCGCCTCGAGCACGGGCGGCACATAGTTGCCAAAGCGCCCGCGAAGGCCCTTCTTGACCCCGTACCATCCGCCGACCGGGTTCTCGGCCGACCGCGCCCACGCCTCCACGGTCCCCTCGGCCGCCGGCTTCTGCTCGTCGGCGTTGCCCAGCGCCATCCAGTCGCCGTGGGCCTTGAGCATCTCGTGGAGGTCCTCGATGCACCGCAGCTGGTAGCCGAGCCGGGTGGTCCCGACCTGGCAGACGAGGGTCGGCGGGTCGGCCGCCTCGTCGCGGTACATCTGGAAGGCGGACTTCCCCGGCGGGGTCGTCAGGTTCCAAGGATCCTCGGGAGTCCCCGAGCCGGTGTGGGTCGGTGTCATGTGCTCATCTCCTTGACTGGAACGCGGATCACTCGATCACGACGTGGTGGTCGACGGCCTGCGGATGCACGGCCGCGAGCAGGCCCTCGCCCTCGGACGTCAGCCCCTTCGCGGCCGCCTTGGTGAGGCGTCCGACCGGTCGCAGGGTCAGCGTCGCCTGCCGGCGGCGGACCTCGGCCGACCACGTGCCGGCGACCAGGCCGTCGACGAGGAACGACGGGCGGATCTGGAGGTTGGCCTTCTGATAGACGACGTCCTTGAGCCCGTCCGGCAGGATCCGGCCCCGCCACTTCCCGGCGTAGGCCAGCAGCGTGCTGTCGAAGGCGCCCAGCAGCCGCGGCGCCACCCTCGTCTTCGGGTCGGGCCGGGGCGCGTCGGGCAGGTCGTACAGCGTCCGGCCGTGGTCGTCCTCGAAGCGCACGAGCTCGTCCCCGAGCCTGTCGAGGACCGTCCGCATCCGGGGCACGCGGACGCCCGTCCAGGTCGCGATGTCCTCGACCGCGGCCGGGCCGAATGCGCGCAGGTGACGGCGGGCGACGTCGTCGATTGCTCTGGCCGCGCTCGGCGCCCGTCTGCTGGTCGGCGGGATCGGAACGGCCAGGTGGTCGGGCGGCGCCTTCGCCCCCCAGACGCCGCCGTTCGGCACGCGCGTCAGGGCGCTCCACCGGTAGATCGGCCGCCAGCCGACCGCTCGCTGGGCGTCGACCTCGACAGGATCGATCGCGTCGGGGTGGTCCTCGACCCAGGCCTCGACGAACTCACGGATCTCGTCGTTGGTGCGCGACCGCGACCCGGCGAACTCGAGCAGATCGAGCCGGAGCTCGTCCATGCCGGCGGACGTCTCCTCGAGCGCCCGATTCCAGCTCGCGGTCCAGCCGTCCGCGACGACCGCGTACTCGGGGTGCTCGCGGGCGCTGACGAGATGCAGCGTCCCCCGCAGGCCGATCCCCCACCGCAACTCGCCCGCCTCGAGTGCGCCGTAGAGGTCGTCCGGCACGAACGTCGCCATCCTCGACCAGAGTCCGACCGGCAGGGCCGGCCAGGCCTGGCCCTGCATCGCGCCGATCGACTCGACGACGTCGACGACCCCGGCGTCGAAGCGCTCGATCAGGCCCTGCCGGGCAAGCAGGGCCCGGTTGAGCGCCGGGTCCGACAGGCGTTCGAGGCCGGCCGTCATCCCGCGTAGGCCCGCCGGAGGATCGCCCCGTTGAGAATCGCGACGACGGCGAAGATCCCCGCCACGAGTGGGTATCCGGCGTCGGCGATCGCGGCGACGGCGGCCGCGAGCAGCGCCAACTCGAGCCCGAGCAGACCGGTCCCGGGAAGGCGCCGCGTGGCCTTCGGCGCCGACCAGGCACCCCAGATGCCGGCCGCCGCCAGTGGTGCGACGATCGCGAGCACGACCTGCCCGACCCCGTTCGACGTCGCTCCCGCCCCCCAAACGGCGAGCCCGCCGAGGCCGGCCAGCTCAACCAGGAAGCGAAGTGCCAGATTGACCGGAATCATCGGCCGAGCTCCACGGCGAACTCTCGGCGCAGTTGACGGGCGCCGTTCGGCGTGACCAGGACCGCCCGGGTCTGCGGGAGGCGCGTGACCCAGCCGAGCTCGAGGATCCGGTCGGCGAGCGACGCACCCAGCGCGCCGGCGACGTGCGGCCGGCGCTCGGTCCAGTCCAGGCACGGGCGGATCAACGTCCGCCGCCCTCGCTCGAGCCCGTCGATGTCCAGGCCGACCTGCTCGAAGCGCCGGCGGCCCGCCTCGGTCAGCGACCAGCCGGCGTCGGTCGTGCGGATCAGGCCCTCCCGCCCGAGCCCCTCGGTCAGGGCGACGCCCAGCCGGCCGGCGAAATGGTCGTAGCACGTCCGCGCCCGGCGGATCGCCTCTCCCCGGGTCGACTCCCGCAGGCTGCCGGCCGCCCGCGCCGGCGCGACCGCCAGGAGGCCCTCGATCGCCTGGGCGACCTCGGGTCGGGCGAGCCGGTAGTACCGGTTGCGTCCGCGTCGCTCGGCCGCCACCAGGCCGCCTGCGAGGAGCTTGGACAGGTGGCCGCTGGCCAGCGACGTCGACGCTCCCGTCCGCTGCGCGAGCTCCCCGGCCGAGCATTCGCCACCGCCGACGAGGGCCAGGAGGAAGCCCGCGCGGTGGGGGTCGCCGATCAGCCCGGCGACCTTCGCGAGGTCTGCGTCGGCCAGCATCCCCGGATCGTAGCGGCGCGACAGTTCAACCAGAACTGAGTGGTTCTCGAGCTAGGTTGAGGAGATCGCCAGACGGATGCGCACACGCGAGCTCAGGACCACCGGTCGGTCGGACTGGGTCGACCGGCGCGGCCGCCTCGTGCTGGTCGGGGTCTGTCTCGGCTTCTTCATGATCCAGCTCGACGCCACGATCGTCAACGTCGCCCTGCCGGCGATCGGCCGGGACGTCGGCGGGTCGTTCGGCGGGCTCCAGTGGGTGGTCGACAGCTACACGCTCGTGCTCGCCGCGGGCATGCTCGCCGCCGGGTCGCTGGCCGACCGGCTCGGCACGCGGCGGGTCTTCGAGCTCGGCCTCGTCATCTTCACGCTCGGCTCGGCCGCCGCCGCGGCGGCGCCCGACCTCGTCCTGCTGATCTTCGCGCGGACGCTCCAGGGAGTCGGGGCGGCCGCCCTGCTTCCCTGCTCGCTGGCCCTGACGGCCGACGAGTTCCCGGCCGGGCCGCCCCGCGCGCGGGCGCTCGGCGTCTGGGGCGGGATCGGCAGCCTCGGGATGGCCTGCGGTCCGCTGTTCGGGGGTCTTGCCGTCGGGCTGGTCAGCTGGCGCCTGGTCTTCGTGATCAACCTTCCCGCCGCCATGCTCGCGCTCTGGCTGGTCCGCCGCTTCGTCGCCCATACGCCGCCGGCCCCAGGCGGCCGCTTCGACGTCGGCGGCTTCCTGCTCGGCACGCTCGGCCTCGGCGCGCTGACCGCCGGGTTCATCGAGGCCGGCGCGCTCGGCTGGTCGAGTCCGCGGCCGATCGGGCTGGTCGCCGGCGGCGTCGTGGCCGGCGTCGGCTTCCGTGCGGTCGAGCGTCGCCGTGCCCGGCCGCTCGTCCCGCTCGACCTGTTCGCCTCACGCCCGTTCACCGCCGCCGTCGGCGTAGGCTTTCTCTTCAACCTCTGCCTCTACGGAGCGATCTTCTGCCTCTCGGTCTACCTCCAGCGCAGCCGGTCCGCATCAGCGCTCGAGACCGGCATCGAGCTCCTCCCGCTGACCGTGGTCGTCGGCCTCGGTGCGCTGGCGAGCGGCCGGCTGACCGCCCGCTACGGCCCCCGCCGACCAATGCTCGCCGGCCTCGGGTTGGCGGCGGCCGGCGCCGGGCTGCTGAGCCTCGCCGGACCTGCCAGTCCACTCGGCCTCGTGCTGGCCGGGTCGATCTGCCTCGGCCTCTGCTCGCTTGCGATGCCGGCGATGACGTCGGTCGCGATCAACGCGGTGCACGCCAGCCGGATCGGCCTTGCCAGCGGCGTGCTGAACGCCGCCCGCCAGAGCGGCGGCGCCCTGGGGGTCGCCGTGCTCGGGTCGCTGCTTGTCGCCGGCGGACATCGCCCGAGCCTCGCCGGCGCCCTGCCGGTCGCGCTCGGCGGATATGCGGTGGCGATCGGCCTCGCCTGGATCGCGACACGGCCGGGTGTCTCGGCCACTCCCGCCGGCGAGCGCGGAGAGGTCGCGGGAGGCCGATCGGGGGCTCCCAGCCGGGGGTGAATCGGTCGATTGGAGGCCGCCGGCCTGGGGTAGCAGGCGGACATGCAAGCACTTCAGATGGAGGTCACCCAGCCGATCGAGCCGGCGACCCCGATCGTCCCGGACGCGCCGGTCGCTCCGATCGCGCCGGATCCCGGGACACCGGCCGCCCCCGAGGTGCCGGCGACGGTTCCAGCCCCCGTCGAGCCGGCGACGCCGATCGCGCCGCCCGAGCCGTCTCAGGTTCCCGAGCCCGAGCCGGGCGGTCCGGGTGAGCCGCAGGAAGCGGCGTGACGTCCGCCTGAGCACCGTCGCCGACGCGATGACCGCGCGGCTGGCGACCGTCCGCCCCGACGCGACGCTCCAGGAGGCGTCGGCCGCGATGCTCGACGCGGGCGTGCAGGCAGCGGTCGTCGTCGACGACGGCAGCCCGGTCGGCATGCTCGCGGCCGAGACGATCGCCGCGGCGATGGCCGCCGGCCTCGACGTGACCGCCGGGCGAGCGCAGGCCGCGGCCGACCGGGGGATCGTGATCGTCAGTGCCGACCGGCCGCTGATCGATGCCCACGAGGAGATGCGCCGCGCCGGCCGGGAGTCCGCGGCCGTCGTCGGATCCGACGGACGCCTCGTCGGGTTGCTGCTCGACGCGCCGGTCTGAGCCCCAGTCGGAGCGTCGATGGACCGCCTCGACCCGGCGATCTTCCGGCTACCGCTCGAGAAGCTGCGGTCCGGCTACTACACGGACGCGTACTTCAACCACACGAAGGCCCTGCTCGAGGCCGAGCACCGCCATCCGGATGTCGTGATGCAGGTCTTCCAGCGCCACGACGCCGTGCTCGGCGGCATCGACGAGGCGATCGCCGTGCTCAAGCTCGCCTCCGGTGCGCGGGGCGCCGACGCGGCCTGGGAGACCGGCTGGGATCGGCTGGTCGTCCACGCGCTGGCCGAGGGCGACCGGGTCGAGCCGGACGAGACGGTCCTGCGGATCGAGGGCGACTACACGCTGTTCGCCCACCTCGAGACCGCCTACCTCGGGTGCCTGGGCCGCCGGACGATGATCATGACGAACGTCGACCGGCTGGTCGCCGCCGCACGCGGCAAGCCGATCCTCTTCTTCGCGGCCCGCCGCGACCACTGGCTGATGCAGGCCGGAGACGGCTGGGCGGCCCACGTGGCCGGGGGGATCGGCGTCTCGACGGACGCCCAGGCGTCCTGGTGGGGCGGGGCCGGCGTCGGCACGGTTCCCCACGGCCTGATCGCCGCGTACGGTGGCGACACCGTCGCCGCCGCCCGGGCGTTCGCCGGCCGCTATGCCGGCGAGCTGAACGTCACGGTGCTCGTCGACTTCGACAACGACTCCGTCGCGACGGCCGTCGCCGTCGCCGACGCACTCGGCCCGAAGCTGTGGGGCGTCCGCCTCGACACGTCCGGATCGCTAGTCGACCGGGCGCTCGAAAACGCCCCCGGCGACCGGAGCGAGCGAACCGGCGTCACGCCGGAGCTCGCCCGCCGGGTTCGTCGGGCCCTCGACGCGGCCGGCCATCCGGCCGTCCGGATCGTCGCGTCCGGCGGCTTCGACGCCGACCGGATCGCCGGCTTCGAGCGCGACGCGGCGCCGGTCGACGCCTACGGCGTCGGGTCCTCGCTGATGTCCGGGCGGATCGACTTCACCGCCGACGTCGTCCGTGTCGACGGCCGACCGTGCGCCAAGCACGGCCGCCACGAGCGCCCCAACCCGCGGCTCGCCCGCTGCGACTGACGCCTCCTCGCCAGGCCTCGGGACGCAGCCGGCCGGGCGGGGTCAGGCCTCGGCGCCGACCGGATCGTCGGCCGTCTCGGCCGTGCTCGCCGTCGACGGGTGCTCGACGCCGGCCGTCTGATCGACCGGCGCGCCGTGTGGCGCCATCGCGAAGGCCGGCGCCCGGAGCACGACGGCGGCGATCACGATCCCCGACGTGATCACGACAGCCCCGACCAGGTAGGCGAGGTGATAGCCGGAGTTGAGCGCCGCGGCGGTGCTCGCCCCATGGGCCAGCTGACCCTTCGTGTGGCTGCTGGCGAGCGTCGCGAGCACGGCCAGGCCGATCGCCCCGCCGACCTGGACGCTGGTGTTCAGCAGCCCGGACGCGAGCCCGGCGTCGCCGGGCGTGGCCGACGACATCGCGAGCGTCATGATCGCCGGGAAACCGAGACCCGCCCCGAAGCCGACGAGGAGCATCGGCGGGAGGATGTCGGTCAGGTACGTCGCCGCGACCGGCGTCTGCGTGAACAGGACGAGGCCGGCGACGATCGCCACCAGGCTGAGGATCAGCATCCGCTTCGCCCCGTAGCGGATCGTCAGCGGCCCGGCGACGCGTAGCGACATCGTCCCCATCACGACCGTCGTCGGGAGGAAGGCGAGGCCGACGTGGAGCGCGTTGTAGCCGAGCACCCGCTGGAGGTAGAGGGCCCCGAGGAAGAACATCCCGAACATCCCGACGACCTCGAATGCGATCACGACGTTCGAGCCGGAGACGTTCCGCGACCGGAAGATCCGCAGCGGCATCAGCGGGTCGGCGATCCGCGCCTGGCGACCGACGAACGCCGCGAGCAGGCCGACAGAGACCGCGCCGAGGCCGAGCGTGCGGGTCGATCCCCAGCCGTACGTGCCGACCTCGAGGATCGTGTAGACGCCGAGCATCAGCCCGGCCGTCAGCAGCGCCGCCCCCGGGATGTCGGCGCCGGCCTTCAGCCCGAGGCCGGGACGGTCGTCGACCAGGCGGACCGCGAGGAAGGCCGTCGCGGCGCCGATCGGGATGTTGACGAAGAAGATCCAGTGCCAGCTGATCGCCTGGGTCAGGACGCCGCCGGCCAGCAGGCCGATCGACCCGCCGGCCGACGCCACGAACCCGTAGATGCCCATCGCCTTGGCCTGCTCCCGGGGGTCGGGGAACATCGTGACGATCATTCCGAGGATCACCGCCGACGACAGGGCGCCGCCGACGCCCTGCACGAACCGGGCGACGATCAGCATGCCCTGGCTGCCGGACAGGCCGCAGACGAACGACGCGGTCGTGAAGATCCCCAGGCCGACGAGGAAGACCCGCCGCTGACCGATCAGGTCGCCGACCCGGCCGGACAGCAGGAGGAGGCCGCCGAACGCGATCAGGTAGGCGTTGACGACCCAGGCGAGGTTGCTCTGCGAGAAGTGGAGATCCGTCTGGATCGACGGGAGGGCGACGTTGACGATCGTCGCGTCGATCACGATCATCAGGGCTCCGGCGCAGAGCACGTAGAGGGCGAGCCAGCGTCTGGCGTCTGTCGTCTGGTCGGTCACGGTTTCGATCTCCTTCGCTCCTCGGGGTCTTGTGTATCAGACGACGACCCGTCGCAGAAATCATCGCCGGCGGCCGGCGCTCACCCGTCGGGCGGCGTCGCGAGCACCGCGAGCAGGGTGGCGACGAGCAGTGGCAGCACCGTGAGGTGGTAGGCCAGATCGATCGCCGGGCCGCTCTCCAGCGTGGACGTCAGGCCGACGACGAAGCCGAGGATCGCAAAGCCGGTCGCGGCGATCGCGGCGCGCCTGCCGGCTGCGCGGACGGAGCGCAGGGAGACCGCTCCGCCGGCGAGCACGACGCAGATCACCGCCTCGGGGATGGCGGCGTCCGACGCCGAGCCGTTCGTCGATCCACCGTGGATCGCGCCGGAGAAGTGGAGCGTCGAGAAGACGGCGAGCGACAGCGCCTCGAGCCCCATCAGGCCGGCGATCCGCCGCCGGCGTCGTGTCGTCGTTCGGACCGCGATCCGCGCATCCCCGGTTTGGGGGCCAAGCCGGCTCACGGCGTCGCCGTCCCCGTCGCCGTCGCAGTCGCCGTCGCCGCCGTCCCCGCCGCCGCCGGTGCGACTCGCAGGAGGCGGGCTAGCCCGGGCGGCAGCCACCAGTTCCAACGCCCGAACACGGCGACGGCGGCCGGCACGAGCAGGGCGCGGACGACCGTCGCGTCGAGGATGATCCCGGCGCCGAGTCCGGTCGCGATCATCTTCACGTTGGTGGAGGGAGCCGTCGCCATCGCGACGAAGCCGAGGAACAGGATCAGCGCGGCGCTCGTCACGAGCCTCCCGGTGCGGCCGATCCCCTGGACGACGGCGGTCACGGTCGACCCGGAGGCGTCGTACTCCTCGCGCATGCGGGCGAGGATGAACACCTCGTAGTCCATCGACAGGCCGAACAGGAACGCGAAGACGATCATCGGCAGCCACGACGGGATCGACCCGGACGCCGGGATCCCCCAGATCGCGTCGGAGCCGTACCCCTTCTGCCAGACGAGGGTCAGCACACCGACTGCCGCGCCGACGCTGATCACGTTCAGCAGGACGGCCTTCGCCGGCAGGACGACCGAACGGAAGGCACGGGCGAGCAGGAGGAACGTGAGCACGGCGATCAGGCCGATCATCAGCGGGAAGCTGCCGTACACGGCCGAGATGAAGTCGCTGTTCTGCGCGACGATCCCGCCGACTCCGACCCGCGGGTCGACGGTGTGGGCCGCGCCGTCGACCGCCGAGACGGTCGCCCGGCCGTCGGTGCTGGCGAAGACGTCGACGAGGACGGTCGATCCGCGGCGCCACGAGCTCGCCGGCGGCGACGTGGCTCCGTCGACGCCCGGGATCGTCCGCAGGCTCGCCACCAGGCGGCCGGCGTCCACGGCCGGGCTGAGCAGCTCGATCGGCGAGAGGACCCCTGATCCGATGCCCGACCGCTCGAGGGCGATCAGACCGGTTTCGGCGTCGCCGCCCTGGCTGATCGAGTCGGTCCCGCCGGTCGCGGGCCCGAGCTGGATCGACGTTGCGGCGAGCACGAGCGCAGCGAGCACGGCGACGGCGGCGCTGGCGGCGAGGAAGCGGCGGCGCACGACGAACGTCGCCCACCGGGTCCAGGCCCGGCTCGCGCGGTCCTCGCGGCGCAGGTGCGGCCAGTCGAGCCGGGGCCCGAGTTTGGCGAGGATCACCGGGAGCAGGGTGATCGCGACGGCGACGCTGACCAGGGGGATCACGAGGCCGCCGTAGCCGACGCTGCGCAGGAAGGGGACCGGGAGGACGACGAGGCCGAGCAGGCCGACGGCGACCGTCGTGCCGCTGAAGAGCACCGCTCGGCCGGCGGTCGCGATCGCCCGGACGATCGCCTCGTCGCCGGTGTGGCCGCGGGCGCGCTCCTCGCGCCAGCGGACGACGATCAGGAGGGAGTAGTCGACGGCGACGCCGAGCCCGACGAGGGCGATCAGGAACTCGACGATGCCGGACACCGGCGTGAGCGTGGTCAGCGCCCAGACGAGCATGAAGCTCGTCATGATCGAGATCACGGCGATCACGATCGGGACGATCGCGAGCAGCGAGGCGAACACGAAGCCGAGCACCAGGAGAGCGCCCAGGCCGCCGAGCAGACCTTCGGCGAGCACGCCCGCGCCGCCGGTGTGGCCGGTCGACGCGGAGAGGGCGTCGAGCCCGGTGAGGTGGACCGGCGCGCCGGCGACGCTCACCCCCCGCAGGGCGGCCGTCGCCGCCTTCACGGCGACGGTGTTCGAGCCATAGTCTCCGGCTCGCGGCGGTGGGTAGGCGACGAGGAAGGTGGTGCGGCCGTCGCGCGAGACGAAGGCCCGGTCGCCGGTCGACGCGTACGACGCGACCCGCAGTCCGGGCACGGCCCGCTCGAGCCGGCCGGCCACGGCATCGAGCGCTCGCCTGACCGCCGGCGAGTCGACCTTGGCGGAGGCCGGGAGGGTGACGACCGGCACGAGCGGGGCCTCGTCGCCGCCGGTCCCGAAGGTCCGCGTGATCGCCGCGTTCGTCTCGAAGCCCTGCCGGCCGGGAACCGAGTACTGGTCGCTGAACGCCTTCGACGCCGAGCCGACCGACGCGAAGCCGGCGACGGTGACGATCAGCCAGAAGGCGGCGACGATCCGGCGGTGGGCCAGGACGAAGCGCGTCAGCCTGGCGAGCCCGCGGTCGGGCTGGGTTGCGGGGCTCTGGGGAACTGCGACCACGGGGGTCACCTCCGGCTCGGTCGTGGGCGATCTCACTGCCCGCAGACCGTAGGTGCGGCCGGCCGGCCGGAAAACCCCCGGGCGGGGGAACCTGGCGCTCCCCACACGGGGGGACGGAGATCCTCCCCGGGGGGGACTCGGCGGCGATCGGCGGGCGCTACCGTCGTCGTCGAGGTGACGCACGCAAGACCAGCCGACGCGACCCGCGCGATGCGCAGGCTCGCGCGAGCGCCGGGGCTCGCCGACGGCGCGGTCGCGCTCGCCGCGTTCGGCCTGACGCTCGTCCTGCTCGGTGGGCACGGTGGCGCCCGCCACAGCCTCGATCCGCTCGGCGGGCTGCTCGCCGCGGTCGCCTGCTTCCCCCTGCTCGCCCGCCGGCGATCGCCCCTGGGGGTGCTGGCGGTGACGACCGCGGCGAGCACGGCCCTCAACGGTCTCGGCTACCAGCTCGGCCCGCCGGTCGGTCCGACGCTGGCGGTGTTCTTCGTGGCCGCCGACCCGCGCACCCTGCGCCACATCCGGGAGGCGGGGCTCGTCGTGATCGGACTGCTCGCGATCCACGTCGCCGCCACGACGATCCCCCACGCGGGCTTCCCGACGAGCGCGATCCTGTTCGCGACGCTTGTCTGGGGCAGCGCCTGGCTCGTCGGAGACCAGGTCCGCCAGCGTCGCCAGCGACTCGCGGACCTCGAGGAGCGGGCGGTCCGGGCCGAGCGCGACACCGCCCGGGAGCGACGCCTCGCGGCGGCCGAGGAGCGGACGCGGATCGCCCGCGACCTGCACGACTCGGCGGCCCACGCGATCAACGTGATCCTCGTCCAGGCCGGCGCCGCCCGCCTCCTCCAGGATCGGGAGCCCGAGCTGGTCCGGACGGCATTGAGCACGATCGAGGACGTCGCCCGGGAGACGATCGGTGAGATCGACCACCTGATCCGGACGCTGCGCGAGGACGGCGGCCCGACCGGGCCGTCCGGGGCGATCGAGCCGCCGGTCGGGCTCGCCGGCGTCGAGACGCTGGCCGGACGCCACCGCGCGGCGGGTCAGGCGATCGAGCTCCGCGTCGACGGCCGGCGCCGAGGGCTGGCGCCCGGGGTCGACCAGGCGGCCTACCGGATCCTCCAGGAGTCGCTGACGAACGCCGCGCGCCACGGCAGCGGCGCGACCGACGTCGAGATCGCCTACGGGGAGACCGAGCTGTGCCTGCGCGTCACCAACCCGGCGGCCGTCGCGCCGGCTGCCTCGGGGGCGCCGGCCGACGGACACGGCGTGCTGGGGATGCGCGAGCGCGCCGCGCTGCTCGGCGGGACGATCGAGGCCGGGCGGATCGACGGAGCCTTCCGCGTCGTGGCCCGCCTGCCGTACGTGGCCGGTGGCGAGCCGTGAGCCCGGCGGCCGTCCGGGTCGTCGTCGTCGACGACGACGACCTGATGCGCGCCGGCCTGAAGGCCGTCCTCTCGAGCGACGCGCAGATCGCCGTGGTCGGCGAGGCCCGCAGCGGGCGGGCGGCGGTCGAGCGCGTCGGCGAGCTGCGCCCGGACGTCGTCCTGATGGACGTGCGGATGCCCGACCTCGACGGGATCGCCGCCACCCGGCGGATCCTGGCCGCGACGCCCGAGGTGAAGGTCCTGATCCTGACGACCTTCGAGCAGGACGAGTACATCTTCGGCGCGATCAGGGCCGGCGCGTCCGGGTTCCTGCTCAAGCGGACCCGCCCCGAGGATCTGCTGGCCGGGATCCACACCGTCGCCGCCGGCGATTCCCTCCTCTCGCCGTCGGTCACGCGGATCGTGATCGACCGGATGGCCCGTCAGCCGGACCTCGGGGCCGGCGCGGCCGACCTGCTCGGGGAGCTGACCCCGCGCGAGCGGGAGGTCCTCGAGCTGCTCGCGCGGGGCTGGTCCAACGGCGAGATCTCGACCGCGCTGGTGATCGAGGAGTCGACCGTCAAGACCCACGTCAAGCGGATCCTCATGAAGCTCGGCCTCCGCGACCGCATCCAGACGGTGATCTTCGCCTACGAGAGCGGCCTCGCCCGGCCGGGCCCGGCCTGAGGTTCGGCGAGCCGGCGGGATCAGCGGCCCCGGGGGCGGGTCAGCGGGCCCGGGGTCGGGTCAGCCGGCGCCGAGGCAGACGAACCCGGCGAGGGCCGACTCGCGGGGGCGGAGCGCCCGCTGCGCCCTGGCGAGCGCGAGGGCGGGGCCGTCGCCGGCCACGAGGTGGCGGTGCATCGCGAGCATCAGCCGCTTGGCGGCCGCGTCGGGCACCGCGACGACGCTGGCGAGCACGGTCCGGGCGCCCATGCCGATCAGGGCCGAGGCGAATCCGAGCAGCTCGTCACCGGGGTGAGCACCGGAGACGGCCAGGTCGCAGGCCGAGAGCACGATCAGCTCGGGAGCGTGTCGCAGGCGCTGGAGCTCGTAGGCGTTGAGTGGGCCGTCGGCGAGCTCGAGCGAGGAGAACAGCGGGCTGTCGGCGCGCAGCCGTCCATGGCAGGCGAGGTGGGCGATCCTCGCGCCGTCGAGGGCCGCCATCACCGCGGCGACGGTCGCGCGTCGTCCGGAGAGGACGACGGCAGCCGGGTGGCAGGTCGCGACGGCGGCGAGCTCGGCGGTCGCGTGGCGCAGGCGAGGACCTGCGACAAGGACTGTCGCGCCGGCGGGGCGCGCGGGCCGGGACTGGAGGGTCAGCCAGGTCGTGGCTGACGGAGCGACGACGACCGGGCGGCCGCCGATCGTCGGGAGCATCGACCATGGGACCGCGTGGAGCGAGCCGGTCGGGACGATCACGAGCGGGCGATCGCCGATGCTCTGGGCGATCGGGAGGATCAGTCGCCGGTCGATCGCCGCCGCGGATGCGCGGGCTCCGGCGAGCAGGGCCGCCCGCTGGGCCGGCGGGTGGCCGCCTGGAGCGAGCCGGGTCAGCCCGAAGCGCAGCCAGTCGAGCTCGTCGTCGACCGGCGCGAGCGGACCGAGGTCGCAGCGCGACAGTCGATTTCCGGCGAGCACGACCGCAGTCAGGGCGCCGTCGAGCTCGATCAGCTCGACCAGGGCGCGCTCGCCGAGCCGGCGGGCCAGCTCCTTGCGCGTCGGGACGCGACTCGTCGGGCCGGACACGCCGGGGCTGTGTCGGGAGAGGCGCCGGATCGACGCCTCGAGCGCGGACTGGCGGGCGCGAAGCGCGCGGGCCGAGCCGGCGGTCCCCGCGCCCCGGAGGATCTCGGCGCTGACTCGGCGCAGGGCGGTCGCAGCCTCGCGCAGCTCGGGGTTGTCGGGGGGCGTGACCGGCGGCAGGCGAAGCGCACCGGCGCGGAGCCGCTCCGCGCTGCGGAGCACGGCGTGGGTGTCGCTGCCGGCGAGCGCGAGTCGCACGCCGAGCTGGGCGAGCTCGACGCCGATCGCCGAGGCGGTCGCTCGGAGGTCCGACGCGCCGAGCGCTGCCCGGTGGGTCTCCAGGAGGCGCAGGGCCCCGCGGACGGCCCGCTGCGCGCCGGCCGGGTCGCCGCCGGCGACGCACAGCAGGGCGTCGATGTGGCGTACCTCGATCCGGTCGGCCAGCGGACCGTGTGCACGCAGCTCGGCACATGCTGCGAGCTCCCGACGGGCGATCACCGTCGACCCGAGTTCGGTCGCGGCGCGAGCGACCGCCAGCTGGACGCTGATCGCCTCATCGGCCCACCCGGCGGCGGCGAGCGTGGCGGACGCGCGGCGGGCCGAGCGCAGCGCGGATCGGCGCAGCGTGCCCGCCTGGATCGACGCGGCCAGCGCGAGCCCGACCCCGCGGGCGCTGTAGACCGGGCGGCGGCTGGCGGCGAACGACCGGCGCGCCCGCTCGGAGAGCACCCGGGCGGCGGCCGGGTCGCCGGCCAGGAGGGTCAGTCTGACGACCTCGAGGCGTCCCTCGGGGTCCTCGATCCCGGCTCGCCGCCAGATCTCCTGAGCCGCGTCGAGCGCGTGTCGGGCCTCGGCCATCAGGCGTCCGGCGACCAGGGCCTTCGCCCGGAGCAGCTCGAGCGCCGAGTTGTGGAGGGCCGAGACGTCGGCGGCGTCGATCGCGTCGAGCCGCGCCAGGCAGCCGGGGAGGTCACCCCGCGTCAGGGCGACCCGGGCGAGCTCGTACTCGGCGCCGAGCGCGGACTCGGTGGCGCCGAGGCTCGCGTAGAGGTCGCGGGCCCGGGTGAGGTCCGGCTCGGCGGCGTCGGCATCGCCGCGTTCGGCGAGCAGGACCCCGCGGTTCTTCAGTAGCCGTGCCTCCCAGATCGCGTCGCCCTCGCGCCGGAGGATCTCGAGCGCCCGGTCGGACGATTCGAGCCTCGTCGGGGCCCGACCGGCGAGGCCGAGCACGGCGATCCGAAAGACCTCCGACCGGGCCAGCTCGAGATCGTCGAGCACCGCGCAGGCCGCGTCCAGCTCGGTCAGGGCCGGGCCGATCTCCCCCCGGTAGGCGAGATACACGGCCAGCGGCCGCCGGACGAGCGCCACGCGACGGACGAGGCCGTGCCGCTCGCCGACGCGAACGGCGGCGCGCAGCGTTCGCACGGCGCGGTCGTCGCCGAGCTCGTGCCGCGCGAACCCGAGCGCGTGGAGGGCGGCGACCTCGGCCTCGGCGTGACGGTCGCGGCGGGCGCAGGAGAGCGCCCGCTCGGCCATTCCGAGCGCTTCGCCGGCGTCCACCTCGACGCGGGCGTGGGCGGCCGCGGCGAGCGTGAGTGGGTCCTCGGGACCGGCGTCGATCGCCACGAGAGATATGTATCAGGCGGGTCCTTGCTGACTCTTGTTAACCATATGATCCACATCCACCAGACCACCGGAAAAGGGACCCTCAGTTGAGCCCGAACACGAACTTCCCGCCGTGTCAGCGCCCTGAGAACGCGGTCACCGAGCGGTTGCTCGAGCACCCGCGGGTGACCTACGACGTGGACGGTGACGCGCTCGTGATCGCGCTGAAGGACGAGCTGCTCGTGCGGACCGACGCCCGAGTCGGTTCACCCGCGCTCGACGAGGGGCTCGCCGGGATCGCCTGTCTACGCGGTCCGTCCCGCGGCCAGGCTGCGGTGGCATCGCCCGCCGGCGTCGAGGTCTGGCGGCTCACCGATCCGGAGGCCGACTCGATCGATCACGCTCGGCGGCTGCGAGCGCTGGCCCCGGAGGTGTGCGTGACGACGCTCGACGGCCGTCCTCTTGATGTGCCGGCCGTGTCACCCAATCACATCCTCGTCGTCTCTCCCAAATACGACACCTGCCCGGCCAGTCCGCCGAATCCGCTCCCCCCGCCGCACGGGGGTGACTTCATCCCGGAGGACGACTGTGAGCTCAGTGTCAGCGTCGTGGTGATCGACACCGGCTACATCGAGACCTCACCGCCGCACGCCGCGCTGGACGCCCGCGTGACCCTGGTCGCCGGCGTGTGGCTCGACACGTCGGTCGACCCACCGGTCTGGCGTCCGACGGCCGCGGACGTGGCGGACGCCGACGAGGACGGACGTCTCGATCCGATCGCCGGCCACGGGACGTTCATCGCCGGGCTGATCGCCCACGGGTGCCCGGAGGCGAGGATCACCGCCGTCGGCCAGCGCCACGCGTGCATGCCGATCGGGGACACGTCGGATCCGGTGGATCGGGCGATGCTCTTCACATCGGAGTACGACGTGGCCAACGCCCTGCTGATGAACGCCGACGCGGATGTCGTCTCGTGCGGATTTTCGTTCCCCGTCCTCGATGGGTACCCGTCGATCCCGTTCACGTCGGTGATGAGCGTGCTGAGCGGACCCGATGCTCCCCGGCCGGGCGTCGCGGTCGTCTCGCCGGCCGGGAACGAGGACTCCGGCCGCCCGTACTGGCCGGCCGCCCATCCTGACGTGATCGGGGTCGCAGCGACGAACCGACGGGGTAACGCGAGGGCACACTTCTCCAACTGGGGACCGTGGGCCGACTGCTGCGCGCGGGGGGAGGATGTGACCTCGACGTTCCTCTATTGGGTGGGACCGCTCGACGGGGAGCCACCGTCGCAGATCGACGACTTCGTCGGCTGGGCCCGGTGGGACGGGACGTCGTTCGCCGCGCCCAAGGTCAGTGCGGCGATCGCCCGAGTCGTGGCCGACAGCGGCGGCGGTCTGCTGCCGATCGACGCGTTCGCGCAGTTGATCAGCGGGGCCGCCGGGGTCGAGGTGACGCCGCTGACGGATGTGTCGCTGAGTGGGCCGGCCGGCGTGACACTTCCGCACCTGCACCTCGGCTGAGCGGCGGCGCGGCGGGGGGCCCGGACGATGGCGTCCGCGAGCGCACTGATCGGCCGGGCGAACGCCGGGGACGAGGCGGCGTGGAACGCGATCGTCGAGCGCTTCTCGGGGCTGGTGTGGGCGACGACTCGGGCGCATCGGCTGTCGAGCGCCGAGGCGGCCGACGTCGCGCAGACGACGTGGCTGCGGCTGGTCGAGAACCTCGACCGGATCCACGATCCCGATCGGCTCGGCGCGTGGCTGGCGACCACGGCCCGCCGTGAGTGTCTCCGCGTGATCCGCCGCTCAGGTCAGGAACTGGTCACCGGCGACGACTGGGTGCTCGACGCGGCGACCGACGACCCGGTCGACGGGCCGCTGCTCGTGCGCGAGCGTGACGACGCGCTGCGCCGGGCGTTGGCGAGGATCGGCGAGCGCTGCCAGGCCCTCCTGCGGTTGCTGGCCGCCGTGGATCCGCCCAGCTACGAGGAGATCGGGGCGGCGCTGGGAATGCCGATCGGCGCAATCGGGCCGACTCGGGCACGCTGCCTCGAGAAGCTGCGACGCTCGCCGGAGCTCGCCGGCCACGCTGGGGGCTAGGCGAGCGGGATGCGCGAAATCGATCCGGACGAGCGTCTCGTCGACGAACTGCGGTCGCTCGTGGGGCGGGTCGATCCCGTGCCGGGCGTGGTTACGCAGGCCGCGCGGGCCGCGCTCGGCTGGCGGCGGCTGGACGCCGACCTGGCCGAGCTGCTCGGGGATTCGGCGGTCGAGACCGACATGCTGGTCGGGGCGCGGGGCGCGGGAGGGCCTGCACGGTCGGTCAGCTTCAGGGCGGGTGGGTTGACGATCGACCTCGAGATCCACGTCGACGGAGCGGAGCGCACCCTGCTCGGACAGGTCTCGCCCGGTTCGGCGGCGGGCGAGGTCGAGATCCAGATGCTCGACGGCGGCGCCGGCCTGAGGGCGTCGACCGACGGGCTGGGACGGTTTCGGGCGCGAATCCCGGGCGAGCGGTCGATCCGCCTGCGCATGCCGGCCGGCAGCGTCCCCGGGTCGGCTCGGGCGGTCGAGACGAGCTGGATCGCGATCTGACGCCTAGCGGGCCGGGGCCGGGGCCGGCCCGCCCGGGGCGTCCCGACGGTGGGGTCAGGTCGCGCTGTAGTCGTGGAGCTGGTCGCCCTCGGATCCGTGGATGCTGGCGTTGAAGGAGATGATGATCCGATCCTTCTCGCCCCCGTACGGCAGGGCCATGTGGGCGAGCCAGGACGGAAACAGCAGCAGCTGGCCGGGCAGCGGTGCGACGTCGTGGTGGGGCGGCTGGAGATAGGCGTTGCCGACGTCGACGAAGGCGCCGCCCAGCGTGGCGAACGGCGGGCCGTAGAGCCGGGTCACGCCGTTGGCGGCGCCGTAGACGGGGTGCGTGACCCGCTGCTCGGGTTCGTCGATCTGGACGATGTAGACGCCTGACCAGGAGCAGTTGCCGTGGGTGTGGATGTCGTGGAAGGCCCCGTCCCGGCTGTACTGGAACCACATGCCGAGGATCCCGACCTTGAGGTCGAAGGCCTGCCCGGCCCAAGCTTCCTCGTTGGCCTGCTTCGCGGTCTCGACGAGGCTGTTGACGACGAAGCCGACGAAGTCCTGCCACTCGGCGAGCTGGACCCGGTGGAGGAGATCGTCGTCGCTGGCGAAGAACGGCCCGAGCTCCTCGCCGCGCTGGCGCAGCTGGGCCTCCCGGCCGGCGGCGAACGCGCCGACCAGCATGGGGTTGAGACTGGCGGCCTCGGCATAGCGGTGGATTCCGATCGGGGTCGGCCACAGCCAGTGCAATCCGGGACCCATTGTCATGCCTGCTCCTCCTCGTCGCCTGTGTCGCGCGATCGTATCCGAGCCCACCCCCCGGCCTGGGTGGCCGCGGGGCGCAGAAGCTGGGGTCGTGCCGGCCGAGCGGAGGTCGAGGGGAGGTCGAGCCTACCGGGGAGCGACGGCCCTGAAGGCGTCGGTGATGGTCGAGTGCTCGCCGTCGATCCGGATGGCCTTCCCGCGTGCCGGCCGCGGCTGGCGCACATCAGCGCGTCAGCTTGGCCACGGGAAGGCCGCGTACCCTAGCCGCCATATTCATCGAACGTATGTTCGCCGGCGCGTCGGGCGACTCTCTGCTGCCGGCCGTGACGCCCGCGTGAGTACTGGTCCTTCAACCAGGCGGGGTCGGCTGCGGGTAGCCGCGGGCGCGGCGACGCCGGCGAGCTGCGACGCGCGGAAACCCGACCGGTCGCTCGAGTCGTGGAGCACCCAGAATCTGCGTCCGCGGCGCGGTGCTCGCTTCACCAACCCGACGTCAGCGGCACGCGGCGAGGGGCGGGCTGTTTGGGCCGGGGGTGGCCGGAGCTCTTGGTATTGACGTTCAAGCGGACCATCGGGAGCGCCGGAGCAAGGCCAGCGATGTCGGGTCAAATGACGCGGCGGGGGTGGCGGGACCACGGATCGGCTCCGCCCTGGGGTTCGCTACCGTGACGGGGCGGCAGACTCGACGTGAGGCTGGCTGGGTGAGGTCACCCAACGTCGCGAGATCCATCCGATTGGACTGGGAACATCTGTTCGACATGATCGCTGCAACCGTCAAACTGGCTCGTCGTGACTGGCTGATGCTGTTCGCCTCGTTTGAGGGTGCGCCCGACGGCTTGGATCCGATCCGCGTCCAGAAGGGCCTTTTTCTGTTTGCGATGCGCGGTGCAGTGGACGAGTCGGAGCAGTACACGTTCAAGCCCTACGACTACGGTCCGATGTCGGCGTCGATCTACACCGACCTCGATGCGTTGGCCGAGGAGCGCCTGCTTGAGCGCCTGCCCGTTCCCGGCAAAAATTGGTCGCGCTATCGCCCGACCGAGGCCGGGTTGCAGCGCGGGATTGAGCTTCTCGAGCTAGCGATCAATTCAGGGCGCCTCGCGGCAGCTCAGCAGCTGCATCAGATCAAGCAAGAGGTCTCAAGCGTCGGTTTCAACGATCTGCTGGAGCGCGTCTACTCCGAGTACCCCGAGTACGCGAGCAACTCCGTCTTTCGCCGGCGCGCCTAGCCGGAGTTAGCAATCCGCCGCGCTGCCCACGAAGGCGGTACGCGCGACCCGGCGGGCATAGTCGAGACCG
The DNA here is from genome assembly GCA_035553395.1 of Solirubrobacteraceae bacterium. Lineage (GTDB taxonomy): Bacteria > Actinomycetota > Thermoleophilia > Solirubrobacterales > Solirubrobacteraceae > Palsa-513. The sequence goes on along the minus strand of DASZKP010000004.1, from coordinate 25,802 downwards.
GTGCCCTGCGGCGATGACGCTTCTCGTAGCGCGCCGCGTCGGCGAGGGCGTCGTGCTCGCCTCCGACAGCCGCGAGTTACGCGGCGAACAGGGCGAGCGAACGTCGCGCAGTACGCGCAAGATCTACGAGGCCCGGCCGGGCTTCCTTTTTGCCTGGGCGGGATACACCAACGTCCACCAGGCGTTCATCCTGGAGCTCCAGCGCCGTCAGGGCCTCTCGCCAGCCCTGGACAGGCTCGGTATCGAGCGTCATCTTGACGACTCCGTGGCGGCAATCCGTGATCGTGGCGTCACCGACTACGGCGAGTTCTTCCTCGCATGGTGGTCACCGATCGAACGCAAGACGATCGCCCGCCGATTCACGACCGGCGGCACGGGCGAATACGTCGAGGACTGGGGCGAGGCCGGCGATCGCGAACCGATCCAGATCGCGCGTGTCATTCACGGCACTCTGGCCTACATCCCAGCCGCGGCTCTGACCGTCGAACAAGCGAAAATCCTAACGCTGAAGGTCGTGCGCGACAGTATCGCGATCGGCGGTGAATCGATCGGCGGCGCGGTCCAGCTCGGTGCAGTCGGCGCGGACGGCGTCAGTGTTGCGGGCGCACCGGAGCTGCGTGTGCTCCACGACACGCTGGATCTCTGGGAAGCGCAGAGCGCCGAGCTCCTCCCGGGCGGCGTGCAAGTGCCCGTTGACAGCCCAACACCCGACCGCGGCCTGCGGCCGCCAGGCTGATCCAACCGCCGCAGAGCGCGAAGCCACACGGGCGATTTCGAGCTTGCCAAGTCCTTCGCAGATCTCGAGATGCAGAGGATCGCCGGCGCTGCGCCCGTCCTCGCCGCCGGAGGTTCATTTGTGCTGTCCGGTTTCTATCGACCCTTCACTGGTCGATAGAAACCAACAGAAAGCAAGCGGAACGGTCGTGGGAGGGGTCGCGAGCTCTCCGCCGTTACGCGCCGCGCCAGGCTCCCTTCGGCGTAACCGCCTCCCGGACGAACCACCGTGAACTGCTTGGCCAGCGATAAGGGACCGCGGCGGAGCGGCCGAGCGTTCCGTGGAGGCATGCGCCTCGGCCAGGCTCGCGTGAGCTCCGGGAGCATCGGTCCGTGCTCGCGCCCACGTCGTTGTCGGCCGGACTCGCAGTCGCTAGAGCCAGAGTGAGTGAGTGATGTGTCCAGCGTCCGTCGACGAGGTCGAGTGTGTCTGCGGTCGCGGTCGGCTTGCCAGAACTCGATCTCGTCAGGCGTTAGGTGGTACACCGTCCAGTGCGCGGGCACCAGCTGCGGGTCGGCGGCAACGCGCTCCCGAGCATCCTTGAGCGTCGCGTCGCGTCGAGGTCGTCGGGGGAGTTGAGGATCTGGCTCTGCTGCCCGGCGAGCGATTCGGCGCGTGATCCGTCCGGCCGTGCGAGGAAGTCTCGCGCGGCTTCAGCGGGGCCGCCATCATGACCCGTCCACGGACACGGATCGGTCGCCCCAGCTCTGGCCAGTAGAAGTTCGCCGCCGCGTACGGCATGGCGTCGAGCTCCGCTCCCTTTCGACTCAAACGACTCGTCGCGAACTGCAACAGGCCACCCATGACGCCCTTCAGGATGAGCACCCGCGAACTCGGCCGCCCGTCGGCATCCACCGTGGACAGCGTCATAGCGTGAGGTTCCCGCGTCCCCGCGTCGATCGCGGAGACAAGCCAGGACAGAAGCAGCTCCACGGGATCCTCAGTGGCACGTCCGACGTCGAAGGTCGGCAAGTCGCCCTCGAAGACCCGTATCGCGCGGAGCCGGGCCCGGAGTTCGTCGTCGCCTTGACCAGTCACGCGAGGGAGGATGGCATGGCGCGCGCGCCTTCGGCGAACGAGCGATACGTGCTTGCTGGCGCCAGCGTGCGTGAACCGACGCGACCGACGCCGTCGGGTGGCGTCGACGCTATCGAGCTCCAGCTCGAGTGACTCAAGGGCTTGCCACGACCGGAGGCACGCCGCCTTCCCGACAACACGCTGCTGGAGTGCGTGAGAAGTGGATCTCACCACCGAAGCGCCCGATCACTCGATGGGCCGGCGGGCGTCTCGCTCTCCCCATCGCGGCGGCCCCGTACCTCAAGCGCTACGCCGAGCCCGAGCCAAGTGCAGCGCGAGCTCCTGCCACGATGAGGCCGTGCACGACCCAGACCGCGGGGCCAGTGACGGCGGCCAGTGGAGCCTCGCGCCGACGGACCAGCACTCGCCCGGAACTTGCCTCTCGCCGCGCTTGCTGGTCACCTCGCGGACAGGGGTCCAGGACGTAGCTTGTGGGGCTCGCCGACAGCCGGGTTCACGCAGGCTGCTAAGCTCCTTACCAGAGTCGAACAGTAAGGAGGGGCATGGACGTATCGGCACGCCTGACCTCCAAAGGCCAGGTCACAATTCCTAAGAGCGTGCGCGACGCGCTCGACCTCCACGACGGCGACGAGGTCCTCTTCCGTGTCGAGCGATCCCGCGCGGTACTCGCGAAGACCCCGAGCTTCCTCTCGCTCGCAGGCACAGTTCCGATACCGGCCGGCAAGCGGGGCACCGAATGGAGTGAGGTCGTCCGCCGGACCCGCAACGAGCGAGCCAGGCGCCCCAGCTGAGCGCGTTCCTCGACACGAATGTACTGATCCGCCACCTCACCGGCGACCCGCCCGAGCAGGCAGCGCGTGCGACGGCGGCACTCGCCGGCGCAGGGCCGCTGATGATCACCGACCTGATCCTCGCCGAGTGCGTCTACGTGCTCGAGTCGTTCTACGAGGTCGTGCCCGCGCGTGTCGCCGAGTTGATGCGCTCCGCGCTGGCCCTCCGGAGCATCGTGGCCGTCGATCAGCAAGTTTTGCTCCGCGCGCTCGAGGTCTACGAGCATGATCGCCTCGACTTTGCCGAGGCCTACCTCGTCGCGCAAGCCGAGACGAGTGGCGTCAGCGAGATCCTGTCCTTCGACCGGGCCATCGACCGTGTCGCGAGCGTGACGCGACGCGAGCCGTGACGCACCGGACTCCTCCGTCCGCGCTTCTAGACGCCGGCACTCCGGCGACGATCGGGGCGGAGTCCTTCGCGTGATCGCCGGTGCCGGGGCTGTTCTCCTCGCAAGTGCGGCGAACCGTTCGTCTTTGTCCCACCGCCGGGTAAAGACATCCAACCGCCTCGCGTACGACCACCACAGTGAGGCAAAACGCCCCGTCCCGCAGCGACCCGTGGGCTCGGCGCATACCAGCCGGCGACCAGCGGCTACGTGCTTGCCTGGACCTTGACGAGGTCCGCGATGATCGTGAGGTCAGCGGTATCGGCGGTCAGAAGTGTGACGCCCTGAACATTCGCCGTCGCCGCGATCACGAGGTCCATCGCCCGCCGCCGCGGTTGGCCGCCCCGCTGCACGACGGCCGCGGCCAGCCGCCCCCATTCCCGAGCGACTGCGGCGTCGACCGGCAGCGGATCGAAGGTCGCCTCGATCGCGCCGAGCCGCTGTGTTCTCAGTGCCCGCTCGTCCGGCTCCTTCGCGACCAGCACGCCGAAGTGAAGCTCCGCGAGGCTCGCCGTACTGATCGCCCCTTCGACTCCGGCTGGAATCGTCGCCCCGATCAAAACCGACGTGTCGAGCACGACTCGGGTCACGCGAACGGATCGAGGAGACCCACCGGGAACCGCGTCAGATCGTCGGCGAGCGTCCGCGGAGCCGGCGTCGCGACGACCTTCGCCAGCGCCGGGACACTGACCCAGCGGCGTTTGGCGGTCGGCCCGAGCTCGGCGACCGGCCGACCGGCTACGGTGATCGTGAACTGCTCGCCCGCCTCAGCACGGCGAAGCACTTCGCCGACGCTGTTGCGGAGCTCCTTCTGGGGAATCGTGGTCACCAAGCCAAGGTAGCAGAACTGCTACGGCCGAATGCTCGATGTGATCTCCTGGACCAGTCGGCGGTCGTCGTGTCGAGATAGCCGAACCACCGCTTGACCGCGACGGCTGCGAGTTCGCGACCGCTGCCGGCGGACTCAACGGAGGACCGTCAGGTTTAGGACGTGAAAAGGACGTGGCGCGCAGCTGAGCCCCGGACGGCTGCCCAGGACGGCCCGCATGACAAGCGACAAGACCCGCCCAGGTGCAGGGATCTTGGAAATGGCGAGACCCGGACTCGAACCGGGGACACCACGATTTTCAGTCAACCCGGACGACCACCAGAGATAGCCCCATTTACAGGCATTTCACCACACCCAATCGGTATCCAAGGCCGTCGGATGTCGGCCGTTTGCGACCGATTTCGATGTGTTTGGGCCACCGCCCAGCCGTCGTGGCCCAAACTCCGGGCGGACCGCGTCGCTGGCGCGCAGCGAGAATTTGGGGAGCGCGGCGCAAACGGTCACCGGCTCCGTCGCAGCCATCTCCCGAGCAGCCGCCGAGCGCGAGCGCGAGCGCGCGCTACGCATGCAACATTGTCGTTGCACGCGTTGACAAGGGCAGCGACGAGAGCTATCGTTTGCTCAAGGAACAATCCCCCTACGCGAAGGAACGCAATGATTGACGGCGAATGGACGGTGGCAACGGCGCTCCGGAAGGTGCGCGGCGGCTCGATGCGGGAGCTTGCGGCCGAGGCTGGCCTTTCGACGGCGCAGATCAGCCGTATCGAGAGCGGTCAGGTGACCCGGCCGACCCCGGCGACGCTCGTTGCGCTCGCGCGGGCGCTGTGGTTGAACCCGATGCCGCTTCTGATTCTCGCGGGGCATATTCCTGACGACGAGGCGCGCGGTTGGATCAAGAACGTGCTCGAGCCGGGCACTGAGGTCTTTCGCGACTGGAACGGCGACAACCCGCTCTCGGTGATCGCAGCTCGCCGGACGGCAGAGGACGAGAACGCTCCGCGAGAGGAGGTTCACAAGCTCGCGTTCGACTTGTTCGTTGGCGAGCCGATGGTCGAGACGGAATGGGACTCGTCGATGGCGCTCCTCGGGGTAGGCGAGACCGATCGGGCCCAGCGGCGGCTAATCAACCTCTTCGCGCAGTTGACCGCTGAGCGTCGCGAGCGGATGCTCGCGGACCTCGAGGACCAGGTGACGCTGTCTCGCATCGAGATGCACCGCGACGCCGACGAGTTCCTCGAGCGCCGCCTGCCCGGCATCGCGGAGGCCTGATCATGGATTCGCGCCGAGACCCGAGTTACGGCTGATGCTGGCCAGAGGCTGCAACGCGGGATGACGGCGATCACGTCGACCGACCAAATATTGACGGAGCTGCGCGACGCGGCTGCCCCGTTCGACAAGGCCCGTGCTTCGGCCTCGACTGGTGTGTACGCATGGTTCCTGGCGGATGGGCGGCACTCAAAGGGGTCAGCGACACGGGCCGTGCGCCGCTGTATCTCGGAGCGTCGGGCAACCTTGCTGAGCGAGAGTTCGAGACGCACTTCGCAGCCGGCAAGACCGGTTTCTCAACACTTCGACGCTCGCTCGGCGCCATTCTGAAGGACGAGTTCGGACTTCGATGCCGTCCACGGGGGCCGGGACCCAGCAAGAACAACTTCACGAATTACCGCTTTGACGACCCGGGCGAGGCAAAACTCAGCCAGTGGATGCGCGACAACCTTCGGGTCGGCGTGCGGCCGCTTGACGATCCGCGGGCGCGAGAAGGAGAACTCATCGCCTCGGCTTGCCCGCCGCTGAACCTCACTGGCTGGGCCAACCCAGACGCCCGGTCGATTCGCGAGCTACGAAAGGCGTGCGCCGACGAGGCGCGTGGCAAACGGCGATGATCGCTGTCGTGCGCGATCCGCTGAACTTCTTTGAGCCATTCGAGCAACTGCCCGCGGGCCACGAAAACCAGCTGACTCGGGCGTTCCTCGTCGTTCTGCGCCACAGCCCGCTCGCCCATCAGGCATGGCTACGACTTGTCACGCCTGACCGGGCGCTGCACCAACTCGACCGCGCAACCTTCCGCACCCAGCAGGGCCGGATCCTCGACGTCGGTGAACGCACGCTCGAGGAGCGCATCCCTGGCATCTCGGTCATCCAGGCGGCTGACGCGCCCGCAATATCCGGTGACGTCGTCGACTCCGACCGTCGCGCGATCTACGACGGCGTGATCTCCTACGGCAACGACTTGGTTGTCGTCTTCGAAAACAAGCTCGACGGCCCGATCTCCGACCGCCAAGCCCGCGAGATCAACCGCCACGACGCCAACATCGACTTCGACCCGCAGCCACGCGCGATCTCCTGGCGCGTCGTGCTCGACACGCTCTCAGACCTGGTCGACAGCGAACGCGCGCTTCTCGGCGGCGCCGAGAAGGGAATCATCGAAGACTTCCTTGAGTTCTGCCAACGCAACTTTCCGGCGCTGCTGCCGTTCAGCTCCTTGCGTCGCTGCGCAGGAGATCCGCCCCGCATCGCCCGGCGACTCGCCGCGATCATCGCGACGATCGCACCCGACCCCCAGGACGCCAATGGCCACAAACTTGCGGTTACCCGGGCGCGCGTCCGTCGAGCGAGCCTACCTCGACATCGACGCTCCCAGCAGCGATCTGGCCGCGCAGGTCTCAGTCCGGATCTTTCCCGCCGACACACTCGGCCAAGCACGCGCCGTCTGGCCCCGGCCAGAGAAGGTGCGCGCCCTCCGCGACCTGATCGACAACGGCTGGGACGTCGCGCCCAACATGCACTTCACCCACCGCGGCACCGGCCTCGTCACCACGCACGGCGCCGTCGGAACCCAGAAGTACATGACGTATTGGCAAGACCACATCGGTGAGACCGGCGCGCTCAAACCGGTCGAGTGGACCGACTATTGGGAGCGACTCGTCGCAGCCGGAGTAGGCCACCCCGGTGATCGCCCGCTCTCTTCGACTCGAAGTTCACGAATACCCGGCGTCCCGACGCTATTCCGTGCCCGGGGCTGGTCTGCCACAAGGGCTGGCCCCTCACCCAAGCCGAGAACGCCGACGACGCCGGACGACTCGGCTCGATGGTCCGCGACACGATCAACGAGATGCTGCGTGCCCTCGGCGAACCGGAGCTCATCACTGTCGGATGATCTGCGACTGAGCCCGCTAAAGCAACTCAGTTCGCGGACCCAACGCTGCTCGCGCACCCGCCCCAACTCCCGCCAGTCCACGGAACCACCGTCGGTCGTCGCTCCACCCCGATGCGGACGACCTCCGGCGCCACAGGAGCGATCCTGCCGATCCGCCCTCATTCGAGGTCTAGCCTGCAAAACGGCTTGTTCTTGGTCGCGTCCGAGGCCAATTAGGCATCCTGGGCGGGCGCTAGAAACGCCAAGAATTGCGGGCGATCACTGGGCGTTTGGGCACCAGAATCGAGCTGGTGCCCAAACGACTCCGAGGCAAGGCGCGAGCTGCCTGTGCCTCGGTCTGGCGCGCGACGGCGCGGACGTTACCTCGGCGAGGCCCGCCTCTCAGGCGTAGGGCGGTGCCGACGACCACGACCGCGCAGGGTTCCGCTAGTTCCCGCCGTGACCGAGGCTGCCAAGGAGCCAGCGGCGCGGGCTCGAACCGAGTGTCCGAAACCGTTGATCCTCAGTCACCGCGGGAGGGGCCGATATGCAGGTCAGTCAGGCGCGCGAGCAGTACGTCCGCTGGCTCTTCGTGACGCGGGATCTTTCGCCGCACACGATTCGAGCCTACGATGGCGATGTCGCGGCACTGGAGCGGTATCTCGGTCTCCTCGCCTCAGTGGCAGAGATCGACCGAGATCGTCTCGTCGAATTCATCGAGAAGCAGCGCGCCGCGGGACTCTCGTCGACGTCGATCCGCCGACGCGCATGTGGCGTCCGCGGCTTCTGCAGGTGGCTCGTGTCCTCCGGCGTGCTGGAGCTTGACCCGTGGGCCGGCACGACGGTCGCGGCCGGGCGTGCACGACGGCTACCGCGGATCGTCCCGACCAATGATCTCGACCGTCTTCTCCGCTCGCTGCGACAGACCGCCGGCGTGGGCGAGGCGAGCCACCCGGACGAGGTACTCGGCCGGCCGCACGAATCGACAACGCTGCTCGCGGTCGCGCTCATGCTGGCGACGGGCGTCCGCGTCAACGAGGTCGTGAGCATCCAGTGCTCCGACATCGATCTTGCAGGCCGCAGCGTGCGAGTCGTCGGCAAGGGACGCCGTGAGCGACAAGTCTTCCTGCCGGACGACTGGATCGCCGGACTGACGGCCGCCTATCTCAAGACGCGTGCAACTCTCGACCTCAATCATTCCCGCCTCCTGTTCAATCTGCATAACGACCCGCTCACGCCGGCCGCGATGCGGGCGCGCCTCCTCAACGCGGCCAGCGACGCCGGCCTGCACGCCAGAGTGACGCCACACATGCTCCGACACACAGCCGCGACCCAGCTGATCGAGGCGGGTGTCGACATCCGCTACATCCAACGCCTGCTGGGGCACGCGAGCCTGACCACGACCGAGATCTACACGCACGTCTCCGATCTGGCGCTACGACGCGTCGTTTCAGACGCGGACGTCGTCGGCAGGCTGATGCGACGATAACTAAGAATTATCGTCGTGGCGAGTACGGCCGCAATACGGCTTGAGGAGATCCTCGACGCGCATCGAGAGTTCCGCTCTCACGTCGTTCCGTTGTGCGCCGCTGAGACGCCCATCTCGGATTTCGTCCGGTCGTTCCTGACGCACCCGATCCACGAGTCGTACGCCATGGGCGGGCCGCTTTTTCCACCGGGCGAGAACTTTGTCGGCGCTCAATACGTGCTCGACCTTCATCAGCTTGTGATCGACCTGTGTCGTGAGGCGTTCCATGCCGTGTACGCCGATCCGCGTCCGCTGAGCGGCACCGCAGCCGTCACTAACCTGCTGATGACGCTGTCTGAGCCTGGCCAGCGCATCATGCTCCAGACCCCGGCCAGTGGAGGGCACCCGTCGATGGGCCCGATCTGCAGGCGCTTGGGTCTTGAGGTCATCGATCTTCCCTACGACCTGGCGCGCTTTCAGTTGGACGGCTCCGGCGCGGCCTTCTGCGAGCGGCCGCCCGACTTCGTGCTGATCTGCCCGTCTGACGTGATCTACCCCGTGGACATCGCTTCGCTGCCCCTGGGCGAGGAGACCGTCGTGATCCACGACGCGACGCAGACCCTTGGGCTCATCGCCTCGGGGCATCACCCGTCGCCCTTCGCGCAGCACCCACGCGTCGTGATCTCAGCGGGAACGCACAAGACGCTTCCTGGCCCGAGCTCGGGACTGTTGCTGACGCAGGACGAGGGAATCGCAGAGCGGCTCGACAAGGAACTGAGCCCGAAGTTCGTGCGCCACTCCCAACCGCACCACATGGCCGCGCTCTGCGCGACGCTCATCGAGCACAGGCAGATCGGCGAGGACTACAGCGCACGCGTCATCGAGTGGGCTGGCGTCCTGGCTACGGGACTCGAAGAGCGCGACGTCCGCGTCCTGCAGGACGGGGCACGGCGGACCTTGACACACCAGGTCTTCCTCTACGTCCCGCCGGAACGACTCGACCGCGCGCTTCACCGAGCGACGGCCGCTGGGATCACCCTCAATGCCAAACGCAAGCCGCTCTTCCAGGACACCGGGTTGCGAATTGGCGTCCAGGAGATCGCGCGCTACCGCTGGTCGCGGGCCGACCTCGAGGGCCTCGCGTCGGTGCTTGCAGAGGCTGTGCATGGGGATGCTCCCATCGGGACGCTACGCGCAGAGGTCTCCGAACTCGCGCGGCGAAACGTCTTCGCCGACGATATGCAGTTCCGCCCTGTGCCCTGACGTCCGCAAAGGCGGCGGCTGTGACGGATACTCCGGAGCACCGAACGCCATGCCCTTCACAGACCGAGCCTCACGGCGGCACGTCCTCGCCGACATCTTGACGACTTGCAATCTCGCTGCGGGCACGGGCGCTGTCTTCGCGCGCGGGGACAGCCGAGTCCGCTCCGGACTCATCCTGCTTGGGGCGCTGTGCGACTCCCTCGACGGACCTCTGGCTCGCCGCTCCGGTCATCTGACGGACCAGGGCGCACGCGCCGACGGCATCTGCGACGTCGTTACGTGCGGGATCGCGCCGGCGGTCCTCCTGGCGAGCCTGACCGCGACGTGTCCGAGCACCATCGACCGGATGGCCCCCAGGCTCTACATTGCCGCGATCGCCTGGCGGGTCGTCAAGTACGGCTTCCCCCCGCGGGAGAGCCACGTCTTCACCGGGATGCCGGTCACCGGGGCCGGCGTGACGATGGCGGTCGGCTTCCAGCTGCGCCTACCACCGCGGGCCATGACCTACTTGACGTTGGCGGTAGTGGGGACGATGATGAGTCGGGTCCCCGTGTTGTCAGGTGAGGCCATGCTGCGCCGGCACGTTCGCCAGCAGGGCCTACGGCCCACCGGCTAAGCACCTCACAGGAGGAAGAGCCGCACACCATCAGGCGCCCGATCCTGCGCATCGAGCATTGTTGTGACCTGTTCGGCGAGCTGGACGGTGAGCTGGATGTCGGCGTCGCTCGCGATCTGACGCGCGCGAAACAGCGCCGCACGCGCGTCGTCTCGCGTTCCATGGTGGAGCCAGCGCCCACTGGTCATCTCTGAAAGCACGAGCCCAAGCAGCGCCTGAGAGATGAGGTTGCGGTCCCGGTTGCCCGAGCCGAACTCCAGCACGGCGCGGTAGTCCTCGATGGCCGGTTCGGGCGCGCCCGTCAGCCGCTGGAACTCTGCTCGCTCGAAGTACAGGTTGTAGAGCAGGCGGTCGTTGAGCTCGAGCGCCCGTTCGATCGCCGCGTCCACGATGTCGCCGGCCCGTCGACGATCGCCTCTCCACCAAGCCAGTTGCGCCTGCGTCTTCCACACCTCGAGCAAGTAGGCGTTCTGCGACGAGTCGCCGGCCACTTCGAGCTCGACAGCGGCCAATAGCTGCTCTTGATCGTCGGGCACGGCGCCGCTAAGGAGCTTGATCCCGTTGGCGTTGCAGACGGCGTAGGCCTTGGCAAACAGCTCTCCTGCGTCGTCTGCGAGGAAGGCGGCACGATCAAGCAACTGCAGAGCCAAATCGAAGTCGCGGCCCTGGTGGCGCAAGACGTGGCCGTGCCCCCAAACGCAGCGTGACTCGAGCCCGTGGCGGTCGTTCCGCGCCGACCACTGGGCGAGCCCGTCGACATCAGCGCCGACTCGTCGTAGCGGTTCCGGAGGTGCGCCAGGTCAGCCTGCAGGAAGCGGAGGTTGGCCTGCAGGTCCGAGGCGGTCGTGCCGCGTTGCCACCTCGTCCGCACGACGCTGCTCGTGAGCAACTCCTCCTCGGCTGCTTGGTAGCGGCCGAGACCTGCCAGCTCGGACGCGCGCGCGAAGCTGAACAGGTCTGCCCGCGGTTCCTGGCGCGCGAGAAAGCGGACCATCTTCGCGTTCTCCGCGGCGCGTGCGTGGAGGCTGCCGATCAGCGCGTAGTTCTTCGATCGGACCGCCGAGCGGATGACCTCGTCGAGCAGGCGGTCGAGCCGGACCGTGTCGGTCTGGTCCGGGTCGACGAACATCGCGAACAGCGCGGCGTGTCCCAGGTTCCCTTGCCCGTGAGCGCGGTCGAACAGCGTCAGCGCCGCCTCTTCGACCTCGTGACCGAGCTCACGCAGCACGGCATCTCGGGCGATGTCGTGGATCTTGTACCGGCGATCCCTGCCGTCCGGGACCGGTGACACGAGCAGCCGCCGAACGGCCGCATCCAGTTGTTTCTCCAGGTTGGCCACACCGCTTGTGCGGAGGTCCGCGATGCTGATCCGCCGCGTCACGAGCGCGAGCAGCGCTGCGTAGGCCACGAGCTGTCGCGTGTCCGGTGCGAGGTCGGGGACGATGCGCTGGTCACTGACCGCCGGAAGGTGCGCGGAGGGCTCATCGGCGCCGTGCGCCGTGAAGAAGGGCACGTAGAACGGCAGCCCCTTTGAGTCCTGGTGGAGCGTGACGAGCTCCTCGCGGCTCAGGCTGACGCCGCGAGTGGAGACCAGCTCCTCCGTCGCGTTCAGATCGAGTCCCAACACCTGCACCTGAGCTACCTTTAGATTGCTGAGCGCGACCCGGTCGATCGACCCGAACACGACCCGGTCCCTCGGCCGTACCGCGCAGTAACGGTGCGCGGCCTGCCCGAGCTGTCTCCAGATGCCCTCTGAGTTGACGTTGTCGAGGATGAGCACGACGCGCCGACGCTTGAAGGTGCGCTGGACGCTCAATGCGAAGTCTGACCACGTTCCCGTCGGGTCTCCCAGGACAGCACCGCAGATCTGCGCCTGAGCCTCTGCGAACCCGATAGCGTCGGCGAGGTCGAAGTAGATCGCGGCCGCGACTCGCTTGGGGCGTGGCTGCCCGGGGGACTGCGCGCGATGGCCGTTGATCACGTCCGTCAGGTGCTCGAGCAGGAAGCTCTTGCCGGCGCCTCGCGGGCCGTGGCATCCCACGGCTCTTGAATCGTCGATGCGAGCAACCAAGTCGTGCATCTCGGTGACTCGGTTGACGAGTCGCTCGTCGACCAGCAGTTGCGGCGTCAGCATCTCCGAGAGTCGCCCGTCACGCGTTCGCGCCTGAGTCCGAGCGAGCAGTGCTCCCGAGGCGGCCGAGATCGCGCTCAGAGCACCGGCGACGAGCTGGACCACTGCGAGGTCCTGCTTGGTCGTCTCGGAAGGCGCGGCTGCCAAGAGCCGAACTACGGTGATCCCCACGACGACGACCAAGCCCAGCGCCGCGACGTACATGCCGACGCGTGCCCCCTGCGAAATCCCCGACTGACCATCGATGCCGACCGCGCTCGGGCGACCGATAATTCTTAGTTATCCGAGATCCTGGGCATCGGGGCGGAGCCTAGAGCATCGCTCGCGAGGGCTGTGCCCAGCGACGATCATCTCGTCGCGGTCGTCGCGGTCGTCGCGGTCGTCGCGGTCGTCGCGGCGGGCGGGGAGGAGTGCCTGCTCGTCGGTGATCTCGACGCAGGTCCCGTCGATCACGTCGCCGGGGCTGGTGAGCAGGTAGCGGTCGCGGACCGCGAGCGCGCCCAACAGAAAGCGGCGCACGACATGCGGATTTTTGCCTGTCCAGCGATCGAGTCGGCGATCATCTCCCCGGCGCGTCGAAGTAGATGAGCGGCACAGCTCTGGTGTTGGGCGTGCTCGAAGCGGCGGTATGGCGCCCACCCGTCACGCTCCAGCACCCCGGCGAAGTCCGCGCCGAGGACGCTCGCGGCTTGCTCGAACCCACGGCCGGGGGCGATCAGGTAGACCGCGATGCCGTCGTCGCCGACGAACACCCACAGCCACTACCGATGCCCGGCGACCCGCCACCCCGTCTCATCAGCAGCGACCGCGACGCTCTGACGCACGGCGAGCACGAGCGCCCCCCGCGTCGGCTCAGCTGCCTTGGCGAGCCGGCTGATCGCTTGATACAGCCCGCCCGGCGTGACCGCGATCCCGAACAACGCAAGGATCTGCGCGACCTTGCCCATCGCGACGCCGAGTTCCTTGTTGAGCTGCGCCGCGACAGCGACCGCTCGCGGCCCGAGCTGCGAGGCGGCCGCCCCGACCGCGTCCGAGGTCTGATCGGGGTGGCGGCCCTGCGCGCGTTTGCCGCAACGCCGGCAACGACCCCGCGCGATCCGAAAGCGCCGCACATGCCCACGAACCTCGACCAACTCCTCCTGGTACTGATCAACCTCGTCCAGGAACTCCAGCTCACCGCTGCAACACGCACACGCCTCCGGCAACCCGACCACGATCTCCTCATCAACATGATCGGGCACCCGGCGATGCCCCTTCGCCCCGTACAGCTCGCCGGGCTTGCGTCCCGACCTGCCCGGATCTTGTTTAGGCTCGCCCCTTGAGAACGGCGCCGCCTGACGTTTCCCCGCCCGTCGCGCCGCCTCCAACTGCGAACGCAACCGCGTGTTCTCGGCCAACAGCCGCTCGTTCTCGACGCGCAGCCCGCCACCATGACCGCCCCGCGCGAGACGCACCCGACCCCGAGAACCCCGCAAGACGCCCGAACAACAAACCCGCCGACGCTCCATTGCCCGCAAAATTCCCTGCACGAAGCAGGAATCCTGCTCAAACCACCGAGCACCGCGACCTCAGGAAGGCGGTAACTCAATACTTCGGCGCTTGCGAGCCCGAGCGACGACTCGCGGCGCGCGGCGGGTGAAGCGAAGCTACGCTGCGGTTGCGATAACGCGGCGACGCTTGAACCGCTCGCGCTGCGGCAACCATACGAGCACGAATGTCCTGTAGGTGTTGCTCATCGCCTCGACCTTGAGCGTGGTCATTTCGTTGTTCCGGTCGAGGTATCGCCACTCGCCCGTCGGCGGGCCAAAGGCCGCGCACGCGCGCGCCTGTTCAACGAAGGCGAAGGGATCGGCTCGCAGCACGCGCGGCCATGCCGCGGGGTCTTCGAACCGTGTGCGCCAGCCACGGGAGCAGATCGCCTCCCTACGAGCGAACGCCAGCGGCTCCCGTTCACACGGGCCGGTTGCGAGCACGACGCCAGCGACCACGCGCCGGTGCGTCTCGACATACCGGCGAAAAGCGGCATGAATCGACGATCCGAAACGCTCAGCCAATTCGATCACCGCGCCGCCACTGACAGCGTAGTCGGACGTCATCGCTGCGAACCGATCGCGCTGGAACAGGAGCTCGGCTGCGCCCTGGTTCGCCTCGCGCTCGAAGAGGATCTGGGTCTTCGGCGACAGCGTCCACTGGTCGTCTGCAAAGCCATTCTGGCCCTCAGCGACGTGTTGCCAGGTGAAGAGGTCGTGCGACGTCTCGTGGAGGCGCTTGAACGCCTGCTGGCCGGCGAGGTCGGTCGCCCGATTGATGTGCACCTCGCGAGTTCGCCGGTCGAGCACCGCATGCACCTTCCCCGACATCCGGCTCAGGATCCCGCGGAGGTGCACCGGGGCCTGCGCGATCGAACCCGCCCCGAGGAACGTGTCGGGCGCCTCGACCAACTCGGCGGCGGCCAGAATGTCGGTGACGGGGCTTGGCAGGCGGCCGTACGCGTCCGCGTCGCGTAGCAGGCGATCCGTCAGCCGCGCGATGTCCTTGTGGCTCGGAAGATCGTCAAGCACCCGGAGTCCTGTCTCCTCGCTGCCGGATAAAGGCCAGGTACTCGGCGAGCGCGCTAGCTTCCGCCTCGGACAGCGGTTCGCTCGAGAGAGCGTGCGATATCGGGCCGCCGGTAGAGCGGGCGGCGGTACGTCGGCGCGCACTGGGCACGACGTAGCCCGCGAGCCGCATCAGCTCTCCGTAGTCGAGGCCGAGTTGCTCGCTCAGCCGATGAAGTACGTGCGGCGAAGGGTCCTGGACCTCGCCACGCTCGAGCTTCTGCAAGTACGTCGCGGAGATCTCTGCGGGCTCAGCCACGGCCTTGAGAGACCGCGCTTTCATCGCTCTCGCGGTGCGCAACGCATCGGCTAGCTCGGTGCTGGCCACGGCCACCTCCTGGGTCCTAGTTGCGAACATTTAGTTGCCAGCATAAACCGGAGTTGACGGATGCGCAACAACGCGTTATCTTCCCGGGACGCCATCAACTCCAGTGGATGCCCTAAGGAGGCGCCGCATGATGCATCAGTCAGAGCAGGACCCCATGTCGCACTCGATCTGCAAGCCTGCCTGCACGGTCGAGATTGTCGTCAACACGAAGCCGGTCGACGTACAGTCCGAGGTGACCGGGGCGGAGATCAAGGCCGCGGCGAAGGTGCCGGCGGACTTCAAGCTCTTCCGTGTCGAAGGACACCGGGAAGTTCTGGTCGGAGACGAAGAGCAGCTCCACGTCCATCACCACGAAAAGTTCGTGGCGTCGCCGACGCTCGACCCCGCGTTCGTCGTGAGCCCGCTCCATGCCGCTGCGATTTGTAGCGTGCGCGACGCCTTCCCTGGACACGCGGTCAACGTCGACGCACCGGGCGATGGGACGACGGTCGTGACCGTACGCGACATCGACATCGGGACTGGATGGAGCATGGCCCGAATCGACCTCACCGTGAAACTCCAGGTCACGTTCCCGTCGACCCCGCCATACCCGTTCTACGGCCCCGCCGGCATGGCGCGTACGGATGGGCGGGCCCTGTCCCAGATTCAGCCGCAGGTCCAGCTCGACGGCCAGGTCCGGACGCAGATCTCTCTCACGAAGCCGTTCAATCCTGCAATCGAGACGCTAGGCGCCCGGCTCGTCGCCGTCGTGGGATGGCTGAGGGCCCCGCGATGAGGTGGTCAGCGCGGATCGCGCAGCGCGACTACGAGCAGCTCCTCGCCCATCTCCACCCCGGCGACGACGACGAGCACGCTGCATTCCTCTACGCCGGCGAGATGGCGACGCCGAACGGTCGCCGCCTGCTCGTTCGGCGAGTCATCCCAGTCGCCCACCGCGACTTTGGACCGAGCGACCGCGGCGGTTACCGCCAGGTCGCTGCGAACGCACTCGCGCGCGCAGCGATCGAATGCGAGGCTGAGGGCCTGCGCCTCCTTTGGGCGCATAGCCATCCCGGCGCGGTCCAGCACGTGGGGTTCAGCGGGCCCGACCTCGCAACGCACGCGCGAGCCCACCCGCACATGATCAACATGACCGGCGGTATGCCGGTCGCGTCGCTCGTGCTTGGAACAGCGTCCGTAGCTGGCGAGGTCTGGATGCCCGGCGGGAGCGTCGCGGACCTCGACCACCTCGATGTCGTCGGTGCGCGAACGGCTCGGCTCACTGCCTCGCCGCTCGCGACCCCGCGCAGCTCGGCACGCTTCGCGCGCCAAGTCCTCATGTTCGGCGCGGAAGGGCAAGCCACACTGCGCTCCATGACCGTCGCCGTCGTGGGCGCCGGCGGCGGCGGATCTCTCCTCGTCCAGAGCCTCGCGCACCTCGGAGTGGGCCGCCTCATAATCATCGACTTCGATCGCGTGGACATCACGAACCTGTCACGGATCGTCGGCGCAACGCCGAGGGATGCGCATCGTCGGCGTCTCAAGGTCGACGTCCTACGCCGGCTCGCGCGCTCGATCGATCCAGACATCGACGTCATGGCCATCGCCGGCGACATCACGTGCGTCGCCGACGCTCGGGCGTTGCTCGCCGCCGACTACGTCTTCTCCGCGACAGACACGCAATTCGCGCGTTTTGCCGTCAACGCAATCTGCCACCAGTACCTCATCCCGGGTGCGCAGGTCGGTGCGAAGGTCGTCACCGGCGACGATGACGCCGTGCAACTCGCCTATGCAATGCACCGCCCAATCGACCTTGGCGGGGCGTGCCTCGAATGCGGCGGCGCGATCGACCCCGAAGCGTTGCGGCGTGAGCAGCTGGACGATGTCGAGCGCCGCGCGCAGGCCTACGTCCACGCGCCTGCTGGCACCGCCATCCTCGACCCGTCCGTCATCACGTTGAACAGCGCCGCCGTCGCTATGGCCATGCTGGACTTCCAGCTCTCAGCGACCGGCATGTTCCCGCCTCGTACACGGCTCGCACACCGTATCTACCACGCCCCCGAGCGGGCATTGCGTGAGCGCCAAGCCGCGGTACGTCCGGGATGCCGGTGGTGCGACCGGCACGTCGCCGGCGGGGCGTTCGCGCGAGGCGACGATCACCTTTTGCCTTTGCGCCCCGGCTCACCGACGCGGCCGAGGCCGCGCGGACGCGTAGCGTCGTTCCGCCGCCGGCTCGGTTCGACCTGAGCGCACCGTCAACCGAGCCGGGAGCGCAGGGAGGCACCGAGGGCGCTGAGGCGATCAAAGTCGCTTCTGTCCGAACCAAGCCGGGAGGGCTGTGGTCTGACGGGGGCAACGTACTTCTCGGCCTCATCGGCTCGGGGAGGGGCGGGCGTCGCGAGGCGACGCACGGCAAGCTGCGCGATACGCACGCCGGGGGAGAGCGCGATGGGGCTGTCGCCCTCGTTGACGAGCTCGAGCGTAAGGCATCCACGGAACCCCGGGTGCACGAACACGGCGGTCGCAACGATCAGCCCGAGACGCCCCCAGGACGAGCGCCCGACGACGTCAGCGCTCATGTCATCGGGCAACCGAAGTATTCCAGCGTCGCGGCGAGCACGAAGTGACGCGGGTGAAGCCACATCTCCTCGCCGAACGGCACCACGACACGCTCCTGCATCTCGTCGACATCCTGCTGGGTGCCCTTGCCTGGGTCGAGTCCAGGAAGCTGTGTGCGCCGGAGAAGGAGAAACTCGGTTCCGAGACGGAGGTCGACGGCGCCGCGTCCGATCTGCGACCGCTCAAGGAGGGGCGTAATGAACAGGCGACGGTCCAGGTCCGGTTCGTCGATCGCACGCTCGAGGTCGTCGCGGCCGAGCGCCGTCATAAGCTGGGCACCCACGCCGACGCCACGGTGCTCATCTCGATCGCTTTGCCAACAAGCTCCTGGAGGCGACGATCATCCAACGCGGCGATCAGCCCGGGAGGTTTGTCGCCGTGCTCCTGGAACGCGTACTGCCAGCCGCCTAGGAGGATGGCTCGCGCGTCGAGCGGCGTGGTCAGACCGACGGGCAAGATCAGGCGACGAAGAAGGTCGGCTGCCTCGTCGGCCTGCGGCGCCGAAACGAACGCATCGAGCGCACCACTGCCGCTGCGCTGGGTCGCCACGTCCTGAAGGACGGTCGCGTGACGGGTGAGCTGGTCGCGCAGGAAGTCAAACGGTGGTTCGAGCGCCCCCGCCGCGTCTCCGGCAATCTGATCGATCCATGACGTCACGCCCGGCGCCACCCGCTCCATGTGGGGCCTCCATCCACGTCGGGTGAGGTGGTCGAGCGCCAGCTTGATCCGAACCGTATTCGGCGGGTGCTGCTCCCCCGGCTCGGCGTATCCGAGGGGCAGCACGAACAGGACGAACGCCCACATGAACGAGGGACCCACCGCCTCGATCGCCAAGTGATCACACAGGAGCTCCTCGATCCAGTCCCGCAGCCGCGCCCTCAGGATGCCGGAGATCTGCGTCGGCGCCAGGGCGGGCCAGTAGCTCGCCGCCATGTCGTTGACCTTGCTCTGCAGCGCGGTGGTGAAATCCGGGTCGTTGTCAAGTTCCGTCTCGACCGTCGAGACGAGTTGATGTTGATCGACGCTCGCATGGCCGAGCTCATGCGCGAAGATCGGATGGAGGAGCAGCCGGTCCGCGTCGCTGAGCGGATAGTTAAGAACGATGGGCCGCCGTGTGTTCGTCGGGGTGAAGCCGCTCGTCGTGTTGACGACCGCAGAAAACGGCCAGCTCGTCGTCGAGTACATGAACTCAGGGTCGGGCACAACGATGAGGTCCACGTTCGTGCCGACGAGAATTCGGGCGCACTCCTCCGCGACGTACAGGCTGCCGAGGTTCACGTTCGGCGTGCGCGTCCCCGCGAGCCATGGCAAAGCTGCATGGGCGCCTCGCAGCATGACGATGCTCTGGCGGAGGCTGCGCGCGAATGCGCGTCGGACAATGTGCGGCGCCGTCGCAGGCGGCGCTTGGGTCATTCGATGCTCAACTGCACCGATGAGATCGAGCAGGTGGTCTCGTAGCGCAGCACCGCGTTTCCCGGGCAGCGGGGCTAGCCGGCGATCGCCGCGCAGGGCGCCGATTTCGTGCCCGGCAGCGGCTAGGAGGAACTCGACATCGAGGGCGTCGCCGTCCATGCTCCGAGATCTTTGCGGGAAGCAAGGACGGAGTTGCTGGCGACGAGCTGATGTTCGCCGATCATTCCGAAAAGCTCCATGGTGGGGAGGACGCGCTCCGAGGCGTCGCTTGCAAGCAAGCCCGTGGCTGCCTCGCGCAGGATCGACGTCATCGCTCGAAGGATCGCCCGCTCGTCTGTGCCTGGTTGCTGACGAACTAGCGTCGCGACGAGGTTCAGCGCTGTGCTGGTCGCAGCGAGTTGGCGTGCCGACTTCGGCGTGGCGAGCGGATCCTCCGTGCGCTCCAGCGCGGCTTCGAGCACCTCAGCCGCGTCCGTAAGGAGCTTCGTGTCGGACTCCTCGAACTGGCCGTCGTAGGTCGCACGATCGAGGGCCAGGACGATGTCGTCGGCCCACAGGCCGAGCGCCGCAGCGGAACTGAGCTCTTCAAGTCTCTGGAGGTCACGCATCGTCGTCCCTTCTCTTCGGAATCTACCCGACATGAATCGGTCCTGCGTGCTACACCGTACGGTGTAGCACGGACGGAACCCGGCGACGGCATGGCACGCGGCGATCCTCAGATCAACATTCGACTTTCCCCGGACCGCCACGCGATCCTCGAGGCTGCGGCCTTCGTCCATCGCAGCGGCACGCCGGCGAAACTGCTCGAGCAGGTCGTCAACGAGTCCATCGATCGCTACGCTAAGTCGCCAAGCGTGCAGAAGGCGCTCGAGGCCCAGCGCGAGCAAGCAGCCGCCGACCAAGGCAAGCTGTCGCACCTCGACTCGAGAAGGCGTCGGACATCGACGAGGCCGGCGGGCGGGCCAGGGGCATGATCTAGGGGCAGCGTGTTTGACCGCTCCGGGCTTATACCCCCGGTTGCGTGCCAAATGTTCTCGCGTCGTGCTCGGCGATCGGCCGCTGGATCCGAGCGGTCGGCATGGCTCCCGATGGCTATGCGGGCCAGGATCCCGGCGCGAACTGGTTATCGTCCGGCGTCCGCGCGACCATGCCGCCGATGACGAGCGTCCTGATACGCCGATCTCCTACTGGCCGCGTTGCTCATCCGCACCAACTTGGGGACAGCCGGTAGCCCGCGGTTGGCGCGACCACAAGTGCCGAGCTACGAGACCATCGAGCAGGCGTTGGATGGGCTTCGCGACGCCCAGACGTTCGCGGAGCTGGCGAGCGCGATTTTGATCGACCAGTTCCCCGACCTCGTCATGGGTGCGAGGACTGGCGATCTCGGGCGGGACGCGAAGGTCCAGTGCGGAGTCTGGGGTACGGAGCGCGTGGTCGTGCAGTACTCGCTCGCGAAAAACTGGCGCGGCAAGATCGACCGAGAGCTCGGCCGCTACGACGACGATCCTTCGTTGCCGAAGCGGATGATCTTCGTCACGCATCGAACGGCGACCGAGGCGGCGCAGAAGACCCGTGTGGACAGGGCAGCGGCGAAGTACAGCGTTCAGCTCAGGATTCTCGACCGCGGCTGGCTGTGGCCGCGCCTTCAAGGTAGGTATCGGCGGCTCGCGGAGGAGTTCTTGGGCCTCCGCCCCGCTCTGCCTGGACGTTTCCTGCCCGCTGATGACCGACGCGCGCAGCTCGAGAGGAGCATCCCCGGCTTCCGCGCGCCGACTATCGAGACACAGGGGCGGCGCGAGGTCCGCGAAGCGGTCGCGGCGGCAGTGACCGACGCCGAGCGAAAGGCGCCTCTCGGCGACAACCGGCGACCTCCACCCCGGGTGGTGCTGCTCGAAGGCCCAGGCGGCATGGGCAAGACCCGCGCCGCCCTCGATGGCGCGGGAGAGGGCGCGGCGGGCCTGCAAGCGCTCGTGCTCCAGGCTGCCCAGAACTTCGACCGGGAAGCAGTCGGCGCCCTTGCCCCGTACGAGGCAGGCGTCGTGATCGTCGACGACGCGGACCGCGCGTCTGATCTCAGTGGCGTGCGACTCCTTCTCGACGACCCCGCATGGCGTGGCTGGCACGTTGTGATGACTCTGCGGCCGGGCCTTGCTGACGAGACCCTTGAGCGCGCCGGCGTGTTGGCTGCTGAGACCCGGATGGTGCGCTTCACCGGTCTCAACCGCCCAGACGCAGCGCAATTGGTGGCGAGCCCGCCGTATCTCATCACCCTCCCGGAGCTCGCGGGGCACGTCGTCGACCTTGCGAGGGGAAATCCGCTGATGCTCCACCTCGCTGCGCAAGCGATCGTCAACGGCGATCTGATGCCCGGCGATCAGGCAGATCTCCTACGGGGTTACGTGCGGCACATGCGGCGCACGCTTCCCAACGGCCTGCCCGCTGATCTGGTAACCATGGCAGCGTTGTACGGTCGGCTCTCTGCAACGACCGACCTTGTCGTCGTGACGCACTTGCACCCCGCCGCCGCGTTGCCCGAGGTTCGCGACGCACTCGGTCGCGCCGCCGATGCCGGCCTGGGAGTCTTCGACGGCGACGTATTCACCGTGACGCCGGACGCGATCGCGCCAGTTTTGGTTCTCGACGAGCTCTTGAGCAGCGGCGCGCGACGACTCTCGATCGACGATTTCCCACTCGATCAGCTCGACAACGACGGCGCGACGCGTGAGCGAGTGATCTCCTCCCTCACTGGCGCGGTCATCCATGGCGGGGGAGTCGGACGCGACCACCTGCGTCGGTTCGTCCTCCGTCGCCACCCCGGTCCCGTCGCTGCGCCGCCAGGCACCTGGCTTCCGGCGCTGCGAGAGGCGCGGATCTACGCACACGCCCTGCCGCAGGACGCCCGCGATCTGCTCGAGGCTTTCGTGCGGCTGCCACACGATGATCAGCGAGCGGCGCCACGCGTACTCGCTGCGGCGGCTGAGACGGCGCGCGAGCTCGCGGAGGTCTCGCGGCAGGCGGGACTCCCGGCGCTACTGTCCATCGCCGCTCTCCAGCTGGACGACGATCGCAACGCGCTCTTGAGCCCCCGGAAGTCGCTCGCCGAGCTGCTCGAACGCTCGCCCAGCTACGGCGGTGCGTGGCTCACGCAGCGCGCTGTCGAGGCACTCGCGGCCACGCGTGCGTGGCTCCAGCGGGACCCAGGCGCAGCCGAGAGGCAGCGGATCGCCATGCGCGTGTCGATCTTGCTTGTCGCCGTGGCTTACGAGTTCGTGGCCCACTCTCCGGCGGACGCGATGGCGGTGCAACTCGGAGCGGTCCCAGCTCCGGATACGACCGAGCACCGGGACGCGATCAGTAACGCCGCGCAGTTCGCAGCAGAGCTCATCGCGACGGCCGCGCCGGACGCGCTCGGCGAGCTGCGCGACGCATACCCCGAGCTCCTGCACCGCGAGATGGGAATCTCGCCGTCGCTTGTCAACGAGCTGCCAGAGGCGTTGCGGATGATGATCCGAGAGCCCGTTGAGGTGGTTCGCAGAGCGATCATCGACGCATGGGATCGCGTGCCGATCGGTGTGCGCCTGCGCGTCATCGGGGCCGACGACAGCCCCGGCGTCGCTGGCCGCTCCCTCGCTGATCCGGAGCTCGATCGGTTCGCGACGTTGTTTGGCGTCACGCGGGCTGGCAGGCGCCAAACGGACGAGTGGGGCGCGAACCTGCAACGCGCAACCGAGCTCGGACGCGAGCTTGGCCCCGACGCCGCACTTGATCTTCTCGAGCTGGCCCTCGATCACGCGGATGTTGACCTCCGCCTCTCCGGCGGCGGGAACCTCATGCAGGGCGCCGGCGCGGCCGCGACTCGCGCGCCCGTTGCGAAGGCGATCCGGCGGATGAGCGCCGATGCCCGGCTGCGGCCATTCCTCGGCGCCCTCTTGTCCGGCGCGCTCAACGGGGCCGGTATGCATCCCAAGACGCTGCGCGCCCTCGCCGCAAACCCGAACACCGCCGTCCATGTGGTCGGCGTCCTCGACCTCGTCGAGGCGGAAGAAGAGCGCCCCCTGAGGACCCTTCTCCTCGCGCAAGCGGACACGCATGTCGAGCTCGCCTATCACCTCGCGCGCTGCGAGCGTCGGGACGCCGCTGATCGCGCCGACGTGCTCCTTGGGCTTGCGGAGGCCAGCTCGGATGAGGCCCTCGCGCAGGTGCTTGAGCCGTTCGGTCTGCATCACGGGTCGCTAGGCGTGCCGGAAGCGCTGCGAGGGCGGTTCGCTGACCAAATGGCCCGCGTGGCTCGCTCGACAGCGCTCAACCGGCAAGACCCCGGCAACTTGAGCGAGGCGTTCTCGCTCCTCGTGACGCATGGCGGCGACGCGTGGCTTGACGTCATCGACAAGCGGCGTGCCGCAATGCTCGAGAGCGAGGCTCCTGGCTACCGACGCCTCTGGAATCTCCTGCCGGACGACTTCAACGTCGGAACCGGCGAGCTGACCGACGAACAGCGCAATAGAGCGATCCCGCGCATCATTCGGTGGCTCGAACAGACTGACTATGACGCACATGGGTGGCGCGTCGAGATGGGCCTCAGCGAGCTCCTTCCCCGCGTCGCAGAGGACCGCCCTGCGCTTGCCGAGGCCCTGGCTAGGTGGTACCGCGAGGGCGGAGCGGCCAGGCATCGCACGCTGCGGATGCTCGATGAGCTCCACGGCCAGGCCGCACTTGAGGCGGTACTCGACAGATTGCTAGCCGCGGATGCCTCGGGAGAAGACGGAGAGCTCATCGCTGCACTCTCGACATCGCCCACGGGCTGGGTCGGGGACATCGAGAAGGAATACCTACGCCGGGCCGAGCAGTTCGCGAAGCGAACCCACCGAGGCACCGCCCGAGCCCGGGCCTTCGCCGCCGAGGCAGAATCCCACTTCCGTGGGCTCGCTGAGGCCGAGCGCCTGAATGCGCATAGCCGTCACGAGGGCTACGACGGTTGACCACCGTCGGCCCACAGCGCCGCTCGGGAAACCCGGTTCCCGGTGACCGTCGGCCGGTCCTGTTGCGCCGCGAACTCGCCGCCGACTGCATCGGCAGGCGGGCTGGCGGGCGGCCACCGGGAACGCCGCGGACCTCGTGGCCGCGCGAGGCCTGCGGTGTCGGGCGTGATCGAGCTCTCGCCGTAGTCCTCAACGAGCTCAAGCGCCAGCGCTGCTGTCGCTTGAGTGGCCCAAAGGCGTCGCCGGCGTGCGGCTCAAAGTCCCGTGAAGTTGCGCGACGAGAGCAGCGGTCACGTGTGCCGCTGCTGGGCGATGAGCGCGCCTCGGATGAAGCTGGCCATTCGTTCACGGGCGTTGCTGAGCTGCGCCGGGTCGTAGCTGATCTGTCGCCAGTCCTTGATGTCGAACGGAGTCGTGTCGAGATCTTGGTTGAGCAGCACGATGCGCTTGTTCGCGGCGTCCGCGTAGCCGAGCTCGAACATCACGTTCGGGTTGTAGCCCGTGACGTCGGCGACGATCAGCGTGGCGTTCTCGATCGCGTTCACGATCTGGTCGGTGATCCGCCCCGGCTCGTCGATGTCGTCGGCGCGCTGCCAAGTCAGACCAGGTGTGCCCTGCCCGACCTCAGGGCACGCCTGACAGATCGTGTCGTAGACGTTGTCTGACCACTGCTGCCCGAACGCCATCAGGACGAAGATGCTCGGCCGCGGCGCGGGCGCTATCGCCTGATGCGGCACCGGTGGAGCTGGTCGGCGGGCGACGTAGTCCCCGATGTCGGTCACGCCGTGATAGCGGCGAATCCGCGTGTTGTCTACGCGCAGCGACCATTCGGCGTCCGCGCTTCCGGTGAAGCGAACCACGCCGTCGATGTCCAGAAGAAGCGCCAGGCGCTTGAGTTCGGGGCCCGCGGGAAGTTCGCCGAGGGCTGCGGCCACGTCGTCGCGGTCGAGGGTCAGCTCGGTGTGATCGGTGGGCGACGGTATGAACGTCCGCTCCGCCCGAGCGGCGTGCGCAATGATTGCGACGAAGCGCTCGAGATCGCGCCCCACGGCCTTGTTGCCTGCGAGACCCGCAACCGTTGCGACGATCAGCGACTGCGGGCTGTATCCGCTCTGCGGCCAAGCGAGTTCTCGCGGGAGGTCAGCTAGGGCGTCTGCAATCGCGATACCGTGTTCGTGATCCAGGATGGCGTCGACGTAGTCGTAGCGTGGCCAAGCGCTCCACCGGGCGAGCGCGTCCGCGACGACTGCGATCAGTAGCTCGTGGCGTTTTTCGGAGCTTCTGCTGTTTCCGGGGTTCATGCGGGTAGCAGTGGGCAGAGGTCGCCGAGGCTGAGCATGGCGAGCGCGATGAGGGCTTGGGGTGTGTGGAAGCCGTAGGCGCGGCGGGTGATCAGGCGCAGCTGGGTATTGATC
>DASZKP010000003.1:0-28532 GCA_035553395.1 Solirubrobacteraceae bacterium | reverse complement strand
GTGTCCGAGTGGATCGTCTCCTCGCGCACGCGCGCCATCAGGAAGATGTTGTAGTCGACGCCGAGCGCGACGAGGAAGAGGAACGTGAACAGCACGAGCGAGGGATCCTCGCCGGGGTAGCCGAAGAGGTGCGCGAAGAGGAAGGCCCCCGTACCCAGGGCGGCGCCGTAGGAGAGCAGGACGGTCGCGATCAGCACGGCCGGGGCGACCAGCGAGCGGAGCAGGAGCGCGAGGATCAGGAACACGACGATCACGATCAGCGGGACGACGAGCGCCGCGTCCCGTGTCGCCGCGCTGCGCAGGTCGTACTCCTGCGCCGTCGCACCGCCGATCAGGACACCGCTCCCGCCGGCTGCCTTCGCCGCCGCGCGCAGCGGCGCGATCGCCGCGAACGCGCTGCGGCTCGAGGGGTTGGCGGCGAGCGTGACGTTGAACAGGGCGATTCCGGCGACGCGCTGCACCGGACCCAGCCCGAGCGGTGCGCGCACGACGCCCGGCACCTTGGCGACGGCTCGGCGGACGGCCAGCAGGCGGTGCCCACCGGGCACGATGACCTGGACGGGCTCGCTCTCCCCGGCCGGGTAGTGGGCGGCGAGCAGCGTCTGACCCTGCTCGGACTCGACGTCGTCGCGGAACGAGTTGCCGCTGCTCAGGCCGGTGTTCAGCGAGAGCACGCCGAAGCACAGCACGACGAGCGCGACGCTTGCGATCAGCGCGATCGGCCGGTGGCCGCGATCGACCCGACCGGCGATCCGCCGCCAGACGCCGGGCTCCTCGACTGCCGGCGCGCCGTCCTCGAAGCGCGGCACGAACGGCCAGAAGACTCCGCGGCCGGCGATCAGCAGCAGCGCCGGGAGCAGCGTCAGACCGCTCAGCACGGCGAGCGCGACGCCGATCGCGGCGATCGGTCCGAGGCCGCGCGTGCCGTTGACCTGGGCGGCGAGCAGGCAGAGCAGCGCGAGGATCACCGTCGATCCGCTCGCGAGGATCACCGGCCCCGCCCGGCGCAGCGCCAGTCCCATCGCGTCGTGGCGGTCGCGGGTTCGGCGGAGCTCCTCGCGGTAGCGGGAGACGAGCAGCAGCGCGTAGTCGGTCCCCGCGCCGAACACCAGGACCGTCAGGATCGCGGCTGACTCGCCGGTCACCGTGACACCGGCCTTCGTCAGCAGGTAGCCGACGCCCTCGGCGGTCAGCTCGGCGAAGCCGACGGCGAGCAGGGGCACGAACCAGAAGATCGGGCTGCGGTAGATCAGCACCAGCAGGACGAAGATCAGGGCCACGGTCACGAGCAGCAGCGTGCCGTTGATGTCGTTGAAGATCTCGACGGCGTCGTAGGAGGATCCGCCGGGGCCGGTCACCCTGACCGTGAGGCTCGGCGGCCCGCGGTGGACGACCGCCTTGATCAGCGCGACCTCCTTGACGAGTGCCTTGTTGTCGCCGTGCAGCCGCAGGCCGAAGATCAGCAGCGCCGCCCTGCGATCGGGCGACGGCACTGCTCGCGTGGCGCGCACGGTGTCGCGCGGCAGCTCGGCGTTGAGCTTGCGGCGCTCGCGTGTGATCAGCCGCAGGTCGGACGCGTGCAGGCCGCCGGGACGCTCGAAGATCACGACCGTCGCGGTGATCTCCTGGCCGCCGGAGATCCGCTTGGTCACGGCGAGCGCCTTGGAGGACTCGGCGCTGCCCGGCTGGTAGGACGACGGGTCGTTGTTCTGGGCGTTCTGGAACTTCGTCGAGCCCGTCACGGCAAAGCCGGCGACGACGAGCCAGACGGCAGCGACGATCCACTTCGCGCGGGGCCCGGCGATCACTGCGAAGACGCGGTTCATTGGCTGGCAGGCTAGTCGCGTCGTGTCGCGGGGGCGCTCACGCCCCGGCTCTGCGGCGCGCAGCCGAGTCCGTCGAGCAGGAACGGCCAGGAGCGGTCGAGCTCGCGCCGCCACGTCGCCCAGTCGTGGCCGCCGCGCCCACGGCTGATCGTCGCGGGGATCTCGAGATCCGCGAGCCGGGCCGCGAGGCTATCGGTGGTCGGCGCGACCCACCGCTCGAGCAGACCCGCGCCTCGCGGCAGATCGTCCGCCGGCTCCCCCGAGCCGTCTGCGCGCGACAGGTAGAGCGCCGTCCCGCGCAGCCGGTGCGCGAGGTGGTGGGGGTCGTTGGCCAGCCATCTGGCGCGGTCGCGTCTGGGCGAGCCCCAGAGGGCGTGGCGAGCGTGGTGCTCGCGGCGGAGCATCGTCGCGACGAAGCCGGGCATGCCGCGCCGCGTCGTGTGGAGCAGCCCGCTGTAGGAGGCCGCCGCGGCGAACATCCCCGGCCGCTTGGCGGCGTAGGCGATCGCTCCGTAGCCGCCCATCGAGACGCCGGCGACGACGCGGGTGTCGCTCGCCCGGTAGCCGGTCTCGAGCACGGCGGGGAGCTCGTCGAGGTGAAAGCCCTCCCAGCGCGGCGTCGCTCCGGTCGCGTCGGGGCGCTCCCAGTCGGTGTAGAAGCCGATCCGCCCGGCGTCCGGCATCACGACGAGCGCGTCGAGCTCGCGGCAGCGCTCGACGAGCGCCGTCTCGCGCGTCCAGCACGACGGGCCGTCATCGGCCCCGTGGAGCAGCATCAGCACGGGCCATCGGCGCGGCGAGCTCGTCGAGTACCCGGGCGGCGTGATGAGCCGGAACGACGCGGCTCCGCACATCGCCTCGGAGCGGATCGTGATCTCCCGCTCGCGCTCGCCGTGGCGGACGTCGTCGAGCACGTCGATGCCCGCCCCGATCGAGCGCTCGATCGTCGTCGCGTGACTCATGCCGCTGCGCAGCGGAGGTCTCGCAGCAGCCAGTCGAGGTGGGTCGCGAGCGTCTGGACATGCGGTGGATCGAGCAGCGACAGATGGTGTCCGGGCACGCTGACGACGTCGAGCTGGTCGCCGCAGACCTGATCCCAGCCGCGGGAGGCGTCGTCGCGGTCGAAGCGCTCGTCGCGCATCCCCCCGCTCAGCACATCCTGCGCGCTGTAGAGCGTGACCGGACACTCAGAAGGCGCCGGCCGGTAGCGCTCGAGGGCGCGGACATCGAGGTAGGACGTGCGCTGGTGGCTGATGATCGCGGCGTTCGCGACCGGGTCGAGTAGGCCGGCGTCGATGATCGCCTCGATCATCAGGTCGGTCTGCGCCTCGTCGCCCAGACGCGCCATCCGCTCGTACGGCAGCGTCACCGCCTTGCCGTAGTTGCGCTCGAGGAACTCGGCGAAGCGCCGGAACCTGAGCTCGAGGACCTGTGCGTCGGTGAGGCCGGGAGGATCGGCGAGCGGGAGGATCGTGTCGATCATCGCGACGAGCTCGACGTGCTCGCCGAGGGCTTCGAGCCGCAGCGCGGTCTCGTAGGCGAGCGCGCCGCCGAACGACCACCCGGCGAGCCGGTAGGGGCCGTGCGGCTGCTTCTCGCGCAGCAGCCCGACGTAGCACTCGGCGCGCTCCTCCACGCTCAGGGCGCCGGGGAGTCGGTCGAAGCCCCACACGGTGACGCTCGGATCGAGGCAGTCGACGAGCTGGCGATAGACCAGGGTGTCTCCGCCTCCCGGGTGGAACACGAAGAGCGTCGACGGTCCGGCCTGGCGCAGCAGTCGCAGCGGCGTGTCCAGCGTCGCCTCACCATCGCGCAGCAGCGTCGCCTGCGCCTCGATCGTGGTGTGGGCGAACAGCTCGCTCACCAGCAGGGGACGAGCGGCACGGCGGGCGAGCAGCTCGGTCACCCGGTCTGCGGCCACGGGGTCGCCGCCGAGCTCGTCGAAGGTCTGTGTCACGCCGACGCCGACGTCGCCGAGGACCTCTACCCACACCGCATGGACGAGCCGCTCGCTGGCGTCCCGCGGCCCGACCCGGGCGGCGCCGATCCGCGGCGCGTGCATCGGCGGCGAAGGCGCCGCAATGTCGAGGGTGTCGCCCAGCCAGCTGACGACCTCCGTGATGCTCGCGCCGCGCAGGAGCAGCGAAGGCGGGAGGAGGACGTCGAAGTCGTGCTGGACGGCGTTGCGGATCCGCACGGCGAGCAGCGAGTCGAGACCGAGGCTCGTCAGCGGGGCGTCGGCGTCGAGGCGGCCGGCGTCGGCTCCGAGCACTCCGACGATCAGCATGCTCACGCGAGCCTCGATCGCCGCGCTCGCCTCGGCGGGATCGAGCCCGCCGATGCCCGCCCACGCCATGCTCGCCTTCGCGCCCGCTCCCTGCGCGGCATCGATCAGCCCGGCGAGCAGGGGGATGCCGGCGAGCGCGGGGAACGAGTCGGCAACGGCCGACGGGTCGAGCTTCAGCACCCCGGCGGCCGGGACGCCGGCGCGCAGGAGCGCGTCGAGCGCCTCGAGGCCCTCGGCCGGAGTCAGCCGGCTGACCGCCTCGACGGTGCGATCGGCGGCCTGGCCGACCTCGCCCCAGGTGCCCCAGTTGATCGTGCTGGCGACCATCCCGCGGGCCCGCCGCGACGCGGTGAGCGCGTCGAGGAAGGCGTTCGCGGCGGCGTAGGCCGGCTGACCGGGCGAGCCGATCAACGCGGCGGCCGAGGAGAAGCCGACCCACCAGTCGAGCTCGCAGCCGGCACTCGCCTCCGACAGGCGCCAGGCGCCGGCGGCCTTCGCCGACCACACGCGCCGCAGGCTCTCCTCGTCGAGGCGCAGCGCGACCCTGTCCTCGATCACCGCGGCGGCGTGGATCACGCCGCGGAAGCTGGCTCCCGGCGCGGCGCACGCGGCGACGGCCCGCTCGGCGACGCCGGGCTGCGCGATGTCGCCGTTGACTACGACCACGTCGCAGTCGAGCTCGTCGATCATGGCCAGTTCCCGGAGGGCGTCGGGGCCGGGGGCCGAGCGGCCGTTGAGCACGACTCGGGCGGCACCGGCCTCCGCGAGCCAGCGGGCGAGCAGCAGGCCCAGGCCACCGAGACCGCCGGTGATCAGATACGCGCCGTCTTCGCGGACGACCGGCTTGACGGCGGGCTTCACGGGGAGCTCGGGGCGGATCAGGCGGGCGACGTGGCGTGTGCCGGCGCGCCAGGCGACCTCGTCCTCGGCGTCGGCGGCGCCGAGCTCGCGCAGGAGGTCCTCGATGTCGTGGCCGGGCTCGATGTCGACCCACTTGGGGGCGAGCTCGGGATGCTCGAAGGCGAGCACCCGGACCAGGCCGCGCAGGGCCGCGGGTCCCGGGTCGGGCTGGTCGCCCGCGGCGACCGCGGCCGCGCCGCTCGTCACGAACACGACGCGCGTGCCGCTGGAGCCGCGCGAGGCGCTCGAGCCGAGACTCGCTCGCTCGCTCAGGGCCTGGACGATCCGCGCGCCGTCGAGGACCAGGCGCTCGCCTCGAGCGGGCGCGTCCTGCGAGCCGACTCCAGCTCCTTCCGGGGCCGCGAGCATGACGACGGCGTCCGGAGTCGGGCCGTCGCGCAGCTCGTCCTCGACGCCGGCGCCGTCCACGAGTCGTGCGTCGGCGCCGTCCGCGAGCAGGCGGTCGGCGAGCTGCGCGGCACGCGGGTCGGTGGTGTCGCCGACGATCAGCCAGCGACCGCGCAGCGCCGCGGGGCGGGGCGTGGCGACCGGCTGCCAGTCGAGGGTCAGGAGCTTCTCGGCGAGCGCCATCGGCAGCTCGGACCGGGGCACGCGGGCGAGCGTGAGATCGGCCAGCTCGAGGCGCACGCTGCCTTCGGCGTCGGCCAGCTGGAGCGTCGCCGTGCGCCGGTCGGGCCGGCCGTCGTGGTCGATCGAGATCCGCACGAACGCGGCGCCGTCGAGCTCGCCGAGCCAGCGGGCGTGTCCGGCGCGGGACGCCAGCCAGGCTCCGTCGCCGGCCGCGCCCAGCGCGCTCTCGAGCGCTTCGAGCGACTGCGCGAGGACCCCCGCCGACGCTCCGGGGCTGCCGTCGGCGGCTGCCGGTGCGAGCAGGGCGTGCAGCGGTGCCTCGAGCTTGAGCGGGTCGGCCTGCGTGAGCCCCCGCGCCATCTCGACGTCCGCCGAGAGGTGGGCCCTCCACGCGCCGTCAGCGATCCTCGAATGCACGGTGAGCCGGCCTGTGCGCGTGCCGGTCAGCTCGAGCGTCGTGGTCATCGTGCAGGCGTCGCCGAGCGCGAGCGGCTCTCGCAGCTCGAGCTCGCCGACCTCGACCCGCGCCCCGCGTGAGCGAAGGCCCTCGGTCGCGGCCGCGTGGGCGATCTCGAGCCAGCTCGAGAGCCCCATCCACCGGCCGCGCGCGGCGATCCGCGGATCGCTCGGATCGATCGCCAGGCGCCAGACCCGGCGCGTGTCCACGGGAAGCTCGATCCGCTCGCCGAGCAGCGGATGACCGTCCACCGTCACGTGGGGTGTGCGCGGCTCGAGCCAGTGACGCGTGTGGCGCCACCGGGTTCGCGGCAGGTCGATCAGCCGGGCATCGCGCGCGGCATCGGCGGGCGGCGCGCCGCCGTTGAGGCGCAGGCTCGTGAGCTGGGCGTGGAAGTGAGCCGTCTCGTCCTCGCAGCGGCGGCCGGTGCCGAGCACGACCGGGTGCTCGAGGCCCGCCGCGCGGGCGTTGTCGATCAGGGCGTGGATCACGACCGGGTGGGGTGAGATCTCGATGAAGCTGCGGTGTCCGTCCTGCGCTGCCGCGGCGATCGCCTGGGCGAAGCGCACGGGCCGGCGGATGTTCGCGGCCCAGTAGGCCGCGTCGAACACGGGCTCGCCCCGCGGATCGTCGAGCGCGGTGCTGTAGAAGGGGACCTGGGCGCTCCGCGGCGCGAGCCGGCGAAGCCCCTGCGTGAGGGGGGCGACGAGCGGATCGACGAGCGCCGAGTGGCCGGGGACGGCCGACTTGACGACCTTGGCGAGGCGACCGCGGGCCTCGACGGCGGCGACGAGGTCGGTCACCTGGGCGGTGGACCCGGCGACGACGACCTGGCGCGGGGCGTTGAAGGCGGCGACGTCGAGGGCGTCGTAGCCTTGGAGGGCTTCGTGGAGCTCGTCGGTGGAGAGCTCGAGCAGCGCCATCGAGCCGGTGCCGGCGATCGTGGCGAGGAGCCGCGAGCGCGTCGCGACGACGCGGGCGCCGTCGCGGGGCGAGAGCCCGCCGCAGACGACCGCGGCGGCGACCTCGCCGACCGAGTGGCCGACGACGGCGGCCGGCGCGACGCCGTGGGCGGCCAGCAGGCGGGCGAGCGCGACCTGTACGGCGAACAGCACCGGCTGGAGGCGGTCCATCGTCGGGAGCTCGTCCCCGCGCTCGAGCGCTTCGCGGACCGAGAAGCCGGCCTCGAGCCGGATCAGGGGATCGAGCTCGTCGAGCGCGGCGGCGAATGCCGGCTCGTCGGCCATCAACCGGCGGCCCATCCCGGCCCAGTGCGAGCCGTGTCCGGAGAACACCCAGACCGGCGGGGCGTCGATCCGGCCGGCCCGCGCGTCGACGAGGTTGGGCGCGGCGACGCCGGTCGCGCAGGCCCGCAGGCCGGCGATCAGGGAGACGCGGTCGCGGGCGACGACGCCGGCGCGGTCGCGGCCGGAGAGGCGCCTCGAGAGCGTCAGCTCGACGTCGCCCAGCCGCGCGGTCGCGCCGTCGGCCTCGAGCCAGTCGGCGAGGCGCTCGGCGCTTTCGCTGACGCGGGTCGGATCGGGGCCGGCGAGGACGTAGCGGCCGACCCTGCCGGCGTCGCCTTCGACGGCCGTGGGGTCGGCGCCGGCGACCGACGCGTCGGTCGCGACGGCCGGCGGGGCGAGCCGGGGGGCCTCCTCGAGGACGACGTGGGCGTTCGTGCCACCGAACCCGAAGGCCGAGACCCCGGCGCGGGCGGGACGGTCGGCATCCGGCCAGGCCGTCTCGCGGTCGACGACCGCGAGCCGGAGCCCGTCGAAGTCGATGTGTGGGTGGCGGTCGGCGTAGTGGAGGCTTGCGGGGATCCGGCGGTGGCCGAGCGAGAGGACCGTCTTGATCAGCCCGACGATCCCGGCGGCCGCCTCGAGATGGCCGAGGTTGCTCTTGACCGAGCCGATCAGCAGCGGCTGGGAGGCGTCGCGGTCGGCGGCGAGCACGGTGCCGAGCGCGCGGGCCTCGATCGGGTCGCCGAGCAGGGTTCCGGTGCCGTGGGCCTCGACGTAGTCGACGTCGGTCGGATCGACCTTCGCGGAGGCGTACGCGAGGCGCAGGAGGTCCTCCTGGGCGTCGACGTTCGGCGCGGTGATCCCGTTCGAGCGGCCGTCCTGGTTGACCGCGGAGCCCCGCACGACGGCGAGCACGCGGTCGCCGTCGCGGAGTGCGTCGGGCAGCCGCTTGAGCACGACGACGCCGGCGCCCTCGGCGCGGACGATGCCGTCGGCGGTTGCCGAGAACGGCTGGCAGTGCCCGGACGGCGAGATGATGCCCATCTCGTGGAAGGCCGCGGTCACGGCGGGCCCGAGCAGGAGGTTCGCGCCGGCGGCGATCGCGAGGTCGCACTCGCCGGCCCGCAGGCTCTGGAGGGCGAGGTGGACGGCGACCAGCGAGGACGAGCAGGCGGTGTCGACGGCGATGCTCGGGCCGCGGAGGTCGAGGGCGTATGAGAGGCGGTTGGCGGCGACGCTGAGCGCGCCGCCGGTGCCACTCCAGGCGTCGACTGCGGCGAGCTGGGCCATCGACCGGCCGCCGTACTCGCCGGCGCTGACGCCGACGAAGACGCCGGTCGCGGTGCCGGCCAGCGACGCCGGGGCGATCCCGGCGTGCTCGAGGGCCTCCCAGCCGACCTCGAGGACCATCCGCTGCTGGGGGTCGATCCCGCGGGCCTCGCGGGGGCTGATCGCGAAGAACTCGGCGTCGAAGCCGGCGATGTCGCCGAGGAACCCGCCGGCGCGGGTCGTGCGCTCGAGGATCTCGGCGTCGGCCGCGGCGTGCTGCTCGGGCCACCGGCCGGCCGGGACCTCGCCGACGGCGTCGGCGCCACCGGCGAGCAGGCGCCAGAAGTCCTCGGGGCCGCCGACGTCGCCGGGCAGCCGGCAGCCGAGCCCGACGACCGCGACGGGTTCCTCGGCGCGGCGGGGCGGGCCGCTTCGCCGGTCGACGGGACGCTCCGCGACGAGGAGGGCGGACGCGAGTCCGCGGATCGTCGGGTGATCCCAGACGAGCGTGCTCGGCAGCGTCCGCTGGAGGAGATCCTCGAGCCGGCCGGCGAGCTCGACGGCGTCGCGCGAGGAGAGGCCGTAGTCGACCAGCGGCCGGTCGACGTCGATGTCGTCGACCGGGAAGCCGCAGCGCTCGCCGACGGCACGGGCCAGCCAGCGTTCGAGCTCGGCCACCGAGCGGGGCGGAGAGCCACGCTCCTCGGAATCGGTAGTCGGGCTCATGACTCGCTGCCTTCGAGGTAGCGCAGCCGGTTGGCGGTGCGGGCGATCTTCCCGCTCGACGTCCGCAGGACCCTGCTGCCGGCGAGCACGTCGACGTCGTGGAGCTTGAGGTCGTGGGCGGCGGACACGGCCCGCCGCACGGCGTCGGAGATCTCCTGCGCGTCGACGCTGTCCGCGGCCTGGCCGCGAGCACGCTCGAGGACGATGACGATCGCGTCGCCGCCGTGGTCGGAGCTGAGCGCGAAGGCCGCGACGCGACCGGGCCGCACGGCGGGATGAGCGTGCTGGGCGGTCTCCTCGATGTCCTGGGGGTAGTGGTTCTTGCCGTCGACGATGATCAGGTCCTTGAGGCGGCCGGTGATGTAGAGCTCGCCGTCGTGGCGGACGCCGAGATCGCCGGTCCGCAGCCAGCCGGCGAGCGGCAGGTGCTCGCCGCCGCCGACGAGGTGACCGTCGAACTCGTCGCGGGTGCGCTCGGGCTGACCCCAGTAGCCGGTGGCGACGTTCGGGCCGTTGACCCACACCTCGCCGACCTCGCCGTCGCCGCGGATCGAGCAGTCCAGCGGATCCACGAGACAGACGTCCTGACCGACGGGAGTCCCGGCCGAGACGAGCCGGATCACGTCGGCGTCGCCGACCGGGGCGACGGCGTGACCGGCCATCAGGGCGGATCGGGAGAAGCTCGTGATCCGCGGCGGAGCGTCGGCCGTGCTCGTCGTCACGAAGACCGTGGCCTCGGCCAGGCCGTAGGACGGGCGGTGGGCCTGCGGAGCGAACCCGCACGGGCCGAAGGCGTCCTGGAAGCGCTCGATCGTCCGGGCGCGGACCGGCTCGGCTCCGTTCATCGCGACACGCACGCCTGAGAGATCGAGGGCAGCGCGATCGGTGTCGGTCAGCCGGTCGATCGCGTACTCGTAGGCGAAGTTGGGGGCGGCGGTGACGACGTTCGGGTAGGCCGCGAGCTGCTCGAGCCAGCGCCTCGGCTGCTGGACGAAGTCGAACGGCGTCGAGAAGACCGACCGGGCGCCGGTCACGGCCGGCGCGCAGACCATCAGGACGAGGCCCATGTCGTGGAAGAAGGGGATCCACCCGACACACGTCGACTCTGCGTCGAGGCCGATCGCCGACGCGCCCTGGAGGACGTTGGTGACGACCGCCTCGTGGGTGATCACAGCGCCGGCGGGCTCGCGGGTCGATCCCGACGTGTACTGGAGGTAGGCCGGCGAGCTCAGCTGGACGGCGTGGGGCTCGAAGTCCCGGCCGTCGGCGACGTCGACGCTGTCGACGGCGATCACGTCGGCCGGCCGGGGGATCCGGGGATCCTCGAGCAGGGCGCAGACGGAGACGAGGGCGTCGTCGGTCGTCAGCCAGACCGTCGCCTCGCAGTCGACGAGGGCGCCGGCGAGGCGGGCTGAGTGGGAGCTGGCCTCGGGGGCGAACAGGGGCACGGCGATCGTGCCGGCGGCGAGGGCGGCGTAGAAGGCGATCGGGTAGCTGAGGTCCTGGGGGCAGAGCACGGCCACCCGCTCGCCCGGCCCGGCCAGCTCGGCGATCCGGGCGGCGACGGCGAGCACGCGGTCATAGAGCTCAGACCAGGAGAGTGTGTTCGGCGCGCCGAAGCGATCCGCGCGGTAGTCGACATGCGTGAACGCCGGCCCGGGCGCAGCGGCGCGGCGAGCGAGCCGGCTGACCAGCGGCTCGACGGCGGCGCGGCGAGCGAGCGAGCCGACCAGCGGCTCGACGTGGACGGTCGCCCCACGATCGACGACTGTTACTGAGGGAGTTGGGGACACGTGGCACCTTTCGGGTTCGGATCGTCGGACGGCAACACTCGCCGACGCCGCGTCCCTGCGGCGACCTGAGTCTCGGGACGATGCTGGCGCTTCGACATGCCGCTTCGCCCTCACTGCTGTGTCGGCGCGAGTCGACGATCTCTTGAGCCCGTCTGGAGAGCGCTGGACCGACAGGCGGCCGCCAAAGGCACCGAGGGTCCGCCACGATCGCGGTGAGCCCGCCTGACATTCTGATTCAGATATTCTGGGGCGATGCGGGAGATGTCGGCTTCCGACGCATCGAGGAACTTCTCGGCCGTGCTGGACTGGGCCGAGCACGGCGAGACGATCGTGGTCACGCGGTCGGGCCGGCGAGTGGCGCTGATCACACCGGCAGCCCGGACCAACGGCGGCGCGCTGCGGGAGGTACTCAACCGCTGGCAGAACGCTCAGGCGCTCGATGAGCAGTTCGCGGCGCAGATCGCCTCGGCTCGCGAGGCGAGCTCCGGCGAGCTGGACGTCGACGCGTGGCGCGGCTGATCCTCGATACCAGCGTGCTCGTCGCCGGCGCGCGCGGCCTGCTCGACGAATCGGAACTGGCCGCGGACGACGATGTGGCGGTGCCTGCCGTCGCGGTTTCCGAGTACCTCGCCGGCGTCCTGCTTGACTGCGACCCCGCCCGCCAAGCCGCTCAGCGCGCGTTTCTCACCGACGTGCTCGCCGTCATACCGGTCTGCGACTACGACCGCACCGTGGCCGAGCACCACGCCGTCCTGCTCGCCCACGTCCAGCGCAGCGGCGACCGGCGAGGCGCCCACGACCTGGTGATCGCAGCCACCGCCCGAGCGACCGGCCGCACCCTGCTCAGCACGGACGCTCGCGCCCGCTTCAGCGAGCTGCCGGACGTCGCCGCCCGCCTGATCGTCACCTGACGATGGTGCTGGCGCCGGCGATCAACGACCGGTCCAGAGATCTACGGCACGCAACTCCGCGAACGGCGACCGGCTAGCTCCAGCCGGTCTCGAGCGTCCGGCCGAGGTCGAGGGCACGCAACTCCGCGAACGGCGAGTGGCCAGCCGGTCGACGGCACGCAACACGGCGAACGGCGAGTGGCTAGCCGCCGGCGCGGTGGATCTGGAGCTTGACCAACCCGTCGGCCTCGATCTGCCGGACCTCTTCGGTGGTGAGGTCGAGCATCCGGCCGATCTCCTTGGCACCGAGCGGGTGGCCGCCGCTGACGCCGTGGAGCAGCTCGAGCACCTTGCGCTCGATGTCGGTCAGGAGGCCGAGCGTCGAGGCCTGGGCGGGGTCGGTCCGGCTGACGTCGGCGTCGGCGCGGTCCTCGGCGGCCAGCTCGTCGGCCTTGCGCTCGTCGTCGTCCTCGGCCAGTGGGCGCTCCATCGAGACGGGGGCCTGTCCCCAGACCTTGATCGACTCGACCTCGGCGGCTTTCATCCCGGTCGCGGCGGCGATCTCGGCGGCGGTCGGATCGCGGCGGAGCTCGGTCGCGAGCTTGCGCTCGGCGTCGTGGATCCGGTTGAGCTTGTCGAGGACGCCGGCCGACAGACGGACCGTGCGCGACTTCTCGGCGACCGCGCGGGCCATCGCCTTGCGGATCAGCGGGGTCGCGAAGGTCGAGAACTTGAAGCCCTTGCGGTGGTCGAACTTCTCAACCGCGCGGACGAGGCCGATCGTCCCCTCCTGGATCAGATCGAGGTACGGGATCCCCTGGTTGCGAAACGGCCTGGCCAGGGAGACGACGAGCCGGAGGTTGGACTCGACCATCCGCGACTTGGCCGCGAGGTCACCGCGCTCGATCCGCTTGGCCAGCTCGACCTGCTCGGCCCCCGTGAGGACCGGCGTCCGCCCCATGTCGTTGAGAAACAGCTGGAGCGGATCGACCGTCTCGTCGGCGTCGAGGTCGAGGTCGAGGATGGAGTCTGGCTCGAGGCCCTGGTCGGGGTCGAGCTTCTGGTCGACGGTCGGATCGGACACCTCCCCAGCGTAGCGGCCGGTCTCCGTTGATTCGGGTATGTGCGGCACCCTTCTGCGAAAACAAGTTGCTTGCAGCTTGCAAGCAAATTTTGGAAGGTCCGCATCAATCCCTCAGACGAAGGGGTTCTCGTCCTCCGTCAGACCGGCGCCGGTGTCGCCTCGGCGAGCGGCTCGCCGGCGGGGAGGTCGTCGTCGTACACGACGCTTCCCTCGACGTTCAGGCGGGGGAGGATGCGGTCGAGGAAGCCGGGCAGCTTCCAATTCCAGTCACCGGTCAGGTTCATCAGGGCGGGGACGAGGGCCGAGCGGACGATCAGCGCGTCGAGCGCGACCGCGCTGGCCAGGCCGAGGCCGAACAGCTCGATGATCCGCTCGCCGCCGAGGATGAAGGCACCGAAGACGAGGATCATGATCAGCGCCGCCGCGGTGATCGTCCGACCGGTGGCCGCCAGTCCCCGGGTGATCGCCTGGCGATTGTCGCCGGTCCGGTGCCACTCCTCGTAGATCCGGGTCACCAGGAAGACCTCGTAGTCCATCGAGAGGCCGAAAAGGATCGCGAACATCAGGACCGGGACGAAGGCGATGATCGGCCCGGTCTTGTCGACCCCGAACAGGCCGGCGGCGAAGCCGTCCTGGAAGACGGCGGTGATCACGCCGAACGCGGCGACCGCCGAGAGGAGGTTCATCATCGCGGCCATCGCCGGAATCACGAGGCTGCGGAAGACGGCTGTGAGGAGGAGGAAGCTGAGCAGGACGACGACGCCGATGAACAGCGGGAGCTTGGCCGAGAGGACGTGGTTGAAGTCCTCGAAGATCGCCGTCTGCCCGCCGACGTAGACGTTCACGCCGGAGCTGCCGGTCGCGTCGGGGACCGTGCTGTTGCGCAGCTCGTGGAGCAGGTTGGTCGTCGAGACGTCCTGGGGGGAGCCCTTCGGGTAGACGCTCGCGATCGCGACCGACCCACCGCCGATCTTCGACGGGATGAACGCCGGCGGGGTGGTCGTGACGACGTCGGGATTCCCGGCAACGGCCGCCCGGACCTTCTCGAAGCCGGCCTTCTGGGCGGGCGTGTCGACCTTGGCGATCAGCAGGAGCGGCCCGTTGTAGCCGGGGCCGAAGCCCTTGGCGAGCAGGTCGTAGGCCTTGCGGGTCGTCGTGCCGGACGGGTCGCTGCCGGCGTCGGACGAGCCGATCCGCATCGAGAGGAAGGGGATCGCGATTGCCAGCATGACGAGGAGGGCGACCGTCGCGAAGACGACCGGCCGCCTGCTGATCGCCCCGCTCCAACGAAACCAGAACCCGCGGGGATCCGGCGTGTCGAGTCCGCCGGCGGCGTGTGCCTTGCGCTGGCGGCGGGGCAGGACCATCAGCCTGACGAAGCCAAGCAGCGCCGGCAACAGAGTCAGCGCGGCGAGCACGGTGAAGGCGACGGTGATGCTTGCGGCGATCGCGACGCCGTAGAGGAAGCTGACGCCGAGCGCGAACATCCCGAGCAGGGCGATGCAGACGGTGATCCCGGCGAACATCACGGCCCGGCCGGATGTGTCGAGCGAGTCGACGATCGCATCGGGGACGCTACGGCCGTGCTGGATGCCCTGGCGGGTTCGCGTGACGATGAAGAGGGCGTAGTCGACGCCGACGCCGAGGCCGATCAGCAGGGAGAGCTCGGAGGAGAACGAGGCCATCGTGATCGCGTGGGAGAGCAGGCCGATCACTGCCGAGCCGACACCGAGGGCGATCCCGGTCGTGACGAGCGGCATCACGGCGGCGAGGGCCGACCCGAAGACGATGAACAGGATCAGGAGGGCGGCGACCCCGCCGAAGATCGTCCCGCTGGCGGCCATCGGGTTGGACTGCTCGGCGACCTGGCCGGCAACCTCGACCTCGACCGCCGGGCCGTTGGCCGAACGGGCGACGGCGACGATGTGCTTGGCCTCGGGAACGAGGATCTTGATCGCATCCTTGGTCAGGTTGAGCTTCGCGAAGGCGACCTTGCCGTCGGCGGAGATCTGGCCGGCGCCGAGCTTGTCATAGGGCGAGACGACGCTTGCGACGTCGGGGAGCGCGGCCAGCTTGGCCAGCATCGGGGCGACCGCGGCGCGGACAGCCGGACTGCCGACGGTCCCCTGCTTCGCGGCGATCACGACCTGCTCGGAGTCGCCGGCGGCCGAGGGAGCCGAGTCCTGGAGCAGTCGCTGGGCGTCGAAGCTGGGAGTTCCGGAGAGGTTGAAGCTGTCGCGGTAGTCGCTGCCGACCGATGACTTGATTGCGGTCAGCGCGACGAGGGCGACCAGCCAGACGGCGACGACGATGCGGCGGTGCGTGACGCACCAGCTGGCGAGTTTGCGCATGAAAGTTCTCTCTGGCTCGAATGGCGGGCGGCGACCGGCGGTGGCGGCGAAGGGTCGGGGAGATCGCCGGGCCCGGCAGGAAAGCTCCTTACCGAGCGTAAGCTGGAGCTGTATTTCAGCAGATCGTCGGCCCGGGCGACTCGGCCGCGGTGGCAGTTCACAGCCACTTCACGTCCAACCGTGCCGGCGGCGGCGCGTGACTACGCAGCTGTCGGCCGGCGAACTCATCGGTCGGCGACGTCGTCGAGAGTGTCAAACCGGCGATGCTCCGATTCGCAGTCGAGCCGGC
The DNA here is from genome assembly GCA_035553395.1 of Solirubrobacteraceae bacterium. Lineage (GTDB taxonomy): Bacteria > Actinomycetota > Thermoleophilia > Solirubrobacterales > Solirubrobacteraceae > Palsa-513. Next base: position 12,822 of record DASZKP010000003.1, on the reverse strand, counting down.
TTCCCGCACGTGCGGTCAGTCGGCGGCGGGCGTCTCGATCCCCCGTCCCCGGCGCCCGCCGGCCGAGCGTCGGCAACGGTGATTGACGCGCTTCCGCTGCCCGTCGGCATGCGGGATCGGACGTCTCCGGAAATGTTGGCCAGACGGCCCGGACAGGCGGTACACTCGCGAAGCTGGCGGGCCGTCATGGCTTGGCGGCGGGCCCGGCGGGAAAGCCCGCTGCGGGCTCGATCCTGAAACCGATCATGGTCCGCCGGACGGCAGTTGGTTGGGGCCCTGGCGACTGTCACAGAGGGAGAGAGGTAACCACGATGTCGCATCGACTTCGACCGGTGCATCAAGCCGCCGGGGGCCGGGGAGCGCCAGACCGCCGCGGGGCGGGCTTCGACGCACCCGGACACATACGTTGGACGACGATCGCGGGGGTCCTCGCCGCGATCGCCGCCCTGCTCGCGTTGAGCGGCCCGCTCGCGGGCCGCGCCGACGCATCGACGATCAACCTCGCCAGCGGAACCAGCACGACGGCCTACGCAATCAGCGGCGGGGCGAGCGGCACCGCGGTCAACAAGTGCCAGAACGGCGGGTGGGGGCTGATCGCGGGGACGAGCTGGATCGGCGTCAGCAACGACTGCACGGCGGGCGACGCGGCGTCGAGCAACACCACCGACTACACGGTTCAGTTCACGCTGCCTGCGAACGTCACCGATGCTTCGCTGTCGGTCCAGGAGATGGCCGACAACTTCGGCCGCGTCAGCGTCAACGGGCATGACTTCACGTCGGCGACCGCGAACTTCGCAACGCCGGTCACGTCGTCGACCACCAACCAGTCGTTCTTCCACGCCGGCGCAAACACGATCGACTTCAATGTCGTCGACACCGGCGGGCCGAACGGGCTCGACTACACGGCGACCGTGACCTTCACGTCGGCCAACCTCGCGTTGACGAAGTCGGCGGCGGCGACGGTGCCGCCGGGGTGCAGTGCGGCGCAGGCGACGCAGGCGGGCGCGACGTTGCCGTGTGTGTTGCACGGCCAGACGGTGACGTACACGCTGACCGAGTCAAATGCCGGCCCGGATCCGGCGACGACGCCGTCGATCAAGGACACGCTTCCGGCGGGCCAGTCGTTCGTCTCCTCCGATGACGGGTGCACGGCGGCCGGACAGGTCGTGACGTGCCCGACGCCGAATCTGGCGAGCGGTGGGTCGAAGACGATCCACATCGTTGCGAGCACGGCGGGGATCGCCGCGCCGATGGGCGGACCGCTGACGCAGACCGATACGGCGACGGTGACGTCGACGACGTCGGACCCGAACACGGTGAACAACACCGCGACGGCCCCGATCACGGTCATCCCGGCCGCGGATCTCAGCCTGATGAAGACGTCGGCGCCGAACCCGGTGATCGGAAACCAGCAGCTGATCTACACGCTGACGGCGACCAACTCGGGCCCGGACACGGCGGTCAACACGAAGATCGTCGACACGCTGCCGGCGGGCGAGACGCTCGCGACCGAAGGCGTCGTGGAGCTGGTCAGGAACACGATCGGCGGTGGCGTCAGCGTCACGAGCAACGCCCCGTCGGCTGCGGCGCTCGCGGCTGCCGCGGGTGAGGCGTCGTGCACGGGGGCGACCTCGGGTGGCGTGACGACGGTGACCTGCCTGCCGGGGAACATTCCGGCCGGCGGCAGCGCGACGGTGACGATCCTCGTGATCGCGCCGGCGAGTGCAGGGTCGGACGTCAACCACGCGGTCGTCTCGTCCAACACGGCCGACCCGAGCACGACGAACAACTCGGCGACGGTCACGACGACCGTCACGCCGGAGTGCACGACGACGCGGACCGGGACGATCTCCGGGCCCCTCGACGTCGAGGCAGGGACGTTCCTGTGCCTGACGAACGCCAATGTCAGCGGCGTGGTCCAGGTCGACAAGGGCGGCGGACTGACCGAGACGAACTCGTCGAGCGGCCCGGTCCAGGGCGAATCGCCGGCGTTCATCACGGTCTGCGGATCGACGGTCAACGGATCGGTCGTCGTCCACAACGCGACGGGGCTCGTCCGGGTCGGCGACGACAAGGACAGCTGCGCCCCGAACCACGTCTCGGGCTCGGTGACGCTGTCTGGCAACACCGGCGGGGCGGCAGGGCCGGCGATCGTCGGCAACACGATCAGCGGGACGCTGACCTGCAGCGCCAACAACCCGGTCGCGACCGACCAGGGCGTGACCAACCCGACGACCGGAGCGAAGCTCCACGAGTGCTCAGGGGCCGCCTTCTGAGCCCGAGCCGGGCAGGTCGATAGGAAGTGAACCCGTGGGGGACGCCAAGACGGCGTCCCCCACGTCGTATCAGGCGCTGACGAGCACCGAGATCGTGAGGCCCTCGCCGGCGAAGCCGGTTTCCCCGAACGTCCGAGTCGCGTAGCGGCGGCCGGCGAGCGTGACGCAGCCGAACGCCGGGAGGCTCGCGCCGACGGCAGCCGGCAGCGAGCTGACGACGTGGCCCGGACGGCCGGTCACCCGGAGCTCGGCCCCGGTGAATTTGTGGCCGAGCTTGACGAAGCCGAGAATGTCCTGGATCGAGACCTCGACGCGACCGACGACGCGACCCGCCGCCGCGCGGATCGCTCCCTGGGCGCCGGCGACGGCGAACGAGGTCGGGTTGACGCCGATCACGCGGCCCGTTGGGAGGGCGATCTGGATCCTCACCCTGTGGTTGACGAGCTGTGCGTTCGCGGCGGCCTGGGCCGGGCCGAGCCTGCCGGCGGCGAGGTCATCGCCCAGGGCCGAGTCGTCCTGGATCTGCTGGAGGGCGGCGGCCGCGGCCGGTCCGTCGCGCTCGTAGGCGTAGCGGAACTTCGCTCCGCCCGAGGCGACGCTCAGGCGCGAGCGGACCGATGCGGTCAGGCAGCCGGCCGAGGCCGCGGCAGCCTGTGCCCGCCCAACGATGGTCATCCCACCGAGCGCCGGATGCGGCCAGGCGGTCAGCAGGGCGATGCCCGAGGCGATCACGACGGCGCGCGGCACGGCGCACAGACTACGGGCGCCGGCTGATCGCCGGCGCCCGTGACGCCCTCGACGTGATCGGCCGAAGGCCCAGGTCAGAGCAGACGCAGTCCGAGAACCTCGACGACCGGCGCCTTCACGCTGATGGCGCCGTAGTTGCCGTCGCCGGAGAACGATGCCTGGTAGGACAGGGGAGCAAGCGCGCTGGCGAGCAGTCCGCCGACGCCGTACGTGCAGGATGCCGTCCCGCTTGTACCGGTGGTTGCACTGCACAGCTTCGCCGACCCGGCCGTGAACGATACGAGCTTCCCGGCCAGCGGCTTGCGTGCCGCTCCGTAGGTCAACTTCGCCTGCACCTCGAAGACGGCGATCCTACGGCCCGGAAGGAGGTGGAGAATCAACGGCGGAGCCGCGAGGTAGGTCGGCGCCTTCCGGACCGTGTAGGTACTGAAAGCGCTCGCCGTCTGGTTGTCGGCGTCGGCTGCCGTGACGACGAAGCTGTGCGTCCCTGCGGTCGTCGTGTCGATCGGACTTCCGTCGGCCACCGGTCCGTCGCATGAGCTCAGCGTGCCCCCGGTCCCCGCGGTACACGAGTAGTCGGCGTCGACCACGTCGCCAACGGTGTACATGGATCCGTCCGCGGGAGTGACGATCGTCGCCGTCGGCGGGGCCGCCGGAGGGGCGACGGTGATCCCGGTCGGCGTGATCGCCTCCTCGAGCGAGAAGTACGCCGAACCGCCGGGGGCGATCGCGGGCGAGAAGTTGACCACGCCCGACATCCCGTCGGGGCTGATGGCACTGAAGCTGACGCCCGGCCCGCCATACCCGCTTGAGTCAAACGGGCAGCCGGTGTCCCCGGTGAACGCGAAGGTACACAGGCCGTCGCCGTCAAATCCGAGGATCGGAAGGGTCGTCGAGCTGAGCGGAATGCTCGCGACGCTTGCGGTGGAGTCGTTCTTGATGCCGACCAGTGTGTCGTCGGACCCGTCATAAGGTCCTGGGCTCGCAGGGTCGGCCGTGACGGTTGCGCCGGCCGGTGTGACGTCGATCAGCAGTGCGCACGACGGATCGGCGCCGATCGCCGGGCACTCGGTGAAGGGAGGTGTCGGCGTGGCGGCGTAGCTCGCGGCCACGGAAGCGCCGATCGCGACTGTGGCGATCACCAGAGCGCCGAGCGACCTCCGGGTCATGGCGTGAGCTTGCATGGGTTCCCCTAGGGCTTTGGATGTGGGCGGCGACGGGCGCCGGCTGATCGCCGGCGCCCGGGCCATCTGCGTTTGTGGTGCGACTGCGGCTACAGCAGGCCGATTCCGAGCGCCTCCACGACCGGGACCGTGAGGCTGATCGGGAGGTAGTTGGCGTCACCTGCGAACGTGGCCTTGTAGGAGAGCGGTGCAAGCACCGCGCTCAACAGGCCGTTGAGGTTGTAGGCGCAGCTGGCGAAGCCGTTCGCGCCCGTGGTTGCCGTGCAGAGCGTCGTCGCCCCGCTCGTGAACGCAATCGTCTTCCCGGGCAGCGGCTTGTGGGCCGAGCCGTAGGTCAACGTCGCCTCCACCTCGAATGCCGCGACCCGTCCTCCGGGGAGCACCTTGAGCACGAGCGGCGGCGCCGCGAGCTGGGTCGGGGCCTTGTTCACCTTGTACGTCGACGACGCCGACCCGGTCTGGGCGTCGGTGTCCTTGGCCGTCACGGTGAACGTGTGCGTACCCGCGGTCGACGTGTCGATCGGGCTGCCGGCCGCGGTCGTCCCGATGCACGACGCAAGCGTCCCGCCGGCTCCGGCCGTGCAGGCGTAGGCCGCCTTCACGACGTCGCCCACGGTGTACGTCGCCCCATTCGCCGGCGTCGTGATGACCGCCGTCGGGGGAGCCGCCCTGACCGTGTAGGTGCTCGTTGCCGTGTCCGTCTGCGTATCGGTGTCGGTCGCGGTCACCTTGAACGTGTGCGTGCCGACGGTCGACGTATCGATGTTGGCGCCGGTCGGGACCGTCCCCGTGCACGTCTGGAGCGTCCCGCCGGTGCCGGCCGTGCACGAGTAGCCGGCCTTGACGACCTGCCCGAAGACGTACGTCGCCCCATTCGGCGGCGTCGTGATCGTCGCCGTCGGGGGTCCGGCGGCGGCCGCTGCCCACGTGACCGTCGCCAGGCCCTTCTCGGTGGCCCCGGCTCCGTCGACGAAGGTCGCCGAGACGTTGTCCGTCCCGGCGCCGCCGGCGTCGGCGTATGTGAACGTGACCTTCCCGCTGGTGTTCGTCGTCCCCGTCAGGGTCTTCCCGGCGTTCGGACCGCCGTCGACGTTGAACGTGACCGTCGTACCGACCACCGGCGCCGTCCCCGCGAGGACGGTCGCCGTCACCGATGCCGTGCTCGCCGCCCCGGCCGTCAGGCTCTGGCTCGGCGGGGTCAGGGTGATGCTCGACGTGATCGTGATGCCGCTCCCGGCGACCAGGATGTACGGGGACCCAGAGACCGGCCCTCCCGTGTCGACATCGGTCGCCGAATAGACGGTCGGGACCGACGGGTCGGTGGCCAGGGCCAGCGGCGTGTAGTCGGATGGGTACTTGTCGAAGTACTCGTGGACCGAGCAGCTCCAGTCGGAGAGGTCTGCGTCGTGCAGGCCGGCGGTCGGGCCGGAGGCGGCGACGATCGAGATCGCGCCGGCGCACGGGGCTCCGCCGACGGTGAACTGGCCCGGTCCATGGGTGCTCAGACCGTCGAGCAGGGAGACCGGAGTGCCCGGGCTCGCGCTGCTGAACGCGCAGCTCAGGTCCACGTAGGCGCCCGTCGCCCCGCGGGTCGCGCCGGCGAAGCCGATGCCGTTGCCCTCGAGCTTGTCGCCGGGCCGCCCGCCGCGGTAGTGGTAGGTCGGGTCTGTGCCGATCAGGACCCTGTTGCCGCCACTGCCCATCACGACCGGCTCCCACGTGCTCGCGTCGGCGGCGGCCGCGGCGAACGCCGGTGAGGCTGCACCGTCGGCGTCAGGGCATGTCGCGTCGCCGATCACGAGGACCTGGTAGGAGGCGAACTGGGCGGCGGTCATCGCGTCCCACTGGGCGCCCGTCACGACAGTCGTCGCGAAGCCGTCGAGGTTGGCCTCGTACTCCTCGAGACTCTTGCCGCTCCCGTCGGGTGCGACGCCCGGGGACACACTGTCGCCGAGGATCAGCGCCGAGTTCGGGGTGGATGCGGCACCGGCCGGGACGGCCCGCGTGAGCGAGAAGAGGGCGAACACCGCGATGCTGGCCACGACGGCAAGCGCGAGCCCGAGCGCCGCCGATGGTTCCCTGAGTCTGACTCCCGTGCTTCGCGAAGACGATGTCCCCCTGCTTCCCCTGCTCATGATCTGGCCCCTTACACAGTAAGTATCAGTGTGTGCACCAACCCGCGGCACGAGCACGGTATGCGAGGGCCAGTCAGCGTGTCAACGTGTCGGTGTAAGCACAGGCATTTACTTACGGTGGCACTTACGTGACGGCTTTGCGGACTGACGCGACAGGCGATGGTCGGGTAGGATCGGGCGATGCTAGACAGGGCGAGTGGCGTGGCGTTGGTGGCGCTGGCGGGGGTCACGCTCGGGCTCGCGGTGGCCGGGTGCGGCGGGTCCGGGAGACCGGCCGCCACGTCCGGCCGAGCGGCCTTCAGCCCGACCGAGGAGTCGAGCATCCTCCACCTCGCGGCGCTCGCGAACCGCACGTATCCGCGAGCTCCGGCGGCGGCGCAGACGCACCCAGCGGCGTCCCCGCAGACGGGCTCCTCGACGACTGTCTTCACGCTGCGACTGACTCCGGGCCAAACGCTGGGGGTCCGCGGCAGCGGACGCTTCGAGTACCAGATCCTGATCGCCGGACTGAACCCGCGGTGCACTCAGTTCACCGATGTCACGGCCGGCCGGCGAGGCGTGAGGCTCGACGTCGCACTGCAGCCGGCGACCTTCGTCGGGTGGTGCGTGGGTTCCCACAGGGGGACCGTCCTGCTCGAGGAGAACCCCTACTGCCCACCACCACCTGCCAGCGGGCCGGCTGCTACGTGCCGTCTCTTCGCTGCGCGGACGGTTGACGTCGGGCATTTCTCGTTCGCCGTGCGGTAGCCCGCACGAGGAGCCGCGCAGGCCTCGGTGCCTCTGCCCTCGCCGAGATCAGGCGAAGACGCGGGCCGCGCCGAGCCGGACGGACACGATCTGCCCCTCCTCGAGCTCGAGCTCGGCCGCTCGCTCACGAGTCAGCTGGGCCCAGATCTGGCGGCCGTCCGACAGCTTGAGCTCGACGCGGACCTCGAAGCCGAGGTGGACGATGCGCTCGGTCAGGGCCTCGGAGTCGGAGTCGGAGTCGTCGTCGGCGAGGATCCGGATGTCGTGGGGGCGCAGGAACGTGTCGCCGAGGCGGTTGACCGGGCCGATGAAGGACATCACGAACTCGTTGGCCGGACGCTCGTAGAGGTCCTCGGCGGTGCCGACCTGCTCGGTGCGGCCGGAGTTCATCAGGACGATCTGCTCGGCGACGTCCATCGCCTCCTCCTGGTCGTGGGTGACGAAGATCGTCGTCACGTGGATCTCGTCGTGGAGGCGTCGCAGCCACTCGCGCAGCTCGCCGCGGACCTGGGCATCGAGGGCGCCGAACGGCTCGTCGAGCAGGAGGACCTCGGGCTCTGGGGCGAGCGCCCTGGCGAGCGCCATCCGCTGGAGCTGGCCGCCGGAGAGCTGTGACGGGTAGCGGTCGGCGAGGCCATCGAGGCGGACGAGGCCGAGCAGCTCGTGGACGCGGGCGGCGACCGACGCGCGGGGACGCTTGCGGACGCGCAGGCCGAAGCCGATGTTGTCGGCGACCGTCATGTGCTTGAAGGGGGCGTAGTGCTGGAAGACGAAGCCGACCCCGCGGTCGCGGACCGGCACGCGCGTGACGTCGTTCCCACCGATCAGGATCTCCCCGGCATCGGGCGTCTCGAGGCCGGCGATGATTCGCAGGAGCGTCGACTTGCCGCTCCCGCTGGGGCCGAGCAGGGCAGTCAGCGAGCCGTCGGCGACGGTCAGGGAGACGTCCTCCAAGGCGACGAAGTCACCGAACTGCTTGTCGACGTTGCGGACCTCGATAGCCATCAGCCGGCCCTCCTGGTTCTTCGGGTTAGTACGTTCATTAGCACAAGCGTCGCCAGCGCGAGCAGCGCGAGCACCACGGCCGCGGCATACGTGCCGGTCGTGTCGAAGTTCTCGAAGCGATCCTGCACGTAGAGCGGCAGGGTCTGGGTGGCGCCCTCGATCCGTCCGGAGACGATGCTGACGGCGCCGAACTCGCCGAGCGCGCGGGCCGTCGTGAGCACGACGCCGTAGACGACGGCCCAGCGGATCGCGGGGAGCGTGATTCGCCAGAACGTCTGCCAGCCGTTCGCGCCGAGCGTCGCGGCGGCCTGCTCTGCGGACGTCCCGATCTCGCGGAGCACGGGAATCGTCTCGCGGGCGACGAACGGGAGCGAGACGAACGCGGTCGCCAGAACCATCCCGGGAACCGAGAAGATCACGGCGATCCCGTGGGTCGAGAGCCACGTCCCGAACCAGCCGTTGTCGCCGTAGACGAGCAGCAGGGCGAGGCCGACGACGACCGGCGAGATCGCGAACGGGAGGTCGAGCACCGCTGCGAGCAGGGCGCGCCCACGAAAGCGCTGGCGCTCGAGTGCGATCGCGATCGCGATCCCGAACACCGTGTTCAGGGGCACGACGATCGCGACGAGCTCGATCGAGAGCCAGAACGCGTGGACGGCATTGGGCTGGGTGACGGCGGTCCAGACCGGGCCGAGGCCGTGCTCGAAGGTCCTGTAGAAGATCATCACCAGCGGCAGGAGGAGTAGGAGTCCGAGGTATCCGAGGCCGATCATGCGCACGCCGAGGCGGGCGGCACGCCGCGACGGGTCGGCCGACCTCGCCGGCGTCGGCGATGCGAGGTCAGCGGCCATGGGCGAAGCGGCGCCGGCTGAGGACGTTGAGCAGGCCGACGACGACGAGCGCCGCGGCCAGCAGGACGATCGAGACGGCGGCGGCCGCGGGGACGTTGTCGTTCTCGATCTGGTTGAAGACGTAGACCGGGCCGACCTCGGTCTTGAAGGGGAGGTTGCCGGAGATCAGGACGACCGAGCCGAACTCGCCGATCGCGCGGGCGAAGCTGAGCGCGGCGCCGGAGATGATCGCGGGAGCGAGGTTGGGGAGGACGATTCGTCGGAACACGGTGAACGAGCCGGCGCCCAGCGAGGCGGCGGCCTCCTCCATCGACCGGTCGAGCTCGAGCAGGACGGGCTGGACGGAGCGGACGACGAACGGAAGGGTGACGAAGAGCAGGGCGAGGACGATCGACGCGCGGGTGAAGCTGACATCGATCCCGACGGGCCCGCCCTTGCCGTAGAGGGCGAGCAGGACGACGCCGGCGACGATCGTCGGCAGGGCGAAGGGAAGGTCGATCACGGCGTTGACGAGCTTGCGACCCGGGAAGTCGTCGCGGACGAGGATCCAGGCGATCACCGTGCCGAAGCAGGCGTTGATCGCGACGACGATCAACGAGACGACGACGGTCAGGCGGATCGCGGCGAGCGCCTCGGGCGCGGTCACCTCACGCCAGAAGGCGCCGAGGCCGCCATCGGTCGAGCGGGCGACGACGGCGGCGAGCGGGAGGAGGACGACGATCGAGAGGTAGATCGTGATCATCCCGCGACCGAGCCCGGCGGCGCCGATGCGCGGCGCCGCCGGGCGGGTCATCCGGGGGAGATCGAGGGGCGCCGGGACGGCGCGACTACTTGCTGGTCGAGACGCCAAGGCTCTGCTCGATCTTGGTGACGACGCCGGCGGTCGGGTCGAAGAACTGCTTGTTGACGGCGGTCCAGCCGCCGAGCGTGTCGATCGTGAACAGACCGGGAGGCGTCGGGAAGGAGCTGGCACCGGCGACGCCGGAGATCACAGGCCGGTATCCGTTGGCCGCCCAGATCGCCTGTCCGGCGGGCGAGAGGAGGTAGCTGACGAAGGCCCTGGCGGCCGGGGTGTCGCCCTTCGTCGTGATCGCGATCGGGTTCTGGATCAGGATCGTCTGCGGCGGGATCACATAGGAGATCGCCGAGCCCTTCTTCTGGTCTGCGATCGCCTCGCTCTCGTAGTCGATCAGGGCGTCGCCCTTGCCGGCGAGGAACGTCTGGAGGGCGTTGCGTGCTGACGTGTCCTGGCTGACGACATTGTGGAAGAGCGCGGTCAGGTAGGCGTCGGCCTGAGCGGGCGTCTTGCCCTCCTTGAGCTCGGCGCCGTATGCGGCGGCGACGTTCCACTTGGCGCTGCCCGAGCTGAACGGGTTCGGCGTGAGGACCTGGATGCCCGGCTTGACGAGGTCGTCCCAGCCGGTGATGTGCTTGGGGTTGCCCTTGCGGACGATGATCACGGCGACCGAGTCGGTCACGAAGCCCTTGGTCGGAGTGGCGTTCCACGTGCTCGGAACGAGGCCGGCGGTGGCGAGCTTGGTGACGTCGGGCTCGAGCGAGAGGTTGACGACGCTGGCCGGCTGGCCGGCGAGCACGGCGCGGCTCTGGTCGCCGGAGGCGCCGTAGGACTGACTGAAGCTGACGCCCTTGCCGGCCGGCGTGGCCTCGAAGGCCGGGATCAGGGCTGCGTAGGCGGCCTGGGGCGTCGAGTAGGCGATCAGGTTGACCTGCTTGGTCCCGCCACCGGACGACCCACAGGCGGATACGGCGGAGGCCGAGGCGAGTACGACCAGCGCGACCAAGCTCTTGGATTTCATGTGCACTTTCTGTACGGATTTTATGCGGATCGTCGAGACAGAGCCGTGCGTCTCACGCCGCAGCCCCGCCGATCAAATTACCAGAAACTCGCCCGGCTTTCCGGATTATGCCTTTGTGGAGGAGCCGGCCGCCTGGTCGAGGAGCTGGGTTTGGCTGAGGCTGTGGGCAAGGAGCGGCGCGTCGCGATTCCGGCCGGGATGCGCGAGCGGCTGGGCCTCCAGGCGGGAAATGGCATGCATGGCCGGTGAGGAACATCGGCAGGTTGCTGGCGGTCCGCCGCGCGGATCCCAGCGTGCGCGTCTGACCGATCTCGAAGGCCCGGAGTTGACTGATCTCGAGTTCGGGGAGCTTGGCCTGATGCGTGTCCGACGGCGCGGAGCCGACCTACACGACGATGACTCCGCAGGCCTTCGAGATCTCGCGGCCGAACAGCCCTCCAGGGCGATGTCGTCGGGCTCGGGGCCATCGGTGCGGCCGTCCAAGCCGTCGATCGCGGTCATGGCGTCGGCGGAGGGCTCCCGTCTGCTTGACCGTATTTGGCATGTAGGCCCATGTCGGCCAGATCAAGTCCGTGAAGTCCGGCACAGCGTGCCCGTCCTCGTCCTCGAGGGCGGGATCGGAGCCCGCGCGAGCAGATTGCGTGCGCTTGCCGGGCGTCCGTTGCGGCAGCGACCGCCGCAGGGCGCGGCGACGCAACACAGCAGTAGCTCGGTGGCGAGCGCTATTTTGCGGCGAGCACGTCGGCCGGGAGGATTTCCGGCGGCGTCGCGAGCAGCTCGTCGGCGTTGGCCATGAGTGCTGCGGCGATCTCGCCGTTGACGTGTGCCTGTCTCGCGTCTTCGCTGCCGAAAGTGTCGAAGATCCAGAACGTCGTCGGCGATGTCCGCACCGCATACCAGTCGACGGTGCCGGGCTCAGCCTCGGCGAGCGGGAGCGCGCCGGTCAGCAATGCCGCGACGTCGTCGGCCTTGTCGGGCTTGGCTTCGATACGGGCGACAAATGCGTAGGGCGTGGTCACGATCTCCTCCTCGATGGGATTGCAGCGGTCTGCTTCAAGGTAGTCCCGACGGCGTCGCTTGACCAGCGCGATCGCGACGCTTCTGATACTAATCGCGACATGTTGGTAGCGATTGTTGTCGTGGACGGCGTCTTGTCATCCGGATTCACGCTGCTTCACGACACTCTGACTGTCGCTGAGGTCCTTCGTGTGAGGCACGGCCTTGTGGCGGAGGAGATCCAGGTGATCGTCGCGGGTGAGCAGCCGATGATCCGGACCGCCTCCGGACTGGCGATCGCCACCACCCTGCGGACCGAGCAGGCCGGAGCGGCTGATGCCGTCGTGATCCCCGCGCTGGGCGCGCTTGACGAGGACGGCATCCTCGAGGCGTTGGCCACGCCAGCGACGATGCGGCTGACGAGCGCGCTTGGTGCGCTCGGCGGCAGAGGCCCGCTGTTCGCTACGGCGTGCACCGGGACGTTCGTCCTTGGCGACGCTGGCTTGCTGGACGGCAGGCGGGCGACCACGTCGTGGTGGCTGACGTCACTCTTCGCTCACCGCTACCCGCTCGTCGAGCTCGACGCGGACAGGATGCTCGTCCAGGACGGCAACACCCTGACGGCCGGGGCTGCGTTCGCACATATCGACCTCGCTCTCGCGCTCGTGCGGATCGTCTCCAACGAGCTCGCGGATCGAGTGGCCCGGTATCTACTCATCGACCGCCGCCCGGCCCAAAGCGCGTACGTGGCGATCGATCACGTCGGCCGCAGCGATCCGTTGGTGCGGGACTTCGAGCGTCATGTCCGTGCAAACCTCCGCGGCCCGCTGCGCATCGACGCCGTAGCCCACGCGCTCGCGACCACCCGCCGAACGCTCGAACGACGCGTCGCAGCGGCCGCCGAAATGACCCCGCTCGAGCTCGTCCAACGCATCCGGGCCCAACATGCCGAGCACCTCCTCGCGACGACCGAACAGTCCGTCGAACAGGTCGCGACAGACGTCGGCTACCGCAACGCGTCGACGCTGCGCGCCCTCCTCAGGCGATACCGCCGCAACGAATAG
>DASZKP010000002.1:0-59297 GCA_035553395.1 Solirubrobacteraceae bacterium | reverse complement strand
GAATCCGCTGCTCGGGATCGACGCGCTCGCCCCGCTGGTCGCGACCGGAGCCGGCGTCTTCGTCCTCGTCCGGACCTCGAACCCCGGCGCCCGCGACGTCCAGGATCTCGAGCTGGCCGAGGGCGGCCCGCTCTGGCAGCGTCTGGCGAGGATCGTCGACGACCTCGGCGGACCCGCCGGTGAGGAGCCGGCGGACGGCGGTGGGCTCGCGGACGTCGGGGCCGTGCTCGGAGCGACCGAGCCCGGGCACCTGGAGCGGGCTCGCGAGCTGATGCCGCATGCGATCTTCCTCCTGCCGGGCGTCGGCGCCCAGGGTGGCCGGGTCGAGGATCTCGCGCCGGCCTTCGCACCCGGTCGGGCCGGCGGCCTGGTCAGCGCGTCGCGGTCGATCTCGGACGCGTACGAGGCCGACGGCGGCGACCCGGCCGAGCGGGCGCGGGTCGCGGCCCATCGACTGCGGGAGCTCGCCTGGTCTCTATAGGTCGGCGTCGGCGGCCGGCGCAACCCCGTCGAAAGCCGGGCGCAGCCGCTATCTTCGGGTCGGTGCCCAGGGGAGCATTGCCTCGCGCAGCGCTGGCGATCGGCCTCCTCCTGGCCTTCGCGGCCTCCGCCCGCGGAGCGACGACGCCGACGCCGCCGACCTTGCAGGCGAAGGCGGCGATCCTCGTCGAGCGCGACGTCGGCGTGACGTTGTTCTCGCACAACGCCGACCGCCAGCTGCCGATCGCGAGCACGACCAAGCTGATGACGGCGTACGTCGCCCTCCAGCACGCCAAGCTCGACCGGGTCCTGACGGTCAGGCCGTACACGCCGGCTCCCGACGAGACGATTGCCGGGTTGGCGCCGGGCGAGCGTCTCAGCGTGGCGACGCTGCTCACGGCGATGCTCCTGCCGAGCGGCGGCGACGCGGCGCACACGCTGGCCTACGACCTCGGCGGCGGGTCGATCGCCCGCTTCGTGGGCTGGATGAACAGCTCGGCCGCGGCGCTCGGCATGACCGGTACCAGCTACTCGACGCCGGTCGGCCTGGACACCCCGGGCAACCACTCGAGCCCGGCGGATCTGGCGCTGCTCGCCGAGGCGCTGATGCGCAACGCCTACTTCGCCCGGACGGTCGACCTGCCGAGCGCGACGCTGAGTGATGGGCGGCATGTCACGAACACGAACCTGCTGGTCTTCGACCACCCGTTCGTCGTGGGCATCAAGACGGGTCACACGATCGGCGCCGGCTACTGCCTGGTCGGCGCGGGGTCGAGCTCGGGGGCGAACTTCATCAGCGTGGTGCTCGGCGATCCGAGCGAGGCGACACGGGACGCCGACACCCTGAAGCTGCTCCGCTACGGGATCGCGCTCTATCACCACGTCGAGCCGATCCGCGCCGGGCGCGTCTATGCGACCGTCGGGGTCACCGGTCGCCCGAGCGAGCACATCGGGCTGGTCGCGTCGCGCAGCCTGCCGCTGGTACTGGCGCGGGGAACGGGGCTCGACATCTACACGAAGGGCGTCGTCACGGCCGCGACCGGACCGCTGCCGGCGGGGACCCGGCTGGGCGAGGTCGTCGTCCAGTCGGGCGCGCGGGTGCTCGGCAGCGTCGCGCTGATCAGCAGGGCCGCGATCCCGGCGCCTCCGGCGGGTACTGCGCGGGCCCGGGTGCTCGAGGCCGGCGGACTGGTCGGCGGGCTGCTGCTGGTCGTTGGGTGTAGCCTCCAGCTCATGTTCAGGCGCCGGCGTGGCTGGGACACCGGATGATCATCACGGTCACGCTCAACGCCGCGATCGACAAGTCCCTCTCGGTGCCGAACTTCCGCCTCGGCCGGCGCCACCGCTCGGTCGAGCGGCGCACGCTGGCCGGCGGCAAGGGCGTCAACATCGCCCGCACGCTGAAGACGCTCGGCCAGCCGGTGATCGCGACTGGCCTCCAGGGCGGGCCGACCGGGACGCAGATCATCGAGCAGCTGACGGGAGAGTCGATCCTCAACGACTTCGTGCGGATCGGCGAGGAATCGCGGACGAACACGGCCGTGATCGACCCGACGACCGGCGACCAGACCGAGATCAACGAGCAGGGCCCGACGATCTCGCCGGCGGAGGTCGAGCTGTTCTGCGAGAAGCTGCTCTATCTCGCCCGCGGCGCGGCGATCGTCGTCTTCGCAGGCTCGCTGCCGCGAAACGTTCCGGCCGACCTCTACGCGCGCCTCACCCGCGAGCTCCACAAGCTCGGCGTGACGGCGATCGTCGACGCCGACGGCGACCCGCTGCGGCTGGCGATGCGGGCCGAGCCCGATGTCGTTTCGCCGAACACGCTGGAATCGGAGGAGCTCGTCGGCCATGAGTTCAACGACGACGACGACCGCATCATCGCCGTGCGGGAGATGGTCGCCCTGGGCGCCCGAGAGGCGATCATGACCACGCCGGACGGGTGCTTCGCGCAGGTCGTCGTCGACGGCGCGCCGCGGCTGCATCGGGTCCGGATCAACCCCCGGGAGCCGGTCGCGGCGGTCGGGTCGGGCGACGCCTTCCTGGCCGGCTACGTCGCCGCCCGGTACGTCGGCAGCTCGCCGGAGGAGTGCCTGCGCTTCGGCGTCGCCTGCGGCGCCGAGTCGACCCGGCGGCTGGGGGCCGGGCTGATCGACGCGCGCGAGGTCGACCGGTTGGTCGGCGAGGTCACGGTGACCGAGCTGGCGCTCCCGGCCGGCGTCAGCTGAGCGACCGGCGGCCCGCGTCCTGCGCGGACCCGATCGGGTGCGCGGCGGCGGCCGGATCCGGGGGGGCCGTTGCTATCCTCGAGAAGGTGGTTGCCGCCCCGTCCCAGTGCTCTGGGCGCGCCCTGATCCGTCCGCCGCGAGACCTAGGATTTGTTCAATGGAAGTAGAGATCGGACGCGGCAAGAAGGCACGCCGAGCGTATGGCTTCGACGACATCGCGATCGTCCCGTCGCGGCGCACCCGCGACCCCGACGATGTCGACATCTCCTGGAAGCTCGGGGACTATCGCTTCGAGCTGCCGCTGCTGGCGAGCGCGATGGACGGCGTCGTCTCGCCGCGGACGGCCGGCATCATCGGCCGGCTCGGCGGGCTCGCGGTGCTCAACCTGGAGGGCATCTACACTCGCTACGAGGACGCCGAGGAGCAGCTCGAGGAGATCGCCGGGCTGCCCAAGGAGCTCGCGACCCGCGAGATGCAGCGGATCTACGCCGAGCCGGTCAAGGTCGAGCTGATCGCCCAGCGAATCCGCGAGATCAAGGCCGAGGGCGTCGTCTGCGCTGCGGCGCTGACCCCGCAGCGGGTCAGCCGGTACTACGAGATCGCGCTCGACGCCGGGCTGGATGTCCTCGTGATCCAGGGAACGGTCGTCTCGGGCGAGCACGTCTCGGCCCAGACGGAGCCGCTCAACCTCAAGCAGTTCATCCCCGAGCTCGACGTGCCGGTCGTCGTCGGTGGATGCGCGTCCTACCACACGGGCCTCCATCTGATGCGGACCGGCGCGGCCGGAGTGCTCGTGGGCGTCGGTCCCGGCGCGGCGTGCACGACGCGCGGCGTGCTGGGGATCGGCGTGCCGCAGGCGACGGCGATCGCCGACGTCGCGGCCGCCCGGTCGACGCACATGCTCGAGACCGGCGACTACGTCCAGGTGATCGCCGACGGGGGGATGCGCAACGGCGGTGACGTCGCCAAGGCGATCGCCTGCGGGGCCGACGCGGTGATGATCGGGTCTCCGCTGGCACGCGGTTACGAGGCGCCGGGCAGGGGCTTCCACTGGGGGATGGCGACCTTCCACCCGACGTTGCCGCGGGGTGCGCGGGTCGCGACGACGCAGAACGCGACGCTCGAGGAGATCCTGACTGGACCGGCCCGGGAGAACGACGGGTCGCTGAACCTGATGGGAGGCCTGCGGACGTCGATGGCGACGTGCGGATACAAGGACATCGCCGAGTTCAACAGGGCTGAGCTGATGGTCGCGCCGGCGCTTCAGACCGAGGGCAAGCAGCTCCAGCGCGAGCAGGGCGTCGGCATGGGCGCGACCGGGAAGGCCGCCGTCCTCGTCAATGACTAGAGGTGCCGGGCGGATCGCGTCAGCAGAACCATCGTGAGCGACGCGCCCGCGCTGCGTGAGGGCGCGTCCGACTCGCCGGTTCTGGCGCGGCCGGCCGAGGCCGAGGTCGTCGTGTTGGACTTCGGCGGTCAGTACTCCCAGCTGATCGCCCGCCGAGTCCGCGAGTGCGGGGTGTTCTCCGAGCTGCTTCCCCACGACGTCGGCGCCGCAGCCGTCGCCCAGCGGGCGCCACGCGGGCTGATCCTCTCGGGAGGGCCGGCCTCGGTCTACGCCGAAGGCGCGCCGAAGCTCGATCCCGAGCTGCTCAATCTGGGAATTCCGGTGCTGGGGATCTGCTACGGGATGCAGCTCCTCGTCCACGACCTCGGCGGTCGGGTCGAGCAGGCGCAGATCGGCGAGTTCGGCCGCTCGGATCTCCACGTGCTCGACCCCGGCCGGCTGCTGGCCGGGCTGCCGCGGGAGCAGACGTGCTGGATGTCGCACCGCGACACCGTCTACGAGGCGCCGGCCGGGTTCACGTCGCTGGCCTCGTCGAGCGCGTCGCCGGTCGCCGCGTTCGAGCAGGTCGAGCGGGGGATCTACGGGATCCAGTTCCACCCGGAGGTCGTCCATACGCCATACGGGCAGCAGATCCTCACGACGTTCCTGGCCGATGTCTGCGGCTGCGAGCGGGAGTGGACGGCCGCGTCGATCGTCGAAGAGCAGATCGCGATGATCCGGGCCCAGGTCGGCGACGGCGCGGTGATCTGCGGGCTTTCGGGCGGCGTCGACTCCTCGGTTGCCGCGCTCCTCGTCCACCGGGCGATCGGCGACCAGCTGACCTGCGTGTTCGTCGATCACGGACTGATGCGAAAGGGGGAGGGCGAGCAGGTGATCGCCGCGTTTCGCGACACCTTCAAGGTTCCCCTCGTGGCGGTCGAGGCCGAGCAGCGGTTCCTCACCAAGCTGGACGGGGTCAGCGACCCGGAGACCAAGCGCAAGGTGATCGGACGGGAGTTCATCCGCGTCTTCGAGGAGGAGGCTGCCGCGATCTCCGCGCGCCACCCGGCGAGGTTCCTGGTCCAGGGGACGCTCTACTCCGACGTGATCGAGTCGGGCGGAGGGTCGGGCTCGGCGACGATCAAGTCCCACCACAACGTGGGCGGCCTGCCCGACGACAACATGTTCGAACTGGTCGAGCCGCTCCGCTTCCTCTTCAAGGACGAGGTCCGCGCCGTGGGTGCCGAGCTGGGACTCCCCGAGCGCCTCGTCTGGCGCCAACCGTTCCCGGGACCGGGCCTGGCGATCAGGATCGTCGGGGGCTCGGCGACCAAGGAGCGCCTGGACCTGCTCCGCGACGCCGACCACATCCTTCAGGACGAGGTCCGCAAGGCGGGGCTCTACCGCAGCCTCTGGCAGTCGTTCTGCGTCCTGCCCGACGTCCGGACGGTCGGCGTGCAGGGGGACGAGCGGACCTACGGCAACGTGATCGTGATCCGCGCGGTGACGAGCGACGATGCGATGACTGCCGACTGGGCCCGCCTGCCGTACGACCTGCTCGAGCAGATCGCGTCGCGCATGATCAACGAGCTGCGGGAGGTCAACCGGGTCGTGCTCGACATCACGAGCAAGCCTCCGGGCACGATCGAGTGGGAGTGACGGGCTTCTCGGGTGCCTAGCGGCCCAGCGTTCGCAGGAGCTCGCGAGCCCTTGCGGGAAGCACGTCGAGCTTGCTGCGGGCGTCGGAGAGCTCGGCTCGGAGGGCAGGATCACCGACCTCGATCGGCAGCATCGAGTCCTGGAGGTCGGCGATCAGCTGCGCAGCGGTGGCGGCGGAGCTGACCGCCCGCTCGATGAAGGCCTTCGCGCCCTGGGACGGCGCTCCGGCGCTCTGCGGCGCGAACGCCCGCGGCGTGCCGCCGGTCCGTGCG
Organism: Solirubrobacteraceae bacterium; assembly: GCA_035553395.1. Taxonomy (GTDB): domain Bacteria; phylum Actinomycetota; class Thermoleophilia; order Solirubrobacterales; family Solirubrobacteraceae; genus Palsa-513. The sequence continues at coordinate 53,334 of DASZKP010000002.1, read as the reverse complement.
GCGAACTCGGCGTGAGTCCGCTGGAGTCGCCCGTAGGTGAGTTGGACCGGTCGAAAGAGATCGGCCTCGAGACGGTCGGCCGCACTCTCGTCGAGCAGCTCGTAGGCCTGGTTGAGGCAGGCGATCGCCAGCGCGAGCTGATCCGCGGCCTGTCCGATCTCCTCGAGCATGCCGGCTCTCGCCTCAGCGGTCGTGTAGGCCACGACTGGAGCCTAATGGGCCCTGCCGGCCTCAAGACGGGTCGTCGATCGGTCGATGCTGGATCATGTTGCGAGCAATGCCGCGATCAGGCCACGACTCCACGTCCCAGCACTCCCGCCGAGTCCTTCGCGGCCGGGCGGCCGCGCGCGGCCTCGCGCTCGTCGGCGGTCTGGCGGCGTTGGCCGCGCTCGGCCCGGCAGCGGCGCTGGCCACGTCCAGCGGCGTCACCGCCCCCACCGGGGTGACGACGCCCACGCAGGTCAGCGCGCCGGGGCCGGGGTCCGATACCTCGAGCGTCGCGACGCCCCCGGTACAGTCGCCCCCCGCCGTGACATCGCCGGTGCAGTCTCCTGCCGCCGCCGGGCCCCTCGTGGTCACGATGTCGGCCACGCCGCAGGTCGTCACGGTCGGGCAGACCGTGACCTACACGGCCGAGGTCTCGGGCGAACCCGCCGGCAAGCAGGTGCTCTACCACTGGGCCTTCGATGGCGGGACCGGCGTCGGTCAGCAGATCTCGCGCAGCTATCCCAACGCCGGCGACTACCCGGTCGCGGTGACCGTGACGGTCGCGTCGGTCGCCGGCCTCAGCGGCGTCGCCGACACGCTGACGGTCGTCGTCTCCAACGCCCAGCCGGCCAAGCTGCCCGGCAGCGCGGGAACGGCCGCCGGCGGGCGCGGTTCCGGGACCGGGACGGGGAACGGCACCGGTAGCGGCTCGGCGAAATCGGCCGCCGCCGCGGCGAAGAAGCGGGCGGCGAAGACCGCCGCGGCGCAGGGCGTTGCCAATCCACTGGCCCTCCAGGCGCCGTCCGCGCCGGGGGTGCAGCAGGTCGAGGGGTTCCTTCTGACCGACCAGGGAACCCCGTTCACGCCGCCGTCGAGCACCGCGCCGACGTCCTCCTCGGGCGCGTCCGGAGGCTCGGCGGGCGGGGCTTCGGGGGCCGGCGGCGCGGCCGGCGTCGGGGGTGCGATCGCATTGACGATCGCGATCGTTACATTGGGCGCTCTCGACGAGCGTCGGCGCATCTCACTCCGGACGGCATGATCCCCCAAGCAGACATCGAGGACGTCCTCTTCCACCTGGCGAACGTGCTTCGCGTGCCCGTCTTCGTGGCAGCGATCCTCGCCCTGATCTTCATGCTCTTCGAGCTGGGATCGTTCGTCTTCGAGCTGGCCAACCGCCGCCGGCGGATCGGCTTCAGACGCCTCGACCAGGCTGCCGCCGCGGCGCTCGAGGCGCTCCGTCGCAGCGACCGTCCGGGCGCGACGCGGGCGCTGAGCACGCTCGGGTCGAGCGGGATGATGGTCGAGACGCTGACCGAGCTCACCGCGCAGTACGGCGAGCCGGCCGCCCCGGATCGGATGGCCAAGTGCCTCGCCGACTTCGACCTGGCGTCGCTCCAGCGCCTCGAGCGCACGCGCCTGCTCGTTCGCTTCGGGCCGGCGCTCGGCCTGATGGGCACCCTTATCCCGCTCTCGCCGGCTCTCGCCGGACTCGCCAAGGGCGACGTCACGCAGCTCTCGAACAACCTCCGCGTCGCCTTCAGCGTGACCGTCCTCGGTCTGTTGATCGGCGCCGTCGCGTTCGCGATCTCGCTGGTCCGCGACCGTTTCTACGCGCAGGATCTCTCCGACCTCGAGTACATCGTCGCGGCCCTCAACCCCGACGACGCCGGGCCTTCGCACCCGGGCGATGTCGCGCCGCCACTGCCGGGGCACGTGTGAAGTCCGCCCGGGTGACCCCGCGCGGGCGGGTCCGCATCGACCGGGCGGGCGACCCGCTCGACGGCCTGGTCAACCTCTTCGACCTCGGGATCGTGCTCGCCGTGGCGTTCCTGCTCGCGGCCCTGCAGTCGGTCAAGCTGACCGATCTCCTGACTCACCAGAACGTGACGATCCTGCGGACCGAGCCGACCGGCCAGACGATCATCGTCAAGCAGAACGACACGATCAAGACGGTGCAGCTGAGCGGCAAGAAGGTGATCGGCTCGGGTCACCGGGTCGGCGCCGTCTACCGGCTCGCCGACGGCCGACTGGTCTACGTCCAGAGCCCCTGAGAACCCCCGGCGATCGATTTCGCCTATCATCCATCAGTGCCGCGCGCCTGCCGCGTGGCCTTTTTGATGCCATGAGAACCTACGTAGCCAAGCCAAGCGACCGCGAGCGCAACTGGTACGTCGTCGATGCCAACGGCCTGACGCTCGGTCGGCTGTCGACGCAGATCGCCGACACCCTGCGGGGCAAGCGCAAGCCGGCGTACACGCCGCACATCGACACCGGGGACTTCGTCGTCGTCGTCAACGCCGAGAAGGTGGCCGTGACCGGCAACAAGCGGTCCGACAAGCTCTACCACCGCCACTCGGGGTATCCGGGCGGCCTGCGCACGCGGACCTTCCAGGACATGATCGACCGGCGTCCCGAGGAGATCATCCGTCTCGCCGTGAAGGGCATGATGCCCCGCAATCGCCTGGCCCGCAAGCAGCTCACCAAGCTCAAGGTCTACGCCGGTCCCGCGCATCCCCACGTCGCCCAGAAGCCGCAACCCCTGGAGATCAGAGCTTAGTGTCCGACGAGCAACCCACCGCCGCGCAGCCGCCCGAGCCCTCCGAGCCGGAGGCCGTCGCCACGCCCGAGCCGACGGAGGTTCCAGCAGCCGCTGAGGCCCCCGCAGCCGCCGAGGTTCCGGCAGCCGCCGAGGTTCCGGCAGCCGCCGAGGCTCCCGCGGACGCGGGTGCCGAGCCGCAGACCCCGGCGCCGTCCGCGGAGGCGCCGTCCCGGCGACGCCCGGCCGATGACGAGGGCGACGCTCCGGCCCCCCGCGTCAAGCCCGCCGTCCCGGGCGCCGACCTCGAGGTCGACATCGTCCCCGAGGGCGTCGACCCGCTGGCCCGGCAGAGCGCCGATCCATACGCGCTCGAGGAGGACGACGCCGAGCCGGTCGTCGAGGAGTCACTCGACGACGAGACGGTGCACCAGCCGATCGAGCAGGTCGCGATCGACCTCGCCGCGGGCGCTCGGTACCGGGCGACCGGCAAGCGCAAGACCGCGATCGCGAGGGTCACGATCCAGCCGGGTACGGGTGTGTACACGGTCAACGGCAAGACGCTCGACGAGTACTTCCCGCGGCCGACGCTCCAGCGCAACATCCGTCAGCCGCTCGAGACCGTCGGCTACCAGGACCGCATGGACGTGATCGCCCGTCTCCACGGAGGCGGCGTGTCCGCCCAGGGCGGCGCGCTGCGCCACGGGATCTCCCGTGCGCTGCTCGAGGCCGACCCGAACCTTCGCGGCGAGCTCAAGCGCCGGGGATTCCTGACGCGTGACGCGCGCGCCAAGGAGCGCAAGAAGGCCGGCCTCAAGAAGGCCCGCAAGCGGCCTCAGTTCTCGAAGCGATAGTTGGTCGCGCAGGAGGTCTCGGTGCGCCGATGAAGTCCTCGGCGCGCAGGCTGTTCGGGACCGACGGCGTCCGCGGCGTCGCCGGTGAGGAGGTGACTGCAAGCCTGGCCCTCTCGCTCGGCCGGGTCGCCGCTCTGCGCTGCGGCGTCGAGCGACCCCGGGTCCTCGTGATCCGCGACACCCGGGAGTCCGGCGAGATGCTCGAGTCGGCGATCGCCGCCGGGGTCGCCGAAGTCGGCGGCGAGGTGCTGCTCGGGGGTGTCCTCCCGACTCCGGCCGCCCCGCTGATCGTCCGCCGCTACGGCCTCGACCTCGCCGTCGTGATCTCCGCGTCGCACAACCCCTACCGCGACAACGGCATCAAGTTCTTCGCGGCCGACGGCTTCAAGCTGACGGACGCCGACGAGCTGGAGATCGAGCGTCTGCTCGACGAGCCCACCCTGCCGGCCCTGCTCGGCCCCGGCTTGCCGGACGCCGGGTCCGGGTCCGGGTCCGGGCGGGAGATCGGCCGGATCCGCGCGATGCGGGGGACGGCCGAGGACTACTTGCGGGAGTTGGAGCTCCGCTTTCGCGACCTGTCGCTCGACGGGATCGATGTCCTGCTCGACTGCGCGAACGGCGCGACCTACAAGGTGGCCCCGGAGATCTTTCGACGGCTCGGCGCCCGGGTCAGCGTGATCGCCGACAAGCCCGACGGACGCAACATCAACGACGGCTGCGGCTCGACGCACATCGGGGTCCTCTGCGCAGCGGTGCGCGACGGCGGCCACGATCTGGGCTTCGCGTTCGACGGGGACGGCGACCGTCTGCTCGCGGTCGACCGGACCGGCCGGGTCGTCGACGGGGATGAGCTCCTCGCGCTCAGCGCCGTCCACCTCCGCCGGCACGGCCGCCTCACGGGCGACGGCGTCGCCGTGACCGTGATGACGAACTTCGGCTTCCACAGGGCGATGGCCGACGCGGGGATCGAGGTCGCGACGACGGACGTCGGCGACCGCTATGTCCTCGAGGCGCTTCGCGATCGCGGCTGGGCGCTCGGCGGTGAGCAGTCGGGCCACATCATCGACCTCGGGTTCGCCCCGTCGGGCGACGGCACCGCAGCGGCGCTGCTGGCGCTCGAGGCGCTCGCCGGAGATGACCTCAGCCAGCGGACGGCGATGGACAAGCTCCCACAGCAGCTGATCAACATCCGTGTTCGCGATCGCGCCGGACTCGACGGCGCGTCCCGAGTGCAGGACGCGATCGCGCTCGAAGCGGCGAACCTGCTCGGACGCGGACGGGTCCTCGTCCGCTCGTCAGGAACCGAGCCACTCGTCCGCGTGATGGTGGAGGCGCCGAGCCTGGCTGAGACGACCGACACGTGCGGGCGGCTCGCCGCCCTGATCGAGGCCGAGCTCGCCTGAGCTGGGCGGCGCCGTCGGTCAGGCGTCAGGCAGCTGATCCTCGCCCGGGTGACCCAACTCGGGCTCCTCGACGTCGAGTTCGGCCGCCTCGATCGGGTTGCCCACGCCGGTCACCGGGATCTCGAACCAGACGTGGGTCGTCCCCTCGTGCACGCCCCACCGCTCGGCGAGCTGGCCGACGATCATCAGACCGCGGCCGGCGACTCCGTCCACCCCGCCGTCCTCGCGGATCTGGCGCTCGAAGCCGCCTCCCTCGTCGATCACCTCGCCCTTCACGGTGTGCTCGTCGGCCTCCACGCGCAGCTCGATGTCGCCGCTCCCGTGGAGCACGGCGTTCGTGACGAGCTCACTCACGGCCAGCGTCACGTCGGCCAGCGTGGACGCCGGGAGGACGTCGGCCAAGCGGTCCCTGACGGCTTGGCGAGCAAGGAAGCTCGCGGCGGGGTCACGCGGGAGCGATAGCGAGAAGCTGGCGGGCATCCCGGCCCTCCACCGTGGCGGCCGTTGCAGGCATCCCCGCACACTCTAGCCCTCATCCCGGAGGTCACCGCCCGCCCGTGGACGGCGGGCGGGAGAACCGGCGGGCTCGCTGAGCGGGCCGTCGTGGCCATCGTGGTCAACCGGTCGGGCAGACTGTCGCTGTGGAGGCGATCCTCGAGGCGATCAGGGTGCTGGTCGTCGAGGACGACGACGGCGACGCGCTGTTGGTCACCGAGCTGCTCGAGGAAGCCCTGCCGCGCACCGAGATCGCCCGCAGCCGGACGCTGGCGGGCGCGCTGGGCGAGCTGGCTGACGGCGATCGAGACGTCGACTGCGTCCTGCTCGACCTCGGCCTCCCCGATGCCGACGGGCTGGACGCCCTCGCCAGGGTGAGGTCGGCGGCGCCGGGGATCGCCGTGATCGTGCTGACCGGCCTCGACGACGAGGCCGCCGGGATCGGCGCGGTCAACGCCGGCGCGCAGGACTACCTCGTCAAGGGCCATGTCGACGCCGGCCTGCTGGGCCGGGCCGTGCGCTATGCGATCGGCCGCCGCCAGGCGCAGGACGATGCCCAGCAGCTGCGAATCGCGGCGGTCAGGGCCGAGGAGAACGCCCGCCTCGAGCGCGGCCTGGTCCCCAGCCCGATCGTCGAGGACGAGTCGATCTGGATCGCGACCAAATACCGGCCGGGGCGCAGGAGGGCCCTGCTCGGCGGGGATTTCTACGACGTCGTGCAGCGGCCGGACGGCGGACTCCACGTCCTCGTCGGCGACGTCTGCGGCCACGGGCCCGACGAGGCCGCGCTCGGGGCCTGCCTGCGGATCGCCTGGCGGGCGCTGACCCTTGCGGGCACCGGCGGCGACCTGATGCTCGCCACGCTCCAGCGCGTGCTCGAGCACGAGAGCCAGATTCCCGGCTTGTTCGCCACGCTCTGCACGCTGGAGATCGAGCCCTCCCGCCGTGTGGTCGGGCTTCGCCGGGCGGGTCATCCTCCGCCGATGCTGATCGACGGCTGCTCGGTCACGAGTCTCCCGGTTGAAGGCGGAGGCCCGCCGATCGGCCTGTTCGCAGACGAGCGGTGGCCGGAGACTCGACTCGAGCTGCCGGACGGATGGGCGATGCTGCTCTATACAGACGGCCTGATCGAGGGCCGCGTCGGCGCGGGTCCGGAGCGCCTCGGCGAGGACCGCCTGCGCGGGCTGATCGCCGACTACGTCGCCGGCCGTCGGGATTGGCGGGTCCGTCCGGAGGGACTGCTCTCGGAGCTGCTCGCCCAGGCCGACGAGCGAAACGGGGAGGAGCTCTCCGACGATGTCGCGATGCTGCTCGTGGGTACACGGCCGAGGCTCACGGCATGAGCGGCGGGCGTCGGGGCAGACGGCTGCGCGTGAGACAGGTGCTCGGCCTGAGCACCGGCCTCCTGCTCGTCGTGGCGGTGATCGGGGTTGGACTCGCGCTCGCGGCCAACGCCCGTCTGACGAGCCAGCGCGCAGTCGTCCTCGATCAGATCGCGCCGGCCCAGCTCGCCGACCTGTCCCTTCAGCACAGCCTCGTCGACGAGGAGACCGGCATCCGCGGGTATCTGCTGACCGGCGAGGCGGACTTCCTCGCGCTCTACCGGTCCGGGGTCGCCGGGGAGAGCTCGGCGTACGCCCAGCTGACGAAGCTCGATCACGGGGGCGCCAAGGACTTCGCGCCGCTTGTCTCCGCCGTCGCTTCGAGTGCCGCCACGTGGCGGGCGGCCTTCGTCGATCCGGCGCTTGCGACCCATGGGCGGACCGCTGTCCTGCTGGCGACGAGCCCGCCGGGGAGAGCCCGCTTCGCGGTCGTCACGGTGGCGCTCGGCAGGCTGCGCAGCACGCTGTCGGCGGCGTTGGAGACCGAGCGGGGTGGGCTGTTCGCGACTGCCCGCGTCCTGAAGGTCACGTTGTTCGTGGCCGGCGGGCTCGTCCTGCTCGGCGTGCTCGGAGCCGGCATCGTCCTGCGGCGGACGGTGATCACGCCGCTCGAGCGGCTCGGGCTCGAGGCCAGACGAGTCGCCGGCGGCGAGTTCGATACACCGCTTGCGACGGGCGGTGGGGCGCGTGAGATCGTCGATGTCGGCGGCGACGTCGACGCGATGCGCGAACGGATCGTCCGTGAGCTCGCGCTCGTCGAGGCCGGCCGGGCCAGGCTCGACGAGCAGGCGCTCGAGCTGCGTCGGTCGAACGCCGAGCTCGAGCAGTTCGCCTACGTCGCCTCCCACGACCTCCAGGAGCCGCTGCGCAAGATCGCGAGCTTCTGCCAGGCCCTCGAGCGCCGCTACCGCGGCCAGCTCGACGACCGTGCCGACCAGTACATCGACTTCGCGGTCGACGGAGCCAAGCGGATGCAGATCCTGATCAACGACCTGCTGTCCTTCTCCAGGGTCGGCCGGACAGGACGCCGGGACGAGGTGCTCGACGCCAACGAGCTCGTCGCCCGGGCCGAGAGCTCGCTGGCGAACGCGCTCGACGAGGCCGGCGCGAGCGTCGTCGTCGGCGACCTCCCGTCCGTGCGCGGCGACCGGGCGCTGCTCGAGTCGGTCTTCCAGAACCTGATCGCCAACGCAGTGAAGTTCCGGGGCGACGAGGCTCCCGTCGTCCACGTCGACGCCGTCCGGGCGGAGTCCGACTGGGAGTTCAGCTGCGCGGACAACGGGATCGGCATCGACCCGGAGTACGCCGAGCGGATCTTCGTGATCTTCCAGCGTCTCCACGCCAAGGAGACCTACCCGGGCACCGGCATCGGCCTGGCGATGTGCCGGAAGATCGTCGAGTACCACGGCGGACGGATCTGGCTCGACGGCGACCGTCCGGTCGGCGCCTGCTTTCGTTTCACCCTGCCGATCATCGAGGAGGAGGAGGAGGCCGCATCATGAACGCCGAGCTGATCGATGTCCTGCTGGTCGAGGATGACGCCGGCGACGTCATGCTGATCCGCGAGGCCTTTGCCGACCACAAGGTCGGCAACACGCTCTCGGTCGTCAGCGACGGCGTCGAGGCGATGGCCTTCCTGCGCCGGGAGGGCGACCACGCCGGGGCGCCCCGCCCCGATCTGATCCTGCTCGACCTCAACCTCCCGCGCAAGGACGGCAGCGAGGTGCTGGCCGAGATCAAGGTCGATCCCGACCTCTCGGTGATCCCGGTCGTCGTGCTGACGACATCCGAGGCGGAGGAGGACATCCTGCGGTCCTACAAGCTCCATGCCAACGCATACGTCACCAAGCCGGTCGACTTCGAGCAGTTCTCGAGGATCGTCCACCAGATCGACGAGTTCTTCATCGGCGTCGTCAAGCTCCCGCCGCCGCCCCGGTAGCCGGCGTTTTGTGGCTCGGTCTTGGTTGGTGGTCGCTTCGAGTGTGACGAGGCCCTGACCGGCTCCCTCGGGAGAGCACGATCGGCCGTCACGGACGACGCGAACGGTGTTCGTATCCGAACGGTGTTCGTATCCGAACGGTGTTCGCGTCGAAACGGATGCGAGACGAAACCGATGCGAGACGAAAACGGTGTCCGGTTCGTCGTTCGCCCGAGTTCGGCCTCGATCGAGGGCGGTCAGTTCGAGAAGTCCGGAATGGCCGGCCTGGCGCCCGCCGCCCGGCCCTTAGGCTCCTCCCAGTCCTCCTGGCGACCGAGCGCCGTCAGGTCGAGGAAGTAGTAGGAGCCGCCGGTCATCTCGGTTCCCCGCGCGTACGTCGAGTAGGTGTGGAAGACGCGATCGCCGTCGCGCAGGAAGAAGCTCGAACCGGGCGCCTCGATCGGCTGATCGCCGTCGACATACCCGAGCGTCCCGGCCTCGCGGTGCTCCTCGGGAGTCCGGTAGTTGTACTCCACCGGCCCGCGGGACTCGTCGAGTGTGACGTGGAAGTCGTAGTTGAAATCGCTCCCGTTGGACGAGTACCACGGGAACTGCCAGCCCTTGCGGGCCTTGTAGGCCGTCAGCTTCTCGAGCGGCGCGCGCGAGACCAAGACGAGTCTCGTGTCCCTGGCGGCGAGATGGGCCAGCAGGCCGGGGGAGATCTCGTCGGCGCCGGCCGCGCAGCTCGAGCAGCCCTCGTCCCAGCGCGGGTCGAACATGAAGTGCTCGACGATCAGCTGGCGGGCGCCGTCGAAGAGATCGAGCAGGCCGACCCTTCCGCCGGGTCCGTCGAACGCGTAGTCCTTCTCGACGAGGACCATCGGCAGCTGCCGGCGGCGGGCGTTGAGGGCGTCGCGCCGGCGGGTCAGATCCTTCTCGTCGAGCAGCAGCGCCTTGCGCGCTTGCGTCCATTCGTCTCGGTTGGCGACGTCGGGCAGGCTCATCGTTCCTCCATCGTCGGTGTTTTCGCCTCCTCGGGTCCTCGGACCCGGTTGACGGCCGGAACTCATCGCCGGCCGACCTGAGCAGAGCCTCTGCGGCAGGGGCCGCTGATACGCTCGGTGCCTATGTGCGGCATCGTCGGATACGTCGGTACACGCCCGGCCCAGGAGATCCTCCTGGCCGGCCTGCGCAAGCTCGAATCGCGCGGCTACGACAGCGCCGGGATCTCGCTGGTCGTCGACGACACGATCGAATCGGTCCGCTCGGTCGGCAACATCGACAAGCTCCACGAGGCCGTCGAAGCCCTCGGCGAGTCGCGCCGGCGGAGTGTCGCGGTCGCCACGCTGCCGGCGACGACGGGCATCGGCCACACGCGCTGGGCAACTCACGGCCGGGTCAACCAGGAGAACGCGCACCCGCACTTCGACACGACCAACCGCGTCCACGTCGTCGTCAACGGCATCGTCGAGAACTACATGTCGCTGAAGCGGGCCCTGATCGCCGACGGCTGCGAGTTCACCTCGGAGACCGACGCCGAGGTGATCGCCCACCTCGTCGCGTGCCACAACGACGGCGACCTCGTCGAGGCCGTCCGTCAGGCATATGCCGAGCTCGAGGGCCACTTCGCGTTCGTCGCGATGTCGCTGTCGGAGCCCGAGCTCCTCGTCGGGGCCCGGCGGGAGTGCCCGTTGATCGTCGGCTGCGGCGACGGCGAGCAGTTCATCGCGTCGGCGGTCCCGGCGTTCCTCTCGCAGACGCGGCGGATTCTCTACGTCGAGCGGGGCGAGCTGGTCGTCCTGCGCCCGGCCGGCGTCGAGCTGATGACCGCGTCGGGCGAGCCGGTGTCCCGGGAGGTCGAGGAGATCGACTGGGACGAGGAGACGGCCGAGAAGGACGGCTACGAGAGCTTCATGGAGAAGGAGATCCACGAGCAGGCCTATGCCGTGGCCGAGACGATCTTCGACCGGGCGGCGCGCGGCAGCGGGGTCGACCTCGACGACGAGGGCGCGCTGGACGAGGCGATCCTGGCCGACGCCAGGCGAATCGTGATCATCGCGTGCGGGACCTCCTATCACGCGGGCCTGATCGGCCGCTACGCGATCGAGGAGTGGGCTCGGCTGCCGGTCGAGATGGACGTCGCGTCGGAGTACCGGTATCGCAACCCGGTCGTCGGCCCCGACGATCTCGTGATCGGGATCTCCCAGTCGGGGGAGACGGCCGACACGCTGGCTGCGATGCGCCTGGCCCGCGAGCGCGGGGCCAAGGTCCTGGCGATCACCAACGCACGGAGCTCGCAGGCGACCCGCGACGCCGACGGGGTCCTCTTCACGCGGGCGGGAATAGAGATCGGCGTCGCCGCGACGAAGACGTTCGTCTGCCAGGTCGCCGTCATGTACCTCCTGGCGCTCCGCCTGGCCGAGCTGCGCGGGACGCTCCCGCCCGAGCGGATCGCCGAGCTGGTCGGCGGCCTGCAGCGCCTGCCGCACTCGATCGACGAGCTGATCGACCGGGTCGAGCCGCAGATCGAGTCGATCGCCGACCGCTGCTGGGAGGCGGAGTTCTTCCTCTACATAGGCCGCCACGTCGGACTCCCGGTGGCGCTCGAGGGCGCCCTGAAGCTGAAGGAGATCTCCTACATCGCGACCGACGCGTACGCCGCCGGCGAGATGAAGCACGGGCCGATCGCCCTGCTCAGCGAGAAGACCCCCGTGATCTGCGTCGCGACCGACTCGCCCGTGCTCGACAAGGTGATCTCGAACATCCAGGAGGTTCGTGCTCGCGGGGCTCACGTGATCGCCGTGACGACCGACGGGGATGACCGGGTCGCGCCCCACGCGGACGCGACGATCCCGATTCCGGCGACCGACTGGATGCTTCAGCCGATCCTCGCCGTGATCCCGCTCCAGCTGCTGGCCGCCGCGATCGCCCGCCGGCGCGGCCTCAACGTCGATCAGCCGCGGAACCTCGCGAAGACCGTGACGGTCGAGTAGGCGGCCGCGACCCCGCCGAGCTCAGCCGGAGACGGCGGCCGGCGGCCGGGAGGGACTTTCGAGCAGCTGGGCGATCACGTAGGCGAGCCCTGCGGCCTCGAAGAGGTCCCCGGCCTCCCGGGCGCGGCCGGTCGCCGGCTGCTCGCCGCCGGTGGGCGGCGACCCGCTCGAGAGGCGCTCGCGGCCGGCGTCGACATGGCTGGTGAAGACATCGACCAGCCGTCGGCCGCGATCGGTCGGCTCGACGCGGTCGATCGCGTCGACCAGGGGGATGACCCGTTCGGCGAACAGCTCCCGCTCGGCCGCGCGGTCGGTCCCCGGGGGCGGCTCGGCCGTCGGGTCGACGGCGAGGAAGACGGCGACCGCAAAGGTCAGGGCGCCGGCCTTGAGGACGCTGTAGGCCAGCGCGAGGTTGTCGGGGCCGACCGAGATGTAGTGGACCATCGCGTCGCGCTGAAGCTGGGTCAGGACGGCCCGATCGAGGAGCCCGAGGGCGGCGGCCGGGGCGGTCGGCGCGGTGATCGCGGACGCGTGCCGGCGGAGGCTCTCGAAAGCGGCGTCGGCCTGTTTTCTCGTCATCGGCTGCCGGTCACCCTATCGGAGGGGTCGCGGGGCAACGGGGCGGCTAGCATCGCTCAGACGATGATCGGAATCGACCTCCTCGAGATCGACCGCCTCGAACGGGCGCTCGAGCGCCGGCCGGGACTCGCCGCGCGGCTCTTCACACCGCAGGAGCTCGCCTACGCCGCGGCCCGGGCGCGGCCGGGCCAGCACCTGGCCGCCCGCTTCTGCGCGAAGGAAGCCGTCTCGAAGGCGCTTCGCCTGGACGTGCTGCGCCCGCTCGAGATCGAGGTGATGAGCGGGGCCGCGGATGCTCGCGTCGTGCTCCACGGCGCGGCCCTCGCGCGGGCCGACGAGCTGGGCCTGGACGTCGAGATCTCGATGACCCACTCCCGCGAGACGGCCGGCGCCGTCGCGCTGGTCAGCTGAGCATGCAGGGCTGGCTGGACCCGCTGCCGGATGCCGCGCAGATGCGGGCGCTCGACGCGTGGGCGATCGACACGCTCGAGATCGCGTCGCTCGGGCTGATGGAACGGGCTGGGGCGGGCCTCGCCCGGCTGGCCGGCGAGTTCGCCCCGGACGGGCGGATCGCCGTGGTCTGCGGGAAGGGCAACAACGGTGGCGACGGGTTCGTCGCGGCCCGGCTGCTGCGAGACCAGGGTCGCGAGGTCGAAGTCGTCTGCACAGTCGATCCCGGCGAGCTGACCGGCGACGCGCGCCAGAACTTCGACCGCCTGACGGGAGACGCCGTGGCCCGGAGGATGTCCGAGCGCCCGGACGCGATCATCGACGCCGTGCTCGGCACCGGCGCCGCGGGGATGCCGACCGGGCCGGCGCGGGAGGCGATCGAGGCGATCTGCTCGAGCGGGGCCCCGGTCGTTGCGGCCGACGTGCCGAGCGGGGTCGACGCGTCGAGCGGCGAGGTCGCGGGGCCGGCCGTCACGGCGCTCGCCACGGCGACCTTCCAGAGCGCCAAGCCGGGCCTGTGGATCCGCCCGGGGAAGGCGCACTCGGGCGAGGTGCGGGTGATCGACATCGGCATCCCGCCCGGCGGACCGGCCGTTGCGCGGGTCGGCCTGATCCGTCCGGCCGTGCTCGATCTGATCCCCCGGCGGGCGGCCGGATCGAACAAGTTCGTCAGCGGGCACGTGATCGTCGCCGGCGGGTCGGTCGGCATGACCGGGGCGCCGTGCCTGGCATCGATGGCGGCGATGCGGGCGGGAGCCGGCTACGTCACAGCCTGCGTTCCACACAGCCTGTGGCCGGTCGTCGAGGCGAAGCTGCTCGAGGTCCTCTCCCGGGGCATGCCCGAATCCGCGGGGGCCCTCGCGCCGGACGCCGTCGGCCCCGTGCTCGCCCTGACCGCGCGGGCCGGCGCCCTCGTCCTCGGCCCGGGTCTCGGCCCGGATGGGGCGGAGTTCGCCCGCCTGCTGAGCAGCCGCGCCGAGCTTCCGCTCGTGCTCGACGCCGATGGTCTGAACGCGTTCGCCGGAGACCCCGAGGCGATCTCCGGCAGGTCGCATCCGACCGTCCTCACACCGCACGACGGCGAGCTCGGGCGGCTGCTGGGCGTCGACTCCAAGGCCGTCGGTGCCAGGCGCCTGCACCACGCGCGGGAGGCGGCGGCCCGGACGGGCGCGGTCGTCGTCCTGAAGGGCGACGACACGCTGATCGCGAGCCCGGACGGCCTGGTCGGCGTCAGTCCCGGGGCGACGCCTGCGCTGGCCACGGCCGGCACCGGCGACGTCCTCTCGGGTGTCCTGGGGGCGCTTCTGGCCAAGCGGATCGAGCCGTTCGCGGCGGCCTGCGCCGGGGTCATGCTCCACGCGCTCGCCGGTCACCGGGCAGCCGAGCTCCACGGCGCCGAAGGCGTGATCGCGTCCGACGTGATCGCCGGGCTGCCGCGCAGCCTGGTCTAGACGAGTGCGCGCCGCGGCCGTCGTGAACCTTGCCGCGATCGAGCGCAACTGCGCTCGGTTGGCGGGCGTCGGGCCGCGCCTGTGTGCGGTCGTCAAGGCGGATGCGTACGGACACGGAGCGGTGGTCTGTGCGCGCGCGGCGATCGCCGGAGGCGCGACCTGGCTGGCCACGGCCACGGCTGCCGAGGCGCTCGAGCTGCGCCGGGCGGGGCTCGACGGGCCGATCCTCGTGATGGGCGCCCTGACCCGCGAGGAGGCCGTGCTCGCGGTCGGCGCGGGAGCGGACGTCGTCGCGTGGACGCACGAGCTAATCGACTGGGTCGCCGCGGCCGGGGGCGGCCGGGTCCACGTCAAGCTCGACAGCGGGATGGGCAGGCTCGGGACCCGCGACGGCGACCTCGCCGACCGCCTGGTCGAACGCGCGGATGCCGCGGCGGGGATCGAGGTCGTCGGGGCGATGACGCACTTCGCGACGGCCGACGAACTCGACGACGGCTTCTTCGACGAGCAGCTCGGCCGCTTCGCCGAGTGGGCGGCGGGTCATCGCGACCTCGTCGTCCACGCCGCCAACAGCGCCGGCCTGCTCCGGGATCCGGCCGCCCACTTCGACATGGCGCGCTGCGGGGTGGCGATCTACGGGCTTGATCCGTTCGGCGTCGACCCGGCCGCCCGCGGACTCGAGCCGGCGCTCGAGCTGCGCTCGTGGGTGGCGGCCGTGAAGCCGTGCGCCGTGGGGGAGAGCGCCGGCTACGGACGGCGGTTCGTCGCGACCGACCCGACTGTGCTCGGGGTCGTCCCGATCGGCTACGGCGACGGTCTGCGTCGAGCGCAGACCAACAACTTCGACGTCGTGATCGCCGGCCGTCGGTACGCGTCGGTGGGCACGGTCAGCATGGACAACATCACCGTCGACCTGGGCCGGGAGACCAGTCTTGCGCCGGGCGCCGAGGTCACGCTGATCGGCCGCGGGATCTCGGCCGAGGAGCTGGCCGGCCGGCTGGGGACGATCAACTATGAGATCACTTGCAGCCTGCTCGGACGGGTCCCGCGCGTCTACCATCGCGACGGGGTCGCTGAGCCGGCGTGAGGGGCGACGAGGCGCTCGGGATGGTTCGCGAGGCGCTCGACGGCCAGCGGACGTGGCTCGTCGGTGGAGCCGTTCGCGACGAGCTGCTCGGCGGGGGGCCGGCGACCGACATCGACGTGATCCTCGACGGCGATGTCCGCCGGGCCGCGCGCGCCCTGGCTCGGGCGACGGGGGCGGCGGCGTTCGAGCTGTCGGGGGAGTTCGGGGCATGGCGCGTCATCGCCAGGGACCACTCATGGCAGGCCGACCTCAACCCGCTGCGGGGCGGCTCACTCGAGACGGACCTCGGACTGCGGGACTTCACGGTCAACGCGATCGCCCGCCCGCTCGGCGGAGGGCCGCTGATCGACCCGCTCGGCGGAGCCGGAGACCTCGCGGAGGGGCGGCTGCGGCTCGCGGGGCCCGAGGCGCTGCGGGAGGATCCGCTGCGCGCCCTGCGCCTCGTCCGCCTCTCGTGTGAGCTCTCGCTCGAGCCGGATGCCGAAGCCTGCGCCGCGGCGAGCTCGACCGCGACCGGACTCGCCGGCGTCGCGGCCGAGCGGGTCTTCGGCGAGCTGAAGCGGATCATCCTCAGCGAGCGGGCTCTCGCCGGGCTCGAGCTGGCAGACCGGCTGGGCCTGAGCGCAGTCATCCTTCCGGAGCTCGACGCCCTTGCCGGCGTCGGGCAGAGCCGCTTCCATCATCGGGACGTGCACGGGCACACACTGGAGGTGCTGGCCGGAGCGATCGCGCTCGAGCGCGACCCGGAGGCCCTGTTCGACGCCGAGCAGGGCGACGGCGTCCGGGCGCTGCTGGCCGAGCCGCTGGCGGACGATCTGACGCGGGGCGGCGCACTGCGCTTCGGCGCCCTGCTGCACGACGTCGCCAAGCCGGCGACCCGCCGCGTGACCCCGGAGGGGCGGGTCCAGTTCCCCGGCCACGACGAGCTCGGGGCATCGATGTCCCGCGAGATCCTCGGGCGACTGCGCGCGAGCGAACGCCTCGGCGCGCATGTCGCGACGCTCGTTCGCGAGCATCTGCGGCTGGGCTTCCTCGTCCGCGAGCAGCCGCTGTCACGACGGACGATCTATGGCTACCTCGACGCGTGCGACGGCGTCGCGGTCGACGTTACGCTGCTCTCGACGATCGACCGGCTGGCGACCCGGGGGGACCAGGCCGAGGCGGCGACCGAGCGCCATCTGGCGGCGGCGCGAACGATGCTCGGCTACGCGCTGCGCTGGCACGCGGACGGCCGGCCGGCGCCGCTGATCCGCGGCGACCGGCTCGCGCGGGAGCTGGGCATCGAGCCGGGGCCGCGGCTCGGCGGGCTGCTCGCCCGCCTGGCCGAGGCGCAGTTCGCCGGGGAGGCCGTCACGCCGGAGGCTGCGGTCAGCCTGGCCCGTCAGTTGATCTGCAACGAACTGGAGTGAGGCGATGAGCACGGAGCATGACCCAGACTGCATCTTCTGCCGGATCGTCGCCGGCGAGCTGCCGGCGACGGTGGTGGCGCAGGACGCGCGGACGATCGCGTTGATGGACATCCAGCCGGCCAACCCCGGGCACGTCCTCGTCATTCCGCGGGCCCACGCCCGCGATCTGTTGAGGATCGGGTCGGCGGACTTGGCGGCCTGCATCGCGATGGCCCGGGAGATCGCCGGCCGGGCGGTCGAGCGGCTGGGGGCCGACGGAGTGAATCTGCTCAACTCGTGCGGGGCCGATGCCTGGCAGACGGTCTTCCACTTCCACATCCACGTGATCCCGCGCTACGCCGGCGATCCGCTGCGGCTGCCTTGGACCCCCGCGCCGGGCGACATGCAGGAGATCGCCGCCGCCGCGGCCCGGCTGCGTGACCCGGAGACCTCGTAGCCGGCTCGCTCGCCTCGTCGACCGACGCGCGCGTGGGGCGGGACCGGTCGAATGCACGGGTGCAGTGCAGGCGAAACTCCCCGTGCGGCGGCAGGATCCGATAGGTTCTCCCCGACGCCGAGTTCCGGGCTGTGCCCGGGAGCGGGGGAACCAAGGTGTAGGGGCGAATCGAGGCGTTTTGCGCTCGAAGCGAGCATCGCGAGCCCGTCAGCTAACCCCGTAGGCCGACGAAAGGGTTCAGTGGCTCTCAGGCCGTTCGCGAAGGCGATGCTGCGCACCTGCCTGATCGCGGCGGGCGGAATCGCCGCCGCCGTCGGCCCGGCGTCGGCCATCGCGGCCGGTACTTCGGGCAGCGGGGGCGCGGCTTACGTGGCCCCGAGCGCACCGGCCCCGACGGCGCCGGCTCCCGCGGCGTCGGGCGCACCGTCGCTGCGGCCGCTGTCGGACGCCGCGGCGGCGAACACGATCGTCGACCAGGCGGCATCGGTCGTCGCGACCCACGTGATCCGGCCGGGGAGCCGGGGGAAGCTCGTCGTGGCTCTCCAGAGCCTGCTCCAGGAGGCCGGCGCCAGCGTGATCGTCAGCGGTCGCTACGACCCGACGACCGTGCGGGTCGTACGCAGCTTCCAGCGCACGCACCGGATCAAGGTCACCGGCGTCGCCGATCCGCCGACCACAGCCGCCCTGATCACGGCGGCGCGGGCCGTGGCGGCTGCGGCCGCCCCGGATGCCGGCTGGATATTCCCGCTGACTCCGGTCGGGCTGGTCGCGCCGATCACGAAGTGGACGCTCGACCAGGGAGTCGACTTCGGGGGGGCCCACGCCGAGTGTGGTCCGAAGCTGCTCGAGCTCGCGGTGGCCCCGGGGACGATCGTCAAGACCGGGATCAACGGGTTCGGGTCGGCGGCGCCGGTGCTGCTCGTGAGCAGCGGGCCGGATGCCGGACGCTACATCTACTACGGTCACGCGATGCCGGCGCTGGTCGTCGTCGGCCAGCAGGTCGTGGCCGGCCAGCCGATCGCCGAGGTCGGCTGTGGCGACGTCGGCATCTCGAGCTCGCCGCATCTCGAGCTCGGGATCAGCGCGCCGGGCGGCGGTCCGTGCTGCCCGAGCTTTGGCGAGACGTCAGCCGAGACGATGACCCAGCTGACGTACGCCTACGACTACGCCAAGGCGCACCCGACCCCGCCGCCGGCGATCCCGTCGATCGGGACGACGATGCCCGCTCTGCTGTGGGCGACCCCCGTCGCCTCGCTGGTCGGTACGCCGACCGGCGCGGTCGCGGCTCCCTGACCATCTCGCTCGAGCGGTTTCGCCAGCTCGCCACGTGAGCTGGCTGCCGGCTTGCGGGTCGGGCGGGAGATTGCACGCGCCTGACGCCGATCGGCCGGCCGGCGGCGACGCTCGGGCGGCTGGCCGTCACGTTGTTCGCCCCCGGCCTGCTCTAGGCGCCGGTTCGCAGGAGCGCGCGGGCGGCCAGCGCTCCGAGCACGACGACCAGCCCGGCGACCGAGACGACCGCCGGCCACGTCGCCGCCCAGGTGACGTTGCCGACGAAGCCCTGCCGGACACCGGCCAGGACATGGGTAACGGGGTTGATCCGCGAGACAGTCCGCAGCCAGCCGGTGAGCAGCTGCTGAGGGGCGTATGACGTCGTGAAGAGGACAGCGATGAAGCCGCCGATCTGCATCAGCGGGGCGGCCTGCTGGGTGCGGAAATGGAGCGCGACGATCACGGCGTAGAGGGCCACGGCCATCGCGAGCCCCATGACGAAAACGGCCGCGAGGACGATCCCCAGCAGCCCGGGGAAGTGGACGCCGAGCACGAGGGCGACGGCGAGCAGGAAGGAGCTCGGAAGGAGCGCGCGGAGCGAAGCCGAGCCGACGATCCCGCCGAGCAGGACGACGCGCGGCGTGGGGCAGAGCAGGAGGCGGTCGAACCAGCCGTGCTCGATGTCGCGGGCCAGGTTCACGCCGGTCGCGGCGCCGGCGAAGCTCGCGCTCTGGAGGAAGCCGACTGGCACGACGAACGCCCGGAAGTCGGTCGTCCCGAAGCCACGGAGGTGGACGGCCGCCCCGAACACGCTGGAGATACCGAGCATGAATATCGTCGGAGCCAGGACGCCGGGGATCGCGGCACCGGGGACGCGGAGGATCTCGTTGAGCGCACGGCGGGTGAGGGCGCCGATCACGCGAGCCCGGGCCTTCACGTCTTGCCGAGCCTTCCGCGGAGCGCGAGCACGGAGAAGCCGATCGCGACGGCGGCGATCCCGCCGGCCGCGGCGAACCCCTCGAGCACGGGCGCGGCGCGGAGCGTGTGGATGATCGGGTCGCGGATCCCGTCGGCCAGGTAGCTGAGCGGGTTGTAGCGGGCGATCTGGCGGGCCGGGCTCTCGAGCAGCTGGCGGGGAAAGAAGGCCGAGGAGACGAAGAGGATCACGAAGACGAGTGGGAAGATGCCCTGGACGGTGGACGCGCTCTTCGCACGGAGAGCCAGCATCACGCCGAGCGCGCCGAAGCCGGTTCCGGCGAGCGCGCCGATCGCAGCCACGAGCAGCGCGCCGGGGATCCCGGCCTTGATGTGCGCGCCGAAGATCAGGCCGAGGACGAGGAAGTAGGCGACCTGGGCGACGGCGATCACGCCGGTCGCCGTGAGGCGGCCGAGGACGATCGCGATACGCGGAATCGGCGCGGCCAGCAGGCGATCGAAGAAGCCGCCCTCGATCTCGAGCGCGAGTGCGATCCCGGAGCTGACCCCACCGAGCAGGAGGGACTGGGTGATCGCGGCGGCGAGCTGGAAGTCGAGGAAGCCGTGGACGTCGCTCGGGAAGCCGGGGAGCGACGTCGTCCGCGACAGACCGCCGACGTTGGCCGCGAGCATCAGCGACGGGAAGACGACGAGCGGGGCGATGAACTGGGGCCGGCGGAGCACGTTGCGCAGGGCGCGGCGGGCGAGCGCCAGGACGGTCCGGGTCACGCGGGCGCTTCGCGCCGGGCCGGGTCCCGGTCGACTACGGCCGGCCTCATGCTGCCTTGGCCTCGTCCTCGAGGCGTTCGCCCGTCTTGGCGAGGAAGACGTCGTCGAGGGTCGGCTCGACGACCTCGAGCGAGGCGATCAGAACGCCGGCCTCGTCGAGCGCACGAACGGCCGGGGCGATCGCCGCGGCGCCGTTGGGGACGGCGACCGAGACACGGCACGGGTCGCTGGTCGGGCTCAGCTTCCCGAACCGGCCGAGTGTGTCGCGGGCGGCGGCGAGCGCGTCGGTTCCGGCCAGCGTCACGTCGAGGTGAGGACTGCCGACCTCGGCCTTGAGCGCCGACGGCGTTCCCTCGGCGACGAGCAGGCCACCACTGATGATGCCGAGTCGGTCGGCGAGCTGATCGGCCTCCTCGAGGTACTGGGTGGTCAGGAAGACGGTGGTCCCGTCGGCCTTCAGCCGGCGGACCTCGTCCCACAGAGTGACGCGCGAAACAGGATCGAGGCCGGTCGTCGGCTCGTCGAGGAAGAGGACCGACGGCGAGTGGATCAGGGCCATCGCGAGGTCGAGCCGGCGGCGCATCCCGCCCGAGTAGGTGCCGACCCGGCGGTCCTGCGCATCGGCCAGGCCGACCCGCTCGATCAGCTCCTGGCCGCGGGCGGCGACCTGGCGGGGCGGGATCCCGTGGAGTGTTGCCTGGAGCTCGATCAGCTCGCGACCCGTCATCAGCAGGTCGAGTGCCGCCTCCTGCAGAGCGACGCCGATCTTCCGCCGGACGTCGGCCGCCTGGGAGGCGACGTCGAACCCCGCCACCCGAGCCGATCCGCCGGTTGGGCGGAGCAGGGTGACGAGCATCCGGACGATCGTCGTCTTGCCGGCGCCGTTGGGGCCGAGAAACCCGTAGACCTCGCCGGCGGCGACCTCGAGGTCGATCCCGGCGACGGCCTTCACGCCGCCCTTGAACTCACGCTCGAGCCCGACGGCCTGGATCGCTGGGGCCACGCCTCAAGTCTAGTTGGGCCTACCGGCGCAATTTTTATGTCGAGACCGCTACTGAACGCCCGGACTCGTGTTGAATACCCGCGATGAGACCTCTTCTAGCCACGCTCACGCTGTCGGCCGCCGCGTTGCTCGCGATTCCCGGGGTCGCCCTCGGCACGCTGAGCGAGGTCGGCCTGACCACGGCGCAGCTCGCCGCGACGACGCCGGCCCAGCCGGCGCCCAGCTGTCCTGCCAATCCGTGCCTCGCCGTCAGCCGGACGACCGGCTTCCAGGTCAAGGTCGGTCCGCAGCGGGATCTGCTGACCGTGCCGCGCAACGGCACGATCGTCGCGTGGACGATCACGCTCGGCAACCCGAACAAGACGCAGATCGCCTTCTTCAACGCGAACGAGGGCGGCCCGGCGTCCGCGGGGATCGCCGTCCTCCGCGGCGGCCCGAAGCTGACCTACCGGCTGCTCGCCCAGAGCCCGGTCGTCCCGCTCCAGCCGTACTTCGGGATGGCCGCCCAGTTCCCGCTCGCGACGACGATCCCGGTGGTCAAGGGCAACATCATCGCGCTGACGGTCCCGACCTGGGCACCGGCCCTGGCGCTCGGGTTCGGCAACGACACGTCGTGGCGGGCGAGTCGGGCGGCGAACAAGTGCACCGACACGACGACCCAGACGACGCACACGACGATCTCCAGCGTGATCGAGTACACCTGCCTATACCGGACGGCCCGCCTGACCTACAGCGCGACGCTGGTCTCGACACCCTGAGGCCGCTCCGCCGCTCGGGTGCCGCGAGGCTCAGCCGGGCGCCGGCGTTCTGAGCAGGCGCCGGCTCATGGAGCGGCCGGCGGCGTTCTGAGCAGGCGCCGGGGTTCTGCGCTCAGCAGGCGCCGGGATTCTGCGTGCAGAAGCTCGCGAACTGCTTGGAGCTGGTCGGTGCCGAGCTGCCGCCGGTCGGTGCCGAGCTGCCGCCGGTCGGTGCCGAGCCGGTGCCGGTGGCCGGCGTGCTCGACGTCGTGCTCGGTGCCGACCCTCCGGTCGGTGCCGAGCTGCCGCCCGCGTCGCCGGGGCTCGCGGTCGTCGTCGACGACGACCCGGTGCCGGTCGTGGATGACGAGTTCGACGACGAGGACGAGTTGTCGGTGGAACTGGAGCCCGAGCCCGTGTCGCTCGAGCTCCCCGTGCTCGTTCCCGTCGTCGAGTCGCCGGTCGTCCCGGTCGACGTCGAGCCGGGCGAGGTCGTCCCGCTGGCCGCGCCGGAGGAGTTCTCCTCGTTCGCAAGGCTCGCCGAAGCCGTCGGCTCGACGAGATCGGGGATCGTCCGGGGCACGGGGTCGGAGACCTGTGCGCCGCCGCACGCCGTCAGGGCCAGCCCGGCCAGGAGGCTTCCCAGCAGCGCCGCGGGCCGTGCCAGGCCGGGCAACGCTAGCCCCCGATTGGGTCCATGCGCCGCCCGCAGGTCGGGCAGTCGTTGAGATCCTTCTGTGCCGCCTGGTCGCAGTGATTGCAGAAACGGAGGTTCTCGATCGACCACGGCAGGTTCGACGGGGACGGCGCCAGGGGGAGGAGCTTGCCGAGCACCTCGAGCTTCTCGCCCGTGTCGCTGTCGACGTAGACCTGGTCGGGGTCTGCGGCGATGATCGCCTCGCGGCCGGTTGACGGCGTCCGCATGCGGTACCGCTGTATCACGCTCATGCCCTGACTCTACCGCGAGGCGCCGTCCTCGTGGCCTGCCGGCGGCCGGCAACCGTAAGCTCCGCGGTGTGCGGATCCTGATCTTCCACGGCTATCTGCTCGGCGGTACGGGATCGAACGTCTACAACGCCCGCCTCGCGGCGGCTCTCGCCGGTCTGGGTCACGAGGTCCACCTCGTCTGCCAGGAGCCGGCTCCCGAGCAGCAGCCGTTCGTCGACGCGGTCGGGACGTGGGGGCCGGACGACCGGCTCGACGTCCGGATCCTGCGCGACCCGGTCCGCGTGACGGTCTACCGGCCGAGCATCGGACGGGTGCTCCCGGTCTACGTGCTCGACCGCTACGAGGGGTTCGAGGCCCGTCGGTTCGCCGACTGCACGACCGCGGAGATCGAGGCCTACATCGCCCGCAACGTGTCGGCCGTCCGCGATGTCGCCGAGCGATCCGGCGCGGACCTCGCGCTGGCCAACCACCTCGTGATGGGCCCGGTGATCCTCGCCCGGGCGCTCGGGCCCCTCGGCGTCCCGTACGCGGTCAAGGTCCACGGGAGCGCGCTCGAGTACACGGTCAAGCCCGAGCCCGACCGGTTCCTTCCCTACGCCCGCGAGGGTCTGCGCGGCGCGCGGGCCGTGCTCGTCGGGTCGCGTCACACCGGGCAGAGTCTGTGGGCCGCGCTGGACGATCCGGATCTGCCCGCGCGGACCCGACTCGGCCCGCCGGGCGTCGAGATCAGCCATTTCGAGCGCCGCGAGCCGGCCGCCGCGGCCGCGGGTCTACGCGGCCTCGCCGCCCGCCTGGCCGGGGCCGGCGCCCCGCCGCCCGACGCGGCCGGCGGAGCGCCGGGTGGAGGCCCGCCCCACGGCGACGCATTCGCGCTGGACCTCGCAGCCGCCGGACGCGCGCTCGCCGACCTCGAGCCCGGCGTCGACCGAATCGTCGCCTACACGGGGAAGCTGATCGTCAGCAAGGGCGTCGACCTCCTGCTGGCTGGCTGGCCAACCGTCCACGATCGGGTGCCCGGGGCGCGTCTGGTCGTCGTCGGCTTCGGCGAGTTCCGCGGTGGGCTCGAGGAGTTCGTCGACGCGCTGGGGCGCGGCGACATCGACCGGGTGCGCCGGCTGGCGGGGCGGGGTCGCGAGCTCGAGGGAGGTCCGGCCGGACCGCTCTCGATGGTGATCGCCTTCCTCGACCGGCTGGAGGCCGACGGCCGGCTCGAGAGCTACGCCGAGGCCGGCCGCGCGGCGGCCGGGACGATCACCTTCACCGGGCGACTCGAGCATGCCGACCTGGTCGAGCTGCTCCCGGCCTGCGAGGCCCAGGTCGTGCCGAGCACCTTCCCCGAGTCGTTCGGCATGGTCGCAGCCGAGGCGGCCGCCTGCGGGGCCCTGCCGATCTCGGCGAGCCACTCCGGCCTGGCCGAGGTCTCGCGGACGCTGGCCGCCGCGGTGCCGGCTGCGGCGGCGGGATGGCTGTCATTCGACCTCGGGCCGGACGCCGTCGACGACCTCGCCGGCCGGCTGATCGCCTGGCTCGGGGCGCCGGCGCAGCTGCGGGCGCAGACCTCCGCCGCGCTGGCCCTCGCGGCCCGGGAGCGGTATTCGTGGGAGGGTGTCGCGGCGCGCGTGCTCGCGGCCGCCGAGGGCCGGCTCGACGATCTCGAGCGCCTTTGAATCAGCTCGGTGGCGACGCCTCGATTCGTCGGTCGGGCGCTGCCGGCACGGGCGAGCCCGCCTCGGATAGAGTTCCCGCGCCGATGGCGATCGACCGTGCTCAGCCCTTGCGGGACAGATGGAGGGGAGCGAGGACGCTGGCCGTCCTGGGCGCCGGGAGCATTGCGCTCGTCGCGCTCGGCGGGTGCTCGATCAAGCGCTACGAGGGCGTCAACCTGGTCGCCGGCAAGCAGCTCTTCGTCTCGAAGTGCGCGTCCTGCCACACGCTGGCCCGGGCCAACGCCAAGGGCATCGTCGGGCCGAACCTCGACGACGCCTTCCGCAACAGCCTGGCGAGCGGACTCGAGCGGACGACGATCAGGGGGGCAGTCCGCCAGCAGATCCTCTTCCCGGAGACCGGTGGGACGATGCCCGCCGACCTCGTCTCGCCCAGCAAGGCCAGCGACATCGCGTCGTACGTCGCGTACGCGGTCGATCGGACCGGTCAGGACACCGGGCTGCTCGCGAGCGCCGTCCCGAGCGCCGGGGCGGGCAAGCCGGCGGTCGAGGCGAACGGAGTCCTCCAGATCGACGCCGACCCGAGCGGCCAGCTGTCCTACGTGACCAACAAGGCCACGGCCAAGCCCGGCCCGGTGACCGTCAAGATGGCCAACATGTCGGGGACGATGCACAACATCGCCCTCCAGCAGGGGACCGGGCCGAGCGGCGCGGTGATCGGCGCCGGCAAGATCGTCACGAACGGGACGTCGAGCTTCACGGCCAACCTCAAGGCCGGCACCTACACGTACTTCTGCCAGGTCCCCGGCCACCGGGCGGCCGGCATGTCGGGCACGCTGACCGTCAAGTAGTCGCCGGCGCCGGCACGCGGGCCGCACGCAGGCCGGGCTCTACCTCGCGCGGTGACGTCGATCGACCCGGGCCATCATGCTCCGGAGGATGCCGACCGTCCGACTGCGACCCTGGCGGGCCGAGGATGCCCGGGACATCGCGACGATGACCCGGGACGAGCACGTGCGGCGCTGGTCGAGCATGGGCGCCGACGTCGAGGGGTGGATTGCGCGCCAGCGTCTGGCCGAGCGGGGCCCATCCCGGGCGATCTGCCTGCCCGAGGATGATCGGGTGCTCGGCAAGGTCGCCGTGCGGATGCCCGGCCACGCTTCGTCGGCGACGACCTGCGACGCCGTCCTCCCGGCAGATCGTCCCGTGGGGGAGTTGAGCTACTGGCTGCTCCCCGCAGCTCGAGGCCGCGGCTTCGCCCGCGCAGCCGTGGAGAGCATGGTCGAGTGGCTGGCCGCTGCCACCGACCTGCGGTCGGTCGTGCTCGACATCGACGTCACCAACGTGGCCTCGGTGGGCCTGGCCCTTCGTCTCGGCGCCGAGCGCCGCGAGCCCGAGCGGATCGAGCTCGATTGCCTCGGGCAGCAGTGCAGGATGGTCGTCTTCGTCCTGGCGATCGACCGCTGACCCGGATCGACACGCAGACGCCGACCACCAAGTGGAGCTACTCGAAGGCCTTGACGACCACGACGACGGCGATCAGCACGCCGAAGACGACGGCGACGTAGATCAGAAAGCGGAAGGCCTCGGCCTCGGAGCGCAAAGGGTTGAGCATCAGGCGGCTCCTGGTCGGCGATCGATCGGTGCGCCCGGGCGGCGGTGGGGGCCCGGACGCCTAGAGGACGTAGACGGCGAAGAAGACGACGATCCACATCACGTCGACGAAGTGCCAGTAGATCCCGGGCACCTCGATCCCGCGGTGCTGCTCGGGCGAATAGTGGCCCTTGAACGAGCGGATCGTGACGATGCTCAGCAGCGTCAGGCCGACGAAGACGTGGGCCCCGTGGAGTCCGGTCAGGCCGTAGAAGATCGTCCCCTGGGCGCTGTCCTTCGGCGCGAAGCCGAGGTGGACGTACTCGTTGATCTGGACGAAGAGGAAGGTCATCCCGAGGAACAGCGTCGAGAGGATCCCGGCCTTCAGCCCGGCCCGGTTGTTGTTCTTGATCGACGTCTCCGCCCAGTGGAGGGTGACCGAGGACGACAGCAGGATGCAAGTGTTGAAGGCCGCGACGCCGACCGGGATCGTCGTCCCCGGCGCCGGCCACGGGTCGCCCTGGACGACCCGGATGAAGAAGTAGGCCGTGAAGAAGGCTCCGAAGATCATGATCTCGGAGATGATGAAGAGGAGCATTCCGAGCAGCTGGGGCTCGATCCGCGAAGACCGGTTGGCCTCCGGAGGCCCGTGGTGCTCCTCGTGGCCGTGGCTGTCGTGCGGGATGGCTGCGGCTTCCACCTAGGCTCCGATCGGCTTGGCTTTAGCGGACTTCGGCTCGGCGACGACGTGCTCGACCGGGCAGACCGCGTACCGACTGACGCGCTCGATCAGATCCGCGCGCATCCAGCCGGACCGAGTCTCCGGAAGCGTCGAGATGACCACCCGATCGACCCGGAAGAACTGGAGGGCGTTCATCGTCGCCGTGAACGGGTCCGGGTCGCCGATCATGCCGGCGGCGAGCAGGTCGGCCGAGTGGAGCGAGGCGAGCGACGCCGCGAGCGCGGCGCGCGCCTCGTTGGCGGCGTTGCCCTCGCCGCTCGACTGGGGGACGACGATCAGGAAGAGATGCGACCCGCCGGAGATCGCCCGGGCCTTGAGACTGTCGATCAGGGTCTCGCTGTCGGCGGTCTGGTTGGCGAGCACCAGCGTGATGTCGTACGGCTGGTCGTCGGCCTCGATGTCGGTCACGACGTGCTGGACCGGCAGGCCCGACGCCTCCGCGACGCGCTCGACGAGGTCCCGCCGCAGCCAGCCGGACGCGGTGGCCGGAAGCGTCGAGATGATGATCTCGTCCGGCTTGCGGTCGTCGATCGCGTCGATCGTCGCGGCGAACGGATCCGCGTCGCCGACCTCGCCGGTCGCTTCGATCCCCTCGGCGAGGAGAAAGGCGAGCGCCAGATCCAGCCGGGCCTGGGCCGCGTCGCGGGCGGCCTCGACGTAGATCACCGAGCCGTGGCGCGGCCGGTTCTGGGGGACGACGAGGCGGACGGTCACCGACTCGTGGATCTTCGCCCGCTGACGGATCGTCTCCAGCAGGCGCCGACCGCCGATCGTTTCGTTCGCGATGACGAGGAGCTCGGTCACGGCGTCACTCTCCGGCCGGGACGGCGTGGCTGCCGGCCGGCGTCGTCTGGACATCGGAGCCGCCCTTGAAGACGCCGTGGACCGCGCCCGGGACGCCGTACTCGTACGGACCGCCGACCACCGTCGGGATGTGGTCGAAGTTGAAGATCGGCGGCGGCGAAGAGACCTGCCACTCGAGCGTCAGCGCTCGGTACGGGTTCCCGACGGCCCGCGGACCGCCGCGCCAGCTGACGACCATGTTGTAGACGAAGACCAGCGTCGAGAGCCCGATCCCGAAGCTGGCGATCGAGATGATCAGGTTCCACGTCGCGAACTGCGCGGCGTAGTCGGCGACCCGGCGGGGCATCCCCTGGATGCCGATGATGTGCATCGGTCCGAAGGTCATGTTGAAGCCGATGAACGTCGTCCAGAAATGGATCTTGCCGAGCCGCTCGTCGTACATCCGCCCGGTCATCTTCGGGAACCAGTAGTAGACGCCGGCGAAGATCGTGAAGAGCGACCCGCCGAAGAGGACGTAGTGGATGTGGGCGACGATGAAGTACGTCTTCGAGACGTCGATGTCGAACGGGACCATCGCGAGCATCACGCCGGAGATCCCGCCGAGCGTGAACATCGTCAGGAAGCCGAGCGCGAAGAGCATCGGCGTGTCGAGATGGAGCACCCCCCGCCAGAGCGTCGCCAGCCACGAGAAGATCTTGATCCCGGTCGGCACGGCGATGATGCACGTCGTGATCATCATCGGCACGCGGATCCACGGTTGGATGCCGGCCGTGAACATGTGGTGGGCCCAGACGGTGAAGCCGAGGGCGACGATCGCCAGCAGCGAGAAGGCCATCATCCGGTAGCCGAAGATCGGCTTGCGCGACTTGACCGCGATGACCTCGCTGATGATCCCGAACCCGGGCAACATCATGATGTAGACGGCTGGGTGCGAGTAGAACCAGAAGACGTGCTGGTAGAGCAGCACGTCACCGCCCTTGCCGGCTTCGAAGAAGTTGAAGCCGAGCGCTCGGTCGAGCAGGACGAAGAACTGCGAGGCCGCGATGAACGGGGTCGCGATGACCACCAGCAGCGAGGTCGAGAAGTTCGCCCAGACGAGCAGCGGCATGCGGAAGAAGCTCATCCCCGGCGCCCGCATCGTGATGATCGTGACGAGGAAGTTCAGGGCCGTCGCGATCGACGAGGCCCCGGCGAACTGCACGCCCAGCGTGAAGAAGACCTGGCCGATCGGCGCCGAGGTCGACAGCGGGACATAGGCCGTCCAGCCCGACGCGAATGAGCCGCCCGGCGCGAAGAAAGACCCGAGCATCATGATCCCGGCGATCGGCAGCAGCCAGAACGAGAGGGCGTTGAGCCGGGGGAAGGCCATGTCCGGCGCGCCGATCATCAGCGGCAGGACGAAGTTCGCAAGCCCGGCGAAGACCGGGATCACGAAGAGGAAGATCAACGTCGTCGCGTGGATCGAGAAGAGGCCGTTGTAGGTGTTGGCGTCGACGAACTTCGCTCCCGGCTGGGCCAGCTCGGCTCGCATCAACATCGCGAAGAGGCCGCCGATCAGCAGGTAGATGAACGAGTGCACCGTGTACTGGATGCCGATCACCTTGTGGTCGGTGTTGACCCGGAAGTAGTCCTTCCAGGTCTTCGCCCCGTGGGACGAGTGATCCTCGGGGCGGGTCGGCTTGCCGGCTGCCCAGTAGAACCAGTAGTCGAAGGCGCCCAGGCCGACGAGGAAGAACATCGGCGCGGCGATCAGCGCGACCTGGAGGATCGCGTTGTCGTCGATCGTCGGGTGATAGAAGGACACGCCTCGAATCAGGCAGTCCAGTCCCATCGCGAAGAGGACGCCGAGGATGGCGAACCACCCGCCGCGGAGAAGCCCGGGTGCTCGGAGCCTGGCGAACATCAGCTTTGCTCCCGGCGTCACAGCTCTCCTCCTGGCGTCACTTGGCGGTCACTTTGGCGAGGTACGTCACCAGGGCATTGATCTGGTCCGTGCTCAGCGTGGACTTGAAGTTGCCCGGCATGATGTTCGCGGCGAAGCCCTTCTCGACGTAGGCGTTCGGATCAACGATCGAGGTCCGGATGAATGTCTGGGACTTGCCCTTCAGGAATTTGTTGAGGTTGGGACCGACCGCTCCGGTCGTCTGGGCATCGGCCAGAGTGTGGCACGAGCCGCAGCCTGCCGAGCCGGTAAAGATCGCCTTGCCCGCCGCGGCGACGGAGGCCTGGGTCGCGGCCGGCGCGGTCGCTGCCGGGGTCGTCGCCGAGGGCGCCGTCGTGCCCGGTGTCGTCGTGGCGGGGGTGCTCGCGACCGGGGCCGTGGCGGCCGGGGGGGTCGCGCCGGGGATCGTCCTGGCGGCGACGAAGTTCGACAGGAACGCCTTGTATTGGGCGGCCGTCACGACATGGACGGTCGAGCGCATCAGCGAATGGCCGAGCCCGCAGAGCTCGGTGCAGATGATGTCGTAGCTCCCGAGTCGGGTCGGCGTGACCTGGAGGCTCGTGATGATCCCCGGGACGGCGTCCTCCTGGACGCGGAAGGCCGGGATCCAGAAGCCGTGGAGGACGTCGCTCGTGTGGAGCCGGAAGTCGACCGGCTGGCCCTTGACGACGTAGAGGTCGTCGGAGACGATCGTCTTGCCGCCGGGCGTCGGGTTGGGGTATCCGAAGGACCAGGCGAACTGCTGAGCGTAGACCTGCATCTGGAGCTCGCCCTTCGGGTGCTTGTCGATCTCCTGGAGGACGACCGCCGCATAGACGACGAGGCCGGCGATGATCGCCGAGGGGATCGCCGTCCAGATGATCTCGAGCCGCGTGTTGCCGTGGATCGGCGGCCCGTCGAGGTTCTCCTCGCCCGGCTTCATGCGGAACTTGTAGGCCGCGTAGAGGACGACGGTCTCGACGGCGACGAAGACGACCACGCCGAACACGACGAGCACGTACCACAGCGTGTCGATCTTCTTCGCCTGCGTGCTCGCCTGGGCCGGGAACCACGGGATCGCGAACCCGATCACGATCCCGCCGGCGATCGAGATCAGCGCGATCACGACGGCGGGCAGGATGTCCCGGCGCTTTACCGGTGGCCGGTGGGGGGTCTCGTGCTCCGTCTCCTGCTCGTACATCGCCGCGGCATCCTATTGAGTCGGACCGAACGACGGCGATCTGGAAGCCGCGGGCGCCGCGGACCGGCTTGGGCGCCCCCGGGCGGGAGGCCGGTCGGCGAATGCTCCGGCCTGCCGGTGCTCACCGGCGCCTCCCGGCGCGCCTGCCGGGACCAAGTCGGGTCTGCTCGGCCACGCCCGGCACGGCCGGCATCCACGGCTCCGAAGGGGTGTCGGGGCCCCGCGCGGCGGCCGAGGGTCAGCCTGGCCGGAGGTGGCCGAGGCGGTGGGCGCGGCTCAGCCTGGCCGGAGGTGGCCGAGGCGGTGGGCGCGGCTCAGCTTGGCCGGAAGTGACCGAGGCTGCGGGGGCGGGTCCGCTTGGCCGGAGGTGGCCCGAGGCGGTGGGGGCGGCTCGGCCCGGCGGGGGCCGCGGAGACGGGGGCGGTCAGCTCGGCGGGAGGTGGCGGTACTCGGCGACCGCCGAACGAATCCACTTGTAGAGCACGGGAATCGTGACGAGCAGGCCGGCGACGATCAGGATCGGCGAGATCGTCACGCCGACGAGGGCCAGCGTGATGCCGACCGCCAGCAGCATCGGCAGGATCGACGGTTCCGGGAGGTGGATCTCCTCGCCGACCGGCGGGACGTCTGACTCGGGCGCGGGCATCAGGAGATGTAGATCGCCGCGACGACGAAGGCCGCGGCGAACATCACCATCGAGAAGGCGCCGACCAGCAGCGCCGTCCGGAGATTCTTGCGGGCGAGTTTCTGATTCATCGCGGTCGAGATCTTACAGGCGACGCACCGCTCCGGGCGGTTGACCCGCCGGGCCGGTCGCTACAGGCGGGCGTCGAGGACCATCGCCCCGAACAGGAGGGCGAGGTAGGCGAGCGAGAAGAGGTACAGCCGCAGCGCGGCAGCCCGGTCGGCCCGGCGGTAGAGCCGGATCGCCAGGCCGATGAAGGCGCCGCCGAGGACGAGCGAGATGAACAGGTAGATCAGTCCGAAGCCGCTCGCGCAGAACGGGAGCTGGGTGATCGCGAAGAGCAGGACCGAATACAGGAGGATCTGCCGGCGGGTCTCGTTCTCCCCGCGGACGACCGGCATCATCGGGACGTTGACCTTCGCGTACTCGTCCTTCATCAGGAGGCTGAGCGCCCAGAAGTGGGGCGGCGTCCAGTAGAAGACGATCGCGAAGAGGTAGACGGCCGTCCAGCTCAGCGTTCCTGTCGTCGCCGCCCAGCCGACCAGCGGCGGGATCGCACCTGCCGCCCCGCCGATCACGATGTTCTGCGGCGTGGTCCGCTTCAGCCACATCGTGTAGACGCCGACGTACCCGACGAACCCGGCGAGTGCCAGCGACGCCGCGAGGACGTTGTCGGCGAGCGACAGCTCGACGAACGACAGCACGCAGAGCACGAGGCCGAAGGCCAGCGCCGCACCCGGCCTGACCCGACCCGACGGGACCGGCCGGTTGGCGGTCCGCTTCATCCGCGCGTCGATGTCCCGATCCCAGTAGTGGTTGACCGCGCCGGCACCGCCGGCCGACAGATAGCCACCGACGCAGGTCGCGGCGACCTTCCAGGCCGACGGGGTACCCGCCACGTACATCGTCGTGACCGTCGTCAGGAGGAGGAGGGACTGGACCTTCGGCTTGGTCAGCTCCGTGTAGTCGGCCAGCAGCTGGCGAACGCCGCCGAGTGTCCCCTCGTGGTCGCCGAGCGCCCCGCCGTCGCCGACGAGCGCTCCGTCGGGCCCGGCCGCGTGTGCGCTCGAGGCCTCCACCTAGGACACGACCTGCCGGGCGCCGGCCGGGTCGGCGACGCCGCCGCCGGTTCGCCGCTCGATCTCCCGGCGGATGTCCTTCATCGGCTCGAGCGAGCGGACCCGCGGGATCACGTCGAAGTTGTTGGCCGGCGGCGGCGACGTCGTGAACCACTCCAGCGTGTTGGCCTTCCACGGATCCGGCCCGGCGACGGCGCCGATCTTCAGCGAGCGGACGACGTTGATCACGGTGACGAGGACGCCGGCCGCGAGGATCCACGACCCGAACGTCGAGATCTGGTTGTAGAGCTGGAGGTGGCCGACGTTGTCGTACTCGTAGACCCGGCGCGGCATTCCGTCGAGGCCGAGCGAGTGCTGGATCAGGAAGGTCACCTGCATGCCGATGAACATCAACCAGAACGACCACTTGCCGAGCCGCTCGGAAAGCATCCTGCCGGTGATCTTCGGGAACCAGTAGTAGATCCCGGCGAAGATCGTGAAGACCGACCCGCCGACGAGGACGTAGTGGAGGTGGGCGACGACGAAGTACGTGTCGTTGAGCTGCCAGTCGACCGGGAAGATCGCCAGGAAGACGCCGGTGATCCCGCCGACGACGAACGTCGCGATGAAGCCGACGCAGAACAGCAGCGGCGTCGTGAACTCGATCGACCCCTGCCAGAGCGTGCCGATCCAGTTGAAGATCTTCACTCCCGTCGGCACGGCGATCAGGAACGAGCTGATCATCGCGAAGATCAGCACGACGACCGGCGTCGGGGTCGCGAACATGTGGTGGACCCACGTCAGCAGGCCGAGGAAGGCGATCAGGACGGTCGCCGCCGCGATCGCCTTGTAGCCGAAGATCGGCTTTCGGGCGAACACCGGGAGGACCTCGGAGACGATGCCGAACCCGGGCAGGACCATCACGTAGACCTCGGGATGCCCGAAGAACCAGAACAGGTGCTGCCACAGCAGCGGCGAGCCGCCGTTGTTCGGGTCGTAGAAATGGGTCCCGAAGTGCCGGTCGGTCAGCAGCATCGTGACGGCCGCGGCGATCACCGGGATCGCGACGATCAGGAGGATCGCGTAGGTCAGGATCGACCAGACGAACAGCGGCAGCCGCGACCAGGTCATCCCGGGGGCCCGCATGTGGACGATCGTCACATAGAGGTTGATCGCCCCGATCAACGACGACAGACCCGTCAGGTGGATCAGGTAGATCCACGCGTCGACCCCGCCGCTCGGCAGGTAGTTCGTCGACGAGAGCGGGACCGTCGCGATCCACCCGCCCTCGGGCGGGCTGAAGAAGAGCGAGAGGTAGAGGACGATCCCGCCGGCGAGGAAGAGCCAGTACGAGAGCGCGTTGAGCCGGGGGAAGGCCATGTCCCGGGCGCCGATCATCAGCGGCACGAAGTAGTTGGCCAGGCCGGCCATCATCGGCACGACGAAGAGGAAGATCATCGTCGTCCCGTGCATCGTGAACAGCTGGTTGTAGACCTGCGGCGTGACCAGCGTGTTGTCGGCCAGTCCGAGCTGGAGGCGGATCAGGAGGGCTTCGACTCCGCCGAGGATGAAGAAGACGAAGGTCGTGACCATGTAGAGGATCCCGATCTTCTTGTGATCGGTGGTCGTGAACCAGCTGGTCCAGCCCTTCTCCTCACGCCGCGTGCTGTGCGCGACGATCTGGGGGATCGGGGGTGCGGTTGCTGTGGCCATGGAGGTCCTCCTACCGCGGGAGTCGGGTCGTGGGCACGATCATCAGGGGTTGGCCACCGACGCCGCGCCGGTCTGCTTGGCGAGCGTCGCCCGGGCGACCTCGGCGGCGGCGTTCGCCGTGGAGATCGCCTGCTTCTGCTGGGCCAGCCAGGCCGTGTACTGGGCCGGTGTGACGGCGTCGACCTCGGCGATCATCCGGGCGTGCAGGCGTCCGCAGAGAAACGCGCACTGCCCCTTGTAGACGCCGGGCTTGGAGATCTTGAACCACGTGTGGTTCGGGTACCCGGGGACGGCATCGAACTTGCCGCCGAGCTGGGGGATCCACCAGGAGTGGACGACGTCCTGGGAGACGATGTCGAGCGTGACCGTCGTGTTGATCGGGACGACCATCTTCTCGTAGGAGTAGACGTCGTCGAGCCCGTCGGCCAGCTTTCCGCCCGGGTAGGTGAAGCGCCATACGTACTGCTGGCCGTTGACCTGGATGTTCAGGGACTTGCCGTTCGGCGGCTTGAGCGCGTCGGTCGTCTGGTAGTCGACCCCCGCTGTCAACGTGAGGCCGCCGGGACCCGAGTTCGGCGGGTTGCGGATCGAGTCGAGCTTGGTGAAGGTGACGGCCCCGAGCACGACGAGGATCAGCGCGGCACCGAGCGTCCAACCGATCTCGAGTCGCGTGTTCCCGTGGATCTGTGCGGCGACGGCGCCCTTGCGGGCGCGGAACTTGTACAGCGCGTAGACGAGGGCGCCCTCGACGCCGATGAAGATCACGAGCGCGACGTAGAGCGTGATCTTGTAGAGCGACGCGATCTGATCGGCGTTCGGCGAGCCGCCCGACTCGGGAAGCAGGATTCCGGCCATCGCCGCCGGCGCCGCGACCATCCCGACCAGCATCGTCAGCCCGCAGGTCAGGGTCAGCTTGCGGCCGAGCTTCCAGCCGGCGTCGTTGGTGGTCGAGCGGCGCAAGGCGCGGGGATTGTATTCAGGAGCCGGCGAAATGCGCCGGTCGCCGCTCGGCGAAGGCCGCGACGCCCTCGGCGAAGTCGTCGGTCGCGGCCATCTCCTGCTGGATTGCGGCCTCGACCGCCAGCTGCCCGGGGAACGCGGCTTCCAGCCAGTTCTCGGATTGCCGCTTGACTGCGGCATACGCGGCGGTCGGCCCGGCGGCCAGGCGGGCGGCGAGCCCGGCGACCGCGGCGTCGAGCTCGGCCTCCGGGTGGACCTGGTTGATCAATCCCCAGTCGAGCGCCCGTCCGGCCGGGACCCGCTCGCCGAGCATCGCCATCTCGGTCGCCCGCGCGAAGCCGATCCGGGCGGGGACGAAGATCGACGCGCCGCCGTCGGGGACGAGGCCGATGTTGATGAAGGCGAGCAGGAAGTAGGCCGTCTCCGCGGCGAGCACGAGGTCGCAGGCGAGGGCCAGCGACAGGCCGATCCCGACGGCCGGACCGTGGACGGCGGCGATCACGGGCTTGGGCATCCGGCGGATTCCCTCGATGATCGGGTGGTAGCGACCGACGAGGATCTTCTGGACGTCCGGCCGCCCATCCGGCGTCAGCGAGTCGGCCGCGATGTCCCGGAGGTCGGCGCCCGACGAGAACCCCCGGCCGGCGCCGCGGATCACGACGCAGCGTACGCCGGGGTCATCGGAGACCTCCCGGATCGCCGCGAGCAGATCCTCGGCGAACTGCCGGTTCCAGGCGTTCAGCGTGTCCGGACGGTTGAGCTCGATCGTCGCGGCCGGGCCGTCGGCCAGGAGGTTGACGGTCGCATAGGCACGGACGAGTTCTCCCATGACCGCTGGATGCTACGCGGCTATAGCCTTGGAGACGTGAACCGCCCGATCATCGGAATCTGCGCCGCGCTCGAGCGGGCGCGCTGGACCGTCTGGGACCAGAGCGCGTTCCTCGTGCCGGAGAGCTACGTCCGCGCAGTCCACCGGGCGGGCGGGATCGCGGTCATGCTGCCGCCGGATCCGGCGGTCGCCGCCGAGCCCGACCAGGTGCTCGATCTGCTCGACGGCCTGCTGCTGGCCGGTGGGGCTGACATCGACCCGGAGTTCTACGGGGAGTCGCGCCGGCATCCGCGGACGCAGGAGACGGTTCCGGCGCGCGATGCCTTCGAGATCGCGATGACCAGGCGGGCACTCGAGCGTGACCTGCCGCTGCTGGGCATCTGCCGCGGTATGCAGCTGCTCAACGTCGCCCGGGGAGGAAGCGTGATCCAGGACCTCCCGGAGCACTTCGGGCACACCGTCCACCTGCGGACGCCGGGGACCTTCGAGGGCAACGACCACGACGTCCGCCTGGCTCGCGGTACGCTCGCCGCCCGCTCGGCAGGTACCGAGCATCCGGCGACGAAGTCCCACCACCATCAGGGGATCGAGCGACTTGGAGACGGGCTGGTGATCACCGGCTGGGCGGAGGGCGACGGCCTGCCGGAGGCGATCGAGGACCCGACCCGCCAGTTCGCGCTCGGCGTGCAGTGGCATCCGGAGGCCGACGAGGCGAGCGGGCTCGTCGGCGCCCTGGTGGCGGCCGCCCGGGTCACGCGGGATGCGCGGCCGGTCGACGACCCCTTGGCCGCGGCGTCTTGATGCGTGAGCTCCGGCTCGGCCCATCCCGCACGCCGACGCCGGTACCGCTGAGAGCCGTCAGAAGAATCGCGATCGCAGCCGTGGTCGCCGGTGTCGCGGTGCCGCTGGTTCGCCGGCGCCTGGGAATTCCCCCGGCCGTGGCGATCGCCGGGGCGGCGCTCGCGCCGGCGGCGTTCTGCCTGGCCGTTCCGCGCTCGCGCAAGCGGGACATCGCGACTTGCACGCTCCAGATGTGGGCCTATGTCGCTGCCTACAAGATGCCCCACGGATCCGACCCGGAGGGGCTCGAGCGGCGCGTCAAGGTCGACTATCCGATCGTCGTCGACCGAGCGCTCGGGCTCGGCGAGCTGCCGACCGTCAGGCTCCAGCGGCGACTGGCCGTTCCCGGCGGGTTCCGCGGCTACGAGAAGGCGCTCTGCTTCACCCACTGGGTCTGGTTCGCCGTGCCCCACGTCGCGCTGACGTTCATCCTCTTCCGCCACCCCGAGCGGTTTCCCCGAGCCGCCGTGCTGACCTACGGAGTCTTCGACATCGGAGCCCTCTGCTACTGGGTGATTCCGACCGCCCCGCCGTGGTACGCCTCCGAGCGGGGGCGGCTCGGCGAGCCGGCAGACGGGTCCGACGGGCCGATCGTCAGGCGGATGATGGTCGAGTACGGCGAGGAATTCTGGCGGGACGCCTGGGGACCGCTCTACAGTGTCCTCGGAGGCAATCCGTTTGCGGCGATGCCGTCTCTCCATTTTGCGACATCCGTGATGGCCGCGACCCTGCTCGCAGAGACGGGTCCGCAGGCGGGCGCGCTCGGGACCGCGTACGCCGCCGGGATCGGCGTGGCCCTCGTCTACCTCGGCGAGCACTACGTCGCCGACCTGCTCGCCGGACTCGGCCTGACGCTGGCAGTCCGCAGCCTCGACCGACCGTTCGTGCGCGCGCCGATCGCCTCGGTCGGGCGGAGGATCGGGCAGCTCGGCGAGCGGGCGAGGGCGAGGCCGCCAGGGGTGGGCTGATGGGGGGCAAGGCGGAGCGTCGGCGGGGGTTCGGTCGCGAGCAGCTCGGCAAGCTCCACGACGTCGAAGTCGAGGAGATGCCGCGGGTCCACGTGACCCGCAAGCACGCGATCGCCTTCGGCCTGTTCGTCGTCTCCGCGCTCGCCTTCCTCTACTTCGTATTGCCGAAGCTGACCGGCCTGCGGGCGACCTGGGACAAGCTCGATCAGGGAGATCCGATCTGGCTGGTCGCCGCCGCGCTGCTCGAGATGCTCTCGTTCGCCGGCTACATGCTGGTCTTCAGGGCCGTCTTCGTCCGCGGGGATTCGCAGATCGGCTGGCGCGCGAGCTACCAGATCACGATGGCCGGGGTCGCAGCGACCCGGCTGTTCGCGGCGGCCGGGAGCGGCGGCGTCGCCCTGACGGCGTGGGCCCTGCGGCGCTCGGGAATGGAGCGGCGGATCGTGGCCTGCCGGATGGTCGCCTTCATGGTGCTGCTCTACGCCGTCTACATGGGCGCGCTGGTGATCGACGGGATCGCCCTGCGCACGGGGATCCTCCACGGGGGCGGTGGCTTCGCGATCACGGTGATCCCGGCGATCTTCGGCGCAGCGTCGATCCTCGGGACGCTGGCGATCTCGCTGCTTCCCCAGGATGTCGAGCGACGGCTCGAGCGGTGGGCACAGGGCGGGCGGCGGGGGGCCAAGGTCGTCGCCAAGGTGCTCAAGGCCCCGGCCCTGGCCGGGTCGGGCGTGAGGACGGCGATCGGGATGATCCGCGACCGCGAGCTCGGCGTCCTCGGCGCAGCGGCGTGGTGGGGCTTTGACGTCGCGACGCTCTGGGCGGCCTTCCACGCGTTCGGGACGGCGCCGCCGATCGGGGTCATCGTGATGGCCTACTTCGTCGGCATGCTGGCCAACGTCCTGCCGATCCCCGGTGGGATCGGCGGCGTCGACGGAGGGATGATCGGCGCGCTGATCGCCTTCGGGGTCGACAGCGGTCTCGCGGTCGTCGCGGTGCTCGTCTACCGGGGCTTCGCCTTCTGGCTGCCGACCTTCCCGGGGGCGGTCGCCTACTTCCAGCTGCGGCGGACGGTCCACCGGTGGCGGGAGGAAGGTGTCGAGGGCGACACGGCCGAGGCGCCGAAGCCGGTCCCCGCGTAAGCTTCCAGGGCCTCGCCGGAGCCTCCCGATGGTCTGACGCGGTATACTTCAAAAAGGAAAGTATTGAGCTACGGCGGGGCTTTGGAGGCCGAGATGTCAGATATTGAGAACGTGATCATCATCGGCAGCGGGCCAGCCGGATACACGGCGGCGCTCTATACGGCGCGCGCCAACCTCAAGCCGATCGTGATCGAGGGCTTTGCGTGGGGAGGGCTGCTCCAGCAGACGACCGAAGTCGAGAACTTCCCCGGCTATCCCGAGGGGATCGACGGGCCGGCGATGATGCAGCAGCTACGCGACCAGGCCGAGCGCTTCGGGACGCGGTTCATCACCGACGAGGCGACGAAGGTCGAGCTGAGCGACCAGCCGGGCGGGATCCACCGGGTCTGGGTCGACGAGGACGAGTACCAGGCCGAGACCGTGATCCTGGCGATGGGAGCCGAGCACAAGAAGCTCGATGTCCCCGGCGAGGAGAAGCTCGGCGGCCGGGGGGTCAGCTACTGCGCGACGTGCGACGCGGCGTTCTTCAAGGACCGCGCGACGATCATCGTCGGTGGCGGAGACTCGGCGATGGAGGAGGCCCTCTTCCTCGCGAAGTTCTCCTCGAAGGTCACGATCGTCAACCGGCGGAGCGAGTTCCGCGCGTCGAAGATCATGCTCGGCCGGGCCCAGGCGAGCAAGAACATCGAGTTCCTGACGCCGTACGTGATCGACGAGTTCGTCGCCCACGAGGAGAAGGGCGCCCTGGATCGGGCGGTCGTGCGCAACGTCGAGACCGGCGAGACCCACGAGCTGCCGATGTCGGGGGCGTTCATCGCCGTCGGCCACCAGCCCCAGTCCGGGCTCGTCGACGGGCAGGTCGAGGTCGACGAGAGCGGCTACATCAAGGTCGACGGCCGGTCGACCCGCACCAACCGGCCAGGGGTCCTCGCGGCCGGGGACGTCGTCGACCACACCTACCGTCAGGCGATCACCGCCGCCGGAAGCGGCTGTCAGGCGGCGCTCGACGCGGAGTGGTATCTCCGGGACACGCCGGAGGTCGCGACCCCCGAGGGGATGCCCGAGGGGGACCTGGCCGAGGCCCAGTGGGCTCCGGCGCGGTCGACGCAGACGGCCTGACCCGACGGTGGGGCCGTTGGTCGTGTTCGCGGCCGGGATGCTCCGGCCGGCGTTCGACGTCCTGGCGGCCGGCCGGGCGGGCGAAGTCCTCGTCGACTACGCGAACGCGCGAGACCTCGCCGGGCGGATCGTCGGCGGCGAGCAGGTCGACGTGTTCGCGTCGGCGAGCCCGGCCCATCCGCGCGGCCTGCGGGCCGCCGGGCTGGTCACCGAGCCGGTGGCGTTCGCGTCGAACCGGCTGGTCGTCGCCGTCCCGGTCGGGAGCCCCGCCACTGACCACGGGGTCCTCAGGGCGCCGGGGACGCGGGTCGTGATCGAGGTCGAGGGGATCCCGTTGGGCGACTACACGCGGGAGCTGCTCGGCCGGCTCGACGCGGACGCCGGCGAGCGCCACGGCGACGGGTTCTCGGCCGGCGTTCTGGGGAACGTCGTGCTCGAGGCGCAGACCGTCTTCGAGGTCGCCGACGCACTGATCGCAGGAGAGGCCGACGCGGGAGTCCTCTACGCGACCGATGTCGCCGCCCACCCGGGCCGGCTGCGGGCGATCGAGCTGCCGGTGTCGGTCGGAGTGACGTGCGTCGCGTGCGTCGTCGAGTCGTCGACCCGGCCGGCCGCCGCCGCCGCGTGGATCGACGAGCTGCTGCTCGCGCCGGCCCGGGCGATCCTGCGTGGGACCGGCTTCGGGCCCCAGACGGTCGGCTGAGTGGCTCGCGTCCTGATCGTCGCCGGCGGCTGCCGGGGCCTCGGGCTGGCCGGAGCGCTGGTCGAGCTGGGCCACGCGGTGCGGATCACGACGCGGACGGAGGCCGGCCGCGCGGGGATCGAGGCGGTCGGCGGGGAGTGCTGGATCGGGACGCCGGATCGGATCGGATCGCTGCGCTACGCGCTCGAGAACGTGACGGTCCTCTGCTGGCTGCTGGGCACCGTGCGCGGCGAGCCCGACGCGGTCGGTGAGCTGCACGGGCGGCGGCTGGAGTTCATGTTGTCGCAGACGATCGACACGACCGTCCGAGGAGTCGTCTACGAGGCGGCCGGGACCGCCTCCGCCGCGGCCCTCGCTGCGGGGGCCGCCATGGTCGGGCGTTGGGCGGCGCTCAACCGCGTCCCCCACCGGATCGTCGCGTCCGACCCGGCGGACCGGGTGGCGTGGCGGGCGGCGGCGGTAGACGCGGTCGGAGGGCTTGTGCGGTAGGACCATCCGCCGAGTCGAAGCGGTCGACCTGCGCCAGCCGGTCGAGCAGATCGGTGAGGATGCGGGCCGTCGCCCCCCAGACGAGGTGGCGGCCGGTCGTGTAGCAATCGGTCGGGAATGGCAGGCCGTCGCGCGTCAGCGTGCGGTACTCGTGGGTGGCGGCGAGCTCGGTGACCGGGCACTCGATGACGGCCTCGACCTCGAGTGGCGCGAGGACCCACTCGTGGCCGTGGGCGATCAGGCCGACGAACGGATAGATCGCGAAATCGGTGACGGCGGTCGCGACCGGTGCGAGTGACCCGAACAGCTCGACGGCGGCCGGGTCGAGGCCGATCTCCTCGTGGGCTTCGCGCAGGGCGGTGTGGACGAGCTCGGCATCGGTCGGGTCGCGGCGTCCGCCGGGGAAGGAGATCTGCCCGGCGTGGGTGCGCAGATCCGAGCCGCGCTCGATCAGGACGATGTGGAGCTCGTCGTCGCGTATGTACAGCGGGACGAGGACGGCCGACTCGACGAGTCCGCCGAGCTCGACGGTCGGCGGGTCGTCGGAGACGAGCAGGACATCCCGCAGCCGGCGGGCCTGCTCCAAGTTCACGCGGTCAGCGCCGGCTCGGGGCTCACGCCGTCAGCGCCGGCTCGGGCTCACGCGGTCAGCTGGAGGCGCTCGACGCGTTCGGTGAACATGACCTCACCATCGAGCGTCCGGTGGATCGGGCACTTCGCCGCGATCGTGAGGAGGCGTCCGACCTCGTAGTCGCTGAGCTGGGTCGGAAGGCGCAGCACGATCTCGAACTTGGTGGGGCAGCCCCGCTCGGCCGGCGTGTACTCGCAGGCGACCTCGACGTCGCCGAGTTCCCAGCCCTTGCGCTGGGCGTACATCTCGATCGTCACAGCTGTACATGAGGCCAGGCTGGCGGCGAGCAGCTCCTGCGGGCTGGGACCGTCGTCTTCGCCGCCCGAAGCCTTGCATTCATCGACCGTGATCTGATGTCCGCGGACGGCAACGACGTGCTTGACCTTGCCGGTGCGGTGGGCAGTGGCTTTCATGGAGCTGAACCTTTCGGTATGGACGATCCCTCTTGAAAATTCTACTCCGGCGTCAATCCCCGGCCGGGTCTCTGGACGTTTTGGCAAGGTCGGCGAAAGCGAACCCGGGGGTGGCCTCAGGCGAGCGGGTTGAAGAGCAGGCCGGTGAGGACCTTGGGGAAGAAGTACGTTGACTTGGGCGGCATGTTCTGGCCCGTCGCGGCGATCTCGCGAACCTGCCCGACCGGCGTCGGTCGGACGAGAAAGGCGGCGTCGAAGGCGCCGGAGTCGATCAGGGCGAGGGCCTGGTCGACGTCGCGGGCGTAGCCGAAGCCGTTGAGGTGGGAGATGTCGTCGTCGGTCAGGCCGAGTGCACCCTTGAGGAGGAGCGCCTCGAGCACGCCGACGTCGAGCCGGCGGTAGGCGTCCGGCATCTCGGGGAGGGCCGCGTCGGCGAGCTCCTGGGACTTGAGCGTCAGGCGGTACGGCTGGCGGTGGTGGGCGTCGATGTAGCCGAGCTCGAGAGGCCCGGTGCCCGGCGGTGGGGCGATCTCCTCGCGCGTGACCTTCTGGATCTCGAAGTCCTGCTTGATCGCGTCGCGCAGCGCCTCCTGCTGGGTGGAGTCGAGATCCTTGACAAGGCGGTGGGTCGGGAAGACGGTGAGGCCGGGATCCTGGAGGGAGACGAGGCACATCAGGACGTACCGGTGGGCGCCTTCGCCGCCGATCTCCTCCGCGTAGACGCGGGCCGTCTCGTACCGGTGGTGGCCGTCGGCGATCAAGAGCTCGGTCTCGGCGAGGGCGTCGATCGCCTGGGCGATCGCCTGCGGGTCTGAGACCCGCCAGATCCGATGGACGGTCTCGTCGGCGTCGGTCACCTCACCCCACGGTGTGCCCCCGGTGTGCGGCTCGAGCGCCAGCCAGGCGATGTCGTCGGGGTCGGAGTAGAGCGAGAAGATCGGCGAGAGGTTGGCGTTGGTCGCCCGCGTCAGGCGAAGACGGTCCTCCTTGGGGCCGGGGTGGGTCCGCTCGTGGGGGCGGATCCGGCCGGGTCCGTACTCGGTGACGCGGACGCGGGCGAAGAAGCCCCGGCGGGTCCGGGCCTCGCCGTCGGGCCCGGTGTAGTCCTGGGTCAGGGCCCAGAGGGCGTCCTCCGGGTCGGCCGTGACGACGCCCTTGGACTTCCAGTCGTCGAGCAGGGCCGCGGCGTCGGCGTAGCGGTCGGGCCCCTCGGGGAGGTCGATGCCAACGACGTTGAAGGGGGAGCGGTCGACGAGGGCCTGGCGCTGCTGGGGGTCGATCACGTCGTAGGGCGGTGAGACGACGTCGGTGAGGGGTCCGGCGACCGACGGGTCGTAGTGGAGGGCCCTGAGCGGCTTGAGTTCGGCCATTCGGGGCAGGACCCTAGCAAGGGGCGATCCCGGCGCGAGCGGCGGGACGCCGCCTATACTCGGCGGACTCGGGGCGTGGCGCAGCCTGGTAGCGCACCTGCTTTGGGAGCAGGGGGTCGCCGGTTCAAATCCGGCCGCCCCGACTGGCGGAGGGGCTGCAAATCGCGGGATCTGCACCGACGCGGCGGTCGGGAAGCACGCAGAATGTTCCCCAGCTGTGTTCCCCAGGTCCCGGTGGGCGTTCGGCAGGGACGACTGACAGCCGACGCGAGAGCGTTGCGGTCCCCGGCGCACAAGTCCGCGTCTACGCCTGCCGGCGTCGTCACGAGCGCGCGACGGTTCCTTCGATCCGCAGGAGGCGCGCCGGGTCGCCGGAGTTGGGCGAAGCTCGTGCCGACGGTCGCCGAAAGTTGCGAGCGGTGGCGCTTGCGCGTCGCTGGGGACAGCAGGCGCCCGGCGATGGTCGCGCGAGACGGTCGACTGATCGTCGTGAGCGAGGGCGCGACTGCGGGGGAGGACGGCGCTCGCTCGTCGACGAATGCGCAGGGGCGCGGGCGGCGGGCGACCGTCGATGCCCACCACCGCTTTGTCGCCAACGCGATCGTGAGTCCAACAATGTGGAACCGAGCAAAGCGA
This sequence comes from Solirubrobacteraceae bacterium, assembly GCA_035553395.1. GTDB lineage: Bacteria > Actinomycetota > Thermoleophilia > Solirubrobacterales > Solirubrobacteraceae > Palsa-513. The sequence goes on along the minus strand of DASZKP010000002.1, from coordinate 8,989 downwards.
TCGTCCGGTGCGGCGCTCGCGGACGGCTTGTCGAGACAGTCGCGTGGCTCTCGCCCCCGGCATGCTCGTGGCTGCGTGCGGCGCCGGCGCATAGCACACGGTCGAGATAGCCGGCCATTCACCGCCCTCGCTGCTCGTCCGATGCGCGAGTCAACGGGCCTTTCGCAGTGACTCCTGCTCCGAAGGCGGGGGAGCGATCCCGGGGGTGTCGTGGTCGACTGCGCCGCTGCTTCTACAGGCGGTCCTACGGGTTTGTGGAGTTGGTCCATGGTGCCGCCGCCAGCGCTCTGCTGGACTGGATACGAGCTGTATACAACTGGATTGGAGAGTTGAAGTCGTGCATGCGAGTCGAGAATCGACCTATCCGATGACGCGCCGTGGGTTGCTCCGTAGGGGCGCCGGCGGTGCCCTCGCGCTCGGCGTGCCCGGCGTACTGGCGGCGTGCGGTGGCACGAGTTCCGGCACGACCTCGAGCGGCGGCGGGGGCGAGAAAGCAAGCGTCAGTTTGCAGCTCTCGTTCCTTGAGAACGTCCAATTTGGGGGTAGCTTCGTCGCCGACGCCCGCGGCTACTACACCGACGAGGGCCTATCTGTCTCCCTTCTGCCGGGTGGCCCGAACATCTCCACCGAGCCGGTCGTTGTAGCGGGCAAGGCGTTGATCGGAATCACGCACACGTCGGAATGCGCGGAGGCGATCGACAACGGCGCCCCACTGACGGTGATCGGCGCCGGTTACCAGGAGAACCCATTCTGCATCATCTCGAAGGAGACCGCACCGCTCACGTCACCTGGAGCGATGCGCGGCAAGAAGATCGGTGTCGCGACGGCGAACGAACCGGTGTTCGCCGCGTTCCTGAAGGCCAACGGGATCCCGCTGTCCGCCGTGAGGATCGTGACGATCCAGTTCGACCCGACGCCACTGGCGACCGGCGAGATCGACGGGCTGATCGGCTTCTACACCAACGAGGCTGTGCAGCTCGAACTTCAGGGTGTGCCGGTCCACACGATGCTCCTTAACGACTTCGGCTATCCGCTGCTTGAAGAGCTGTACATCGTGCGCAACGACAACCTGAAGGCGCCGTCGCAGCGCGCGCTGATCCGCAAGTTCATGACAGCTGAGCGAAGGGGGTGGGAGGACACGCTGGCCGCGCCGGCAGTTGCCGCCGGGCTGGCCGTCTCGCGCTACGGCGTGGGGCAGCATCTCGATCTCAAGCAGCAGACCCGCGAGGCAATCGCGCAGAATCAGCTCGTCGCGGGTCCGGACACGCGAACGCACGGTTTGTTCTGGATGTCGCCCGCCAAGGTTGCCGCTACCACTCGCTCGCTCGCGCTCGGTTCGGTGAAGGTCAACGGCGGAGTGTTCAGCAACGAGATCCTCACCGAGATCTGATGCGCCGTAAAACGCGGTCCTCGTGATGAGCGCCGTCCAGTTGATCAAAGCGCCGACCGAGGCGCCGGACGACCTCGGCCCGGTCGCCGTCCTCGAAGCGGCAGGGCTGCGCGCGAGCGACATCATCGCGCTGGTCGCCAAGAGCGAGGGTAACGGCTGCGTCAACGACTTCAGCCGCACGCTCACGAGTCACGCGTGGCGCCGCGTGCTGCCGGATCACGCGATCAGCGTAGTGTCCGGCGGCACCGAGGGGGTCCTCAGCCCGCACGTGACGCTCGTGGCGGCCGATCGCCGCGAGCACGCGCCGACCCGCGGGCTTTGCGGTCAGGTTGCACGTACGCCGCCAATTCCCCTACGCGAGGTCGGCCGCACCGGCCAGCTGAACGCGGTCGCTGCTGCGGTCGGGGAGACGGTGCGGTCGCTCGGGGCAACGGCCGACGAAGTGCACCTCGTGTTGGTCAAGTGCCCGCTCCTGACAACCGACCGCATCGCTCGGTGCATCGCGGCCGGTGAGTCGCCGGTCAGCAGCGACGCTTACGAGTCGATGGCGTGCTCCCGGCGCGCAAGTGCACTCGGGGTGGCCGTTGCCCTGGGCGAGTGCTCGCGCCCGGAGGCCGAGCGCACGCTCGAGGAGGGCGGCCCGGCCTGGTCCTCGGTCGCGTCGGTGAGCTCCGGGGCGGAGCTCGACGACTGCCAGTTGCTGGTGCTCGCCGGGTCCGCCGGCGAGGGCCGTCTGCGTGCATGCCGCGCGGTGATGACCGACGCGCTCGACATGGCGAGCGTCGCCGGTCTCCTCGCGCAGGTTGCTGCGGAGGGAGGGCGCGTCGTCCAGTTGTTCGCTAAGGCAGAGGCTGATCCAACCGGTCGCGTCCGTGGGCGTCGCCACACGATGCTGACCGACTCGGACATCCATAGCACGCGGCACGCCCGCGCCGCAGTCGGTGGACTGCTCGCGGCGATGGTCGGCGACAGCTGCGTGTATGTCTCGGGTGGCGCCGAGGCCCAGGGTCCGCCCGGTGGAGGACCCGTCACGATCGTCTACGAGGTGCCCGGCGGATGAATGTGGCCCAGCGAGTCCAGTCGGATCCAATTGTCGCGACGGTGCCCGATGGGGTTCACGTCGCGGGCCTGTCAAAGCGCTTCACGATGCGAGGGACGAGCGTGGACGCGCTGCGCGATGTGAACTTCGGCTGCGCGCGCGGCGAGTTCGTGGCACTGCTCGGACCGTCGGGGTGCGGCAAGTCGACTATCCTGCGAATCCTCGCCGACCTCGAGCAACCGAGCACCGGGAGCGTGTCCATCCACGGCGAGGCACCCGCTGCCGCGCGGCGGCGTCATCACATCGGGATCGCCTTCCAAGAAGCTTCGCTACTGCCGTGGCGCAGCGTCCGCGACAACATCGCGCTGCCGCTCGAGTTGGCCCATCGCACCGTCAATCACGCGGCGATCAGCGACCTGATCGCGCTCGTCGGCCTCAGCGACTTCGAGGCGGCGAAGCCCGCCGCTCTGTCAGGCGGGATGCGCCAGCGCGTGGCAATCGCTCGCGCCCTGATCTGCGAGCCGAGCCTCCTCCTGCTCGACGAGCCCTTCGGGGCTCTCGACGACATCACGCGGCAGCGCATGAACCTCGAGTTGCTGCGCGTCTGGAGCGCGCGGCCCACGACCACGGTCCTCGTTACCCACTCGATCGTCGAGGCTGCGTTTCTCGCCGACGCGGTGCTCGTGATGAGCGCCCGACCCGGGCGCATCACCGAATCAGTCGCGGTCGACCTGCCCCGCCCGCGCGGCCCGGAACTACTCAAGACGCCGGACTTCAGGGCCCTCACCGACCGCCTCGAGCAGGCCATATCCGTATCCCAGGACGCTGACGCGAGCTCGACGAAACCATCCCGTTGAGCACAGCAACGAGAACCGGAGCCGGCGGAGCGCGTATGCCCGTGAGGTCATCGAAGGGCCGCGTCTGGCTGGCCCATGTGCGGGTACTGAGCGGCCCGTTCTTGTTGCTTTGCGGATGGGAGCTGGTCAGCTCGACGGGCGCCCTGAGTTCGCACGCGCTCCCGGCACCGACGGCCGTCCTGACGCAGGCGTGGGAGGACGGGTTCTACCTGACCGACGTGGCCACGACGCTCAGCGAAGCGGCGCGAGGCTGGCTGATCGGCAACGCTGCGGCGCTCGCGCTCGCTTTCGTCTGCACGTTCGTTCGTCCTGTGCGCCGATCGCTCCTGCGCCTCACCGTCGCGACCTATTGCATCCCAACGATCGCGATCGGACCGCTTCTTGTCCTGCTCGTCTCGCTCGACACGACAAAGGTCATCCTCGCCGCACTCTCCGTCTTCTTCACGACCCTCGTCGCAATGGTCCTCGGTCTCGAGTCAGCCGATCCGCGCCACCTCGACTTGATCCGCGCCTTCGGCGGAGGACCTTGGATGACGGCACGTAAGGTGCGGCTCCGAGCAGCGCTACCGGCCACCTTCAGTGGTCTCGCGCTCGCCGCCCCGGCCGCACTCCTTGGAGCAATGATCGGTGACTACCTCGGCGGCCACCGTGGACTCGGCGTCGTGATGCTCCAAGCCCAAGCCTCGCTGCACGTCGACCGCGTCTGGGCCGTCGGCCTCGTCGCAACGGGCGTGTCGGGCGGCGCATTTGCGCTTACAGCTCTACTCGGACGCCGCCTCAGCAGCGGACTCGCCGTTGGCAACCTCGAGGCCGGTGAGCCGACACCGGCACGACGCGACAAACGACCCCGACCGTCGCACTCGCCGCTGCGCCGCGCCGCTGCGCTGCTCGCGACACTCGCCGCATTGGTCGCAATCTGGTGGGCGGCGATCCCACTCCTCGGACTCGATCCCTACTTCGCAAAGACCCCGCTCGCCGTGTGGAGGGGGCTCTCCAACGTGCACCCGGACGGGACGACCGGATCGCTGCTGCTCGCCGGGGCGCGAACGACGCTGCTCGATTCCGTCCTCGGCTACCTCGCCGGCACAGCCGCAGCCATGGCGATCGCCGTCGCGATCGCCACCTCTGGCAACGCGCGATCCCTTGCGACCCCGCTCATCGTCATGCTGCGAGCAGTGCCGCTCGTTGCCATGACACCGGTCCTCGCTCTCCTTTGCGGGACGGGAACGCTACTGATCACCGCGGTCGCGGCGATCGTCGTGCTCGTTCCCACGGTGGTGACGGTCAACGCCGGCATGGCCAGCGTCCCAAGTTCCGCGCAGGATCTCTTCTGTGCCTACGGCGGCGGCCGCTGGGCGGAGCTTTGCAAACTCCGGTTGCCCTACGCGATCCCCTCACTATTCGCAGCGGCGCGCGTCGCGATGCCCGGCGCAATTCTCGGCGCCGTGCTGGCCGAGTGGCTGCTGACCGACTCTGGCCTGGGCCACCTCCTCGCAGTCGCGGTCATCGACTCCGACTTCACCCTGCAATGGGGGGCGCTCGCGCTCGCCACGGGAATGTCAATCGTGCTCTACCACCTGGCCACCGAAGGCGAGGCACTGACCCTCGAGCGCGTGCGGCAATGAACCCGCCATCGACGCAGCCCGGTATAGCGCGATGACCGATATCAACAAGCCCGACGTCGTAGCCGAGGTCACCTCGGTCTTCGAGCGCTACGAGCAGGCCTTCCGCGAAAATGACCTCGCCGTTCTGGACGAACTGTTCTGGGAGGACGAGCGCGTCGTCCGCTTCGGCCCCACCGAAACGCTCTACGGCGCCGACGCCGTCAGGCGGTTCCGAAGCGGACGCCCCGCCGACGACCTTGACCGCACCCTACTAAGAACGACGATCACCACATTCGGCGAAACCACCGCGACGACGTCAGTCGAGTTTCGGCGCCACCGCTCAGGCCGCCAGGGACGTCAGTCGCAGACCTGGATCCGAACACGAGACGGATGGCGGATCGTCGCAGCACACGTCTCGGCCGTCGCGGCCTCCCCGACGCCTGACGAACTCGCGCGAGCCTCCGTGCACGTAGCCCCGAACCGCGAATGAGCGCCCGCCCAGGCAGCGAGCGCACACGCAGCACGGACGCCTACCGCGAGCTTCGCCGCCGCCTTCTGCTCGGTGAATACCCAAGCGCCGCGCGTCTCGCCGAGATTCCCATCGCCGCCCAACTCGGCGTCTCACGCACACCGGTACGCGAAGCACTGTGGCGCCTCGAGGCCGAAGCACTCGTCGAACGCCGCCCCGACGGCGGGTTCTTTCCCCGCATCCCAGACCTGGCGGCGATCCGCGACCTCTACGAGGTTCGCCGGGCGCTCGAGCTCGAAGTCATTGAGCGCCCCGCACGCCACGGCACCAAGCACGACGCCGTCCGCCTGTCCGCAGTCCACCAACACTGGACGGAAATCGCCGCGGATCCACCCGATCCCGACCCGGGGTTCATCATCCTCGACGAGCACTTCCACGTCGGCATCGCCGAAGCGTGCGGAAACAACGCGCTCGTCGAGCACCTCGCACTGGTCAACGCCCGCATCAGAGTAGTCCGCATGCAGAACTTCGTCCACACCCACCGCATCGTCGAGACAGCCGCACAACACCTCGCGATCATCGACACCCTCCAGAGCGGCGACACGACGCGAGCACGGCAACTGATGGAAGCACACCTCGATGAGGCGACGCGACAATCCGCCGAACGCGCCGCACGAGCAGTCGAGCGAATGCTCACCCCCGACGGAGGAAAAGCAGACGACCCGCTCACGGCGCGGCGGTGACCGGGTTGCCGACGGCCCCGCGCCGGTGTCGGCATATCCGGCCGGTCAACGTCGACCGCCCTCCGCCGACCGCGTCACAGGATGCGAGGCGCGGCGGGACGCGGCGCTCGGCGTCACCCTCGTGAACAGCGCAAGCCGCGTCAGGCGGGAGGTCAGGTGGCGGGCTTGCCATAGCCTCCCACTCCGTCGTTCATGCTCATCTCGTGCACCCACGGGCTATGGCGCTCGGTGCTCGCCCACGGTAGACGCGCTCCCTTCTCGCGCGGGGGGAGTTGTAGAATCGGGGGATGGATCGCGACGCGCTGCGGGCGGTGCAGGCGCCGCTGAAGGAGCGCTAAAGGGCTGAGCGTGCTGCCGCCCGCCTGACGGCCAGCGCGACACTCGGTGACGGCATGTCCTGCTCGGTGCAGACGGGGCGGGCGATCGCCGAGGCAGGGCTACATACCGCAACAGCGACGGACCATTGCTTTGCTCTGGTGCTCTGGGGACATGCTTCTGGAAGCGCTCGCCGCCTGCGCCGGCGTGACCCCTGCGAGCCGTCGCCACCTCGATCGGGATATCACAGCCTCCCACGCGTAGGTCGTAGACGCCCCGAGCTACGCAGCAGCACCGTGCCATCGAGTGCTGGCCCATTGTCACGGGCACTGACCGTAGCGACCGCTCGCGTCGCGCAGTCGCGGAAGCATTCTGGTGCCCGAAACGACGGGCGACGCGCGGGACTGACCCAGGGACGGCACCGGCAAGCGGTCATCGGTTGACCCTCGCCAGTCTAGTGCCGCTTCTGCCGTCCGGCGAAGGCCAGCCTGTCGATCGGAAGCCGGCTCACCTGGGTCGGGCAGCGAGTGCGCCGGATGGCTGGGCAATCTCCACCATGTGCCTATGCGCCGACGCCGGACGCATCCACGAGCAAGCAGCGGCGGGATGCGTCGACTGCTCTCGGCAGGCCGTACGTGGGCCCCGCCACGGGCGATCGCTTTGCTCGGTTCCACATTGTTGGACTCACGATCGCGTTGGCGACGATGCGATGGCCGGGTCGGGCCCGACCGACTCGCCGGCGGTGTCGTATCGGTGCCGCGAGTCTCGAGATTGGCGAGAAGGGGGCCGTGTGCCTGTCCTCTCGCACCGCCGAGACTGCTCTGCTCGCGCTGCCGTTACGGCGCCGACGGCGGCGAGATCGTTCCAGAGGGAGAGCGGCGGCCGCGGATTTTCACCGTGCGCTGCTTCCGCTACGTCACGAAGGAGGGGCCAGCGCCCGGCGGCCGGTCCGGGTCCCGGCGCGTCCAAGTCGCGTTGAGCGCGCGCGTGATGCCAGTCATGATGCTGCGCCTGCGAGCGCGTCGCTCCACACCGGACGCTGACCACGCCAGTCCTTCCGCTGCAACACTGCCTCTCAGCGCAGCAGCCAGAAGACTTCGGTCTCAGCCTCGCTCGGGTCTAGGGGCGCGTGGCCGTAGATCTCCCAGCGTGGGCCAGCGAGCTCGCGGCCATGGGCCGCGGCGTAGTCGCGCACAGCGTCGTGAGTGACTCCGAGGCTCGCGTAATCACCGCGGTGGGTAGCGGTCGCGACTTCTCCGGTAGGGAGCGCTGATTGAATCACCGGTCCTTCGGCCTGGAATGGCCCCGATACGAGTACCCCGACCTCGACGTCGGGCCGCCCGTCCTTGTAGAGCATTACGTTTTGCCACAGCTCATCGGCATCGCCGGTGGCGAGCTCAGGGCGGGGGCGGACGTACTCGTAGACCTGGCCCAGCAGCGGCCCCCAGACTTTCGGGAACTCCGTCCACGTCGTCGTCCGCGCGACCACTGCGGTTGGCCGCGCCTCAACCGTGATGAACCTCACCGCCTCGGCCGCCACGGCAGCAGTCTAGAGCTATCGCAGCGTGTCGGGCGACCCTTCCCGCTTCGATGTCGGGCGCGACAGCGCCCAATGATGCCCGAGCTCGACTTCCGCTCTTCACAGGACCGGGCGGTCGCCGCGGCGGTCTGGGAGTGCGCTACTGGTGCGGACGACCTGGGGCGGTGCTTGGCCAGTCGTGACGCGCTTCTGCATCGCCCCGACCTTCCGGCACGCGCGGGCGCCTACTGCGGCTCGTGAACAGCGGCGCCAGCTCGACCAACTGATGCGGAGACGCCTGTTTTGCTCGCCCGATGAAACATCGTGATCGAGTTCGAATGCGACGCATCGAGCGATGCCTGGACACGAGGCTGCTGATTCCGCGGGTTGTCGATGACGTTGCGCTCCGACGGCACTTCAAGTCTGAGAAGCCGACGACGGAGGCAGTCGACGGGAACCGGCGGCGGACGGCAAATCGCGAGGGCTCCTGCTGTCCGCTGGGTCGCGCACGGTCGGCAGTGATGGCGAAGAAGTGCCGCGACGTCAGGGAGCACTGATCGACGCAGGATGGGACGACGGCAGCATCCCCTCGCCGGAGCATCGGGGCGCCTGCGCCCGATCTCCGATCGCGGGCTGGCTCCAGTAGGTAGTCGCGGCATGGGCTTGCGGAGCTGGACTCGGTCCCGCGTTACATTTCTTCGTGATGACCCCGCACCAGAAGCTTCACCTCTTGGTCGACGAACTCACCGACGCTGAGGCAGAAGCCGCGCTCGCCCGACTCGTTCGGGAGCGGGTGCTGCTCGAGGAGTGGACCGCGACCGAGGACACCGAGGCGACCGAGGACGCTTGGGCGCTCACGAACGCGCGCGAGGCGATCCGCGAAGAGCCTTGGTAGCCCGCGGCGATGTCGCCTGGCTCGAGCTGGAGCAGGAAGGGCGCCGCCCCGTCGTTGTTCTCACGCGCGACGAAGCGTTGCCGCGACTGCGCAACGTCGTCGTCGCGCTCGTAACCCGCACCATCCGCGGCCTCGACACCGAAGTCGAACTCGGACCA
>DASZKP010000001.1:0-42390 GCA_035553395.1 Solirubrobacteraceae bacterium | reverse complement strand
TCACGCCCCGTCGGGGTGGCCGCTCTGGCGCGGCATCGGGTAGTGCGCAAGCACCTCAGGCCGCGGAATCTCGCTGCGCCACGTTCCCGGCGGTGGATCGAGCCCACCCCACAGCGGCGCCCGCTCACCCCCCGGGCCGCCGGTCGCCAAGTCCTCGAGCAGCCCGCGCAGTCGCCTGAGCCGGTCCGCGCCGAACCGCTGCGCCCAGCGTGCCTCGATCTCTCCCGGCATCGCCCGGTAGACCGCTCGACCCTCCAGGCCCCTCCCGGTGAGCCGGGCCTGCCTGCGACGGGCGCCGGGGTCGGACGCGACGACGACCGCACCGTGCTTGGCGAGGATCCCGAGGGCGACGCGGATCTGCTCGACCGAGACCCCCGAGAGACGCGGGAGCCGGCTGACCTCGACGCCGTCCTGGTCCAGCACCCGCAGGACGTCGGCGCTGAAACAGAGCGAGGCCCTCGACTCCTGCTCGTAGTCGAGGGCAAACGCCTGGAGCACCTGCGAGAGGAGGGCCGACAGCGGTAGTCGGGCCTCGGTGACCTCGACCGGGCCGTCACCCGGCTTGGCCGCGCGGCCTCCGTAGACGCCGGTCAGGAACTCCGGCAGGGCGAGGCCGAGGCCGGTCACGAGCTCCGCCAGAGTCGACCGGAGCTCCTCGACCCGGTCGACGCCGAAGCGCTCCCGCCAGCGTCCCTCGATCTCCTCGGGCAGTGGCTTCCAGACGGCCTGCGCACGGCGGCCGGCCATCGTCGGAACGACGAGCAGGTCGCGCTCGGGAGGCTTCGGACGCCGGTCGGTCGGATCGGGCCCGATCGTCACGTAGCCCCACCGCCGCATCCCGTCCAGTTGCGGCTTGGCCCGCGTGCGCCGCTCCAGCTCGCGGACGGTCAGACCCTGCGGGCCGAGCACACGCATGAAGTTCGACCACTGCCGCAGCGACGTCGCGTAGAGCGCCGAGCGTGGGCCGCCGTGGCGCGTGGTTCGATTCGGGATCCGCGTCTCCCACGCGTTGTCGAGCTCGATCGTGAACGCGACGAGCGCCTGGGACAGCAGCGCGGAGAGCGGCAGACGCTCGGCCACGCCAGGGTCACCTCCCCCGCGTCCCGTAGCCGGCCGGCTCCTCGATCACGACGGTCCGAGCCCACGCGGGGACCGACCACGCGGGCGGAGACCCGCCCTCGGCGAGCATGCCCACGATCACGCGGACGCCCGCCGGCGGGCGCTCCGGCCACGGCGTGTACCCGTCGGTCAGGACGATCACCACCGACGGCCGCGGCCGCAGGCCGCAGGCCGCAGCGATCCCCGCCCCCATGTCGGTCCCGCCACCGCCGACCAGCCGGACCGCGTCCGCGCGGGCGACCCGGCGGGCCGCGTGGACTTCGGTGTCGACCGACAGCACACGGACCTGGGTCTGGCGCAGCCCGGCGCGTACGAGCACGCCCTCGACCTCGGCCAGCGCCCGGGCGAGCAGGCGCTCGCCCATCGAGCCCGACGTGTCGCAGACGATCGCCACGTCCGGCACCGGTCGGTGGAGCGTCGGCAGGACGATGTCCGGCTGGAGGTGGGCCCGCCGCGACGGCCGGCGATGGCTGTAGTCGACCTGACCGGCCACACGCCCGACCGCGCTGCGCAGTTCGGCGGCCAGGATCCGGCGCCAGTCGGTCCGCGACGGCAGCACCGACTCGGCCCACCGCAGCCAGCCGCCGGCCACGCTTCCGGGGTCACTCCCGGCACACCTGTGGATCTCCGCGGCCACCCCGAGCCGCAGCAGCTCGGCCTGTTGCCGCCCGATCTGACCCGGTCGCTCGCCCGGCCGGTCGCACCCGTCGGCCCCCGAGCCGCAGTCCCACCGGCGGGGACCGTCGAGCGCGGCCGCGTGGTAGTGCTCGGCGAGCAGACCGGCTTCGCACCCGAGGTCTTCGGGAAGGTCGCCCGCCAGGTCCGGGGCGCACCCATCGCTACGGAGGTCGTCGTTGATCTCGGCGTCCCCCGCCCGGTTCCAGCGTCCCCGAAGACCGTCGCCACCGGCCGCGCCAACCCGCTCCGACCGACCTGCGTGGTCGCGGATCAGATGGCCGGTCAGGTGCACGAGCATCCGACCCAGCCGCTCGACGTCGAGCTCGTCGACCAACCCCGGGTCGACCCGCACCCCCCACGACCGGTCGACGGCCAGCGTTCCGGGAGTCGGGTCGGCCGACACCGTGCTCGCGAACACGGCGCTCGCCAGGTAGGGCATGCGGGCCGCCGCCCACAGCCGGGCCGCGGCGACCTTGTGCAAGTCGAGCCCCCGCCCGCTCACCCGAGCAGCCCTGCGTCGCGCAGCAGGGGAGCGAACGCCTTGACCTCGGCGGGGATCGCCGCCCCGGCCGGCCGGCAGCGGGCCAGGGTCCGGGCGGCCGTCGCGGCGACGTCGGGAGCAGCGCCTGCCGCCCGACCGAAAACCCGCCAACCCCGCTCCCACCGCCCGTCCCCGGGGTCGCTCGCCACGGCCGCGGCGACCGACGACAGCGCGGCGTACGCGCGGTCTCCGCGCGCCGGCAGGACGAAGCTGTCGGGATCGGCGAGCACGGCCTCCGGATCGGGGAGGTCGGCCTCGGCCAGCCAGGTGATGTACTCGACGCCGGGCCCCTGGCCGACACACCCGCGGATCAGCAGCGACGTCGTCAGGTCGTCGACCCCGCCGGCCTCAGCCGCCGCGCTCAGCCGGGCAACCATGTCCCAGGTTCGCGGGCTCGGCCACGCTCGACCGGCGCCGGACGGGTCGTCGGGGACGTCGAGGACGAGCGCCGGCCGGACGGTCATGAAGCCGGCGACCCGGCCGCGAACGACCGGCACGCGGCGCGCCCAGCCGTCGGCCAGGGTCGGCGGCGCAGGCGTGACCCAGCCGCCCGCGAAGCCGTCGGCGACCGTCCGGGGGTCGACCGGCCAATCGAGGTGGCAGAAGCGGTTGGCCAGCGGCGGCGAGAGCTCCCACCCGTCGGCCGCCTGGTCGGGCGGGTTGGCCGCAGCGACGACCGCGACCTCGTCCGGAAGCGCGAGATCGCCGACGGTCCGCTCGAGCACGACGCGCAGCAGGGCGGCCTGGACCGCCGGCGGAGCTGTCGATATCTCGTCGAAGAACGCCAGTCCCCGGCCGGCCGCAGCCAGGGCGACGGCCCAACGGGGCGGGGCGAAGTCGACCCGGGCGGGACCGCTCCCGCCCGCGTGGTTGACGATCGGCAGTCCGGCGAAGTCCGACGGCTCGCGGATCGACGCGATGACCGTCTCGATCGGCCAGCCGGCCGCCTCGGCCATCCCCCGGATCACCGATGTCTTGCCGGTCCCGGGCGCCCCCCAGAGCAGGACTGGAACCCTGGCGGCAATCGCGACGCCCAGCGCGTCGACCGCGGCTGACTGGTCTGCCATCCGATCAGTGTGAAGCGCCGGGACCGCCGATGTGTGGCAGCCTTGGCCGATGACCGAGTTCGATGCCGAGCTCTACCTCCGGGTCGCCGGCGAGGGGACCCTGCTCGACCGCGGCGAGCGCCAGCGCCCGCCGTGGAGCTCGCGACTCGGCTCGGCCGCCCAGGCCCTCGTCGCGGTCGGCGCGATCGACGAGCAGACGGCCGCCGACGTGCTCGACGACTACAGCCTCGCCGAGGCCCTCCGAACACCCGACGGCAGCCCGGTCCGACACGGCCTCAGAGCCCGCTTCAGGCCGCCCGTCCCGCCCGTCCCGCTCGGCGCACCTGGCCCACCCGGCGCACCCGGCGCACCCGGCGCACCCGGCGGGGCCAACCCGACCACCCCGCTCGGCCCGCGCCGGGTCGTGGCCTGCGGCCACGAGATCCAGACCCCGAGCGAGCGCTTCCACGTCCGCTACGTCAGCCTCGGCGACCAGGCCACCCGCGTCGGCGTGAGCTTCCGTCCGGGACCGGCCAGCGGCCTCGGGCCGCGCCGCGGCTTGCCGCGGGCCTCGGGTCCACCGGGTCGTCCGCCCCAGCCGACCTTGACCGACGACCGCGGCACGAGCGTCCAGTCGCACTTCGTCGGCGGCGGCGCCGACGAGTGGCGCGGCTACTTCCAGGCGGTCGCGCCGCTGAATCGCGAGGCCGCGTGGATCGAGCTCGACGGCGCCCGGATCGAGCTCGTCGACGTCTGCTCCCCGGCCGAGGTCTCCGTCGAGCGCCTGCCTGACGACCACAGTCCGGCAGCACGACACCTCTGGCGGCTGGTGGCCGCAGGCCGGCGGCAGATGCCGGGCGGGCAGAGCGCCGAGCCGGCGATCGAAGCGCTGATCGCGTGCGGTGCGCTCGCCGCCGACGACCCCGTGATCGGAGAGACGCAGGCCGTCCGTGAGGCGATCGGCCACCGGCCGCTCGGCACGGGTCCGGGCGCCCCCCGCCTGCCCGACCCGTGGCACTCGCTGCTCTCCCGGGCCGGCCTGGCCGACGGACCGTGTGGCACCCTGACGCTCAGCGCGGTGACGCCGCCGTTCGATGGTGTCAGCGTGGCCGTCACGACGCTCGAGTCGACTGCCGAAGAGTGGACGATCACGGTCGAGGTCGCCCCCGACGTGATCACCAGCCTGCCGTTCATCCCACTGGCCAGAGACCGCGGGCTGAGCTGGTGGGCACGCGACGACCGCGGCAACCACTATCTCGGGACGGGCGCCAGCTGGAGCGGCGGTGGTGACCTCGGCTCTGGTGAGATCAGCTTCTGGCCGGCGCTCGACCCGGCGGCCACCGAGCTCGCCCTGATGCCGACGGCCGAGACCGAGCGCGCCGTGATCAGGCTCCCGCTCACCTGGAGCGCGCCGTGATCAGGCTCCCGCTCACCTGGGACGCGCCGTGATCAGGCTCCCGCTCACCTGGGACGCGGCGTCGGGGGTCGTGCGATGACCGGCTGGTGGGCGGGCCTCCCGGCGGCCGAGGCGACGGTCGAATGCGGCGGCGCCACGCACCGGATCCGCTGGGAGGACGGCCGGCTCGGTGCGCCCGACCACGACGACGCCGAGGGCGAGCGCGCGCTGGCGGCGCTCGGCGGGGAGCCCTGCGCCTGCGTCGATCTGCTCGACGCGTGGGCCCGCCACGAGCACGACGTCCGCGTCCTGGTGATCGCCAGCCGCGGGCCGATCGACCTGCTGATCGCCGACGATCGGACACCCCAGCCCACCCGATCCGGTCTGGGTCGCATCGGGGCGGCCCGAAGCGTCGGCGGGCGCGGGGCGCGTCTGCCGCGACCGAAGCCGGGGGCCGGGGCGATCGGCTGGGCCGCGTCGGTCTCGCGCGGCTGGGTCGGCCCGATGTCGATCACCTCCCAGGCCGTTCCGGTCGCTCGGGTCTCCGGCGGGCCGATCCGCCCCGCCTTCGGCGGATCGGCGCCACAGACGACGCCCGACGCCGAGCTGCTCGGGTTGCTCAACCTCGGTGGAGGCCTGGCGGAGCGACTCCAGGCCGGCGTGATCGCGGCATGGGCGCAGCGGCTCGCTGCGGCCGACGAGCGGTGTGCGGCGGTTCGTCCCCAGCTGGCGGCCGCGCTCCACGGTCGTGCGAGCGCCGCGTTGCGCGGGTGGCTGGGCCAGGCGGATCTCTCACTCGAGCTCGAGATGGTCGACGCCGGGCAGGCGCCCACCGTCGGTTGGGCCGGCAGGGATCGGGTCCGCGCGGCGCTTCCCTTCGCGTGGCTCGAGACCGTCTGGGCCAGGGGACTCGCGACCGTGATGGGGCGCCTGTGCCTGACGGCCACCAGCCCCGACGGGCACGCGTGGGAGCTCTCGACGGTCGGGCCCGAGCTCGGCCGGCCGGAGCCGATCAACCTGGCGCTCCCGCGACCCGGACGCGGCGGGCGCTAGGCTGGACCGAACGTCCACCAAGGAGGCCCCCGCCATGCCGGCGAAGCCGACGCTCCACGTATGCAGCATCGACACCGGCGGCCCGAAGATCCACCCGTGCCGCCGCGCCCACGAGGCTCTCGAGTCGGCCGGCGTCGATCACGAGACCACCGTCTCCGCCAAGAACAAGCCGTTCGGCCTGTTCACGAGCGGCAAGCGTCCCGACCTGAAGAAGCTCAGCGGGCAGGAGAAGCTCCCGGTGCTCGAGCTCACAGACGGGACGACGATCAACGGCAGCTCGAAGATCGTGGCCTGGGCCAAAGCCAACGCAGTCGCGGCCTAGGCCGCGAGAAGGGATCCAGATGCCGCCTGCCCCAAGACTCACGCTCTTCGTCTGTGACCTCGGCGAGGACGGCTCCCGCCGGCACGCCTGCCGGATCGCCGCCGAGGGGCTGCGCAATGCCGGGAACAACTTCGAGCTGCTGACCCTCGACCGGACCGGGCCCGGCCGGACGACCGCCAAGGGCAGCCGGCCGGAGCTCCTCGCGATGACCGGGCAGGAGAAGCTCCCGGCCCTCCGCCTGATCGACCAGACGACGATCATCGTCGGCAGCAAGCCGATCGTCGCCTGGGCCGAGGAACACGACCGCGCGACGATCGGCAAGCCGGTCCCCGTCCCCGGGGCCCCAAGCGGCCGCGACAAGGTCGACGGGACGGGCACCCGGATCTGAGCGGCGACGGCTCGGCCGCCTGCCGGCCGCGGATCCCAGCGGCGACGGCCCGCCCCTGCCGGCCGGAACGCCGGTCGGCTACGCCGCTGCCCGCCGGCGGTCGTCCACGCGGAGGGCGATCGGCTCCCAGCCGCGCGCAGCCGGGCGCCGGGCGGGGCTGACCCGGCCGGCCAGGACGCTGCCGGTCAGGGCGAGCAGCGAACCGCCGACGAAGAGCATCGCGATCCCGAGCGGCTGGCCCCAGTTGCCGATGTCGCCGCCGTCCTGCGGGATCCCGGTCGTCCGGCTGAGCACGTACGCGACGATGACGCTGGAGACGAGGCCGCCGGCAGCGAGCCAGACGCGAGTGTCGCTCGTGCGCACGAGGGCACCCGCGACGCAGACGGCGCCGACGATCGCCGCGATGTACGCCCAGCCGATCAGCTGGGAGCCGGCCATCGTGTCGGGGAGGTCGAGCAGATGGATCAGGGCGAAGCCGGCCAGGCCGACGACGGCGACCGCGCGGGCGAGAGCGTCGCGCACGGCGTCGGCGGTGAGGTGGGACTCAGGGCGGTGCATGGGGACTCCTCTGGGGGCGGGTTGGAACAGTTGCCACGAGTCTGCGCCGCGCGGCTGAGAGCCGCGCGGGGCAATCCTGTGAATTACCTGGCAGCCCTCACTGGGTGCCCGGTGTCGTGAGGTAGGACTCCGATCGGCGACAATGGTTCCGTGCGTCGCCGCCCCGTCCGCGGATCAATCCACCGCATTGGGCTCGCCGCGACGATCGCGACGCTCGCGACGACCCTCGCCGTCGCGATCGCAGCCTGTGGCGGAGCCTCGTCCCCGTCACCCCCGCCGCCCCGGCCGACCGCGGACGATGTCTCGGCGGCCGGGCAGGCCGCTCCCCGGGCCTCGACGGCGGCGGCAACCGGGCCGGCCGGCACAACGTCGGCCGCCGACACAACGCAGCCCGTGGCCCCCGCCCGCCGGCCGCTGGTCGGGCCACCTGCGATCGTCAAGAGCTACATCCCGTTCGGCCCGAAGCGCAAGCAGGAGACGAAGGCGTATGCGCTCGAGCACTACGGGGTCGACACCTACCGGCTGACCGACCCCCACCTCGTGATCTGGCATTACACGGAGACGTCCAACTACCAGAGCGTGTTCAACACATTCGCCGACGATGTCCCCGACATCGAATTCCATGAGCTTCCCGAGGTCTGCGCGCATTTCGTGATCGACACCGACGGCACGATCCACCAGCTCGTCCCGCTCGGGATCATGTGCCGGCATGTCGTCGGGCTCAACTACACGGCGATCGGGATCGAGAACGTCGGCGAGTCCGATCAGCAGGTGCTCGGCGATACGGCACAGCTGGACGCCGGCCTCTCGCTGACACGCTGGCTGCGGTGTCGATTCCACATTCCCGTCCACGATGTGATCGGTCACAACGAGAGCCTCCAGAGCCCTTACTACCGCGAGCTCGTCCCGGCCTTCCGCGGCCAGACGCACGACGACTTCAAACGGGCTGACATGAACATCGTCCGCGCCCGCCTCGCCAAGCTCGCCTGCCGGGCCTGAGGGCGGCCGGATCCCCGCCGCGACCAGGCGGGGCGAGACCCGTGCGGGTGATTCCGGAGGCCGATGTGGTGATCTCCGATTGCGGGTGGCCAGGCCGTGAGGGAGCATGGACCCATGTCAACCGGCGGCACCCACTCCCGACTCGGCTGGCTCGCCCGACGCCCGGACTCCGGCCGAGGCGATGGCCGCCCGCCGTCGGAGCGCACGCGCGGCCACCGCGGCCTGCGCGGATGGGCCGCCCTCGTCGTGGCCGTCGGCGTGATCCCGACGCTGTACGTCTCGACCCGGCCAACCGGCGGCACGATCGGCGGCAGCGGGGCAACGGGCCCGGGCCCGGGGTCACTGACCTACTCGTACACGCTCGGGCCGAGTCTGGCGTTCGAGGTCGGGCTGACGGCGTTGGCCGCGGCCCTGGCTGTGGCGAGCGGAATCCTCTGGCGAGCGCGGCGGCCTCGGTCGATCGTCGGCGGATCGCTCCTCGCGGCCGGGGCCGCGGCGGCGGCCGTCCTGCTCACCGGCATCGCCGATCACCACGCGACGCCACCACTGACGGCCGTCAACGCCCTGGCGCTCGGCACCTCGCACGCCGGCGTCCTCGACCGGCTCGGGTCGCCTGAGGCGGACGCGCAGACCACGGCCACAGGCCCGGGCCCGACCCCGGTCTGCGTGGTCTACGCGATCGGACAGGGCGCGACGACGACGCTGTCGGCCGTGCCGATCCCGCCGGGCGAGCCGGACTGGATCGGACCGGGGACCGACCACGCCGTGCTCTGCTTCACGCGTGGCCGGCTCAGCCTCAAGGCGCCGGCATGACGACATCCGACCGCGGAGAAGGCATCACCGCGACGATCGCCCGACCGCCTGCCGACCTCGAGCCGACCAGCGGCGCGCCGCCGACGGCGGGAGCGCCGGCCCGCGGCGAGTGGTGGCTGCTGGGCGGCGTGGCGGCCGACCTGTCCGAGCGCCTCGCGGTGCCGGTCGGCTTCATCCGGACGCTGCTCGTCCTGACGTCGTTCGCCCAGGGCGACGTCTGGATCGCCTACGTCGCGGCCAGCCTCCTGCTCCCGCGCGGGGGTCGGCGCCGCCCGGACGCGACCAACCTGATCGCGGTTACGCGGGTCGCAATCGCCCTCGGACTGACATGGGTCCTGGTCGGCGGTGGCCTCTCCCCGACCCAGGGCCTCTTCGACCAGGGCCCGTCCTACTGGATCACCCAGTGCGGGGTCTGCCTGATCGGTCTGCTCGCGCTCCTGGTGACCGGTCGCCCGGCGAGCGCCCGCGACCCGGCGATCGACTGGGCGACCGTCCGCGCCGCCTTGCCGGTGGCCGGCGTGCTCGCGGGGATCTCGCTCGGCGTGGTCCTCGTCCCGGGTGTCCGGTGGGAGCGGGTGCTCGGGGCAGCCACGGTGCTCGCCGGCATCGCGGTCCTCCTGCCGGGTCGGCCCGACCGGGTGAGCGGACGGATCGTGCCGGCGGCTGTGCTCGCTGCGACGACGATCTTCCTGGCCGGTGCGGGGGCTCGGCTCGACGGCGGTATCGGCAGCACCCGCGTGACGCCGGCCACGCCGGCGGAGATCGCGCCGGCCTATCGCCGGGCGGTCGGCGACCTGACGATCGACCTGGCTGGGGTCGGCGGCCGGACGGGGACGGTCACGATCACCGCATCGGTCGGGATCGGCCGACTGATCGTCGACGTGCCGACCGATGCCCAGGTCAGCCTCGTCGAGCGGGTCGGCCGGGGCGAGATCGAAGATCGGCGGGGCGTTCACTCCGGCGTCGACCTCCGGCGCACGGCCGTGATCGCGGCGACCGGCCCACGAACCGGCCGGACACTCGCCCGCCCGAGACTCCGCGTGCGGATCCTCGCGTCGGTCGGGATCGGCCACGTCGAGATCGACCAGACGGGCCCCGACGAGTTCGGCGCCGTGTGAGCGAGGACCGCGCATTCCCGGGCCTCCCGGCCGCGACACGACCGGCGACCGGCAGGCGACCGTCGCCGCAGGCGGCGCTCGCCAGCCTCGTGATCGCGGCGGCCGGCGCCGCCGGGTTGCTCGCCGGCTTCGGCGGCGGGGGAGCTCTTCCGATCGAGTGGGCGCAGGCCGCTCTGGCCGGCGTCGCGGGGGCCGTCGCGCTGAGTCTTGGGGCGGCGGACGGGCCGTCGAGCAAGTGGTATGCCGGTGTCGCCGCCCGCCTCGGGCGGACCGGCGCCGAGGCCTGGGCGATCCGCGCAATGGTTGTCGCGACCGCTCCGATCGCCGGCCTCGGGGTGCTCGCCTACGCCGGCGCCGGGCTCGTCATCACGCTGACCGGGCCGGTCCGGCAGGCCCGGCAGACCGACGTGTTCCGGACGGCGGCGACCGGCCTGCTCGGGCTGGCGGTCGTCCTCGCGGCGGACGCCGGCGGCCTGAGCGTCGGGGGCGAGGGCCCCCTCTGGGCCAGCCTGCTGCTCGGATCCGGCCTCTCGCTGTTCTGGGCGGCGGCCGGAACCAGGCGCCCGCCGGCATCCGACCGACCGCTCGCCGACCGGGGGACGAGGACGGCGCTCGGACTGCTGCTGACCGCAGCCGGCGCGGCCTGGGTGCTGAGCCGGACCGGCCTCTTCAAGCAGGCCGAGGGGACGATCGCCGGGACTGCGATCGCGCTCGCCGTGCTCGCCCTCGTCGTCGGCCCGCGGTGGCTGCGGACGTCGCGGATGCTGGCCGCCGAGCGAGGCGTCCGCGCCCGGGCGCAGGAACGGGCGGAGATGGCCGATCACCTGCACGACTCCGTCCTCCAGACGCTCGCCCTGATCCAGTTGCGGGCCGGCGACCCGGCGGAGGTCGGCGGCCTGGCCAGGCGGCAGGAGCGCGAGCTGCGCGACTGGCTGCTCGGCCGCCCGCCCGACGCCGACGTCCTGACGCTGGCCGCCGGCCTGCGTGCCGTGGCCGCGGAGATCGAGGACGCCCACCGGGCGGAGGTCAACGTCGTGACGGTCGGCGACACGCCGCTCGACGAGCGGACCCGGGCCGTGCTGGCGGCCGCGCGGGAGGCGCTGACGAACGCGGCCCGCCACGCGCCGGGAGCGGCGATCTTCGTCTTCTCACGGGTCGATGCCGACGGGATCGACGTGTTCGTCCACGACCGGGGACCCGGCTTCGACATCGATGGGATCCCGGCGCAGCGACGCGGCGTCCGCGAGTCGATCATCGGCCGACTCGATCGCGTCGGCGGCCGGGCGGAGATCCGCAGCGCGCCCGGCGGCGGCTGCGAGGTCGCCCTGCACCTCGGCCCGAGATGACCCCTCAGGCCGAGTCCGGGGAGCGCCCGCGGGTCGTGATCGTCGACGACCACGCCCTGTTTCGGGCCGGCGTGCGGGCCGGCCTGGCCGAGGTCACGGAGATCGTCGGCGAGGCGGCGACCGTGGCCGACGCGATCGCCGTGATCGAAGCCGTCCGCCCGGACGTCGTGCTGCTCGACGTCCACATGCCCGACGGCGGGGGGATCGCCGTGCTCCGGGCGATCCGCAGCTCGTCGCCGGCGACGCGGGTCCTCGCCCTGTCGGTCTCCGACGCGCCGGCCGACGTGATCGCGCTGATCCGGGCCGGCGCCCGCGGCTACGTCACGAAGACGATCTCGGCCGCCGAGCTCGCCGACGCCGTCGTCCGGGCGGCCCGGGGCGAGGTCGTCCTGCCGCCGCGGCTGGCCGGCTTCGTGCTCGACGCCTTCAGCGGACCGGCTCCCGAGCCGGCCGACGCCGATCTCGACCAGCTGACCGCGCGGGAGCAGGAGGTGCTCGAGCGGATCGCCCGGGGCTACCTGTACAAGGAGGTCGCGCAGATGCTGGGGGTCTCGACGCGGACCGTCGAGACCCACGTCTCGGCCGTCCTGCGCAAGCTCCACCTGTCCAACCGCCACCAGCTCGCCCGGTGGGCGACCGAGCACAAGCTCGTCGACTGAACGCCGACCGCACGCCCGCCGGCCTGCGCGATAGCTTGGAGCGACGATGCCGGAAGAGACCTCGGATCCCCGGCGGGCGGCGACGGTCGGCGTCTACGGCTTCACGCTCGACCGCTTCCTCGACGCCCTCGACGACGCCGGCGTCCAGCGGATCCTCGACGTCCGTCAGCGGCGAGGGGTCCGGGGAAGTCAGTATGCGTGGGCCAACTCGCTGCGCCTGCAGGCGGCGCTCGCGCAGGCCGGGATCGCCTACCGCCACGACGCAGAGCTGGCGCCGACGACGGAGCTGCGTGAGGTCCAGTACCGGGAGGACGCGAGGCAGGGCGTCGGCAAGCGAGCGCGGGTCGAGCTGGCGGCCGAGTACCGGGAGCGGTACACGACGGAGATTCTCGACCGGGTCGATCTCGGCGACCTCTTGGCCGAGCTGCCCGACGGCGAGGTCTTCGCTCTGCTGTGCGTCGAGCGCGACCCCGAGGCGTGCCACCGGTCGCTGATCGCCGAGCGCCTGAGCACCGAGCACGGCGTTGCGTTCACGCACATCAGGCCGTGAGCGGCGGCCACCGGCCGTCCGCCCGGGCCCGGTCGACCTCGGCCAGACCGGCCGGGTGCATGCGGCCGTCGGCGGTCAGCCGGTCGACGCGACGGACGTTGCTCTGCGACCAGTTGCTGCCGGCCCGCCGCGGCGTGAACCGCTGGGCGTAGGTCGCGTCGTCGCGCCGGCGGTTCTGACCGTCGATCCACCCGTGGGCGACGGCCTCCTCGACCGCCTCGTCGTAGCTCACGCTCGTCGGCCGGAGCACCCCCTTCTTGGCGAGCACCAGCCAGACGCCGGTCGGCTGGGCATGGTGCGCGCCCAGCCACGCCCTCCAGGCCGCGACGTCGGGGAGGATCAGCTCGGGCAGGTCGGCTGGCATGCGACCAATCCTGTCAGGTGGGATGTTTCATTTTCGGAGCGCGCCCGCCGGCCGCGGCCTGAGCTCGCAGCTTGCGAGCGCGCGGGAGGCGGCCGGCGATCTGTGATGGGATGTTCGGGTGAGTGCAGTCCCAGTCCTTCACGGCGAAGGTGTCACGCTCGTGCCGGTCGGCGGCGAACATGTCGCTGAGCTGCGGCGCATCGTCAGCATGCCGGAGGTCAGGCGGCGGTGGGGCGAGGAGGAGGTCAGGGACCCGAAATGGCCGCTCGAGGATCCGTGGGCGACGCCGTTCGCGATCGTGATCGACGACGAGGTCCGCGGGCTGATCCAATACGGTGAGGAGACAGGGTCGATGTACAGGTTCGCGTCGATCGACATCTTCCTCGACCCTGCGCTCCACGGACGCGGCCATAGGCGGCGGGCGATCACCACGCTCGCCGGCTATCTGATCGACCAGCGGGGACACCACCGCCTGACGATCGACCCGGCCGCCGACAACGAGCAGGCGATCCGCTGCTACGCGGCGGTCGGCTTCCGCCGGGTGGGGATCCTCCGCCGCTACGAGCACGACGTCGACGGCGCGGGCTGGCACGACGGCCTGCTGATGGACCTGCTGGCCGAGGACCTGGTCGCGTGAGCCCCGGGTCGAGCCTCGAGCCGGATGCGGCGCCGGCCGGCCGGGAGTCGATGATCAGCGTGAGCGGGTTGACGAAGTCCTACGGAATTCATGACGCAGGCACCGGCGCTGCGTGAGCGGATCGGTCTGGCCGGACAGTACGGCCCGAGCCCCGACGCCCGCACGCCATCCGCACCCACGCGGGCCTGTCGCGGCAGTCGCCCGGCTAGGGGACCGTCACAGTGAAGCTGTCGACCGTGAGCGTCCGGCCGACGATGTCGAACGGCAGGCCGTCGGTGTTCTCGCCGTAGCGGTAGTAGACGGCCCCGTGGAAGGTCCCGCGGCAGCGGCCGACCGACTGGTCGAAATGCTCGGGCTGCCCCTTCGCGTTGTCGGCGATCAGCGGCCCGGTGATGGTTGCGTGACACGGGGTCGGAAAGCGGATGCTGATCGTGTAGGCCGAGCTCGCGTCGGTGACGGCGAGGCGAGCGGTGAAGCGGACGTCGAGCGTCTTCCCATGGGTCGAGTTGCCGACGACGACGGTGACCGGCGAGGCCACGTCGGCCGAGCTCAGGTGCGGACGCCTGACCGGAACCTGGCCGACATGCGGGCAGGTCTGCGAGCCGAGCGACTTCTGCGAGAGCACGCAGACGTAGCCGTTGCGATAGGCGATCCGGCGGATCGGCCCGCCGCCGGCGCCGGGCAGTGGCGAGTAGGCGTTCGGGCCGGCGCCCGGGGTCGCGAGGACGATCAGGTAGGCGCCCTGGTCGCCGACGGTCGCCACCGTGTGGAGGTGACCGCCGTCCAGATAGGTGATGCTTCTCGCGTCGGGACCCGCCATGCCGAGGTACACGGTGCGCTCGTCGGCCGGCGGGCAGATCTCCGGGAGTGGTCCGTGGGGGACGGGAGAGTGAGCAGCGGGGGGCGGCGGCGGGTTCGGGCGGGCGCAGCCGGGCGCGGCCCGCGTCGGCGTCAGCAGGCCGCTCGCCGGAGCGGCGTAGATCGCCGCACCGGCGAAGGCGTGACCGTGGGCGTCGAGTGAACCGCAGGGGAACGGGCTCCCGCTGAGCAGGTTGGTCGGCAGCGGGTGGAAGCGGGCGTCGTCGCCGAAGGCGTCGTCCTCGCCGATCACACCGAGCATGCCACGAACCAGCCGGCCGGTCTGAAGGCAGCCGAGCCCGCGGGATGTCGCGACGTACCGCACGCCCCACGGGGGTCCGCCGTCGGGGTCGGGGACGGCGATCGGCAGCAGCCGCACGCTCGCGAGCCGCACGACGCCGAGGCCGCTGGCGGGGTTGAGCGGGACGCCGGGCGGCAGCGCGAGCGGGGCTCCGCCGCTCAGCAATCCGCTGGCCGCAAGCGCGGCCGCGGCGAGCACCAGTGCCGCGAGCGCGGCGGCCAGGGCGATCGCCAACCGGCGTCGCGGCCGTCGACGACGCGGCAGGCTCAGGACGAGCGCCTGGCGCTCGGCGGCCCTGACCAGCTCCAGCTCGAGGTCGTGGAGCGGATCACTGATCATCGGTGGCCTCCTTCAGGCTGGCGCGCATCGTTCGCAGGCCGCGGCTGACCCGCTGGCGAACGACCGATTCGGAGAGCTTGAGGTCGCGAGCGATCTCGGCGTACTCCCGCTCATCGATGTGGCGGGCCCGGATCGCGTCCTGCTGCTCACCGGGGAGCACGGAGAGAAGATCGAGCGCCGGCGTCACGGCCTGGCCGTCGAGCCGCTCGATGCCAACGTCGTCGAGCTCGATCGGCTCCATCGCGAGCGCCTGCCGGGCGCGGTCGTCGATCGTCCCGGACCGGAGCGCCTCGCTCAGCTTGTTGCGGGCGATCCCGTAGAGCCAGACCCGGGCCGGCTCGGGACGCGGCTCGTAGCGGGGCACGCCGGCCAGCGCGGCGGCCATCGTCTCGGCCGTCAGGTCGAACGCCTCCTCGGGCGTGCGGACGCGCCGCCGGAAGAACGTCAGCAGGCCACGGGCGTGGCGGCGGTAGAACACGGCGAAGGCCTCGGGGTCCGACCGGGCTGCGACGAGCAGGTCCCCGTCACAACGCAGATCGCTCGCGTCCATAACCAGTGATTGTCAGATCGGCCCGATTTGTGACCGAGCCGATCCAAACGCGGCGGTAGGCTGCCCGGGCGAAATGAGCTTCGAGAACACCAAGGTCGTCCGTCAGATGCTCGAAGCCTGGAACCGGCGCGACGCCGACGCCGCCCTGGAGTTCCTGGCGCCGGACGCCGTCGAGGACTGGTCGCGATCGATCGGTCCGATGGAGGGCATCTTCGACGGACATGCGGAGATCCGCGAGCACTGGATGTTGTTCTGGGACGTCTTCGAGACGATTCGCCTCGTCCCCGAGGAGTTCATCGAGGCCGGCGACCGCGTGATCGTCCCCCATCTGGTCGAGGCCCGCGGACGAGGCGGCGTGACGACGCAGGCACGGGGCGCCCTCGTCTACGACCTCGAAGGCGGCCTGCTGACTCGGTCGACGATCTACCAGGATCGAGCCGAAGCGCTCGCGGCGCTCGGCGTCCCACCGGCCTAGCCGGCCGCGCGAACCGCCCCGGCCCAGGTCCGCTGAGGGCGCCTTCCGGCGCTCGGTGCGGGCGCGTTCCCATCGAGCTCTCAAGGCTGGTCGGGGGCCGCTCGTGCAGGCGGAAACGGCCCGCGCGCATGGGAGGATTCTCACGCCTCGGCGCGTCGACGAGACGTTAGCCTGAGCCCAGCGCGAGTCAGGCCGACCACGCACCGGAGTGGACCCGCCGGCCCGCGCAGCACGAATCGGCCCGGCGGGGCGCGAGCAGGGGAGCGACACCATGACATCGGGAAACCAACGCACGAGTTCACCGTGATCCGCACGGTCCGCGCGCTGACGGCCGGCCACGATGCGTTCGTCCGCGGGCTGCCCGGCCTTTCGTCAGCCCGGTGTGTACGCCGACTTCATGGTCCGTCGATCTCCTGCCGAGCCCGACCAGGCCGCTCACCTCGGCGGGTCGGATGCTCGGCGCTGGTCGCGTTGGCCGTGATCTCCGGATGCGGCGGTGCCGAGGCCAGCTCGGCCCGCCCGCCGCGGGCCGCGTCGAGCGCGACTTCCATCACCACCGCGCCGGTGACGCTCCCGGCCGCCGCGACGGCGACTCCCACGGCCGCGGCACCGGCGACTCTCCCGGCCGCCACAAGGGCCGCGTCGGTATCGCCCGTCGTCCACCAGATCGGGCCTCCGGGACCGACCTGGAGCCCAGTCGCGAGCATCCACGGCCAGACGGCTGCATGGATCTCGACGCGGGCAGGCGTCACGCTCCTGCGATTCGACCAGACCCTCGTGCGACTCGACCTCCACGCCGGGTCGTCCGAGCCCGGGCCGGGACCCTGGCGGTACGCAAGCGCCATCGCCGGCAGCGAGGTTCATCAGCTGGTGGCGGCGTTCAACAGCGGCTTTCGTCTCAACAGCCACTCGGGCGGTTGGCGGTCGGGAAGTCACACGGCGGTCGGGCTGACCACCGGGCTCGCGTCGATCGTCACCTACCAGGACGGGACGACCGACATCGGCGCGTGGAAGGAGACCGTGCCGGCGGCCAAGGCGATCGCCTCGGTGCGCCAGAACCTGCGACTGCTCGTCGACGGGGGAGTGGCCGCGGCGAACGTCGGGACGTGCATCCAGCGGTGCTGGGGGGCGACGCTCGGCGGCGGAACATCGGTCGCGCGGTCGGGCCTGGGAATCACGGCGGACGGGATGCTCGTGTGGGCCGGCGTCGAATCGGCCAGCCCGGCGAGACTGGCGCGGGCGCTGATCGCGGGCGGGGTCCAACGCGCGGCGGAACTCGACATCAATCCCGCCTGGGTCGCCGGGTACGTCTACCGCCACGGGTCCGGCCCGATCACCGACATCCCCGTGGTGCCGGGGCAGTTCGGCGTGTCAGGGCACTTCCTGACGCCGTACAGCCGAGACTTCTTCGCGGTCGTCGGGCGCTGACACATCGCCGCGGCCACGGGACCTCAGGCGCGCAGACGTCGCCACGGACACCGAGCCGTCAGGCGCGCAAGCGTCGCCACGGACACCGAGGTGTCGGACGCCGCGCCGAGGGCTGCTAGCAGGTGGCTTCGAGGCTGCGCTGCGCCGACGACTTCGGGCGGCCGCTTCGGCTGTTGGTCACATAGGACCAGGTCCGTCCGGAGCGCCTGAAGACGTAGGCGACCTTTCCGCTGTCGGGTGTCAGCTGGCAGACGACGGCGAGCGTCGGACTGGAGCGGGAGATGTAGGTCGACGTGACCCCGGCACTCGATCCGTCCTGGCGGACGAGTGCGCGGATCAGGGCCGCGCGATCGGCGTGGCCGGCAGGCCGGACCGCGGATGCGGCGAGCGCACTGCCCGTGACCACGAGTGCTGCGACCATGCCCGCAACGCTGACCGGAGCGACCCGGCGGGCGGCGCCCGGGCGACCGGAGCGCGTGGACACACTGGGGGCCGGGGAGGGGTTCGGCACCGGCCGAGCGTCGCCGGGCGCCCTAAAGGGACGCTTCGCGTCAGATGAGAAGGCTCTTCGAATCGACGCCCGGCACCCCAGCTCGGGTCAATCGGACCGCTGGCGCCGGGAGACCCGCCGGCGGGCGGCGGGGCGCCGGCGTCCGCGACGGCCGACGCCGAGGCTCACGGCGCAGGCTGCGAGCACCGCGCCGGCGATCAGGGCGACGATCGCCAGACCGGGCGCGAGGACGATCACGCAGACCGCCAGGGCGGCGGCGATGCCGACCTCCCGGCCGCTCATATCGGCAGCCTGCGAAAGACGGGGCCCGGCAGATGGCGCAGGACCGACATCACCGGCCGCAGGGCCCTCGGCACCCAGATTCTCGTCGTCGACCGCCCGAGCGCGGCGAGGACGGCGGCCGCCACGGCCTCCGGGGTCGTGCTCAGCGGGGGTCGGCGGAGCCCCGCGGTCATGCGGGTCGCGACGAACCCCGGACGGACCACCAGCAGGCGGACGCCGGCAGCCCGCGCGGGGGTGCCGAGTCCCTCGGCGAGGCCGTCGAGGCCGGCCTTCGCGGCGCCGTAGACGGCGTTGCTCGCCCTGACCCGCTCGCCGGCGGCGCTCGAGAGGACGACCAGCGTGCCGCCGGTGCCCGACATCGCCTTGAGCGAGTGGAGCAGGAGCGACCCGCAGCCGACGAAGTTCACCTGCATCACCTCGACCGCTTCGTCGACCTCGGCGTCGAGTCCGCGTTCGGTCCCGAGCAGGCCGATTGCCAGGACGACGATGTCGAACGGTCCGCCGCCGGCGAACGCGGCGGCGATCGCCGGCGCGTGATCGGACGGAGCGAGGGCGTCGAGCTCCCCGATCTCGACCTTCCCGCAGCCGCGGTCGCCGAGCCCGACGGCCGCGGTCTCGAGACCCGACCGGTCGCGCCCGAGCAGGGTCGCCTGCACCGGGCCGCGGGCGGCGAGCGCCGAGACGATCGCCAAGCCGATCTCCGACGTGCCGCCGAGCAGGAGCACGCGGGTCACGGTGCGACCTCGAGCAGTCCCGTCCGCACGGCGAGATCCGACCGCCACAAGCCTTCCGGGTCGATCTGCCGGCGGGTCCGCTGCCAGGCCGGGAGCAGCGGGTACATCGTCCTCAGCATGTCCCCGCCCAGGCGGGCGTCCTTGGTCAGGTAGACCCGCCCGCCGGCACCGGCGACGAACTCGTCGATCGAGTCGAGCGTCGCCATCAGCCGGGGGGCCGCCGCGGGAATGTCGAGCGCCAGCGTCCAGCCCCTGATCGGAAACGACAGCGGCCCGCCGCGACGGTCGCCGAAGCGCTTGAGCACCGCGAGGTAGCACGGTGCGCCCGCGGCCCGCAGGCGGCCGATCGCGGTCGTGAGGACGTCCTCGCGGCCGGCCGGGACAGCGAACTGGTACTGGATCAGACCGTGCTGCCCGTAGAGACGCGGCCAGTGGGCGAGCGCGTCGAGCGGGAAGAGCTGAGCACCGAGCCGGCGCGGGCGGCCCCGCTCGCACCGCGGGGCCCGCCGCCAGCGCAGGTCGTTGAGGGCGCGGACCGCACCGGGCCGCAGGAGCCCGCCGGGCCAGTGCTCGGGAACCTTCATGCCCGGCTCGACGGTGGCCTGTCCCGGGCTGCCGGTCAGGCCGGGGCCGAGCGCGTCCCGCGAGCTCGCCGTGACGATCCCGCGAACGGATCGGGGTCCGAGGAGATCGAGCCACGCGACGCGCTCGGGTCCGGCCGTCGTGTCTTCGAGCACGGCGAGCACGGCGTCGAGGTCGTTGACGCGGTCGGTGTCGACGGCGACCGTCGTGGTCGCCAGGCGTTCGACCCGCAGCCGCGCCGACAGGACGATCCCGGTCAGGCCCATGCCGCCGACCGTCGCGAAGAAGAGGTCGCGGTGGCGCTCGGGCTCGAGCCGGCGGACGGTGCCGGCGGCCGTGAGCAGGGTGATCGAGTCGAGATGGTGGACGAAGCTGCCGGCGCTGACGTGGTTCTTCCCGTGGACGTCGCTGGCGATCGCGCCGCCGACCGTCGCGTGCTGGGTCCCGGGAACCACCGGCAGCATCCAACCTGCGGGAACGAGCCGGGCGACGAGCTCGCCGATCGTGGCGCCGGCTTCCGCGTCGACGGTCCCGTCCTGCTCGTCGAGGGCGATCTGGCGCAGGCGTGAGGTCTCGAGCACGAGTCCGCCGTCGCGCTGCGCGGCATCGCCGTAGCTGCGGCCGTTCCCGCGGGCGATCGCGCCGGCCGCCCCGGCGTCGCAGAGCGCATCGGCGAATGCCTCCGGCGTCGCCGGCGACACGACGCGAGCCCGGACGCGGGGGCCGCCGCCCCAGCCGCCGACCGGCGAGCGGAGGCCGACGTCAACTGCCGTGGCCATCGTTCACCCCCAGCGTGAAGAGGACGACCCAGGCCGTGGCGAGCGCCATCAGCGGCCGATCCCTGAAGACGAGCTCGTCCGGGGCCTCGCCGGCGCCTCGTGCGAGAAGCAGGCCGTAACGAGCGAGGCCGAGCGCGAACGGGCCGAGCGACATCGCCCGCCAGCCCGACCCCGGCGTGACCGTGTGGTCGGCGACCCAGACGACATACGCGGCGAGGACGACGACCCCGCTCGCGACGAGGCCGACGCGCAGCCAGGCGACCGAGTAGTGGCGAAGGACGCGCCGCTCGCCCTCGTCGGCCCCGTCTGCCCGGCGCGTGAGCTCGGCGTAGCGCTTGCCGCCCGCGACCAGGAGGGCGGCGAAGGTGACCACGAGCATGAACGCGCGGGACAGGTGGACCGGGGCGGCGGCCCCGCCGCCGACGGCCCGCAGGACGAAGCCGCCGGCGATCGCGACGATGTCGAGGACGACGATGTGGCGCCAGAGGACGGAATAGCTGAGCGTGAGCATCACGTATCCGCCGGCGGCGGCGAGCAGCCCGAGACTCACGAAGGCGGCGAGGACGAGCCCGCCGATCAGCAGCACCGCACTCGCGAGCAGGGCCTCGTCGGCGGCAAGCTCACCCGCGGCGATCGGCCGCAGCCGCTTGCGCGGGTGCAGGCGATCCTCGGCCGCGTCGCGCGCGTCGTTGATCAGGTAGGCGCCGGACGCGAGCATGCAGAACGCGACGGTCGCGACGCAGACCCGCCGCAGGACCTCGTCGTCGGCCAGGGCGCCGGCTGCGGCGGGGGCGGCCAGGACGAGGGCGTTCTTGACCCACTGCTTGGGACGCATCGCAACGACCAGGGCCACCGGTCGGCTCCGTCTCCCGACGGTGGCGGCGGCTCCGACCGATCCTCCGACGGAGCGCATTCGCGGAACATAGGAATCCTCGATGAAGGTCGGCTAAGTCGCGGGTGAGCGTGTTCTCACGGTTTCGGGCGGACTCGGGTGGGAAGCTCCGCAGTCGTCATGGAACGCTCCCACGCCGCTCCCCGCGTCGGTGCCGGCGCGCCCCCGCGTCGCCTTTCGGCTCGCCGGATCGCCAGCCTGGCGGCCGTGATCGCCCTCGTCCCCGCACTGACCTCGTACGTCGGCGCGCTCACCGGGCGTTCGAACTCGGGGCTCGGCGTGCGGACGGTCGAGTGGCTTCGCGACAACGGCGCCCGCGGCCTGGTGAACTCGGCCGAGAACGCGTACTACACGTTCGAGGCCCCGGCCCCCGGCGGCCCCGGCCTGCGCTCGCTCCCCCAGGCCGGGATCGCGACCACGGGAGGGAGTTCGCGGCTGACCAAGCCGCAGTACCGCCCGCCGCGGATTCCCGCGCTGATCGCGCCGGCGCTCCCCGGAGAGGGCGTCTGGCGGGCGGTCACGCCCCGGCCGGGCTCACGGCCGCCGATCGAGGTGACAACGTTCCGCAGCGACCCCCGCTACCCGCGGATGGTCGCCGGCGTCGCGTGGATCGACCACACGCGGACGAGCCTGCACCTCTACCCCGGCCTGCTCGAGCCGTCCGTCTCGGTGCCGCGCGGAACGGCCGACGTGCCGCTCTCCGACCGCACGCATCTGCTGGCGACGTTCAACAGCGGCTTCAAGTACGCGGATTCGCACGGGGGATTCGCGGTCGACGGCACGACCTACGCGCCGATGCAATCCGGCCAGGCGACGGTGATCGGATACACGGACGGGCGGGTCGACGTGATCGACTGGCTCGGCCCGCCCAGAGTCGGGTCGAAGGTCGCGTTCGCGAGCCAGAACCTCCCGCTGATCGTCGACGGCGGTCAGCCGACGCCGAACCTCAGCAACGGCCCGGAGTGGGGCGCGACGCTCGGCAGCGCCGTACGGGTCTGGCGCTCGGGGGTCGGGATCGACGCGCACGGGAACCTGATCTACGCGGCGGCCGACCAGCAGACCGTCGGGTCGCTGGCGGGAATCCTGATCCACGCGGGCGCGATCCGGGCGATGGAGCTCGACAT
The DNA here is from genome assembly GCA_035553395.1 of Solirubrobacteraceae bacterium. Classification (GTDB taxonomy): domain Bacteria; phylum Actinomycetota; class Thermoleophilia; order Solirubrobacterales; family Solirubrobacteraceae; genus Palsa-513. Next base: position 19,948 of record DASZKP010000001.1, on the reverse strand, counting down.
CAACTCGTACTGGGACTCGTTCATCACCTACGCCCACACCGACGCCGGGTCACCGCGGAACCTCCTGCCGAGCATGGCGAGAACGGCACAGCGGTACCTGACACCCGACGACCGGGACTTCTTCGCCGCCTACCTGCGCGGCTGACGGCGCCACGCGAGGCCGTGATGGGTAGCTCGGGGCCGACGCTCCACCAGGCTGGCGCCAGCTCCCGCCGCGGCTGCGGAGCGAGACGGCCGACGGCCGGTTCTGATCGACGGTCGAAGGACGACCTGATCCGGTCGGGAGGCGGGGCAACGGCGTCGTTATGATCGCCCGGCAAAGGTGAATGGAGCCGCGTGGGCAAGCGAGGCGACGAGGCGGCATGAGTCGGTCGGCACGCAAGATCGTGCAGTATCTGAACGAGGCATACGCTGCGGAGATCGTGCAGCGGCGAGCCTTCCAGGCCCAGATCGCGACTGCCGCGCCCGGGCGCTACCGGATGGCACTCGAGCGCCATCTGAAGGAGACCGTCCGCCACGCCGAGCGGCTGGCCGAACGTCTGGCCGAGCTCGGGGAGTCGCGCGGCCCGCTCCAGGTCGGCATCGGGACGGCGGCGACGCTGGCTTCCCAGCTCGTGAACATCGGCAGGGCCCCGTTCGGGCTGGTCCGCGCGCCGGCGGCGGAGGAGCGGGTGCTCCACGGCGCGCGCGACCTGTGCGCGGCCGAGGCCGCCGAGATCGCGACGTATGCGGCGATCGAGCGTCTCGCGCGGGACGCCGACGACCGCCGGACGGCGAAGCTCGCCGCGTGGATCCGGGCCGACGAGGAGGCCATGCTGAAGCGGCTCCTCACGGAGATTCCCGGCCTGACCCATGCCGTCGCGCTCGCGTCGTTCGACGTCGTCCCGCCTAAGGCGATCACCCGAACCGCGGGGACCGGGCGCGATAACGCGGGAAACGGCAGCTCGCCGGTCGCGCGCGATCCCCTCGACCCCCACGCGACAGACCGGCCCGTCCACCGGCCTGGCGGCGCGGCCGCCGAGTCGAGCGTGGTCGTCCGCCGGGCGCGGAGCTCCGCAAGCTCGCCCGCGGCCGGCGAGCCGTGGGCCGGGTACGACCGGCTGAGCGCGGTCGAGATCATCGCCGCGCTGGACGGTGCGAGCGCGGCGCGGGTCAAGCGGGCGCGAGCCTACGAGCGGGCCGGGAAGCGTCGCTCGACCGTAATCCAAGCGACCGAGCGCGAGCTCGCGAGGAGCTGACCATGGACCGTCCAGACGTATCCGGCCTGTCCCGCCGTGCGATCGGAGGCCTCGTCGGCGTCCCGTCGGCCGCCGCGCGGATCCCCGAGCTGGTCGAGCGGGCGGTCGACCGGCTGATCTCGATCGATGTCGGCCTCGAGCGGATCGAGGAGAGCCTCGGCCTGTTGAGCGTCCTCCCCGAGCTGGCTCGCGCGGTCGAGCGGGTCGACCGGCACGTGATCGGCCTGGGCGAGGCCGTCGACGGCCTCGAGCGGCGGGTGAAGTCCCTCGGACGAGCGGTCGGCCCCCTCGAAGCGGCGGTCAAGCGCGTCGACGACGACCTCAGGACGATCGACGAGAGCGTCGGGCGGGTCCACGCGACGACGGGCGAGATCCGCGGGGACGTCGGCGCGATCGCACCCGACGTCGCCGAGATCGGCGGCCGGGCGATCGGCCGGCTGGTACTCCGGATCGACCAGCTCCAGGCGACGCTCGAAGAGGTCAAGGAAGCGATCGAGGCGCCCGACGCGGCCGCCGCGCCGACCGGCGACTGACGACCCCCGACCTGGACCGACGACCCCGGCCCGGACCGACGACCCCGACCTGGACCGACGACCCCGGCCCGGGCCGACGACCCCCAACCTGGACCGACGACCCACCCGCCGACCTGGACCGACGACCCCCCCGCCAACCCCGACCGACGACCCCACCGACCTGGACCGACGACCCACCCGCCGACCTGGACCGACGACCCACCCGCCGATCGGTGGGCGACGCCCGGGCGGCTCAGCGCTGTGGCGTGAGGTCCATGTCGCCGGTCTCGAAGACGACGCCGTTCGGCTCGAGGATCACCCGCCGGGGACCGGCCTCGACGACGCCGGCCAGCCGGGCGTCGTAGCCGAGTCCGGCGGCAATGTCGACGACCTGCGAACCGAACCCGGCCGCGCAGTAGACGGCGTAGCCGGCACCCATGTTGAAGGTCGAGTAGGCGACCGCACTCGACATCTCCGTTCGGTCGACCAGGAACTCGAGGACCTCGGGGACCGGCGGGAGGGCGGTGATCCGGTAGGCGAGCTCGCGGGCCGGGCGCATCAGCTTGAGCATCCCGTGGCCGGTGATGTGGCTGAGGTAGTGGATCGGGATCTCGCTCGTGACGAGCGACTCGACCAAGCGGGCGTAGATGATCGTCGGGTCGAGCAGGGCCTCACCGTACGTCCGCCCGCTCGGCAGTCGGGTCGCATACCCGTCGGGCAGCTCGGACGCGATCAACCTGGCCAACGAGGCCCCGTTGGCGTGGAGGCCGCTGCTCGCGACGAAGACGATCTCGTCGCTCGGCCCGAGCTCGCCACCGAGGATCGGCCGGCGGCCGTCGGGGATCGCGCCGACGGCGCTCCCGGCGAGCTCGATGTCCGACTCGCTGACGAGCCCCGTCAGCGACGGCGACTCGCCGCCGCCCCAGACGGCACCCGCGTCCTCGCAGGCCTGCCGCCAGCCGGCGAGCAGGGCCTCCTGGCGGTCGGTCCGGCCATACCAGTCGGACCCGCCGGTCGCGAAGTACGCGTTCACGACGAGCGGGACGGCGCCGACGCAGCAGAGGTCGTTGACGATCGCGCCGACCGTGTCATACGCGACGTCGGCGAACCGGTTGACGCCGAGCTCGTCGAGGACCTGGCGGGCGATGATCGACTTCGTGCCGAGTCCCTCGAGCACGAACGCGAGAGTCTGATCGCCGAGCTCGAAGACGAAGGCCGGCTCCCCACGGGATGCGTCGAGCGCGGTGCCGGACCGAGCGCCGATCAGGTGCGACGTGGCGAGCGCCTGGGTCAGGGCCAGCCGCTTGCCGGCGTCGAGCGCGCCGTAGTCGACGCCGGCCGCCCTGTAGGCCGACGCGCCCCGCGCCGGCGGGGTGCTCGGACCGTCCGGCTGGGAGGGGTCGTCGACCAAGCAGGCCAGCCTACCGGCGGCCGGTGATAGCGTCAGTGGTGATGAGCTGCGTCTCCCGAATCGCGACCGCCACGGCCTGGCTGGAAGCCCGCCTGCGCGAGCGCGGCCACAACCCGGCGCGGACTGCCGAGATCCTCGGGGACTCGACGTTCATCTCGGCCGGCGCGACGATCTACGTCGACTTCCACGAGCCGCCCGACCCTCGCGCCCTGACCTTCGTCTTCGCGGGCGGCGAGATCCGCGACGTCTTCGGATTCGATGAACCCCGACCGCCGCAGCCCGCCCCCGGAGACCCGCGGTCCCGGGTCTCGGTGTGAGGCCCGAATGCGCCTTCCCGGCCGGCGTTCCGAATCCGAATCCGACACGCCGGTGACCGACCCGGGCCTCCCCCACACCCGCGCCGAGCTCCGTGAATGGGAGGCTGCCGGGCTGGTCGCCGCCGGCTGGGAGGTCCAGGAGATCGACTCGCAGGTGGCCGCCATGCTCGGCGAGCTGCGCAATCATCTCAGCCCGCCGGCCCAGGCCGGCGTCGAGACGCGGTGGTTCCTCGTGACGCGAGCCCAGCAGGGTGTCCGCAGCGTTCGCGTCTTCGACCACGAGGATCCCGCCAAGGCGGCCTTCGAGTCGGAGGAGCGGTGGGCCAAGGCCAACCCCGAGCACGGCGTCGAGTGTGCCCTGTTCGGCGCGACCCACCTCTCCCAGATCGTCGTCGCCCACCGCGACTGGTTCGATCCACGCCCGCCGGGGCCACCCCCCGCGCACGGCGACCCGCCGGCCGTCGACGGCTGACGCCCAGCGGGTCAGAAGACCCGCTCGTAGCGCATGACGTAGGCCGTGCCCGGGTCGCCGTACCGCGAGAGCAGGCGGTGGACGTCGGCAACGGCGCCCGCCCGGCTGCCGAGGTAGGTCACGAGCAGCTCGAGCCGCCCGCCGATGAGCACCCGGTCGAAGTCCACGCCGATCTCCCGGTCTCGATACGGCAGGTGCTGAAAGACCGGCCGCTGACGCAGGAGCCGCTCGTGCTCCCGCCGCAGGCCGGGATCGGCCGTCTCGGGATTCTCCTGGCGGGTGGCTGCCGACCCCGCGCTCCCGGACACGACCTCCGCGCCGGCCGGCTCCGGCGCGGCCTGCCCGGCGCCGGGCTGACCCGACTGGCCCGAGTCGGCCGCCTCCCCCGGTTGGCCCGGCTGGTCCGACTCCCCCGCCTGACCCGCCTGACCCGGCTGACCCGATTCCCCCGCCTGACCCGGCTGGACCAACTCCCCCGGCTCCCCCGGCTGACCCGGCGACGCACCAGATCGCAAACCACGCGGAGCTCCCGACGGGCGACCGACGAGGACCAGGACGAACACGGCGACGACGATCGCCAGTCCGCCGAGCACGAACAGCCGGAGATCCGACGGCCGGCCACTCACGCCGGCACCGTCCAGCCGCATCTCGACCCGCCGCCACTCATGCCGGGGCCGCGTAGCCGCAGATCGACCGGCCGCCGCTCACGCCGGCGCCGCGTACCCGTAGATCGACCGGCCGCCACTCACGCCGGCGCCGCGTACCCGTAGATCGGGGCGGGCGCCTGACAGCCCTGCTCGGCGGCCGCCGGCGCACACGGACCGGTCCGCATCACCTGGCCGGCGAAGTTCCCGTTGATGATCGTGATCTCCCCGTCCGGGAGGACGCTCTCGACGAGCGCGACGTGCACCGACGTGCTCGTGTCGGCTGGCCCCGTCCCGAAGAACACGGCCCACCCCGGCTGGGGCGTCGCGTCCGGCGGGTAGACCGCCGCGTGGCCTGCCGCCCAGTCGTAGAGACCCCCGGAGAAGCCGATCGAAGGCACCGGGATGCCCGCGTGGGCCCAGACCCATGTCGCGAACAGCGAGCACCACTCCTCGCACGGTCCGTACGGCTGGCAGTCACCGGTCGCCCTAACGCCGACCTGGCTCTCGGCGACCGCGACGATCGACCCGGCCCCCGCGCCGACCTCGACTCCGCCGCCCCCGCCCGGACAGCCGAGGCCGGCGAGCGGCGGCGCGTTGGCGTCGACGCTCGTCTGGGCGCTCACGACCCCGCCCGGGCCAGCTGAGACCTTGACCAGCCCCGACCAGTCCGGTCCGAGGCCGAGCGCCTCCCGCGTCGCACTCCAAAGGTCGATCGCCCGGGGATGGCCGTCGATCGGCGGCCCGCCGACACCGACGTCCCGCTTCTCGGCGACCACGGTCCTCCCGCCCGGTCCGGCGATCCGCAGCTCCGCCAGCGGGGCGAGCGCGTGTCCCAGACCCAGCGCGACACCGATCGCGTCGGCGTCCGCCTGATCTGTGTCGCCGGCCGAGTGGAGGCCGAGCTCGGCATACGGGTAGTGCCCGGCCAGCCCGAGCCCGAATGCCCCGGCGCCCGCGTCGTCATAGACCGTCGCCGCGACGACGACCCCCGACCCGACCGGCAGCGTCGTCTCCTGCCCCGCCGTGCACGTCGCCGCCGCCGGCCGAGCAACGGACACGACGACGACCGCGCCGAGACCCAGCAGAAGGCCGGAAACCGCTCCGAATCCACCAAACACGCACCAGGCGATCTTCTTCATCGCCACCCATACCGACCGGCCCCGGCCGCCGGGACGGACGACGACCGGTCGAGCGGCGGCTAGGCCCGCCCGCGCGCCGCCGTCGCCGGTGGACTGCGCGAGTCGTCGGGGCCGGGCGGGCGGGTCAGGCCGGGCAGCTCGATCGACACGGCCGCGCCGCCGAGACGCTCGCTCGCCCCGGCGGCCACGGCCCCATGATGCGCGGCGGCAATCGCCTTGACGATGGCCAGGCCCAGGCCACTCCCACCGCGCAACCGCGAGCGAGCGGTGTCGACCCGATGGAAGCGCTCGAACACGTCGTCCCACTCGTCCGCCGGGATGCCCGGACCGTCGTCGGCGACAGCGAACCTGACCCGCCCGCCGGGGACCGCGGCCACCTCGAGGCGGACGACCCCGTCCGGCGCGGTCGTGTGCTCGATCGCGTTCCGCACGAGGTTGCGCAGCGCCTGGGCCAGCCGGTCCGGATCCGCCGCCAGGTGACCGTCGGGGATCCGGCCGAGCTCGAAGCGCCGCGCCGCCAGGTGGTCGACGCTCTGCCAGAGGTCGCCGACGAACGCCCGGACGTCGATCTCGTCGATCCGCAGGAAGTCCCCCCGGTCCGACTGCGCGAGCAGCAGCATGTCGTCGACCAGCCGCGCCGTCCGGGCGATCTCCGCACCCACGAGACGCTCGACCCGGCGGACCTCCTGCGCATCCGGGTGCTCGTGGCCGGCGAGGACCTCGAGCTGTCCGGCGATCACCGTCAGCGGCGTCCGCAGCTCGTGGGACGCGTCGGCGACGAAATCCCGCTGCGCGGCGAACGCCGTCGCCAGGCGATCGAGCATGTGGTTGAACGACTCGGCGAGCACCCGGATCTCCCGGCTGGCGAACGGCGACACCGTCATCCGCGGGTAGAGGTCACCGTCGTCGACCTTCGCGGCGACGCCCGACATCCTTCGCAGCGGCCGGGAGAAGGCCGCCCCCGCGAAGTACGAGGCGATCAGCGCGAGGCCCAGGGCGAGGGCCCCCGCGAGGACGAACGCCCGGCCGATGCCGTGCTCCGCCCGGGTCACGATGACCAGCGGCTCGCCGGCACCGACGACGATGCGCAGGCCGTGGACCGTGACCGCCAGCTCTGCCACGCGCATCGGGCCGACGTCCGGGACCACCGGCGTCGAGAATCCGTCGTGCTCGACGAGCAGCTTCCGCCCGAGCCCGTTCTCCCGCTGCTGGGCGGCCGCGGTCTCCCCGTCGTCGGGCCCCGAACCTCCGAAGACCTCCGGATGATTGCTGACGTTTCCGGCGCCCGGCACGATCACGAAGAGGAGCGACGAGGTCCCGCTGAACGGCTGGCGCTCGACGTAGCGCCGCGCCGCGCCCAGGACATCCGCCGGCGACCCGACCGGCACCGCCTGCATCGTCTGCGACAGGCCGCTCACGTCCCCGGTCACATCCCGATCGATCTGCCTGCGGAGCTCGCTGCCGGTCTCCCTGTAGACGACGACGAACGTGACCGCCGACATCGCGATCAGGACGCCGGCGACCCATCCCGCGAAGCGCCAGCGGATGCTCGCCGGCCCCGTCATTCGGGCTCGTCCAGCCGGTAGCCGACCGACCGGACCGTCGCGATCGGCACCGACTGACCGGCCGCGCCGAGCTTGCGGCGGAGATACCCGACGTAGACGTCGACGACGTTCGTTCCCGGATCGTGCTCGTACCCCCAGACAGCCCGGAGGATCCGCTCCCGCGAGAGGACCTGGCCGCTGTTGTGCAGGAGGTAGGCGAGCAGCTCGAATTCGGTCGTCGACAGTCGCACGAGGACCCCGCCGTGGTGGACCTCCCTGGTCAGCAGGTCCAGCTCTACGTCCCCGCACCGCAACGTCGTCGACGGGCTCTGGCGGGCGACCCGCAGATGCGCCCGGATCCGGGCGGCCAGCTCCGCGAGGGAGAACGGCTTGACGACGTAGTCGACGGCCCCAGCATCGAGACCGGCGACCCGGTCGTCGAGCTCACCCCGTGCCGTCAGCACGATCACCGGCAGGCCCGGCCGATGCCGGCGCAGGACCGCGAGCACCTCGAGTCCGCTGCGCCCCGGCAGCATCAGGTCGAGCACGACGAGCCCGACCCCGTCGCCCAGCGCGAGCTCGAGGCCGTCCTCACCGTCGAGCGCCGCCGCGACCTCGAAGCCAGCCGCCCGCAGGCCCCGCTCGACGAAGTCGACGATCCCGGGCTCGTCCTCGATCAGGACGATCTGGGTCACCGATCGATGATAAATGCCCCGTGCCGCCGGCGCCGTTCTCTCGGAGCTTTCTCATCAGCGTGTGAAGCAACCTTTAGCCTCCCGAGAGACACTCGTCCCATGGCGATCGGCCTACAACGGCACACCGGCAGGCTGACCGGCGGCGGGACCGACGGCAACGAGCAGCTGACGGCCGCCGTCGGGACCGCACTGATCGTCATCCTCGCCGTGCTCGGCGTCACCCTCCTGCGAATGCACCAGCTGATCTGGCTTCACCTGTTCCTCGGGCTCGCCCTGATCGGCCCGGTCGCCGTCAAGCTCGCCAGCACCGGCTACCGGTTCGTCCGCTACTACGCCCACGATCCCGCCTACCGACGCAAGGGCCCGCCCGAGCTCGTGCTCCGCGTCCTCGGCCCCGGACTGATCCTGACGACGCTCGTCGTCCTCGCCAGCGGGATCGTCCTGATGCTCGACGGACCGGCTCGCCGCGGCAGCTGGCTCGAGATCCACAAGGTCAGCTTCATAGTCTGGGGCGTGCTGATCGCCGTCCATGTGCTCGGCCACCTCCGCGAGATGCCGCGGGCCCTCCGCGCCGTCGGGATGCGCTCCGGCGGGACCGGACGCACGCTCGCCCTCGCCGGCGGGATCGTCGCCGGCCTCCTGCTCGCCGCCCTCCTGATCCCCGACTTCTCCGCCTGGACATCCGTCACGGCCTTCTCCCACCACTGATGCCCCGCCCCCACCATCACACCCCCGCCCGCCGCGATGCCGCAATCCTCCGCCTCCGGCGAATCAACCGCGGCCTGGTCGCCGTCGCCGTCGCCGGGACCGCCGTCCTCACCGAGGTCGCCGCCCAGGCCTTCCCCGGCCACACGATCAAGCGCACGGCCGGGTCCACGACGCTCGCCTCGAGCTCCGGCACGACGACGACCGTCCACCATCGCACCCGCCACCACAAGGCCAAGGCGAAAACGGTCGCCCCGCTCCAGGCGCCGGCCACCGCGCCGACCGCCTCGCCATCGTCGTCGTCCGCTTCGTCGCCATCGTCCTCGTCCGCTTCGTCGCCATCGTCTTCGTCTTCTTCTGCGTCGTCGTCGTCGTCGACCGATGGCAGCACGTCGACCCAGCAGAGCGCGCCGGTCCAGCAGAGCGCCCCCGTCCAGCAGGCGCCGGTCGAGCAGGCGCCGGTGCAGCAGGCGCCGGCTCCCGTCCAGGTCACCCCGGCGCCCGTCGTGTCCGGCGGTTCGTAGCCGTGCTCGCGACGATCTACAGCGCGGCCACAGCCGATCGGCTCTGCGCGGGCTGGGAGGCCCTCGGGACGGGCGTCGTCCTCCAGGTCACCGATCCCGGCGCCCTCGGCCCGGCGCGCGCGGCGGTCGAGCGCGAGCTCCTGGCGATCGACTCGGCGGCCAGCCGCTTCCGAGCCGATTCGGACCTCGAGCGGTGCAATCGCGCCGGCGGACGCCGGCTCGACGTCAGTCCGTTGCTCGTCGAGGCCCTGGAGGCCGCGATCCGAGCCGCCGTGCTGACCGACGGGGCCGTCGACCCGACGCTTGGCGACGCCCTGATCCTCGCCGGCTACACGAGTGACTGGCGCCGGTTCGACGCAGCCCCGGCCGACCCCTCGACGCACCAGCCTGCGCAGCTGGTCGTGCGCGCCCGGCCGGCCCGCGCCTGGGAGGCGATCGACCTTCACCGGGATCCGCCGTCCGCCCGCTTCGGCGGCGGCGTACGCGTCGACCTCGGGGCGACGGCCAAGGCGCTGGCTGCCGACCGCGCCGCCCGCGCCGCGGCCGACATCGCCGGCGGCGGGATCCTGGTCAGCCTCGGCGGCGACATCGCGACCGCCGGGACCTCGCCCGAGTCGGGGTGGCTCGTTCGTGTGACAGACGATCATCGGGCCGGCGCCGACGCGCCCGGGCAGACCGTGCGAATCGCGTCGGGGGGTCTTGCGACGTCGAGCACGACGGTTCGGAGGTGGGTCCACGGCGGCCGGTCGATGCACCACATCCTCGATCCGCGGGACGGCCAGCCCGTCGCCAGGACATGGCGGACCGCCAGCGTGGCGGCGGCCACCTGCATCGACGCGAACATCGCCTCGACCGCCGCGATCGTCCTCGGCTCGGCTGCTGCCGGCTGGCTGACCGACCGGAACCTGCCGGCGCGACTGGTCGCCCACGACGGCAGGATCGAGACGATCGGCGACTGGCCGGCAGAAGAGTCCGGCCTGTGAGCACGACGGTCGGACCCAGCGCCTACTGGTACCTGACCAGATCGAGCGGGATCGTCGCGCTCGTCCTGCTCACGGGTTCGGTCGCCGTCGGCGTGCTCGACGTCGCTCGCGTGGGCGGTCCCCGGTGGCCGCGGTTCGTCGTCGACGGCGTCCATCGAACGGTCTCCCTGCTCGCCGTCGTCTTCCTCGCCGTCCACATCCTGACCGCCGTCCTCGACAGCTTCGCGCCGATCTCCCTGGTCAACGCGTTGATCCCGTTCACCGGGACCTACCGCCCCCTGTGGCTCGGCTTCGGAGCCCTTGCGACCGACCTGCTGATCGCCGTCACGTTGACCAGCATCGCCCGCCGTCGCCTTGGCCACCGGGCCTGGCGCGTGACCCACTGGCTGGCCTACGCCTGCTGGCCGATCGCCGTGATCCACGGACTCGGCACCGGGAGCGACGTGACACAGGCCTGGCTTCAGTGGATCAACGCCGCATGCGTGCTCGTCGTCCTCGGCGCCGTCGCCGCCCGCGCGATCGTCGGCTGGCCGGAGCATGTCCGCGTCCGGCTGACGGCGCTCGCCGTCGCCCTGGCTTTCGCGGCCGCCCTCCTGATCTGGCTGCCGAGCGGCCCGCTCGGCGCCCACTGGGCCCGCCGAGCCGGAACCCCGTCATCCCTGCTGAGTCCGTCGTCGACCGCGAGCAGCGCGCCCGGATCCGGAGTCGCCCAGGCCGTCGGCGGGACGCGATCCGCATGAGCCTTCCGCGTCTGCTCGCCGGCCTGGATCCGGCCGGAGCCCTCTCCTTCGACGCGCACGTCGCGATCCACGGCGAGCTTGCGCCGGATGCCGGCCGACGCCGGCACGGTCCGCCCGCGCTGATCGAGGAGGTCCGCCGTAGCGGCCTCGGAGGCCGGGGCGGGGCCGGCTTCCCGACCGCGACGAAGCTCGACTCGGTGCTCGGCGCCCGCGGCCGTCCGATCGTCGTCGTCAACGGCTGCGAGGGCGAGCCGGCGAGCGAGAAGGACCTCGTGCTGCTCGAGCGCGCGCCGCATCTCGTAATCGACGGTGCGGTTGCCTGTGCCCACGCCGTCGGCGCCGATCAGATCGTGTTCGCGGTCGACGCCGGCGTCCCGGGCGCGAAATGGGCCCTCCAGGCGGCGCTCGCCGAGCGCCCTGACACCGGCCGACGGGGGCTGGACGCGACGGTCGTGGCGATCCCCCCGGGATATGTCAGCGGACACGAGAGCGCGGTCGTCAACTTCGTCAACCGGGGCGTCGCCAAACCGACCGCCGCGCCGCCGATGGTCTTCGAGCGGGGCGTCGCCCGCCGGCCGACACTGGTCACCAACGCCGAGACTGCCGCCCACGTCGCGCTGATCGCCCGATACGGAGCCGACTGGTTCCGCGAGGTCGGGACCGACGAGGAGCCCGGGTCGGCGCTCGTGACGGTGGGCGGAGCCGTCGCCGAACCCGGGGTCTTCGAGATCGAGTACGGCTCGGTCCTCGGCTCGCTGCTCCACGCCGCCGGAGGCACGTTCTCGCCGCTGCGAGCGATCCTCGTCGGCGGCTACTGCGGCTCGTGGATCGACGCCGACCAAGCGACCAGCCTCCGCCTGGCCGCCGCGCCGCTCCGCGCGGTCGGCGCGTCATTCGGCGCGGGCGTGATCGTCGCCCTCCCGGAGAGCGCCTGCCCCGTCGCCGAGACCGTCCGCGTGACGGGATGGCTCGCGGGTGAGAGCGCCGGCCAATGTGGGCCGTGCGTACACGGGCTCGCCGCGATCGCCGGGACACTGGCCGACGTCGCCGACGGCCGCGGCGGACCCGACGCGAGCGGCCGCCTCGCGCGTTGGGCCGGCCTCGTCACTGCCCGCGGTGCGTGTGCCCACCCCGACGGGGTCGCCCGCTTCGTGACCAGTTCCCTGCGGGTCTTCGCCGACGAGTTCGCCGACCACGCCCACTACGGCCGCTGTGCGGCCTGCGCCCGGCCCGCCGTGCTCCGACTGCCCGAGCGACTCGCCCTGGCCGGCTGATGCCGATGCGGCTCCGGGTCAACCCGATCACGTGCGAAGCCCATGGGCTGTGCGCCGAGATGCTCCCCGAGCGGATCACGCTCGACGAGTGGGGCTACCCGATCATCGACGGACGGCCCGTTCCCCGCGAGCTCGAGGCCCTGGCCAGGCGGGCGGCGGACGCCTGCCCAACGCTCGCCCTCCTGCTCGATCGGGCATAGGCCGGCGCTCGCCCCGCCGCCCGATCGGGCATAGGCGGACGCTCGCCGTGCCGCCCGATCGGGCATAGGCCGAGCCGGGGATCGCCAGGCTCGGCCGGTGATCGTCAGGTCGTGAACTTGACCGTGAAGTCGGAGTTGTTCGTCGTGCCGACGGTGACCGTCGATGCCGTGCCGTGGGCGTGCTTGTAGATCCCGGTGCCACCGTTGAGCGGGACGATCGGGAGCTTGGTGAGGTCGAGCGGCACGTTCTCGGCGAGGAGCATCGACCCGCCGATCGCGATCTCGCCGTCGCAGGTCGCCTGGCCGGTCACGGTGGTCAACGTGCACACGAGGTGGTCGCTGGCCGTCGCCGTCTTCGCGTGATGCGTGTGGTTGCCGACATAGTCGTCGTCGGTCGAGATGAACTCCTCACCGACGACCGGCGGATTCGTCGCACTCGGCGGTGCGATCGCCTTCCCGCCCGGCCCGATCACGACCTGGCTGGTCTGCTTCTGGAAGAAGTGCAGCGTCGTCGTCTTGGCGTGCGCCGGCGTCGTCGTCTTGGCGCCCGCCGGTGCCGCCGCCAGCGCGAGGCTCGCGCTACCGACGATCATCGCGACGAGCGGGGTCGCCCGTCTGGTCAAGTGGCTCATCCTGTCCCCATTTCCGTTGATGACTCGCCGAGGAGGCCCCCGGCCGCGGTGTTCGGATCGCGACGGCGGAGGAGTCCGCGAGGAACGCCGGTCGCCCCCCGACGATATCCGGGAGCCGGATGCGGCGCAACGCGGCGGTTGATCGTTCCGCCGGTCTTCGAGCTAGGGTTTCCACATGGCGAAGTCCCTCTCCGCCGACGAGCGCGCGGTCCTCGAGGATCAGCTCGTGCCGACGTTCGCAGCGCTCCTCGGTGACGACCCGTTTCCGACCGAGCCCGCCGAGCTTGAGCTCTTCGCCGCGACCATGCTGGTGCCGCTCGAGCTGCCTGAGATGCCGGCGGCCGTCAGCGCGGGGTTCTTCGGAGAGATCGAGAAGCGCGGCGATCAGGATGCCGCCGGCATGCTCGCGGCTCTCGCCGTCCTCGCCACCGGGGATGCCGCGCTGAACGCGCTGGCCGGCGTCGAGCGGCTGGCTCTGAAGGGCGTCAGGTCGCCGGTGACCGGTCAGGTCGGCGCGGCGACGGTTCGAGAGGCCGCACGTCTCGAGGGCGGTGACGTAGACCTTCTGGTCGCAGTGCTGGGACGACCGCGGACGCAGGAGCTCCAAGTCGGGCTGCTCGGTGTCGAGCGTGAGGAGACCGGAGGCGCGCTGTTCCAGTGCATGCTCTCGCCGCCGATGCCGGAAGCAGACGCGCGGGCCCTGCTCGAGCAGGCGGCCGGCGGCGGTCGGGCCGAGCCGATCGAGATCGAGACGCTCGTCGCGGACGCCGTCTCGGCAGCCGATCGGGCCGTCGAGCTCGGCATCGCTCTGGATCACGAGGCTGCGATCGTGCTGCCGATCATCTCGAGGGCGCTGACCGGCGATCCCGGCGGGCTCGCCCGGCCGGAGACGATCCCACCATGGGAGGAGGACGACGACGATCTGGTCGTGGATCGCGCCGAGGACGAGGACGGCTACCGCGAGATAACCGGCCGCCTGCTCGAGGAGCTCGCCGACTGGGCGAAGGCCACCTACCCGAAGGATGGGCCGGTCGGGCGCAACGGAAACTTCGTCGGCTCGACGATGCTCGACTGGAAGAGCGACCACGGCGACGGCCGGCTCGGGCGCTGGACGCGCGCCGACCTGGCTGAGTTCCTGCTCGACTGGTTCCCGCGGAAGGTCACGCCCGACGGGGAGACGCTTGGCGACGTGATCGATTGCGTGATCGCCTTCCTGACCTTTCTCGACGAGCGCGAGAGCCTCTCGGGCGAGCCGCTCGCGCAACTCGTCGTGGGGTGCGAAGAGATCCGGGAGGAATTCCTCGAAGTCGCCGTCGACCCTTCCGCGTGGGGAGTCGCCAAGTCGCTGATGATGCAGATGCTCGACGACGGCGTGGACCCGGACGACCCGGCGGCGTTCGAGCAGTGGATGACGAGCTTCAACGAGCGACCGCGGGCCGAGCGCGACGCGATCATCGGCGGCCCTGCGGATCGGATGCTCGCCGCAGGCCAACCCGCGAACGCACCCTCGCCGGCGAAGCGCTCGAAACAGGCCGCCCAGCGGAAGTCCCAGCGGGCGGCCCGCAAGCGCAATCGCCGCCGCTGACGCGCTGCCGCGTCGGTCGGCCGGCCCGGTCGGCTCGGTTGGCTCGGGAGATCACCGGGCGGTCACACGGCCCGCGCGCACGGACGGCTAGATTGGGACGAGCCATGGCGGTTGCGCGGTGGGCGCGCGCCGTCACGATCCTGGAGGTTCGAGATGGACGACGAGCGGCACGGCCGCCTCACGCGTCGCGAGTTGATCCGGGCCGCCGGCGCGGGAGCCGGCGCGCTCGGCGTGAGTGGGCTGCTGGCGGACCCGCTGGTAGCGGCCGCGCTGGCCGCGGCGCCGCGTTGCGGGAGGCTGAGCGACATCGAGCACGTCGTGATCCTCGTCCAGGAGAACCGATCGTTCGACCACTACTTCGGCAGCTACCGTGGGGTGGCGGGGTTTCAGGACCCGCAAGCCCCGCCGGCCGTCTTCTCGCAGCAGGGGTACCCGGTCGCCGGCTATGGCGGCGTGCTCCAGCCGTTTCACATCGACTCGAAGAACGGCGGAGAGTGCACGAACGACATCAACCACAGCTGGGGTCCCCAGCACACGTACTGGGATGACGGCCGGCTCGACGGCTTCGTGAGCGGGCACGTCGCCGTCGACGGTGTGGCCACGGGCGCTCTGGCGATGGGCTACTACACGCGCGCCGACCTCGAGTTCTACTACGCGCTGGCCGACGCGTTCACGATCTGCGACCACTACCACTGCTCGGTGATCGGTCCGACTGACCCCAACCGGCTCTACACGATGAGCGCCAGTCTCGGGGCCGACGGCACGTCGGGCGGGCCGATCCTCTCGACCAGCACCACCAGACTCGAGCGCTTCGGCAAGCTCTCCTGGACGACGATGCCCGAGCAGCTGGAGGCCCGCGGCGTGAGCTGGAAGGTGTACTCGACGCCGGACGGGAACTTCGGCGACAACGTCCTCCCGTACTTCAAGCAGTACCAGGCCAACGGGACGCTCGCCGCCAAGGCCCTGCTGCCGTCGTTCCCGGGCACCTTCGAGCTCGATTGTCTGCTCGGCCGCCTGCCGCAGGTCTCGTGGGTGCTTGCACCGCTGCTGCTCAGCGAGCATCCGCCGACGCCGATCGAGTGGGGGCAGTACGCCTCGGCCCAGGTTCTCAAGGCGCTCACCGGAAATCCGTCGGTATGGGCCAAGACGGCGCTGTTCATCACGTTCGACGAGAACGGCGGCTTCTTCGATCACGTCCCGCCACCGGCGGCACCGGCCGGCACTCCCGGCGAGTATCTGACGGTCAGCCCGCTCCCGACCGATGCGAGCGGGGTTGCCGGTCCGATCGGCCTGGGGTTCCGCGTGCCGATGTTGATCGCGTCCCCGTTCGCGCGGGGCGGCCTCGTCTGCTCGGACATCTTCGACCACACGTCGACCCTCCGCTTCCTCGAGTCGCGCTTCGGGACCGAGGTGCCGAACCTGTCGGCATGGCGGCGGTCGGTCACCGGAGACCTGACCAGCGCGTTCAACTTCGCCGCCGTCGACCGATCGGTCCCGAGCCTCCCGAAGCCGAGTCTCGCCGATCCGCGCGTGGTCTCCGCCGCCTGCCTGGTCGGGGCGCCGGCCGGCCTGCTCGAGGACGTCGACGCGACGCTCGGTCAGGTCGTCGGCAGCCTCGCCCCCGCGTACCCGATCCCACCGAACGGCGGCATCCCGCACCAGGAGCCGGGCACTGCGCCCGCGCCGAGCGGGCCGGTCACCGGTTGCCGAGCTGGGGCGAGGTCGCCGCGGCGGGCGAGTCGTTGACCCGGGACAACGTTCTCGAGAGAGACAGTGCAGTCGTGGCCGCACCGCACTCGAAGCAGTCATCGACCACAAGCCAGACGCAATGGGGCCGAAACCGCGGCGAATCAAGCGAACCTGACGCCGTACGCGCCAAACACTCGGTCACGGGTCAACACGCTCATGTCGTCGTGAAGCGCGTGGGCGATCAGAACGCGGTCGAACGGATCGCCGTGATGGCGCGGCAGCCGGGACGCGGCCTCCAGCAACGAGGCGGTGACTTCAAGCATCCGGAACTCGGCGGCGAGCACTGCGGTGAGGTTGCCCGGCGCGCGCAGTCGGCCGGCTTCCCGCTTGATCGCCGCCTCCCATACCGAGATCGGGCTGAGACACCGATCCACGGCCGGATCGACGAGCATGGCGCGCTCAGCCTCACTCAGCCGGTCCGGGTCGCCGAGCGCCCACAGAGCCACGTGCGTATCGACGAGCACCACGCTCAAGCGGTGTACTCGCGGAACTCAGGAAGCGGATCGTCGAAGTTCTCGCCAACCTCGATCTCGCCGGCGAGCACGCCGAGTCGGACGGGCGGGTGCTCGATCCCGACCGCCACCAGGCGCACAGCCGGCGCTCCGGCGCGAGCGATGATGACCTCCTCACCCCGCTCGGCAGCGGCAACCAGCTCGCTGAGCCGCGTCTTGGCATCGTGCATGTTGACCTGCATTAGCTAGAAAGGTAGCTAACAAGGTGCACGGTCGCGGGATCCCGGGCCGGCGGGCTAAAATCCCCGCGCAGGACGTGGCCGCGCAGCATCCGGTCGAAAGGCGCCGTGACGGCGGCGGCGCTTGAGCCGCCGCCTCGAGCGGTGAAACAGCCTCAATCAAGGCGTCGTCGAGGGGGCACCATTCGCCGCGGTGGCCGAGCGAATCGCCGCACGACGCGACCCGGCCGTGTCGTGCGGTCCGGCGCGACGGCTACGTTACTTTGGTGATCGGTGCGATCAGCGAGCTCGACATCGTCGAGTTGTCCGAGGTCGAGGAGGTCGTGGGGTCGCGATCGTTCGAGCGTGGGCGCAGCTACGCCCGCCGCAACCGAGTCGCTGGGATCAAGTGGGACCGCGACGCGGAGACCTTGACCGGCTCGGTCGTCGGCCAGGGCGCGCTCTACAAGACGACGGCGTTCTTCGCGGCCGACGGGGACGGCGGGGTGGCTTTCGAGGAGGGCGAGTGCTCGTGTCCCGTCGGATACAACTGCAAGCATGTCGCGGCGATCGTGATCGTCGCGACGGCCTCGCCGGGCGTGGATCGACGGAAGGCGGCGGCGGGAGCTCCGCGGAAGGCCGCGGCCGCGGCAGCGCCGCGGCCATCGTGGGAGCAGCCCCTGCGTCTGCTGATCGGCGCTCCGGACGCGCAGTCGACCGGAACGCCCCTCGCGATCGAGCTCGGCCTGCAAGCGAATGGCTCGGCGTTCCAGCGCTCGCCGCGCCTCGTGGCCCGGCTGATGCGACCCGCCGCACGAGGCGGCTGGGTCAACGGCTCGCTGGCGTGGAGCGGGCTCGACTCGTGGCAGGTCCAGAACGGCGGCCATCGTCCGGAGCACATCGCCCTGATGCGCGAGCTCTACGCGATCCGCCACGCCCGCGAGCGGGCGTCGGCCTTCTCCTACCGCCCGGCCGGTGACCGGACGCTCGATCTCGGCGGTTGCGAGAGCGCCCAGCTGTGGTCGCTGCTGGACGAGGCGGACAGACTCGGGCTGGCGATCGTCCACGCGCAGCCGGGCCTGGGTGACGTGCCGCCTTACCTGCGCGGAGAGCTGGCGATGGACGTCAGACGACGCAGCGAGGCGTCGGTGGTGAGCGCTGCGATCCGGGTCGACGGCGCGAACGACCGTCCGCTCCAGCCGGTGCTGTTCCTCGGGTCCAGCGGACATGGCGTGGTCTGCGTCGAGCCCGGCGAGGCGAGCGCCGGAGATGATCTGGAGCGTCGGCGACTCCAGCTCGTGCGCCTCGCCAAGCCGGCGCCGGCGCAGCTGCGGCGAATGGTGCTCGACGGCGATCAGCTCGAGATCCCGGCGGGCGATCTCGACCGGTTCGCCGAGGAGTTCTTCCCGGCACTGCGACATCTCGCGACGATCGTGTCGTCGGACGGGTCGTTCAAGGGTCCCGAGATCTCGGCGCCGACGCTCGTGCTGCGCCTTGATTACGGCGCGGATCATGGTGTGGAGGCAGGCTGGGAGTGGCGTTATCAGGTTGGCTCGACCACACGGCGGGCAGCGGTCAGCGCGAACGGGGGTCCCGCGGGATTTCGCGACCTCGAGGCCGAGCGCGGGATCCTGACCGGCGCAGTGCTCACCGAGACGGGCCTCGGAGGCTTCGGCCTGCTCGACCCGGCCGGCCGACCGAGCGGTGGGCCGGCGGTCTCGTTGACCGGCATCGACGCGATGCGGCTGACGACCGAGGCGCTGCCGCTGCTGGCCCAGCGGGACGACGTCGCGGTCGATGTGGCCGGAGCGACGCCGGACTACCGCGACGTCGGCGAATCGCTGACGATCGGCGTGTCGACGGCTGACGTCGCCGGTGATCGCGACTGGTTCGACCTCGGCGTGACGATCAGCGTCGAGGGACACGAGCTTCCTTTCGCCGACGTGTTCACGGCCCTCGCCGGCGGGGAGTCGCGGATGATGCTTGAGGACGGCGCCCACTTCTCGCTGCTGGAGCCGCGCCTACAGTCGTTGCGTCAGCTGATCGACGAAGCCAGGTCGCTGTCGGACTCGCCGTCGGCGCCGCTGCGGATCAGCCGCTATCAGGCCGGGCTGTGGACTGAGCTCGTGGCGTTGGGAGTGGTCACCGAGCAGGCCGCCGCATGGCAGCGTCAGGCGTCCGCGCTACTCGAGCTCGACGCGGTCGCCGAGTACGACCCGCCGTCCACGCTCACGGCCCGCCTGCGCCCCTACCAGCGCGAGGGATTCTGTTGGCTGGCGTCGCTGTGGGAGCTCGAGCTCGGCGGGATCCTCGCGGACGACATGGGACTCGGCAAGACGCTCCAGGCACTCGCACTGATCTGCCACGCCCGCGACCGCGACCCGGAGATCGGGGCGTTCCTCGTCGTCGCGCCGACCAGCGTCGTGTCCAACTGGGTCAGCGAGGCGGGGCGTTTCGCGCCGGCCCTGAGGGTCGCGGCGATCACCGACACGATGGCGAAGTCCGGCCGGACGCTCGACGAGATCCTCGCCGGGGCCGATGTCGTCGTGACGACGTACACGCTGCTGCGCCTCGAAGCCGACTCCTACCGGACGGTGACCTGGGCCGGCCTGATGCTCGACGAGGCGCAGTACGTCAAGAACCACCAGTCGAGCACCTACCATGCGATCCGCCAGCTGGAAGCGCCATTCAAGGTGGCGATCACCGGGACGCCGATGGAGAACAACCTGATGGAGCTGTGGTCGCTGCTGTCGATCACCGCGCCCGGGCTGTTCCCCGATCCGGGCCGGTTCCGTGAGTACTACGCGAAGCCGGTTGAGAAAAACGGTCAGGCGGACCTGCTGGCCCAGCTGCGGCGCCGGATCAGGCCGCTGGTCAGGAGGCGCACCAAGGAGCAGGTGGCGGCGGACCT